>JAZNEX010000047.1:0-20651 GCA_045588855.1 Acutalibacteraceae bacterium
GTGGGGGCGGCGGCTGTAACTATTCTTAAACACGACAATCCCCCCGGGACCTTGCGGTCCGGGCGTCTGTTTATATATTATTCATTCTGACAATAAAGAGTTATCCGAAGAAAAAACCATAGAATGACGCACACCTTTGCAGATAATGTTTACAATAAGATTTGCCACGACTTCAGGCGGCAGACGGTCCTTTCGGTTAAGCCACATCCATAATATATGAGCAACACCTGCAGAAATAAACTGGGCGCAATACACAGAAAGCTCCGAATTATTATCGGTATTGACAAACTGCTCTACAATCTCGGACAGCTTTTGCCCCATACCGATATTGCCGTTATCACCAAGCACAACAAGAACAAGCTCCCTGTTTGCCTCTATATAAGAAAGCAGCTCACATATAATCTCGCTTTTTGACAGCTTTTTTGCACGGCTGTTGTAAATTATGACATTAAGATCTTGTCTTATATCATTGATAATATCATCATACAACTCCTGAGCTGACTGGTAATGATGATAATATGTACTTCTGTTAACATCTGCATTTTCGCAGATTTTTTTTACACTGATTGCGTAGACAGGTTTTTCTTTCATCAATTCAACAAGTGCTTCCTTGAGAATTTTTTTTGTCATTTTTACACGGCGGTCTTCAGGATTCGGCATAATAATGCTCCTTATTTTATATTATAGATATAATACAACAAAATTTCACATAATGCAACACTGTGTTTATTTTTTGTCACAATGCACAACAAAATACACTTTGTATATATAAGCTCGGCAAAAGTTAACTCCCGTCACACCGTAAACCGGCTGACGGGAGTAATCAATTTCAATATTCAGGCTTATTTAAGTGTAGCAAGCATTACAGCCTTGATTGTATGCATACGGTTTTCCGCTTCCTTGAAAACTACGGATGCCTTGCTTTCAAAAACATCGTTTGTTACTTCAAAAGCATCCATTCCGAAGCGCTCGCCCATTTCCTTACCTACTATTGTTTTATGGTCGTGGTAAGAAGGAAGACAGTGCATAAAGATACAGTTCTCACCTGCAATTGCCATTTTTTCGGAATTTACCTGATAGGGAGTAAGCTCTTTAACTCTTTCCTCCCATACTTCAAGAGGCTCGCCCATAGAAACCCACACATCGGTACAGATTACATCTGCACCCTTACAAGCCTCGGCAGGGTCCTCAATAAAGCTGAGTGTTGCACCTGTTTCGGCTGCAATTTCTCTGCATTTTGCCACAAGTGCTTCATCGGGGAAATACTTTGCGGGAGCACAGGCTGTAAAGTCAAGCCCCATCTTACAGCAGCCTATCATAAGAGAATTACCCATATTATAACGGGCATCCCCCATATATACAAACTTTATTCCTTTTAACCTTCCGAAATGTTCTCTGATTGTCAGAAGGTCTGCAAGAATCTGAGTAGGATGATATTCGTTTGTAAGACCGTTCCATACGGGGACATCCGAATATTCTGCAAGCTCTTCAACTATCTCCTGGCCGAAGCCTCTGTATTCAATACCGTCAAAAATACCTGCAAGAACTCTTGCTGTATCAGCAATGCTCTCTTTTTTTCCTATCTGAGAGCCTGAAGGATCAAGATATGTTGTGCCCATACCGAGGTCGTGTGCAGCAACTTCAAAGCTTGAACGGGTACGGGTGCTTGTTTTTTCAAAAATAAGAGCTACATTCTTTCCTCTGAGCTCATCGTGAAGAATACCGTTTTTCTTCTTTTCCTTAAGCTCAGCCGAAAGGTCGAGCAGATATTCTATTTCAGCGGGGGTAAAATCAAGTAATGTTAAAAAATCTCTTCCTTTAAGTGTCATAATTATACCTCACAAGCCTTTTTAAGTACCGCAACTGCCTTTTCAAGCAGCTCATCGGGAATATTAAGAGCAGGTAAAAGTCTTACCTTTGTTTTCGCCTTCAGTACAAGAACACCGTTTGACATACATTCATTTACTATATCCGAAGCGTTCTTTTCGGTTTCTATTCCTATCATAAGTCCCATACCGCTGACACTTTTTACACCGGGTGCACCTTCAAGCTCACTGAAAATATACTCTGATTTTGCCTTTACATCAGAAAGAAGCTTATCATCGATTCTTGAAAGAATACTGAGAGCACCGGCACAACATACGGGGTTTCCTCCGAAGGTTGAACCGTGGTCAGAAGCGCCGAGTACAGCCTTTGTTTTTTCACCGAAAAGTGTTGCACCGAGAGGAAGACCGCCTGCAAGTCCTTTTGCAGTTGAAACAATATCGGGATTGATACCGTAATTCATATAGCAGTAAAGCGCACCGCATCTTCCGTTTCCGCACTGCACTTCATCGCAGATTAAAATTATATCTTCCTTTTCGCATATATCTGCGATAGTTTTTACAAAATCCTTGTTAAGTGCGGCAACACCGCCCTCACCCTGTACACATTCTATCATAATGGCAGCGACCTTGTTTTCGGCAACCAAAGATTTTATATTTTCGCAATCATTGACATCTGCATAAAGAAAACCCTCGGTAAGAGGCAGGAAATCCTTATGAAAAACATCCTGTCCCGTTGCTGCCAGTGTTGATATAGTTCTGCCGTGAAAACTGTTTTTAAGGGTGATTATGTTAAAATATTCCGCACCCTTCTTTTCTGCGGCATATTTTCTTGCAGTCTTTATTGCACATTCATTTGCCTCTGCGCCTGAGTTTGAAAAGAATACCTTTTTCATTCCCGTTTTCTCACAAAGCATCTGAGCAAGCTTTACGCAGGGAGAGGTGTAATAAAGATTTGATGTATGCTGCAGACAGGCAGCCTGTGAAGAAACTGCATTTACCCATTCATCATCGGCAATACCGAAAGCCGTAACGGCAATTCCCGAACCGAGATCAATATATTCTTTACCGTTTTCATCATACACAAGTGAGCCCTTGCCTTTTTCTATACAAAGCGGAAATCTTGCATATGTATTTGCAACATATTCCTTATCAAGAGTTTTTATATCACACATTTTTGTCACCTGCCGTAAACATTGTTCCCATACCCTCATTTGTAAGGGTTTCAATAAGAATTGAATGAGGTACTCTGCCGTCAATTATAAATACTTTCTTTACACCCCAGTTGATTGCATCCATACAGCACTGAGCCTTGGGAATCATACCGTCTTTGATAATACCGTCAGCAATAAGCTTCTTTGCATCCGCAACACTGAGTGCGGAAATAAGTGAGGAGGGATCATTTTTATCCTTCATAATTCCGCTGATATCTGTCATAGAAATAAGACTTTCGGCACCTAATGCACCTGCGATTTTTGCAGCAGCGGTGTCTGCATTTATGTTATATATATTTCCTTCTTTATCACAGCCTACTGTTGAGATAATGGGAATATAGCCTTTTTCAAGAGCATCCTCAATAATCTTTGTGTTGACATTGGTTATATTTCCGACAAAGCCCAGTCTGTCATCCTTTTTCTCAGCCTCAATCATAGAGCCGTCAACCCCCGAAAGACCGATTGCCTTACCGCCCTTCTGCTCAATAAGACCGACAAGACCCTTATTGATTTTTCCTGAAAGCACCATAAGTACAATCTGTGCGGTTTCTTCGTCGGTAACTCTGAGTCCGTCAACAAAAAGAGTTTCCTTCCCTACCTTAGTAAGCATTTCGGAAATTTCGGGACCGCCTCCGTGGACAAGCACAACCTTAACACCGATAAGGTTGAGAAGAACAATGTCACGCATAACGGAATCCTTAAGCTCACCGTTTATCATAGCGTTTCCGCCGTATTTGACAACCAGAACCTTGCCGCGGTATTCAAGTATATACGGCAATGCCTCAACAAGCACTGAGGCACGGCTTGCATTTGAAATATCCATAGTAAATATTATCCTTTCATCAGGTTCTGTAATCGCCGTTAATCTTTACATAGTCATAAGTAAGGTCGCATCCCCATGCAGTTGATGAAGCATCACCGTCGTTAAGGGCAACAAGAATCTCAATTTCCTTTTCAAGAAGAATTTCCTTTGCGATTTCTTCCGAGAAGGGTATACCTGCTCCGTCCTTACAAACATCAACAGTACCCTTTGCCGAACGGAAGGAAACATCAATTTTTGTAACATCAACATCTGCACCGGAATAGCCGATTGCACAAAGAACTCTGCCCCAGTTGGCATCTGCGCCGAACATTGCTGCCTTTGTAAGTGAAGAACAGATAACACTCTTTGCTACTGTTTTTGCCGTTTCCTTTGTCTTTGCACCTGTAACACTGCATTCAAGAAGCTTGGTTGCACCTTCACCGTCACCTGCAATGCATCTGCAAAGATATACGGTTACTGTGTTGAGTGCCTTCATAAACGCTGCAAAATCTTCGTTTTCACAAGTAATTTCGTCATTACCTGCCATCCCGTTTGCAAGCACGGTAACCATATCATTTGTGGATGTATCTCCGTCAACGCTTACCATATTGAAGGTATCTGCAATATCACTCTTAAGAGCTTTTGAAAGCATCTCGGATGAAATTGCACAGTCGGTTGTAATAAATACAAGCATTGTTGCCATATTGGGATGAATCATTCCCGAACCCTTTGCAATACCGCCTATGGTACAGATTTTTCCGCCTGCAGTAAACTCTACAGCAATTTCCTTAAGTGCAGTATCGGTAGTCATTATACCCTCTGCCGCCTCTCCGGAATTATTTCCGAGGCACGCAACGAGATTATCCATACCTTTTTCAATGGGAGTAATATCAAGAGTCTGACCGATAACACCGGTTGAAGCAACAACAACATCCGCTGCACTGATTCCGAGCTTATCTGCAACAAGCTGACACATAGACTCTGCCTTTTCTATACCGTCAGCATTACAGGTATTGGCATTACCTGAATTACAGATAACAGCCTGTGCCTTACCGTCACTTATATTATTTTTTGTAACAACAAGAGGTGCGCCCTTTACAAGATTTGTTGTGTAAACGGCGGCAGCATTTGCCTTTACCTCACTTAAAATAAGGGCAAGATCCCTCTTTGTTTTATTTTTGCGTATACCGCAGTGTATACCGCTTGCCTTATATCCTTTTGCGGCACATACACCGCCTGAAACTGTTTTTATCATTTTTTACACCGTAAGCCCGAAGGAGGGCTCATTTCCCAATACAATATTCATACATTCTATAGCAGCACCTGACGCACCCTTACCGAGATTATCATATACTGCTTCAAGTGTTATTCTCTCTTCGTTACCGTAAACACTTACGGTCATGGTATCCTTACCTGAAAAAGTACCTGCAGATAAAAATCCTTCTTTATCCATAGCGTCTGCAAATGAAACCATACCCCATGTATACTTATCTTTATAGATACCCTTTATTTCATCGATACCGGCATTTATCTGTGAACGGAATATCGGTATGCTTACAGCCATACCCGAGTAAAAGCCCGATACAACAGGGAAAAATGCAGGTGCATTGTCAATTCCCGTAACAGCCTTCATCTCCTTAAGATGCTTGTGCTGTTGGGTAAGCCCGTAAATCCTCGGAGCATCAAGAAGAGTGTCACGGTCATTATCCTCATATTCGGCAATCATCTTTTTGCCGCCGCCCGAATATCCCGTAAGCGAATAACAGGATATAAGCGTATCGGCAGGCAATATACCTGCTTCAACAAGAGGATAGATAAGTGCTATAAATCCGCTTGCGTGACATCCCGGCACAGCAATTCTTCCTGCTGTCTTTATCTTTTCAAGATGCTTTTCCGACAATTCGGGGAAACCGTATGCCCAGGCACTTTCGGTACGGTGGGCGGTTGAAGTATCAATAACAACCGTATTATCATTTTCAATGAAGCTTACTGCTTCAATTGAAGCCGCATCGGGAAGACATAAAAATGCTATATCTGCATTGTTTATAGCTTCCTTTCTGAAAGCAGGGTCTTTTCTTTTTTCATCGGATAAAGTTATAAGCTCTATATCTTTTCTCAGTGCAAGTCTGTCGTGGATACGAAGTCCCGTAGTCCCTGCACTGCCGTCAATAAATACCTTTTTCATTGTGTAAAAATTCCTTAACCTGTGCGATTTGTGTTTTTACAGATTCTATACCTGTGCCGCCTGCAGAAATTCTCAGGTTAACACAGTTTGTAAGGTCAATGGCTTCATACAGATCTTCTGCAAAATGCTTATCGAATTCCTTATATTTTGTAAGAGGAATTTCCTCTAAAATTGTTTTATTCTGTACGCAGTAGCCGACAATCTGTCCTACAATTTTATATGCGCTTCTGAACGGAAGTCCCTTTCCCACAAGATAGTCTGCAAGATCTGTTGCATTGATAAAGCCGTTCTGTGCAGCCTTCTTCATATTTTCGGGAATAGGCTTCATCGTATCAATCATGGGAATAAATACGGAAAGGCATTTCTTTACCGTTTCAATACTGTCAAATACTGCTTCCTTATCCTCCTGCATATCCTTGTTGTATGCAAGGGGGATACCCTTAAGTGTGGTAAGAAGAGCAAAAAGGTCACCGTAAACTCTGCCTGTCTTTCCTCTGACAAGCTCTGCCATATCGGGATTCTTTTTCTGAGGCATAATGCTTGAGCCTGTTGTGTATGCATCGTCAAGCTCAACAAACTTGAATTCCCAGCTTGACCAGAGTATAACCTCTTCGGAAAAACGGGAAAGATGCATCATAATTGTTGAAAATGCGCTCATAAGCTCAACACAGTAATCTCTGTCCGAAACACCGTCAAGAGAGTTGAGCATTATTCCGTCAAAGCCGAGAGCCTTTGCTGTCATCATTCTGTCGGTAGGATATGTTGTGCCTGCAAGTGCACAGCAGCCGAGAGGCGAATAATTCATTCGTCTGATTGCATCCTTTACTCTGCCGACATCACGCATAAACATCATAGCATAAGCAAGTAAATGCTGACCGAAGGTTATAGGCTGAGCACGCTGAAGATGTGTATAGCCCGGCATTATGACCTCTGCGTTTTCCTCTGCTTTTTTTGTAACCGTCCCGATAATAGAATAAAGCAGCTCAATAAGCTCCTCGGATTCATCACGGAGATATAATCTGAGATCAAGTGCAACCTGATCATTACGGCTTCTTGCCGTATGAAGCTTTTTACCCACATCGCCTATTCTTTCAGTGAGAACAGCTTCAACAAACATATGAATATCTTCCGCATTTTCATCAATGGGAAGTGCGCCGCTGTCTATATCATCAAGAACAGTCTGCAAACCGTCTATGATCTGCAGACTTTCGTTTTCGGTTATGATATTACAAGCGGCAAGCATAGCTGCGTGCTCCATAGAGCCGCGGATGTCCTGTTTATACATTTTACAGTCGAAACGGATTGATGAGTTGAAATCATCAGCCTCTTTGTTAAGAGCCTTTTCGAATCTGCCTGCCCACATTTTTTCCATCATATTTCTCCCGGAATTATTTAATGTTGTTCTTTGCCTTCATCTTTGCATAAACCTTTGTGGGAAGTCCGTAAAGATTTATGAAGCCTGCTGAATCAGCCTGATTGTAAACATTGTCCTCATCAAATGTAGCAATTTCGGGGTCATAGAGTGAATAGGGTGAAGTAACACCGGCATTTATCATATTGCCCTTGTAGAGCTTGAGTGTTACATCGCCTGTAACAGTCTTCTGTGTTGTCTTTACAAAGCTTAAGATAGCTTCTGTAAGAGGAGTGAACCACTGTGCATTGTAAACGAGCTCTGCAAGCTTCTGAGCAACAAGTGATTTGTAATGAGCTGTTTCTTTGTCAAGTGTGATTGTTTCAAGAACCTCGTGTGCCTTATAGATGATAGCTCCGCCGGGAGTTTCATATACACCGCGGCATTTCATACCTACGAGTCTGTTTTCTACGATATCAAGAAGACCGATACCGTTTGCACCGCCAAGCTCGTTGAGCTTTGTAACAAGAGCAACCGCATCCATTTCAACACCGTCAACAGAAGTGGGAACACCCTGTTCAAAATGAATTTTTACATAAGTGGGCTTGTCGGGAGCCATTTCGGGTGAAACGCCCATTTCAAGGAAGCCGGGCTTGTTATAAAGAGGCTCGTTTGCAGGATCTTCAAGATCAAGACCCTCGTGTGAAAGATGCCAGATATTCTTATCCTTTGAATAATTGGTTTCACGGTTTATCTTAAGAGGAACATTGTGTGCCTCTGCATATTCAATTTCTTCTTCACGGCTCTTGATATCCCATTCTCTCCAGGGAGCAATAATAGGCATATCGGGGGCAAATGCTTTGATAGCAAGCTCAAATCTTACCTGGTCATTACCCTTACCTGTACAGCCGTGGCAGATAGCATCTGCGCCTTCTTCAAGAGCAATTTCAGCAATTCTCTTTGCAATGGGGGGACGAGCAAATGCAGTACCGAGAAGATAGTCTTCATACTTTGCGCCTGCCTGTACACAGGGGAATACATAATCTTCAATAAATTCCTTGGTAAGGTCTGCGATATAAAGCTTTGAAGCACCTGTCTTGAGAGCCTTTTCTTCAAGACCTTCAAGCTCGTCAGCCTGTCCTACATTACCTGAAACAGCGATAACCTCACAGTTATTATAATTCTCCTTAAGCCAGGGAATAATGATAGAAGTATCAAGACCGCCTGAATATGCAAGTACTACCTTTTTGATTTTTGATTTATCCATTGTTTTTTCCTCCGAAACGAATTTGTATTCATGTGATGTGCATAACTATACATCATTATTCCATTTTTGTCAAGCCTATAATAAAAACTTTTTATTTTGTGTGCTTTTTCACAGTTTCTTTTATATAATATTAAATATTATATTTATAATAACAACATTTTTCAATATTTTCAGAACTATCATTATATTTTTTTATGGATAACATTCCTGAATGAGATGTATAAAATGTGTATATATTCATTATTTGTGAATAAATATTCTATGGTTTTTTTTGTTATCAGGTATGGAAATTCGATTATATATATGTTAAAATAAAAATTAATAATTTAATGAAGGTGATTATACTATGTGCGGAAATTGCTGCAGCAGCGATCTCAGTCTGCTGAAAGATATTCTTGATACTGCTTCGGAAAACAATGATAATCTTATTACCATCCTTCAGAAAGCACAGGACATATACGGATATCTTCCTACAGATGTATTATATGAAATCGCAGAAAAAACAGGCACCTCCCCTGCCAAGGTTATGGGCGTTGCAACGTTCTATACCCAATTCAGACTTAAAAAGGTCGGAAAATACCTTATACTTCTTTGTAAGGGTACTGCCTGCCACGTAAACGGTGCAGACAGCATTGAAAAAGCAATATGCGAAGAGCTGAAAATAAAGGACGGCGACACTACAGAGGACGGACTGTTTTCACTTAAAACAGTGGCATGTCTCGGCTGCTGCAGTCTCTCTCCCGTTATGATGATAAACGAAGAAACATACGGCTCTCTTACTCCTGCAAAAACGGTTGAGATTTTAAGAGAGCTGAAAGGAAGGGAAGCATAATGAGAATAGTTATAGGCGAAGGCTCCTGCGGTATTGCTGCAGGTGCATCAAAGGTTCACACAAAGCTCTCTCAGGCGCTTGCAGGCAGCGGTATCGATATCGGTATAGCAGGCTGTATCGGTATGTGCTTCCTTGAACCCATAATTGATATATATGACGGAAAAACATTACTCAGAAGACTTGTAAAGGTTACGGAAAATGATGCGGAAGATATTGCCGCTTCTCTTAAGAATAATGATTTTGAAGCATTGAAAAAATATGAAATAAGCGATGAGGACAACGTATTTCTTGCCAAGCAGACAAGAATTGCACTCCGCCGCTGCGGTAAGGTTGACCCCGAAAGCATAACTGCTTATGTTGAAGACGGAGGTTATACTGCACTTCGCAAGGTGCTTACATCAATGACCCCCGAAGAGGTTATTGAAGAAATAAAGATATCGGGACTTGCCGGCAGAGGCGGTGCAGGCTTCCCCACCTGGTTCAAATGGAATGCTGCAAGAAAGTCGGAGGGTACGGACAAGTATCTCATCTGTAATGCAGACGAAGGCGACCCCGGTGCATTTATGGACAGAGCTGTTATAGAAAGCGACCCTCATACACTTATTGAAGGTATGCTTATCGGTGCATATGCAATAGGCGCTTCACACGCTTTTGTATATGTGCGTGCAGAATATCCTCTTGCCATCGTAAGACTTCAGAAGGCTATCGATGAAGCAACACAAAAAGGCTATCTCGGCAAAAATATTCTCGGCACGGATTTCTCTTGCTTCCTAAAAATAAAAGCCGGTGCAGGTGCATTTGTATGCGGTGAAGAAACTGCTCTTATAGAATCCCTTGAAGGAAAAAGAGGTATGCCCAGATTAAAGCCTCCCTTCCCTGCCGAAAAGGGTTATGAAAACAAGCCCTCAAATATCAATAATGTAGAAACCTTTGCAAACGTAGGCTGGATTATAGAAAACGGCGGTGAAGCCTTTGCCTCGATGGGAACGGAAAACAGCAAGGGCACAAAGGTATTTGCACTTACAGGTAAAATAAAGCGAGGCGGTCTTGTGGAAATTCCCATGGGACTTACTCTCAGAGAGGTTATTTTTGATATCGGAGGCGGAATCAGAGATGACAAAGAATTCAAAGCGGTACAGCTTGGAGGTCCTTCCGGAGGATGTATCCCCAAGGAGCTTCTTGATACAGTTATAGATTATAAAGCACTTAATGCAACGGGCGCAATTATGGGCTCGGGTGGTATGGTTGTTATGGACGAAGGCACCTGTATGGTAAATATGGCACGCTTCTTCCTCGACTTTACAACTAAAGAATCCTGCGGTAAATGTGTACACTGCAGAATCGGAACAAAGAGAATGTTTGAAATTCTCACCCGTATCACTGAGGGTAACGGAAAAGACGGTGATATAGAGCTTCTTACCGAGCTTTGCGACGGCATTCGCTCAGGGGCTCTGTGCGGTCTCGGTCAGACTGCCCCCAATCCCGTACTTACTACAATAAAATATTTCAGAAATGAATATGAAGCTCACATCAATGATAAAAAGTGTCCGGCAGGTGAATGCGCAGCACTCAGAGAATATGTCATTGATGAAAATAAGTGCAAGGGATGTACTCTTTGTGCAAAGAAATGCCCCGTAAACGCAATTTCCGGCTCACTCAAAAACGCTCATATCATTGATACCGACAAGTGTATCAAGTGCGGTCAGTGTGTCACCGTTTGTAAATTCGGTGCAGTAGAAGTAAGATAAGGAGGGGAAAACGATGTCTGATACAATCAAACTTATTATAGACGGCAAAGAAATAACGGCACAGCAAGGCGATACAATACTCATCGCAGCCGAAAAAAACGGCATTGAGATTCCCAATCTCTGCTACCTTAAAGAAATGTCTCCCTACGGAGCATGCGGAATGTGCGTTGTAGAAGCAGAAGGCAGCCCCAAGCTTCTTCGGGCATGCTCTGCAAAGGCTTCCGAAGGTATGATCATAAACACCATGGGTGAAAGAGCACTTAAGGCAAGAAAGCTGGCACTTGAGCTTATTATGGGCGACCATAAGGGTGACTGCATCGGTCCGTGCTCACTTAACTGTCCCGCACATACAGATTGCCAGAAGTATGTAAAGGAAATCAGTGAAGGAAGATTTTCGGACGCTGTAAAAACCATTAAGGAAGTTATTTCGCTTCCCGCTTCAATAGGCAGAGTATGCCCTCATCCCTGTGAAACAGCATGCAGAAGACAGCATGTCGAAGAACCTATATCAATTGCATACCTCAAGGCATTTGCTGCAGATGAAGCACTTAAAAGCGGAGAGCACATTCTCCCCGAAGTAAAGAAAGCATCAGGTAAAAGCGTTGCAATTATCGGCGGCGGTCCTGCAGGTCTTTCTGCTGCATTCAGACTTATTCAGTCCGGTCACGCAGTTACAATTTATGATAAGATGCCGAAAATGGGCGGTATGCTCCGCTACGGTATTCCCGAATACAGACTTCCAAAATCTGTTCTTGACGCTGAAATCGAGGAAATCAGAAGTCTCGGTGTCACAATGATAAACAACTGCACCCTCGGTAAGGATATCACACTTTCTGAAATCAGAAAAAAATATAATGCAGTGCTCGTAGCAAACGGAGCCTGGAAAAGCAGCTCAATAAGATGTCCCGGTGAAGACCTTGAAGGTGTGTTCGGAGGTATTGACTTCCTTCGTGCTGCTGCTATGGGTGAAAATCCTGCTATCGGCAAAAAAACAGCAATTGTCGGCGGCGGTAATACTGCTATGGATGCCTGCCGCACCGCAGTAAGACTCGGTGCTGAGGAAGTAAGCATTATTTACAGAAGAACAAGAGCAGAAATGCCTGCCGAAGATATTGAAATAGAAGAAGCTATAGAAGAGGGCGTTATTTTCCGTTTCCTTACAAATCCTGCCGAAATTATCGGTGAAAACGGCAGAGTAACGGGCGTAAAGCTTCAGGTTATGGAGCTTGGCGAGCCTGACGAAAAAGGCAGACGCTCCCCCGTTGCAAAGGAAGGTGAATTCATCAATCTTTCCCTTGATTCAATAATTATTGCCGCAGGTCAGAAAAATGACCCCTTCGGCTTTGAAGACCTCGAAACCACAAAGCGCGGTACTGTTCTTGCAGATGAAATCACATTTGCAACCTCAATTCCCGGAGTTTTTGCGGCAGGCGATACTACCAATGACGGTGCTTCAATCGCAATCAAGGCAATAGCAGAAGCAAATGAAGCTGCAAAATACATTGATGCATATCTTGACGGTATTGAAATTCCCTTCAAAAAGCCCGTGCTTTCGGAAATTGATATCACAGATGATATGTTCACCGAATACGAAAAGCATCCGAGAATAAAAATGCCTCAGAGAGCCCCCGAAGAAAGAAGAAATGATTTCACCGAAATCAATCTCGGCTTCAACAAGGATGAAGCTATAGACGAAGCAAAACGCTGTCTCGGCTGCGGCTGTCACGATTACGGTCATTGCAAGCTTATCAGATATGCAGACCTGTATTGTACCGACTGCAAAAAGCTCAGAGGTGAATTCCACGAAGGCTTCAAGGAAACAAAGCTTGAGGTTATTGCAAGGGATCAGAACAAGTGTATACTCTGCGGACTTTGCGTAAGAGCATGTGAGGACCTTGCAGGCAAGGGTATATTAGGACTTGTAGGCAGAGGCTTTGACACCGTTATACGCCCCGAATTCAGAAATATTGACATAAAATCCATTTGTATGAATTGTAACAAATGCGCTGAGGTCTGCCCCACAGGTGCTTTGAAGAAAATATAATATACGGAGGAATATTTTATGTATTGTAAAAACTGCGGTAACAATCTCCCCGATAACGCTTCATTCTGTAACAGCTGCGGCACTGCCATAAGCAAGCCGCCTGTATCTGCAGAACCAAAAAATGAAGGCTCTGCTGATAAAACCGTTGCTTATACCGATAACAACATTCCCGTTTATCAGTCTCCCGTACAGCCGGCACCACCTGTTACCCCTTCAGGCTCAAATAAAAAAACAGGGCTTTATATAGCAATTGCAGCCATCGGTGCAGTAATTATAATTGCTCTTACGGTTGTTCTTGTTGTACTTCTCGGAGGTAAGACAAACAATCCCGTAACCGAGGAAACAACAGCAAGCTCTGCTGCATCAGACAAGCCTGAGCTTCTCGAGGACCCAATAACCTACTTTGCTCAGCAGCCTGACGGTTATTACAAGGTTACTACAGATTCAACTGCAGATTTTTATATTTACCCCGAATACGGATCCGAAGATCACTACACAACAAGATTCGCAGGTAACGAGCTTATCTTTGTTTACGGTACTTATAACGGCTGGGCATGCTTTGAATATACAGACAGTGCTAAGGGTTATGCCTGGTGTAAAACTGCAAGCATCTACAAAACTCAGGAAACACCCACTCAGCCCGAACCCGAAACTGTATATGTTCCCGTATATCAGGATCCCGATCCTCAGCCTCAGTCATCCTATGTACAGCCCGGTTCATACTACAGAGTACGCGGTACAGGCTCTGCAGGACTTAATCTTCGTTCATCGCCCAACACATCTGCTTATGTATATGTTGTATTGCAGGAAAGCGAAGTAGTTTATGTTCACCAGACAAACGGAACATGGTCTTATGTCTCAACCGTAGACTACCGTACAGGTAACGACTATGAAGGCTGGTGTGCAAATCAGTACTTATCCTTTTATTATTGATAAGTAAGCTATACAAATCCCATAATAAACATTATCAGGACAGCACCGCTTATGGGTAAAACCTTTGGCGGTGCTGAGGTATTTTATATGAAAGATTATATCAACAATGTTCTCTCTCCCCTTTTACAGGGTGACGGCGGTTATATTGAATTTCTCAATGAAAACAACGGAACAATTACCGTACTTGCCCGCGGTGAATGTTCAAAATGCGCAAAGCTCGGGCTGTGCCTTCAGTGGTGCGAGCAAAAAATAAAAGCTGACAAAAATCAGGAAGTAAAACTGCAGGCTGTCAGAAAAAAGCCGTTTTTCTGGGATAAGTGAGGTAGCTATGGCACATATTAAGGTAATAAGACGTTCAATGCGTCCCGAGGAATATATTGAGCTTCGTTACGGTTGGCTGAAAAAGAATACATATAAAAAAATGCTTGAGCTATCCCCCGTATACATAAAAGAAGCTCATCAGATATCCGAGAATGAATATGATTTCTATGATAAGGAATATCGTACTATAAGCAAGGGAGATACATTCTATTCCCCCGACGGCAGTGCGTTTCTCAGATGTGAGTGCAGCATCCCCGAAGAATTAAAGAATAAGGAATATTATTTTTATTTCAGCACTGCAAGTGAAATGATTGTAAAAATCAACGGACATTTTGCAGGCGGTGTTGACCCTAACAGAGAAAGAATTCCCGTTTCTGAATATATTACGGATAATACAATTCTGATTGAAACCGAAGGCTTTAACCGTTCAAAGCCCGATGATGAAAGAAATCCAGAAACTCTGGCAAAACGAGGCTGCCGACAGGAATTCACAGGCTTTTATCTTACAACCATAAATGAGAATATTCAGAATCTCTGCTATGACCTTGAAATTTTCACAGATATAATTTCAAGCGGTCAGTTTGATGAAGAATATGTTTCAATTATTATTTCAAGGCTTGATAAAGCACTCAATCTTATTGATTATGATAACATAAGGGATGAGGATGCAAAAAAAGCAATTGATTACATAGAAGAGAATATTTACAATGACAAAACCTACCGCTCAGCAGGTAAGGTAGCCCTTGTAAGCCATTCTCATCTTGATATTGCATATTACTGGCGAAGAATTCACGCTGTGCAGAAAAATCTCAGAACAGTGCTGATTCAGATGCGGCTGATGGATAAATATCCTGATTTCAGATATGCACATACACAAAGCTATACCTATGAAACCATAGAGAAATACTATCCCGAGGTTTTCTGTGAGTTAAAGAAAAAAATAGCCTCGGGACAGTTTGAAATTGTAGGAGCTATGTTTGTAGAGCCCGATTGCAATGTTCCGTCAGCGGAAAGTCTCATAAGACAGTGCCTTTACGGACAGCATTATTTCAGAGAAAAGTTCGGAATTACCGTTGATTCCTGTTTCCTGCCCGATGTTTTCGGAAATTCCTGGATATTGCCTCAGATTCTGAAAAAAAGCGGTGTGGATTATTTTATTTCAAATAAAATGAGCACTTGGAATGACACAAACCGATTCCCCCACAATAATTTTATATGGCGCGGAATTGACGGCAGCGATGTATATGCATGTGTACCGCCCACTCATTTTATCACTTGGAATGAGCCTTCACAGGTTGTTGAAAACTGGGAAGCTTTTCAGGATAAGCATACCGATACCGAGACTCTTTCAATGTTCGGCTACGGAGACGGAGGTTCAGGAGCTACGGAAGAAATGATAGAGCTTATGCATCGTTTCCAAAAGCTCTCTGTTATGCCCGAAACCAGACATACAACCGTCAGAGAATTCCTTCACGATAATTTCAATGCCTCACATAATTTTGACGTGTGGGACGGTGAATTATACCTTGAAATGCACCGCGGCACCTTCACAACAAAATCAGATATAAAAAATTTCAACAGATATCTTGAAAACAGATTCAGGCTGTGCGAAATGATATGCGTTTTGCGTGAATTTAACGGCGCACAATATCCGAAGGAAAGAATTAAAGAGCTGTACAAAAAATTCTTAGTAAACCAATTCCATGATATTCTCCCGGGAAGCCACATAACTCCCGTATTCAGGGATTGTATGAAGGATTACGAAGAAATTGACCGTGAACTCAATGAAATAATAGGATGCGGCAGCAGGCTCTTCAATTCTCTTAATATAACAAGACACTCTGTTGAATTTATTGAATCGGAAAACGGAGCCTTTACAAGAGAAGGAAAACAGGGAAATTACTGCGTAACCGACTTTGAGCCTCTCTCTCACGGCAATTATACACAGCCTTCAGCTGATTCTTCATGGATATTCATTAATGAGAATACTGTTGAAACTCCTTTTTACAATGCGGTCTTCAATAAAGACGGAAGCTTTGCTTCTCTTTATGATAAAGTGCTTTCAAGAGAATTTGCTGACGGTGATTTCAACAAGCTTAAAATCTATGATGACCGCCCCGGGATGTACGACGCATGGGATATTCTCCCCGATTACAAAGAAAAAGAGCTGACTTTGCTTACGGAAACACAGCTGCACTTTGTGAAATCAGACGGAGAAACAGCTGAATTTTCCGTTACCCATAAAACCGAAAAATCCCTGTGGGAAAGAAGAATCAGATTCTTCCGTTCAAACAGAAAAATTGAGGTTGAAAATATCGTAGACTGGAATGAATTCCATAAGCTTATGAAGGTAGCCTTTAACTGCAATATTCTTTCGCGGGAAATTGTATGCGATACTTCGGCAGGCTTTATAAAGCGTGAAATGCACCGGAATACAACCTGGCAGAAAGCTCGGTTTGAATGCTGCCATCATAAGTGGTTTGATATATCTGAAACGGGTGCAGGCATTGCAGTAATCAATGACTGCAAGTACGGAGTAGGCATATCAGATAAGGAAATCACTCTTTCACTTCTTCGTGCAACAGAGCGCCCCGACCCATTGTCAGACCTCGGTCACCATAATTTCACCTATGTTATTCTGCCTCACGGTGACACTTCATATAAGGATATAAATAACGAAGCTCTTATTTTTAACAATCCGCTTGCAAAAACAGAGCAGTTATCTGTCCCCGAAGAATGGATTGCATCAGAGAAGCTTGTGCTTCAGAGCATCAAAAAAGCAGAAAACGGCGATATGACAGTTTTAAGATATTCGGAAGCAAACGGCTCACGCGGACAGATAAAATTCCCGTACAAAGTAAAAATCCTCAATATGCTTGAAGACACAATTGAGGAAACAGACACTATAAACTATAAGCCCTTTGAAATTATAACAATAGGAATATAACACAAGAGCCCCGCCGGATAACCGACGGGGCTTTAAGCTTATAAAAATATTATGCAAAAATTGCAGCTATACTTGCAAAAATCATCTTAAACCATGCAACAAACTTTGTAAGGTCATCTGTTGTTCTGGAATATGCCTGATATCTGTAAAGTGCAACTTCGTCATCACCGTATACATCAAAGTAGCCTTCGCAGTATGTTTCATAATTTTCAGGATCATTTTCATCAATGACAAACACACGAGAGCCTACAGTTTCATCATTGTATGAGCTGAAGCCTACACCGGGAGTGTTGATGATATCAACTCCCATATGAGGAATTACAAAGTCATTCTTATGATCGTGACCGGAAACTGTTGCAAGAACGTCACCCTGCTGAACAAATGCTTCAAACTGTCCGTTGGAGTAGTTAGGAGGACAGGGAGTTTCGTGAAGATGGCCTTCAATACCCTCGGGAAGTGTGATAAATCTGTTTCCGTAAGGAACGGATTCGGGAGTACCCTCTTCACATTCAACGAGTGCATCAAAAATATTGGGAACAATAATATGCTGGAAGTTAATTGAGGGAACGGGATTTCCGCCATTCTGAGCCTTAAGCTCATTTGACTTTTCAACATACCATGCGATCTGCTCTTTTGTGGTACATGCATAACCGCCAAGGTCATTTTCTGAGTTATATGTACCTGAGTCAGTCATCCATATATTGAAAGCAATTCTTTCACCGTCAGAAGACATAATGGGAAGATTATACGTACCGCAGCCGGGGATAATATCTCCCTCGTTGTAGCCAACAAAGCAATCATATGATTCATAAACTGACATCTGAAAATCCTTATCAGCGAGTGCACTTTCGTCATCGTGATTGCCGAAAACTGCTGCTGTAGGAACACCTGCTTTTTCAAAAATACTCATAAACTCATTGATAGCTGCACGGGTGATAACCTTTGTTGTTGTGCTGCCGCCGGAAATATTATCACCGGTAAGAACAACAAGATCAGGCTGAACCTTATCAAGAGTATCCTTGATAAGCTTTTTTGTGATTGTAAGCATAGGATATCCGTCCTGGATATCTGCAAACTGCAAAACTGTGAATTTACCGTCTTCATTAAACTGAAGTGTCATTTTTTCTTCTTTTGCAAAAGCCATAAGTGACATACATGAAAGCATCATAATCACACTTAAAGCAAAAGCAAAAATCTTTTTTGTTCTGTTCATTCTGCGTCTCTTCTTTCTTTATTTTTTTTCCAACGGGAACTTTAGCAAAGTAATTTTAACATAAAACATATTTTTTTTCAATCACCAATTGATATTTTTGTAAAAAAGATATATTATGAAAAAAAAGCCGATTGGGGCGGTAGTATGAAAAATATAGTAAATATAATCAATTTTGTAAGAGAATGCGAACCAAGAAGCACCGACGACAGTTTTCTTTTTTCTACAACAAAAGAAGAGCTTGAGCTTTGCAGAAAATACGGCTTTGTCTCAACAGTGCTCTTGCAGTATGATGCGCTCATTGATGAAAAATATATAGATCTCCTTAGTGAATATAAAGATATAATTGAAATCGGCCTTTGGTTCGAGGTGGTAAAGCCACTTACTGAATCAACAGGTATTGAATGGAAGGGCAGATTCCCGTGGGACTGGCATAACGATGTAGGTTTTTTGGTAGGTTATTCTCCCAAAGAACGTGAAAAACTCATAGATGAAGCCTTCAACAAGTTCAAAGAAATATTCGGTTATTATCCTGCATCCTGCGGCAGCTGGCATATTGATGCTTATTCTCTTAAATATATGTACGACAAATACCACATCACAGCCTCTTGCAACTGCAAGGAGCAATTCGGTACAGACGGATATACAATCTGGGGCGGTATTCACTCAGGAGCGTATTATCCGAGTATAAACAATATGCTGTGTCCTGCACAAAACAAGGAAAATCAGATTGATGTGCCTGTTTTCAGAATGCTCGGTGCAGACCCTATATACCAGTATGATATGAATATCGGCGACAAGGATGCCTGCCAGCACGTAACCTCGCTTGAACCGGTCTACGGAAATTCGGGATGTAATGAGCAGTGGGTAAAATGGTATCTTAATGAAAATTTCAACAACAAGGGAATTTCTTTATCCTATACTCAGACCGGTCAGGAAAATTCTATGAACTGGGAAAGAATTTCCAAAGGACTTCCTATGCAGTTTGAAATTCTTAAAAAAATGCAGTCAGAAAACAGAATTGAGATTATGACCCTTGCCGACAGCGGAAAATGGTTCAGAGAAAATTTCAGTGAGACACCTCCTCAGGCTCAGATTTTCGACTCCGATATCAATGATAACAGGTATAAAACCCTTTGGTATAACTGCAAAAACTACAGAGTCAATGTTCTTTATGAAAAAGGACGGATCTATATAAGAGATCTGTATCTTTTCGATGAAAATTTCAGAGAAAAATTCCTGGATAAAAAAGAAGAAAGCCATAACTGCTCATATTTCACTCTCCCTGTTATCGACGGCTTCAGATACAGTGATACCGATACACGTGCAGGTCTGTATTTCTGCAGACACGGACACGAGCTTTCATTCACTGCTCCCTGGCGAACATTCATTAACGGAACAAATGCAAATATATATCTTGATGAAACTCTTAAAATTACAGCCGACGAGAATTTTATACACATAAGATGTAATGAAGTCAGCTGGTATATGGCAGCAATAAATGCAAAAGATGCAAAAACAACTTATATAAGCGCTGACAATAAAACACTCAGAATGAGCTTCTGTAATTACAGCGAAGAATTATTCAACTACGAGCTGAAACTAAGCAAAGGATATTTCAGACAGTCCGATAACGGATTCCTGATATTCCCCGAAGATTCGGAAATTAAAATTAAGATAAAATAAAAACACTGAACAATTACAGCTCCATTTAACGACAAAGAGGAATACGAAATATAATCGTATTCCTCTTTGCTTTTTTAATATATAGGAAATTGCTCGCAAAAGTGAGCAATTTGCATATATCAAGAAACACCGATTCCCCCAAGATTGGTATGAATTGTTATAACGGATTAAGGGAAGAAAGTTCAATGAAATCGTTCGCTTTGCTCACGATGAAATCTGAAACAAGTTTCAGATGAAATCTTCAGCCTACGGCTTCAGATTAAATCAAATCCGTCAAGCTTCCGACGA
>JAZNEX010000048.1:0-7037 GCA_045588855.1 Acutalibacteraceae bacterium
GGTAAAAAGTAATAAGTAATAGTGAAGAAGTGAATTTTTAAATCCGTTAATAACACTCATACCAATCTTGGGGGAATCGGTGTTTCTTGATATATGCAAATTGCTCACTTTTGCGAGCAATTTCCTATATATTAAAAAATCAAGTGCAGAAGCAATCGAGCCTCTGCACTTTTTTTGTATTTACTGACCTTATCAGACTATTCCTTCAAGGAAGTTTCCTTCTGTCACTCTGCCTTCACAGTTCACACGGAAGGTCTTGATTTCATTAGGAAGGAAGTCTGCTCTGAAGCCGCAGTCGAGCATATCACATACAATATCAGCTCTTGTTTCCTTGCCTGATGTTTCATAAAAACGCATAACAACATCGCCTGAGCCGTCTTCACAGAGCTTGAATGCTGTCATTATAACATTATCCTTACTGCAATAGATAAAACGCTTGGTCTGAGGCTCACTGCCTTTGTGATAGCTTTCGGGAACAAGCACGGGACGGACATTGAATAATGCCGCTTCTTTTGTGATACCGTTTAATTCGGGAGCTCCGTCACAAAGGAAAATGCCGTATTCAAAAGTCTGCTTTCCTTCATCGGTAAAATTAAAATCTGCTGCAGGACGGTGTGAATAGTGGTCTGCAAAAATTACATTTCTGATAAGAGTAATTCTCAGGTCATTACCGGGACAGTCGTAAGAATACTTGCTGTCATTGAGAATGCCGAGAGTTCTTCTGCCGCCGTTGTCAAATGAAATTGCACCCCAGCGCTGAGCAGGCTCTTCTTCGCCGTTTACAGGTCTTCTTATGAAGCCTGCAGGTATTTCGTAGGTGTTTTCTGCATTTTCACCGTCTACAGGGAATGACATTTTAAGAAGAGTAAACTTTTCCTGCCAGATTGCCTTACATTTTACTCTGAGAACCTTACTGTCAGAGCCTAAAATAAAGTCCTGAGAAAGATGGGACTCACCGAATTTATGCTTTACTCGTACTACTGCACGGGCAGGTCCTTTTTCAACAAGTTCAATGCTTTCAAGCTCCATAATACCCTTTATGTTATGGAATGTGAATATATTGTGTGCCCATGTGTCTGTTTCGTGGTCATCAATAACAGTGGGCACTGCAACAGCCTTTTTATCACTTGCATAATCAAAGCCTGTTTCTTTGTTGATAAGACTTATGATTGTACCTGTTTTATCTGAGAAGGTTGCTTTGATAAACTTATTTTCAATTGTAAGTCCGTCTGCAGCAACATCGGAAGAAATACTGTTAACCTCATCTTCCTCTCTCCACCAGGTAAGCCAATATGTACTGTAACCGAGGGCAGGTACCTTTGCAACAAAGCATGTGTCCATATGAGAGTCATTGGATCGTGATGAGCGTACATTCTGGAAAGGAACATCATTTCCGTCACTGTCCTTTACACTCTTTGAAGCGTTGTATGCACGAACGGGAATTTCGATATCAAATGAATGGGGATTGAACACAACAACGGGACGAGGGAATTTTCCGCAGTCCTGATTTCTGACCTCTGTACAGACGGGGTCTGAAACACCGTCAACCCAGGTATCAATCTTTCTTGCAATACGAAGAACTGCTTCATTATAGATTTTAGCAGAAACATTTTTTGCATGTCCCATAGAGTCTCTTACATCATCATAAGCCTCCATAATGGAACAGCCGCAGAGAATATCATGGAACTGATTGAAGCATACCTCACGCCAGATTGCCTTGAACTCTTCTGTCTTTGCATCCATCTTATATTCTTTATTTGCCACAGTTGAAAATGCTTCCGAAGCAAAGAGAGCATTCTCTGCTTCACGGTTAAGCTTTTTAACCATTCCTGTAGCACTGTAACAGCCGCTTGCGTGGTGCTGAAGCTCATCCTGCCACAAGGGAAGATCGGGAAACTGAAGAGTAAGGGCCTTGAAATATGTATCAGGAGATGAAAACTGTAATTTGTGCCAGCCTTCACGTGCCATATTTTCTTTGAGATATTCGATGTCTCCTCTTGTAGGACCGCCGCCGTGATTGCCTACACCGTAAAAGAGCATCATTCCGTGGCCTGTTTCCTTAATAAATTCTTCGGCACATTCAAGTCCGGAATCAATAGCATTTTTACCATTATCTGCATAACCGTGAGGAAGACGGTATGTCAGCACCTTTGATCCGTCCTTACTCTCCCAAAGGAAGGTCACGGGAATATTCGGGTTTTCATTAGGGGTGGGTCTTTGGAAAACATAACTTGTCATACCGCCCTTAAAAAGCAGCTGTGGCATCATTGCATTGTGTCCGAAAGAGTCAACATTATAGCCTGTTGTACAGATTTTTCCGAACTTTTCGTGGTAATAAAGCTGTGAATAAAGAGCCTGACGGGCAAATGATTCACCTGAAGGCATATTACAGTCAGGCTGTACCCACCAGCCGTTTACGGGCACCCATCTTCCCTGCTTTACTCTTTCTGTGATTTCAGCAAACATATCAGGGTCAATTTCCTCAACCCATTTATAGTAAGCTGCAGAGGAGCAGGTAAAAACAAAATCATTATATTCATTAAGTCTGTCGAGAGCGCTTCTGAAGGTCTGAAGAACTTCTCCGCAGCCTTCCTGCCAACGCCAAAGCCATATAGGATCAAGGTGCGCATTACCGATAAGATGTACTCTTGATATATCAGCCATTTTTTAGTCCTCCTCTATAATACCGTAATATTTTCCGACCCAGTATGCGAAAGTATAAATATATGCGCTCTCAAGCTGATAGCAGTCTCTTCCGCCCTCGTGGTCTTTATAAGAATAGGGGTTTCTGTCATATTTTGAAATGGGGAACTCATCGGGAGTAAGTCTCCATGAAGTTTCCTTTTCACCGCCGGCTCTTGTGCGACAGGGTACGTCATAACGTGATGACACACCGACTGAGGTAACAAGTCTTGTGATACCTACTCTTCTGAACCAGTCAGCAAGTGCATCGGTATCAATTTCATCTTCTGGGCAAGAAAGCATAAAGGGAATATCGTAAGCGGGGTTGTGCTCACGTCTGAATGTACCGTTCCAGCCTCTGTAACCCTTTTTATAGAGCTCCTTGAGTTCCTTATTATCTTCAAGAGTAATAAGAAGCCAGTATGCACTTGTGGCAAGCATATTATCACCATACATAAGGCCTTCTACATCCTCACCACCCTCAAGAAGTGCCGAAATGTGGAATCTTTCCTTATGAAGTGAAGTAAGTCTTGCATATCCGTCTTCGTTTACAAGCTTATTGTATGTTTCTTCCCATATACCCTTTTCACCTGTGATATGCATCGTTACTCTGAGGTACATAAGAAGCTCTGTAGCATTAAGACAGCCGTCTGACCAGCCGAGAAGTGTTTCAAAATAAGATTTGCTCCACTTTGCCCATGTGGTAGGCTTGCCTGTTGATGTTTCGTGGAATTCAAAACCGTGGTCAATGATATGCTTCATTGTATTTTTTGCAGCATTCTTTACGATTTCATCAAGTTCGGGATCCTCTTCACCCATAATCTCATGGAAGAAATACATAAGAAGATAATGAAGCGTAATTTCATCAGAGCTTGTATCACCCTTATAAACAATACCGTCGTGTGAATAACCAAGGTCTGTATAAAGATGTGACAGCCTTTCGGGAATGGGAGCACCTGCATAGATTTCCTTGCCGGCAATTCCTCTCTGCTTTGCGCCTGTTGTGGGAAGAACAACAGCCTTATCTCCTATCTTTTTGTAGAAAAGTCCGTCATCGGGCACGGGCTCTGTGGGAACCATATATGTTCTTGCAACAAAGCCGTCACCTCGTCCGGGAATATACATAAGAAGCTGACAAGCCTCTGTTGCTCTTATAGCAGTCTTTTTGGCTTCAAGAGTTCTTTCGTCATCAGCCCCGTATTTCTTTTTGTAATAAGCATACTTACAAAGCTCACCGATAGCAAATCCGCAGGTAAATGTACCTGAGTTATCGGAATGTCCGTAGGGAACAACAGATTCGAGCTCTCTGGGAACAGTAAGGCTTCTCTGTGTGCACATACCGCGGCGGGAAACATATTTAAGAGTTTCATCCGTAAGCCTCAGAGCCTTTTCTTCAGCGGAAATTGTATTGAGCACAATATTTGTAACTCCGTTTGCCGTAAGCACCCATACACTTTCCTTTTCGCCTTCTTCTGCGTAAATTGCCTTTACATCGTTATCAGGCAAATCTCTTGATGCTGAGAAAAACTGAACCTTATCTACATCGTATTCTGCATTTGCATCATATCTTGTAACACCGTTTGCTGCACCCATCCACAAAACATTTCCGAATGACGCAAAACAGGTATAGTCCTTTTTTCTTGCAGGAAGAGGAGACAAAACACCTGTAAGATCAGGTGCTTCTTTTTTTACGGAAAAAAGAGCCTTAGGTACGGCTGAATCATATTTACCGTATATTTTAACTTCTCTTGCCAATGTATTTTTCAATATAATGGATTTCATAATATACCCCTTTTATACATAATCAATTGAATTTTACTATTATTTTTATTAAAAAGCAAGTAATACTTGGGCAGTATTAAAAATATTATTGAATTCCTCTTGATTTTCAACAACTCTACCATCAGTAGAGTTGTTTTTCAAGGGTAGATACCTGAAATAATACACGGTAGAGTGACTTTTTTCTCCGTCGGTAATATATTAAAGTTAAAGGCTGATACCAAAGGAGGCAATTTATATGAAGCTTGCAAACGTAACTCTGCCGTCATATACAAAGGCTGAAGAAATAATCAATTCCGTTTCTCACAGTCTGGGAATTATTTTCGGAATAATTTCCTGCATTTTATTGCTTCATACAGCAAACAACGGAAATGCACGTGTCGGCACAATAGTATTTTCAGTTTCTGTTGTTATTCTGTACTCGTGCTCAACTCTTTATCATTCAATGAAAAAGTCTGATATCAAAAAGCTGCTGCGGCTTCTTGATCATTCAACAATCTTTCTCCTGATAACAGGAACAAGCATTGCTCTGACAGTTATTTGTGTATATCCGTATAACAAACCGCTTGCAATTGTTATGAGTGCAATAAGCTTTATTCTGAGCACTGTCGGAACAATCCTTACAATAAAGGATCACGAAAAATACAAAAAGGTTCAGATGGTTCTTTATATGGTAATCGGATGGATAAGTGTTATTCTCATTTATCCTATCTACAAAAACTGCACAGAAGGAAAAAATATTATACTCTTTATAATTACCGGCGGCATCATTTATACCATAGGAACAATTTTTTATGCCGTAGGCAAAAAGAAAAAATATTTTCACTGTATATTCCACTTCTTTGTGCTTTCAGGCACACTGCTTCATTTTTTCGGAATTTATACAGCTATATAAATCCGCATAAAAGAAAAGGCTCTCAGAATTACCGTTACGGGTATTTCTGAGAGCCTGATTATTTATCTGATTATTTTTTCTTAATTACAAACCATGCAAACAGATATGCTACAACGCAGGCTATCTGCAATACTGCACAGGGGACAAATATGTATACTAAATTATCTATTCCCAATGTAAAGTACAATGCAAGGGCAGATGACCATATAATAAGTGACACAAATATGCATCTGAATATCAATCGCCACCACAGTGACGAAAAAACAGTAAGAGTAATGGCAGCAACAGGTACTGCAAACAAAAACGGATAATAAGCATACTGACTTACGGAATCAATATTTTTAAATACTAAAAATATAACAGATGCTACAAAAAATATACTTACGGCGACAATAATAGGAACAAAATACCTTGAGGGCTTCAGCTCCCCTCTGGGATTTTCAGGCTTCAGATTCAATTCATTCGAATCGGAAAAAATATCACTGACAGATACCCCGAAAAGCTCTGCTATCTTATATATTGTGTAAGCATCCGGAATACTTTCTCCTCTTTCCCATTTCGAGACAGCCTTATCGCTGTAATTAAGCTGGTAACCGAGCTCATTCTGAGTCATACCGCGCTGTTTTCTCAGCTTACTGAGTTTATTTCCGAAAACACTTTTAAACTCCGCTTCCCCAAGCATATCATCACCTGCTTTCAAAAGTTGTGCTTTTTTATGTTATCATACTTTTATTCTTTTGGCAAGAACTTTGAGCAAAGCTTAAAGACTTGTTTATTGCAGAAAAAAATGTTATTATAGAGAAAATTTATCGAACGGTGATAAAATGAAGGAAGAGTATTCAAGAACAGCTATGCTTTTAGGTGAAGAGGCTGTCAAAAAAATAAACAATGCAAACATTATTATTTTCGGTCTTGGCGGTGTAGGTAGCTACACGGTAGAAGCACTTTCCCGTGCAGGCGTGGGAAGTCTTACCCTTGTTGACGGAGATACTGTATCGCTTTCAAACATAAACCGACAGCTGTATGCCCTTCATTCAACTGTCGGCAGATTCAAAACAGAGGTTTCAAAAGAAAGAGTCAGCGACATCAATCCCGACTGTAAAATTAAAACAATCACAGAATTTGTAATAAAAGATAATATTGACTCTTTTTTTACCGTGCATTATGACTTCTGTATTGATGCGATAGATGATACAAACGCAAAAACTGCAATTGCTGTAAAATGCCGGGAAAAGAATATTCCGCTTATTGCGTCTATGGGAACAGGCGCAAAGCTTTCCGGAGAATTTTTCAGAATAACAGATATAAACAAAACTGAATACTGTCCTTTGTGCCGTGTTATGAGAAAAAAATACCGTGATGCGGGGCTTAATAAGGTAACCGTACTATACTCTCCCGAAACACCTGAAAAACCGAAATATATACCCGAAAATGAGGATGAAAAGAGACTTCCTCCGTCAAGCATCAGCTTTATCCCCTCTCAGGCCGGACTTCGTATTGCGGAATATGTAATAAAGCAGCTCATATCAGGTGAGAAGTAATAAAAGGGGCTGTAAAAAAAGTGCAGACCGCATAAAACAAGATAACTAAAGGGTTTCTTTCGGTATTTAACTACCAAAGAAACCCTTTAAAACTGTAAAAATCAGCAAAAGCAGGCAAAAACAAGGTTTTTGCGTTTTAT
>JAZNEX010000049.1:0-14134 GCA_045588855.1 Acutalibacteraceae bacterium
TTTATCAGCACTTATAAATTCTTCGGGCATAAGTGAAGCGGGTAAAAACCAATTATGGCTTTACGGGATTTTGTTTGTTGCTCTTACCGTGTTTATGATTGCAATCGGAAGACGGAGCGAACCGCCGCTTATAGTGCAGACGCCGAAAGAAAAACGGAACTTAAGCAAGCGGACAATTGTGGCATCTGTTGCTATATTGCTCTTTATTCCTCTGACCATATTTGCAGGAATTTTCTATCTCGACAACCGACAGTACAACATTATCGCACTGCTTGTGCTTTTAGAGTGTATGTTGCCGTTTATTCTCGTGTTTGAGGGCAGAAAGCCTAAGGCAAGAGAGCTTGTGACAATCGCTGTGCTTTGTGCAATAGGAATAGCAGGCAGAAGTCTTTTCTTTATGCTACCGCAATTCAAGCCGGTTCTTGCGCTCACAATAATCGCAGGTGTAGCTTTCGGCGGAGAAGCGGGATTCCTTGTAGGAGCCGTTACAATGCTTCTTTCAAATATGCTGTTTTCTCAAGGACCGTGGACTCCATGGCAGATGTTTGCAATGGGTATTATAGGTTTTCTTGCAGGAATTCTTTTCAAAAAAGGATGGCTTCGCAGAACACGGGTTTCCCTTGCCGTTTTCGGTGCATTTGCCGCTGTTGTTATTTACGGCGGAATAATGAACCCTGCATCAATGCTTATGTATTCGTCACAGTCAATAACAGTTAAAGCCTTGATGGCATATTATATTTCAGGTCTTCCCATGGACTTGGTACACGGCTTTGGAACAATTATATTCATTATGCTCGCTGCCGAACCAATGCTTGAAAAAATGGACCGTATCAAAGTAAAATATGGGTTGGTTGAGTAAAAGTTAACAGTATAAATGAAGCGTGGTGTCGGTGAAAACCGACACCATGTCATTTTTTTAACCAACACGAACTTTTATTTTCAAAAACCTATTGACTTTTTTGCTGAATGTATTATAATTATCCTATCAGTAACGGCTCGTTACACATAGTTTTTTTGAGGTGAAATGTTATGAGAAGCAAAAGCAAGGCTCTGATGGATAAAATCTGCTCCTTTATCAATGAGTATTACAAGACTAATCATCAGTCACCATCTATTAACGTTATTGCCAAGGCTGTTGATGTTTCAAAAACTACCGCATACAGATACCTTGTAGAAATGAATGAAAAAGGTATCCTTTCTTATGACGGACAAACCATTGAAACACCACATACCGACAAATGCACTACAGGTTATTTCTCTGCTCCCATAGTTGGTTCCGTTCATTGCGGTGACCCTGAGAGCGAAGAAGAGAATGTTGAGGAGTATGTAAGCCTTCCTACCTCTATTTTCGGTACAGGTGAATTCTATATCCTTCGTGCTGTCGGTGATTCAATGATTGACGTGGGCATAAATGAAAATGACCTTGTCCTTATTAAAAAACAAGAAACCGCCGCAGTTGGTGATATAGTCGTTGCACTTGATGAAAATAACGAAAACACACTTAAAACCTTTGCGGGTGTTGATGAAGAATCAGGGTGTGCAATACTTCGTTATGAAAATAAAAAAGCCTACACGGATAAAACAATCAAGGTAAAAAAGCTTGTTGTTCAGGGTGTGGCAAAGCATATTATAAAAGCTCTTTGAAAGGTTGGTGACTTTATTGAGTGGCAGAGTAATTATTTATGATGAGGGTAGATATACCATAACTCCCGAAGCAGAAGAAAAGCTGTTGAAATCACAGCAGGATGCGGAAAACGCAGTAAAAAAGATAATCTACTGTCCTATCTGCGGAGCAAGGCTTATTGAGCTTTACTCTGACGACAGACCGATTATTCAAACAAAGTGCAGAAAATGCAAATTGGAGCAACCGATAAACACCGTGTATTTCCGAAGGGCAAAAAGCCGTTATTAAAATTGAATAGCGATTCTAATCGTGCAAGCAGAGCAGGACCAGAAATGGCTGAAAAACTTCCAAGCGCCGTATGAAGTCTGAACTCAAAGGGATAACCATATCCTTTGTTCAGTTTCATCGGTGCTTTTTCTTTTTGCTAAAAACCTTTTATTATATGCACCTTGAAAATTTAATGACCGTCCGAAAGTGATACGACCTTGCGATGATATGAGCGAGGCAACGCTGCGGTGAAATTCCGGGGCAGGAACTATTTCGGGTGAAACGGCAAAAGAGCTTATTCGCATGCGGATAATGAAGTTATACTACCCGCAAAATCAAACTCATTACAGACGAAAAAATCATTGAAAATTAACCCGAAAAGTTACAGTAAAGGAGTGATACAAATGGAAGAAACTAAGCGTGGTCGTGGCAGACCAAGACTTAATATCCCAAATGGCAGATGCAGTCGCAGGCAAACCGTTAACTCAATGTACGTAAACAAAGCTGCTCAGTTAATATCGGAAGCGGATACCGAAATCACCGATGGAAAACTGCTTTGGTATTCAGATGATGCTACATGGACAATAAAAAGCAAAGACGGAATACTTGAACAGATTGGTAGAATGTTGATTCAAGATAAGGTTTCACAGAATCACTGTATTTTTATCGCCAACCTTTCTATTGTCGCCTTGAAAAAAGGATGCACCTGCAGAGAGATTGAAAAAGCGATACGAAAAATAAGAATGGCATTCAAGGAATCTACTAAAGCACCCGATAACACAGAACTGATAAATATTGCAAGTCAGGCCGTTACTGCTCTACGCTTGATGGGAGAATGATTTTTGGTAGCGGCTACCGAAAATAGAAAGGAGCGTGATAAATCTGAACATTGATATTGTTTACGAGGAACCGCAAAGCCAAATCTTCTTCAAAATGCCGAAGGTGTTGTTTACAGAGAGATACAAAGGCTTATCTGCTGAAGCAAAGCTGTTATACGGCTTGATGCTCGACAGAATGCAGTTGTCAGCAATAAACGGATGGTGTGATAAAAACGGAGAAGTATTTATCTTTTATACTATTGCTGAAACAAGTGAAGTGCTTGGTTGCGGTCATGACAAAGCAACAAGACTGCAGCGTGAGCTTGTGAAACACAACCTGCTCTGTCGTAAATATCAGGGCAAAGGAAAACCTGCGAAACTGTATGTATTAGCTGTGCCGAAAATAAGCACTGAGCCTTCGTAAAAGTCGCAAGTAATAATACTGAGTAGAGTAATACTGAAAGTTATATACTAGCCGAAAAAAGAAAATATATCTTTAATTTAGTTAGTAGTAACTTTAAGTATATAAGGCGGCTTGATTGAGCGTGAAAGGCTGATGAAACATCGCATTTCTTTTTCGGCTCGTATAATAAAAATTTGGCAAATCAGCCGATAGAAATTTGTAAAATGAACAGTACCCCGTCAGCAAAATTACCATTAAAAATCGGTGCATTCTACCCGTAGTACTAAGAGCAAAATGCACTCAAAAATGGCTCCGTTGACAAATGAAAATTTTTTCAAAGAAACAACATTTCACTAAAATTACACTATTTTTCATTATGCGTCTGTTTCGACAAAAAGAAACTGCCCTCCGAGGAGAGCAGTAAAGATGTTCAAACACACAATCAGAATAGATTGCTATGCATCATCTCTTGTGATGTTTTTAAGCCATTTATATTTTTTGTAATGTGCATAAACCCAAGGTATTTTAATAACCTCATCAAGACTCAGAATTATGTATACAATCATCGGGTCAAGCTTGAACATAAAACCGCAAAGTGCGGCAACGGGAAGAATTATCAGCCACATTGTAACAGCAACGCTGTATGCATCAAAGGCAGTGTCTCCGCCTGCAGTAAACACACAGCAGATGACAACCGTGTTAATGCTGAGCGATACCATATAGAACGCACTTATAATTATCATCGTATTAAGGTCGGCTCTGACTGCATCTGACAGTGTCATAAAGTGAGAAAGCAGGAAGCCGAAAACAAGTGCAAGTCCGGCACAGACAAAGCCGCAGGAAACAGAAAGTCTTGAAAGCCGTCTGCCGTAATCCTTTCCCTTGACCATATCACCCGAGCCGAGAACATGTGCAAGGAGTATTTCGCCACCGCTGCCAAGTCCTCTGCAAACTGAAATTGCAAGCTGACGAACAGTATTTGCAACAGAAAAAGCTGCAGTAATAGTTTTACCCAAATGTCCGATTATAACCGAATAGAGGGTTGTGCCGAGTCCCCAAGCCATAGCGTTAATCAAAATAGGAACACTGCATTTAAGGAAATCCTTATTGAGTACGTTGGAAACTTTTTTAAAGCTTGGCTTGACCGCCATCTTTTTGGTATACAGAACAACTATTATCAGTTCTACAATTCTTGATATTGTTGTTGTAAGAGCTGCTCCCTTAACACCCATACCGAAACCGAAAATGAAAACAGCATTTAAAATTGTGTCAAGAACAAGTGCTGATGTGCTGATGAAAGTGCTTTGCTTTGTTTGTCCCGTTGTTTTCATAACACAGAGCCAGCATTGACTGATACCTGTCAATAAATATGAAAGCGAAGCAATTCTTATGTAATCTGTTCCAAGTTCAACCAATGTTACATCATTTGTAAAAAGCGACATAAGAAACGAAGGGAACGCAAAAGCAAAAATGCTGAAGATTGCAGATATTACAGCAGCATATTTGAGTATATGTCCGAAAAGCTTTGCTACGGTTTTTTTATCCTCTTTGCCCCAATACTGTGCAGTCATGATAGTTCCGCCTGCAACAACGGCAGACAAAAACAGATTTTCAACGAACTGAACATTTCCTGCAAGTGAAACTGCCGCCATTGCATTTTCATCAACAAAGCCGAGCATCGCAGAGTCGCCCGCACTTACAGCTGCGAGCATTAAGTTCTGGAAAGCAATGGGTATCATTAACCCTCGGAGCTTTTTACTGAACTCTTTATCTTTAATCATCTGTTCACCTCAAAAATTCTTGTTTTCATAAAAAATCATTCAAGCCCTGTAATTTTCTCTTCAAGCTTCTGCACAAACTGACCGACAAAATATCCGTCAATAAATCGGTGGTTCACATCAAGCGTCACATTGATGATGTGCCTGCCGTTCTGTTCTGTATATTTACCCCATACAAGAATAGGTGCGGTGTCGTCTTTGAGCTTCGGGTCTGTGTAATCACGCTCATTTGAACACATTGTTATATCCGCCCACGGAATACAGGAATAAATAATCTGCGATTCTCTGAGTCCCCCGAGAGAATAAACCGATAACGGATTATTTTCACTTTCTTCACGGGCATTCTTTGCAAATTCAATAATATCACCGTCACAGGGAAGCGACACCATATGAAAGCTTGTTGCACCCTTTTTCAAATCTGTAAAGCAAGGTACTCTGCGGTCAATCTTAAACACCTTGTTGTCTTCGGTTTCAAGCAGAAACTCATCAATTTCATTTATTGACTGTGTGCAAAGATATATGAGCGAATAATAGAACGAAATCTTGTTCTTCCTTGTAAAAGCGAGAAGCTTAGTTATATCAATATTAAAGGCAACGCAGTAATGGGGTGTTGCAATTTTTGAATAAAACTCAAAATGCTCTTTTCTTTCCCAACTGTTTATATCAATTTCCTTTCGCATAATGAACCTCACATAGTTTATTTATAAGTAATTATATCACACCGATACCAAACAAATCAACCTGAATACATAACCTTGTTTCTTAAGTTCAGGTACAAGGAAATTCAAAACAAAGGACGGTGAAAAAATGCTTTAGCAAAAATCAAACATAAATTTATGTATCAAAAAACAAAACAAAAAATTTATGAAAGGACTGAAAAAATTTGTCAAACGAAAAAATTGAATATTTAAAACTCGATTTACTTCATCCCTTTGAAAATAATCCGTTTCAGAGTGTTGATGAAAGTGAATACGATGAGCTTCGTGACAGCATTATTGATTTTGGAATTATCACACCGTTGATTGTAAATAAGTCGGATAACGGTTACGAAATTATCTCAGGTCACAGACGATGGCAGATTGCAAAAGAGTTGAAGCTTGATGTTGTTCCCGTTTATGTAAGAGAGTTTTCAAAAGAAGAAGCGGTAATAAATTTTGTTGACTGTAATCTAAGTCGAGAAAAAATCTTACCGAGTGAAAAAGCCCGTGCGTATAAAATGAAACACGATGCAATAAAAAAACAAGGAGCAAGAACTGATTTAACTTCGTCACAAGTTGGGACGAATTTCCGTAGTGATGAAATGCTCGCAGAAACAATGCCTGATTCACGAATGCAGATTCAGAGATATATCCGTCTTAACAATTTACAACCTGCACTTCTTGATATGGTGGATGAAAAAAGAATTTCTTTTACACCTGCAGTTGAACTTTCATATTTAACAGAAGAGGAACAGTGCAACTTAATTGAAACTATTGAAAGTGAAGATTGCACTCCATCACTTTCTCAGGCACAACGCATGCATAAGTTAAGTGATGAAAAGAAACTCACTATGGATGCTATCTTTGAAATTATGCAGGAGCAAAAAGCGAATCAAAAGGAGTATGTAAAAATTCCTGTTGAAACTTTTAAGAAGTATTTTAAGAAAGATATGCCACCGAAAAAGATGGAAGAGATAACTGAAAAAGCTCTTGCACGGTATGCAGTTTTTCTTCAAAAGCAACGACAGTGGGAGCGATAAAAACCGTGGTATCGTCTTTGCGAGCATTGGATTTGTTGCAACAAATCCGCTCGGAAGCAGAAGAAAGGAGTGAAACACTTGCCGAGAAAAAGACAACACCGATACGCTTTTTATCTCGATGATGAAGAAAATGAAATGCTTTTAAGCCAAACAAAAGAATATAACGTCAGCGTTTCAAAGCTCATAAGATTGTTGATTTTGTATCAATGCATAAAATTTCCGCCTAAAGAAATCCGTTCTGTTGTTCCTGAACTTCGTCGCATAGGTAACAATCTTAATCAGATTGCAAGAGCACTGAACTCAAAATCTTTTGTAACTGATAAAGAAATCAGAAATGCAATTACAGAATTGCGTGATTGTGAAAAACAGTTGCTCGAAAATTTTGATACAGGAAGGTGAAAATTTATAGCGATAACAAAAATAAAAAAGTTAAAAACGGGACTATCAAAGCTGATTGATTATGCAATGAATCCCTCGAAAACAACTGCCGATAAAATTTTTACTGACGGTATAAAGAACGAAGAAGTAGTTTTTGTCAGAGGTATAAACTGCATTCCCGAATTTGCAAAAGCACAGATGCAGGAAACAAAAGATATGTTTAATAAAAATTCAGGTAATGTCGGTTATCACATCATTCAATCCTTTGATGATAACGAAGGTACGAATGAACAGGTTTTTGAAATCGGTTGCAGACTTGCTGAAGATTTATTCGGTGAAAAATTTGAAGTGATTGTTGCACTTCATAAAAATACGGACAACCTTCATTGCCATATTGTTGTGAACAGCGTTTCATTTGTTGACGGTAAAAAGTTTAATGATAACAAATCTTTTCTGAATAAGATGCGAAATGTTTCAGACAGACTTTGCAGAGAACAGGGATTATCGGTTATTGAAAATCCAAAACCGTCAAAGCATCAATGTTATCCTCAGTATATTGCAGAGCGTGACGGTGAGTATAATAAATTCACAACACTCAAAAAAGATATTGATGAATGTATTCTTCGTTCGGGTGCACCAAGAGGTTTTCTTTATGAAATGCAAAAGCTCGGTTACAGATTTGATTTTAGTAAACCTCATACAACGGTTAATCATCCGTCATTCAAAAGACCGGTATGGTTATGTGACCTCGGTGATGAGTATTCTTTTGAAAGAATCAGCCAAAAACTTTATGCTGATTGGAGACATTACCGGATTGATTTACCGCCGCAGGATGAATGGAAAGATTATCTCGCTAACTTTGAACGCAACTACAAAGAGGTTTATGTTCATTTCGTTACGGTGGTTCAGACGGTGAAAATCCGATCTAAAGAAAACTACTATATCGAAAAATATCTGCAAAGAGAAATCATTAAACTTGACCGTTTGATTGAGCAGCAGAATCTTTTATGTCATTATGATATTGAAACTGATGAGCAGTTACAGGCTTTCAAGCAAGAGTGTATAAACGAAATGGCAGAGGTAACCGAAGCTCGAAGAATCTGTCGTAACAAATTAAAAAGTGCTGTTCGCAAGGGTGATGAAAAGGAAATCGCAGAAATCAAAAATACCATCAGCCTGTATTCTGAAAGGCTGAAAATTCTTCGCAAGGATATTAACACCTGCGAAAGAATTGAAAAATCCGAGTCTGATGTAGAAAACAAGATAGAGCAAATTCTTGAAATCGAACAGCAACAGAAAAATAAAGCACAAAACAGAAACCGTGGCTATTCACGGGATGCAAGATAAGGAGGAATGGTATTGAATATTTTTAAAAGATTAAAAGACTTTATTATATCTCTGTTGAATGATACTCATGGAGAGGTTGTAAGTGCTGATGACAGTGTTTATGTTATCAACGGTGTTCGTTATATTGTTTCTACAAAGCACAGTGAAACAGAATCAATGACCTTCATTGATAAGATTAAAAGATATTTAGGTAGCGATTTCGCACATTTGACTACTGCCGAAGATATAAATACAATTAATACAGAATGTGTATGCATGACTGCCGGAAAGGAGGACTAATGCAGTCAAATTACTCAGGTATTACTGCTCTCTATTGCCGTCTCTCCCGTGATGACGGTAAAGATTGCGAGAGCAACTCAATAGAAAATCAGAAGCTTATGCTTGCTCGTTACGCAAAGGAAAAGGGCTTTGACAACACAAGGTTTTATGTTGATGACGGTTACACAGGTACAAACTTCAACCGTCCCGATTTCAAAAGAATGATGGAGGATGTTGAAGCAGGATATGTCAAAACAATCATTGTCAAGGATATGTCCCGATTCGGCAGAAACTATGTTGAGGTTGGTCTTTTTACAGAATCATATTTCCCTGAACACGACATCCGTTTTATCGCTGTTACAGATTTGGTTGACAGCGCTGACGGCGAAAATGAAATAATCCCGTTCAAAAATGTTATGAACGAGATGTATGCAAGAGATATTTCTAACAAGGTGCGTTCTGCCAAAAGAATCAGAGGTAATATGGGTGAGCCACTTTCTCAGCCGCCATACGGATATATGAAGGACCCGCAGAATCCTAAAAGATGGGTTATAGAACCTGAAGCCGCCAAGGTTGTAAGAGAAATTTTCGTGTTTTATCTTGAAGGCTACGGTCTGGATAAAATCGCAAGACATCTTCAGGACAAGGGTATTAAAAATTGCACATCCTATTGGCAGGAAAGAGGAATAGGCAGAGGCGGTAAAAAGGTACAGCCTAATCCTTATAAATGGAAAAGCTCTACCATCCGTCAGATTCTTCTCCGTCAGGAGTATTGCGGTGATGTTGTAAACTTCAAAACCTATTCCAAGAGCTTCAAAAACAAGAAAAGGCTTATGAATCCCGAAGAAAACTGGAAGATTTTCAAGGATGTTCACGAGCCGATTATTGACCGCCACACCTATGAAGAGGTGCAGAAGCTTATAGGCTTTTGCAAACGCCGTGAGCCGTTAGCTGAAAACGGAAGCAAAAGCATTTTCTGTGATTTTCTCATCTGTGCCGAATGCGGACATAAGCTGTGGTATCATGTGAATACCCGAAATAAAAATATTCACTATTTCAGTTGTTCAAATTATGTAAAGGACTATCGTGGCAGCTGTCAGCACAGACATTATGTCAGAGCAGAGGCTATAGAACAAATAGTTACAACGGAGCTGAAAAAGCTTGCAGGTTATCTGAAGCATAATGAGGATGAACTCGTTGAGGTGCTTACAATGAAAACCGAAGCTATCGTACAAAATGAAAAAAGGCGTATCAATTCCGAGCTTCAGAGATGCACTTCAAGGCAAAACACAGTCAACACGCTGTATGAAAAGCTTTATGAGGATAATGCTCTCGGTAAAGTAACGGACGAATGGTTCTTGCACATGTCACAGAAATACGGTGTTGAAAGAGATGAGCTGAAAGTCAAAATTCAAAAGCTGCACGAGGAGCTCGATGAGCTTAACGATAAGAAAAGCGAAAGAGTTGCATTCGTCGAGGCAATAAGACGCTTTATACGAATGGAAACCATAACGGCACCTCTTCTTCATGAGCTCGTTGACCGTATTGAGGTTTATGAAACAGAGGGTACGGGTAAGAACAAAACGCAGAGAATTGTTATCTATTATCGTTTTGTAGGAAACATCGAAATTCCGTCAGATGAGGAAAACCTCAAATTGGATATGAGACAGGGTATGGCTGTTGAATACCTTACAGCATAACAAAAAAGAGCAGGCTAAAACCTGCTCGATACATAAATTAAATACTATGAAGAAACACAAAAAAATCGAGTGTTTATCACGTAAATCCGTAATGAACACTCGAAATGGTGGGAGAAGGTGGATTCGAACCACCGAAGTCGTTGACAACAGATTTACAGTCTGCCCCCTTTGGCCGCTCGGGAATTCTCCCATATATTAAAATGGAGCTGGTGGACGGACTCGAACCCCCGACCTGCTGATTACAAATCAGCTGCTCTACCAACTGAGCTACACCAGCGCATTCTGTGTGGAACGCAAGAAAGAATATACCACACTTTAGTGCTTGTGTCAAGACATTTTTTCAATTTTTTTTGATTTTTTTGTTATTTTTTTGCAACAGTTTTTTTGTGTCCGTTTTACGGTTAATTATTGTCGGCTTTATCTGAAAATTTAAGGAAAAGATAAGAAATTTTATCATAATTAAGTTATAAACATATTTTTTTTCATAATATCTTGTGATACAATAAAAATATGAGGTGTTTCTGAAAGAATGAAATAACACACCGGGCATAAATGACATTCAGGAGGCAGACATGGAAGCTTTAGGTTATATTATCCACGGCGGGGATTATAATCCCGATCAGTGGATCAACACCCCTGAAATATGGGATGAGGATATGCGGCTTATGAAGCTGGCAGGTATCAACTGCGCAACTGTCGGCATATTTATATGGAGCCTTATTGAGCCCACAGAGGGTGTATACGATTTTTCCTGCCTTGATACAATACTTGACAAAATGCACGAAAACGGAATAAAGGCAATTCTTGCTACCCCCTCGGGTGCAAGACCTCCGTGGCTCAGTGAAAAATATCCCGAAGTGCTGCGTGTAGAGGAATCAGGCATCAGAAATGAATACGGTGTGCGCCATAATCACTGCCTTACTTCTCCCGTTTACAGAGAAAAGGTAAGAAACATCAACCGTAAGCTTGCCGAAAGATACAAAAACCATCCGGCACTTCTTATGTGGCACGTTTCCAATGAATATTCAGGTGAATGCCATTGTGAGCTTTGTCAGCAGGAATTCAGGAAATGGCTCAGAAAAGAGTACAACAATGACCTTGATGAGCTTAATTTCAGATGGTGGAACGGCTTCTGGAGTCACAGAATGACATCATGGGAGCAGATTTCATCTCCGAAATTCAGAGGAGAGAACCATGTACCTGCCCTTAAGCTCTGTTGGAACCGTTTTGTTTCCGAAAGCCATATATCATTTTTTGAAAATGAAATTGAGCCTCTTCGTGAGCTTACACCCCATATTCCCATTACAACAAATTTTATGGGGATGTATAACGGAATAAATTATCAGGAGCTTGCAAAGCATCTTGACCTTGTATCCTATGACTCATATCCCCCTTATGAAGCAGAAGACAGCAACAGTGTGGCAAAGGAATGGACATTTGTATATGACACCTACCGTACAATGGGCGGCGGAAAGCCCTTCTTCCTTATGGAAAGCACACCCGGTATTGTCAACTGGAGGGACGTGAACAAAATCCCCCTGCCCGGCAGACACATTCAGCGCTCCTTACTTGCTGTAGCATACGGAGCTGACAGTGTGCAGTATTTCCAGTGGAGAAAAAGCCGCGGCGGTCACGAAAAATTCCACGGCGCAGTGGTAGACCACGTGGGCAATGAGCATACAAGAGTTTTCAGAGAGGTGTCACTGCTTGGCGCAAAGCTTAAAAAATTAGGCTCTGTAACAGGCACACTTACAAAAAGCCGTGTTGCAGTTATATGCGACTGGGATAATTCACTTGCTGTCTCCCACTACAACGGCTACAACAATGTAAGAAGAGACTATTTCAACGAGTGTCAGAAGTGGCATACACCCTTTGCCGTAAGAGGGATTGCCGTTGATGTTATCAGCGAAAAGGATGATTTTTCAGACTATGACCTTGTTATAGCACCCTATATGTACGAAATACACGAGGGAGTTGAAGAAAAAATCTGCTCTTATATCGAAAAAGGCGGTAATTTTGTTGCAACCTATCTCTTTGCCGTTTCCGACAAAAACGACCTTGTATATCTCGGAGGCCTTCCTGCAGGCAAGCTTAAGGAAGCATTCGGTGTATGGGCAGAGGAAACAGATTCACTACCCGAAGATAAGCCCGGCAGTGCCGAATTTAACAACAAAACCTACAAAACACAGCACATCTGCGATATTATTCACTCTTCTTCAGCAGAAATTCTCGGCACATATACATCAGACTTTTACGCAGGTCTTCCTGCAGTTACAAAAAACAGCTTCGGCAAGGGCAGAGCATACTATACCGCCTTCAGAAATGATGAGGACTTTACCGATGACTTCTGTGCACAGCTTATAAAAGAGCTTGGTATTTCTCCCGATACCGCCATCACAGCAGACAAGGATGTGCTTATCAGAAAAAGGGGCAGCTGTATATTTATTTTCAACTTTACCGACAGTGAAAAAACTGTTACCCTTGATAAAAAATACATCGATATGCTGACGGATAAAGAGGTTGAGGGCGTGCTTACCTTACCCGTATGCGGATATTATGTATTGAACGAAATATAAAGGAGGCAAACTTTATGATTTACGATTATTCCTATGACTATTCAGGCGATTTAGGAGAATTCCTTGACAACTTCTTTTACGGTCTTGAAGAAATTTTTTATGATTTCGATCCTGCACTGATATTCGGGATTGTACTGATTCCTTTTCTGATTTTTGCAGTATCTCTTTTAATAGGTTATATCATAAGAGGCATTGCGGTATCAGGGCTTGCAAAAAAATTCGGCAAAACCAACGGCGGTCTTGCATGGGTTCCCTTTTTTCAGGATATATTCTGTACGGCAGTTATTTCGGAGCTGACAGCAAAGCCGTATTTCAGCATACATCCGAAAATTGACAAAACCATAAAGCTTCATAACAGAAAAACCGCATTTTATGTATATCTCTTCTGTGCCGTTGTGATACCGATTTTTGCAAGCGGTATCAGCTATGTTATCAGCTTTATTGTCGGTCTGATTCCCGTTATCGGTATATTTATTGCCGGATTCCTCGGCTTCTTACTGGGACTTATCCCCACTGTTATAATTGCGGCATTCAAATTTGCATATCTGAGAGATGTACTTGATGCGCTCAAAAGAGATAAGGACGATAATCAGAGAATGGCTCTTATCATCACAATTGTAAATCATTTTGTCCCTCTTGTTGAGCCTGTATATCTGCTCACTCTTAAAAAATATACTCCCCTCGACCCTCAGGAATACTGCGATCCCTATGCCTTCGGCGGTAATCCCTACGGTGCCCCCTACGGCAATCCTTACGCAGCTCCCTACGGCAGTCCGTATGCTGCTCCCGGATATCCCCCTTACGGCAATCCCTGTAACAATCCCTATAATAACCCCTATAACGCTCCTGAAGGCAACCCCGTGAACACAGACGGCACACCCGAAAACGGTAACAGTAACACAAGCCCCGAAAGCGCGGAAAACACCGCTTCGGCACAGCCCGACACGGCTTCTTGCAAGCCCTGTGAAGAGCAGCCTGCCCCCGACAATGCACAAAGCAGCGCTTACAATGCTCAGCAGAATAATCAGGGAAATGCACAGTGGCAGACTCCCCCTTATCCGCCCTACGGTGCACCCTATCCCCCATACGGTACTCCCGGTCAGCCGCCCTTCGGCACACCCGGTCAGCCTCCCTTCGGTGCTTCCGGTCAGCCGCCCTTCGGCAGTCCTCCTCCCTACGGCACTCCCGGCGCAGCCCCCTACGGTGCACCAGGCAATCCCCCCTACGGCGCACCCTTCAACAATCCC
>JAZNEX010000050.1:0-12978 GCA_045588855.1 Acutalibacteraceae bacterium
CTCACTTTTGCGAGCAATTTCCTATATATTAAGAAAAAATCTTACGATTTGTCAACCCCCTGCCCCCAATCTTGGGGGAAAGGTGTTTCTTGATATAAGCTAAATTGCTCACTTCGCGAGCAATTTCCTATATATTAAAAAGTTAAAAAGCTTATGGGTAATTTAATGCCCATAAGCTTTTGATTTTGCCGGGAATAATACACCTTAAATAATGCCGTAAAGCACCCGAAACTGACAGATATCAGAATTCCGTGTACAAGGTAACGGGACCGTAGAGGCCGCCTGATGCAGAGTCCTTTGCATAGGCAAGCTCTGCTTCGAAGTATGGAGAAAGCTCCTTTATACTCCACCTGTCAAAATAATCGGTATTGATATACCAGTTTGCCGAGGTGTTGGTGACATCAATTCTCAGCTTGTTTTCTTTTCCGATAAGACCTTTCGGTATCAGAAGCCTGTAAGGGGGCATAACAACCGTTCCGAGACAAATACCGTTAAGATAAACCGAGGCTGTATAATTAACCTTACCGAGGCTGATTTCACCTTCTTTTCCCACCTTTTCATCGGAAACAGTGAACTCTGCTTCATAAGAACAGCTTCCCGAATAGGCATCGCCTATGAGATAAGACCAGTCACCGAGCCTTACGGACACTCCCGCATCGGAATGGTTTATATTGTAAAAGCCGTTTTCATCGCAGAGAAGCTCGGTTTTCTTACGGAGTGTGAATTCAAACGGAACATCAATACGGCTCGTAAATTCCTTTTTTTCTTCTGATGGAAGCTTTTCTTCCGTAAGCAATATCACAGCAGTTTCACCTATATTAAGAGAAAGGCTCAGCACACCGTTTTCGGCTTTGAATTTTTGCAGCTTTCCGCTTTCGGGGTCAAGTAAATATCCCTTTTCTGCCGGCAGATATATGCGGTAGTCTCCGCTTTCTCCCGTCTCCCTGAAAAGGCAGAAAATTTCTGCATTATCAGCAAGCCTTCTCATTGCCCTTAAGCCCTTGCCATCAATACGGACAACAGACTCAAGTGAGGACAGTTCGTATAAAACCTGTCCTCCTTTTTCCGAGAATTTTTGGAGTACCATTGCTGTTTCTTCGGGAATAAATGCGCCCTTCGGGATAATAATGCTTTTATAATTTGCTTTACCTATATGTAAATATCCGTTTTCGGTAATTTGGGAAGAAACAATAACGTCATCATCCGCAATGTCAAAATCCACCGCCATATCTTCAAGGCTTCTTCCGACGGTTTCAAAGTTCATTGCAATTATATCCTCATCAGGTCTTCCCCAAAAATCGGAAACGGGATAATAAAGTGCAGTATCACATACCCGTTCACCCACGGAGGATATATAAGAAAGCCTTTCCGCATAGCGGTTAAACTGACCGAGATGAATGCAATATGGCTGATTTTCGGTAAATACGGGAAGCTCCTGAGCAAGAAGCTGTCCCCTTCTTCCCAAAGGGAAATTAAAGGGATTGAATATATTTATTCCCCTTACCGCCTGATAACCTACAGTGTATCTCATAATGTCATATGTAAGACCTGGGCCTGCAACACCGAAAATCTCACTCATTGCAAGCTTTGTACCGTTGTGTGCGGCGGCAGAGGCAGCATATCTCGGAAAAAATCCGTTGTATGCGTTCATATCGTTCTTTACCGAAGATTCACTTTCGGGGTAAATCTGACGCCAGATAACATCAACACCGGGGATATCGAAGCACCGAAGCGCTCTCATCAGATTAAAGTTTCCGCCACCGTGCATACATCCGTCGGCTCTGTGATCCTTATCAAGATGTCCCGTAAAGGCAAATCCGTTTTCGTTTGCCCATTTTTTTATGGAAAGCAGATAGTTTTCACAGAATGCACGGCTGCACAGGTCATACCAACGACGAAGAATATGAACGGTTTCCTCGGTCGGCTTTTCATTTCCCTCAATAAGCGCACGGTAAGGTAAAACGGATTCACCGTAAATTTTTTCATATTTATCTGCAAGGTCCTTATTAAAGGGCTTCAGCGGTGCCTTGGGCTCATCAGTAAACACGGCAGAAAACTTCCGTGTTGCCGCGGCATATTTTTTGTGGGTGATTTCAATAAAATATTCCGTAGCATCCGAGTTCAGCAAATCGGGATAGCTTCCGATCGCAGAATATTCGGGATGATCTCTTACTACCCTTCCGCAGGCACTTCCCGAGGGCCAGCCGCCCTCATCGTAAACCCAACAGTTCATTCCGAGTGCATCCCCCTTTTTGAGTGCATAGGCGCAAAGCTCAAAATACTCATCGGAAAGATATTCGGGCGAAAGACAGGTCGGCATACTGCCGGGGCGGAATTCCTTCGGTTCGGGAAGGATATAGAAAGAGCGTATTCCGAGTCTTTGCATTTCTGAAAGCTGCTCGTCTATAAGCTCACGTGTGCAAAGGTCATTCCATACCCATATATACACGGGTGCATACGAAACGTCGGGTAAAAGAAAGCTGTTTAAATCAAATTTATCGTCATTTCTCATTATAAGCTCCTTTTAATTACACTATTTCATTATATCTGCCCTGTTTTTTGATGCGATTTATAAAGCATTTAAGAACAACAACCATTGTCACGTATAATACGGCAAGAAGTACGGGATATACCCTTATTCCGCACAAACCGCTTACAAGGCTTACTGCAGGAGGCGCCAGCATTACACCGATATATGCAAAAGCAATCTGAGAGCCCATAATTGACTGAGATATCTCCTTGCCGAAATTGTGAGGTGTAAGGTGAATCATATTCGGATAAATCGAGCCGTTGCCGAGACCTATGAAAAATAATCCGATGACACTGACAATACCGGGCAGGGGAAGAAGCATAACTACAATAGCGGGAGCAAGAATAACCATACCGATACCGATGCGCTTCCATGTGCCGATTTTTCCTGCAAGCACACCCGAAACAAATCTGCCGATTGACATTCCGACATAATAAATTGTGAGTGCTATTGCACCGTGCCCTGCATCAAAGTCCTTTGCTTCTACAAGATAGGTGCTTCCCCATACTCCGCAGGCATATTCAATGGCATTGGTGACAAGCATAATAATCCATACAAGACGTACCTCAGGCATTTTTGCCATCTGCAAAACCGAGAGATTAACGCTGTTTTCCTCTGCCCCGTCATCTGCATCAGCGCCTTTTTTCCATAACGGAACTGAAAAAAGGAGAAGAATTGTAATTCCGAGCTGTACATAAAAGGCATAACGGTAACCGCCTCGCCAGCCGATTCCGTTAAGTGCCTGCGACATAAGATAGGGGCTCAGTGACACACCAACTCCGTAAAAGCAATGAAGTAAATTCATATGACTTGCATTGAAATGAAGTGCCACATAGTTGTTAAGTCCCGAATCTATAGCCCCTGCACCAAGACCGAGAATAACGGCAAGGGGCAGAAAAAACAAGAAGGAGGAAGTAAAGGAAAAGCCGAAAAGCGACACCGCAGTCATAGCCGTGCTGAAGGCTGTGACCTTAGCAGTACCGAGCTTATTAAGAATTTTTGCGCTGAACATGCTCGACAGCACCGTACAGCCTGAAACAAGAAGCGTAATAACACTTACAGCCTCAACGGGAATGTTAAGCTCGGTATGTATTGCAGGCCAGGCAGAGCCGATAAGAGAATCGGGAACACCCAGACCTATGAATGCTGTATATATTACAATCAGAAGTACCGTTGCCACGTTTAATACCTCCGCAAAAACTATAATTTATCATTTATAATATCATACAAAAAATAACTTTTCCATAAGAAATCTCCGAATTAAAAAATATATTTGCTTCCGCACTAACTTCTTTTTGACTTCTTTCTGACTTCTTGTTGAAAATATTAATAACTTATGATATAGTGATTCTGATACAGAAAGTGAGGTTGTTATTTATGAATATGTTTTTTGCAAGATTATCCGCTGTCTTTACTTCAATTTTTACTATGCTGACAGCGATTTTCTGCCCGGCTGAAAGCATTACTCCTGAATTTCCCGAAACAACACAACCCGAAAAAAGCGTTTTTGATGAGGGTGAATTTGTTATGGGTGAATATGATATTGTTGTTGCCCCTTACGGTAATGACAGCAACGAAGGAACACTTGAAGCTCCTGTGAAAACTATCGGAAAAGCAAAAGAACTTGCAAGAAGCATTACATCTGATGAAGCTGTTACGGTATGGTTCAGAGAAGGTAAATATTTTATTAATAATACCGTAGAATTTACTTCTGAAGACAGAAGCAATGTCCTTTATCGCTCATATCCCGATGAAGAGGTTTTATTCTCAGGCGCAAAGGAAATTTCAGGCTGGAAAGAAACCGAAATCAACGGAGTCAGAGCATTTGTCACAGATATACCAGTTAAAAATGATAATGATTATTTCCATTCGCTTTTCAAGGAAAATAAGAGACTTTCAAGACCCTGTTATCCCAAGGAAGGGCTTCTTCAGGTTGCTGACCCGAAAACAGATGAAGCTATAGTCCCCGAAAACGAAGCACAGTTTTTCACAAAATCAGTTGTTTTCTATGCAAATCCCGCTGACATTCTCAGCTTCTCCAATGTTAAGGATGTTTCTGTGAGAATTATGCATTTCTGGTGCGATGAGCTTCTGCCTCTTAACCTTGTTGATGCCAAAACAGGCAGAGTAGAAACAAGAAAGCCTACTGCTATGACAGTAAGAGTTGAAGATAACTATGTTTTTGAAAATGTAAAAGAGGCACTTTCTCTTCCCGGTGAATGGTATCTTGACCGTGGTGAAGAAAAGCTTTATTATATCCCCGAAGAGGGTGATACTGTCGATAATACAGTGCTTTATGCAGGTATTTCAGAACAGCTTATAAACATTAATAATGCAAAAAATATTTCTTTCCAAGGCATAAATTTCGAGCATACCGATTGGGATTATGTAGGAAAAAACGACTCTTTCTCAGGCAAGGTCTTCGAGGAATCACATCCTCTGTATAAAAATATAGAATACGGTGCAACCCATCCTCAGGCAGCATTTGAAACTCCTGCTGCAATCAATGTTATTGCTTCTTCAGGAATCAATTTCACAGATTGCCGTTTTGAGAATATTTCATACACCGCAGTTAAATTTGACAAGGCCGCTACAGACTGTAAGATTACAAGCTGTATGTTCAATGAAATCGGTGCAAATGCTGTGTTTATTCACGGAGATTTTGTTGTTCCCGCTTCAACTTCAGATATTGATGTAACAGACTGTCATATCAGCAGCTACGGACGAATTTTCAATAATGCAATCGGTATTCTGCTGACACATGCAACAGACTGTGACCTTACAAACAACGAAATTCACGACGGCTGGTATACGGGTATTTCCGTTGGCTGGAACTGGGGTTATTCAGACAACTCCACAAACAACATAAAAATCTGCGACAATCTTATATATGACATAGGCAACGGATGGCTTTCAGATATGGGGGCTATCTACACTCTTGGTATTCAGCCCGACACCGTTATAAGCGGAAATGTAATTTACAATGTCGGCTGTGACGAAGGCAGATACGGCTACGGCGGCTGGGGTATCTATCTTGATGAAGGCTCAAGCGGTATGCTCGTTGAAAACAATCTTGTTTATGACTGCTCTTCTCAGACCTTCCATCAGCACTACGGCAAGGATAACATAATCAGAAACAACATCTTTGCTTTCGGCGGTGACGGTGCCTTCAGAATTACAAGAAACGAAGACCATAATTCCCTCACACTTACAAATAATATTCTTGTTACCGATAACGCAACAATGTATTCCCAGACAACCGAGCGTGATTGGTTCATTGATGACAGCAACGCTTATTGGGATTATGAAAACGGCGGAAATGTTTATTCAGGTGACTCCATGGACTTCTTTGACAGAAAATCTATGGTAATAATGACCGCAAGAGGATATTACAACAATGCTGTTTTTGCAGATCCTTTATTCAAGGATCCGGAAAACCGTGATTTCACACTTGCACTCAACAGTCCCGTACTCGAAACAGGCTTTGTACCATTTGAATACACAGCAGGTACAAACACTTTATTTGAATAATAACAAACTACGGGCAGTGTGAACAAAAGTCCGATAAAAACAAACAATAAAAATGAACAAGTCCGTTAAAAACGGACAATAGAAAAAATAACCCTCCTATGGTAAAATGAATTATCATAGGAGGAATTTTATGCCCGGAAGTTACAGACACATTAATGATTACGAGAAAAAAATATAAGAATTACAGAAACAAGGATCAACAAAACGAGAAACAGGAGAAAAATTTGGTTTTACATACGAACAAGTACATCGCTTTATCTGTAATATAATAGCAATAAAATAAAGCTTGCGACAGGAATAACACTAAAAAGAAGAGAAAACCACCTAAATATTACATTGTAAAACATATTTTATGTCATTCCGTTTCAAAGCTGAATAACCTGAAATGGTTCTCTCCGTGTGTGGCAAGAGGAATAAAGCGAAGTGATTTTACACACCAATTAATTTCGTGCTTTACAAATCTTCTGCGGTTGTCGGTAACATAAATTTCCTTGACATCACCGCTTTCAGTAATTCCTTGAAGCTTATATTCCCTGATTAAGGTTCCGGGGAGCTTAAATTTCGTCTGCACAAGAGGGTAATTACAAGGCATATTATGGTACTTACGGTTAAGGTCGCTGTCAAAAACAAGCCTTATCCCTTTTATTTCCGTATCACTTTCAAAGCAATATTCAACAAAATCACTGTCCGTGCCAATCCAAAGATTTTCTTCTCCCCTGTCCTTGCCGTTTCTTACGATTTCAGCAGAGCAGTAAGCATTTTTCGTAAGTTCCGAAAGGCTTCTTTCATGCCATGGAATAAAGCAGTCATCTTCCATTAGGGTCTGCTGCAATTTTTTTATATCAACATTTTCGAGGGCGGTATTGTCCCTTACAGCCTGAGCTACTGCTGTACCGAGCGCCTGACCAAGTACAGCACAGGTAGCCATTACACGGCAGGAACTGAGTGCTGCGTGTGTAACACTTATATTTCTTCCTGCAAAACAGAGATTTTCAATATTCGCTGAAATCATACACCGAAGAGGCAATCCCCAGGGTGTAGGAGCAGGATGAAAGATTGTGGGATAACCCTTTTTATAATAAAAGCCCTCGGGGAAATGGTCATCCATACTCCATCCGGCATAGGCTACAATATCATAAAATCTGCCTTCTGCCTCAACATCGTTCTGAGTTACCGTGTATTTTCCCTTATACCGTCTGCTCTCTCTTTTGCCGGGTAAAAAACCTATCCATTCAAGTTCCCAGTTTTCAACACCGTGGTCACCGTAATTTTTCATATGATCCCATACACCATAGCAGATTTTAAGAAGCTCCTCACGGCATCTGTCGGTATCGTGGATGCAGTCCCACTCTCCGCCGATTTCAATCCACCAAAAGTTATTGTCTCTGTCGTGATCCTTAAAGGGTAAAGAATCATCCGAGGTGTATTTATATGCCCATTCGGGAGGTGCAAAGGGTACTTTATGATCTGTTTCTCTTATCTGAAAAAGACAGCTCATTCCCATAGTTTTACTATCGGCATTATCGGGCGGAATTGTCTCACCGTATTCGCTTTTTGCCTCTCTGCCATACATAAACTCCGCACCCGTAAGGGTTGAAAGAATCGAATCCCCGGAGCAATCAGCAAAATATAAGGCATTTACCATATGAAAGGTTTCGGCATTTGACTGCCAGGCTTTTATACTGACAATTCTGTTGCCGTCCATAGTGCAATCAAGACAGCTTGAATTAAGAAGAAGAGTAAGATTCTCCTCGGCAATTGCTTTGGAGTACAGAACGCTGTCCCACAAAGGATATTTCAAAGAAGGATTAGAATAGAAGTTTTCAAGCATAATCTCCTCGATTATTCCGCCCTCTCGGTTATCCTTACCGTGACAGCCGCCTATCCACATACGGATTTCACTTGAAGCATTACCGCCGAGCACAGGTCTGTCGTGCACAAGCACTACCTTAATACCGTGCCTTGCAGCAGAAATTGCACAACAAAGCCCTGCTAAGCCTCCTCCTATAACACAAAGATCAGCATTGTATTCAAGCGTCTTCATAAAAGCTCTCCTTATTGTCAGATTATATAATTAATTTCTGTTTCTTCACTATAGCGAAAATCTAAGAATAAGAGATGCTAACAACACAATAAGTATTCCGACAGCAAACGCAATTACAGGGCCCTTAATTGATGATTTTTTGTCCTTACCGAAAAGTGCAATAATAAAGGACATTACAGAAGAAAATACCGTAATATAACCGCCAACCATCAATATACCGCAAAGTATGCGAAGCATATTCACATCACTCCCATAAAATATCTGTTAATTAAAGTATAACAAATGCAATAAAACAAATCAACAAAAAACAACTCCCCTTACCGTGCGGCAAAGGGAGAAGAAAATAAACAATCTTACTTCTTAAAGGTCAGATAAAGCATCTGCCCGCTTTCTATTTTGTCAGGAAGGTCAATTTCAACCCATTCACAATTTTCATTTACCGTCATACATTTATCTACGATATATTCGCCGGCATCAATTTTAAGCCTTCTGTCATATTTCTCCGAAATATTGGATATGAGAAGAGCCTGACCGTCTTCACCTGTTGCAGCTACTGCGTGCAGGTCCGTGGGGAGAGATTTGTTCTTTATTTCAGCCTGACTGCCGAGCTTATACATCTGACCGAATGCGAAGAAACCGTAGTAAGCCGAAGAGGGCTTCATTTCCCTTACGAACATACCTGCGTGAACGGATTCGGGCCAGTAATTTGCGCAGTAATAGTGTGCCATATCAAGTCCCATATTCTGAAACATAATAAGCATTGAGGTCTGATTTGTTCCGTAGCGACGGTCGATTTTATCGTTTTCCATGGGATTGAAATTCCATTCGTCAACAATAATTTCCGCATCCGGGTAGCCTGCTGCCGCAAGCGTTTCTCTTACGAAGCCTATATACTGCTCATTCTTCCACGTGGTTGTATAGCTGTGCCACGAAAAGAAATCCATAGGAGTATCGTGTGCCGTTGCGTAGGCGAGAAAATCCTCAAAGAACTGAATGAAATACTGATTCTGAGGACTTGAGCCCGTGTTTACGGCATTTGTTTTATCGAGTGCATAGAAGCCGCAGGAGCCGTAGCCTCCAATTTTGAGTTCAGGGAATTTATTCTTGAGATGCTTTGCCGTTACGTCATAAAGACGGTAAAACTCCTCAGGTGTACCCTGCCAGAAATTACTCTCTTCGGGCACCGGCTGACAGTCGGGCTCATTGTAGATTTCCCAGTATTCAATGTCATAATGGAAGCCGTCTGCCCAACCCTCGTTATAATGAAGGATTATATGCTCGCAGATTTCTGCCCACTTATCATAATCTGACGGAGGCTGAAGATACTCACGGGCTGCTTCGGGATCACTCCAGCTTATACCGAAGCGAAAGAAGGGCTCCATTCCCGCATCAACAATAGAGGCAAGCACCTTGTCACTTTCCTCGAAATTATATGAGGCTTCATCGTTTACGTCCTTTGTAAAATCGGGGAATATTTTATAAATATCCGTAGAATTGATATCATGAGTTCTGCAGGAGGTCATATTAGCCTTAGTAAAATAGCTGTTCATTTCACTGTCGAGCTCATAATCGGGCATTCTGCCGATATTGTGAACAGGCTTCATATCTCTTACAACGCTGTCAAAATCAATTTCGATAGTCCTTGGAGAGAAAACAAACACCGTGACAGCAATCAGAGCTGCAAGAACAACTACAACAGCAGGGATAATTTTCTTTGCCATAAAACCGCCTCCGATAAAAAATAATGGGCTCTTAACTGAATTTTAACATATATAATTCTGCAAAAGCAATATTCACATATAAAACTTTACCATTATTTCACAATTTCAAACTGCCAATCGATAATACCGCCGAATTCTTTTACATTGGTGTAGCCCAGCTGTACGAGGGCATCGGATGCGATTTTGCTTCGTCTTCCGCTTCGGCAATAGACGAGAATCAGCGTGTCCTTTTCGGGGATTTCCTTTTCTGCACGCTCCGTTATTTCATATTCGGGGATGAGAATTGCACCCTCAATGTGTCCCTCGCTGAACTCTTCCTCGGTACGGGCATCAATGATAACGTATCCCTCTTCAGTGTCCATTATCCTCTTTGCCTCATCCTGAGAAATCTGCTCGTAGGTTATGGCGACAGTTGTGTTTTCTGCCGATTTTTCCGTTGTGCTCTCTCCGGTATTTGTATCCCCGCAGGCGCAAAATCCGAAAAGTGAAAGTGTGATTGCAAGCATTAATATCAGTCCTTTATGCTTCATAGTATACTCCAAAAAAAACTAAAATTTTTATACTTCATTTATGGATCAGAATGGGAAAAATATACTAATATTACATTTACAAAAGCGATAATTCTTTAGATAAACACAAAAGTTCATATATAGCATCTAATGCTTCGTCAACCTCATGTATCTTATCTTCAAATACATCAGCATAAGAAATAGAAGAAACAGTAATACGAACTGATGCAGATTTTCCTGTTTGTACAATATCCATTCTATTTGTCTTGAATTCATTTACTTTCAGTAACAATTCTTCTCTTGTTGTATGAGAAAACTGCAAATCACAAAAGCCTCTATCTGCCTTAAATACAATAATAACATCCTTGAGATAAGTCGGATAATATCTCCACCAAGCAATACTTCCAAGAGGTAAATCCGGATATTTCTTTTTATGATATTCATTCATTTTATTGCAGAACTCAACCATTTTTGGATCAGCTTCATACTGATAACCATTTTTTTGCCAATAAATAGCTTTTTCAATCAAAGAAAGCTTATATCTTGCTCTTGCATCATCCTTATATGCAAAGTAATCTCGCAATTGCTCATAAGAGACACTATTATCATATTTTTGCGCTTCTGAATTAACATTAAGGTATTTTTCCGGTGCAACAAGCAAAACAGAAGCAGCATCATACTCACCAGCATCAATATCTTTTCTTATTCTTTCCAAATAACGACCATATTGATTCGGCATAGCATTTGCATTTATTTTATCCTCAACATGTAAAGCATAATGCTTTCCGTTTAAGTTTAAGATAAACACAATATCTGACTCACCATATTCTGCATCTGTTTTTGAATGTATAACCTGTTCAAGAGTATAGTCACCGTTTATCCCTACTGCCCCTAAAAATATATTTGCGAAAGCAGAATCTGCAACAAATTCTTCAATTATTAAAAAATCAATATCGCGTTCAAATATGGTCTCAATTTTTATATTCAAAAATCACACCTACAATCTATACTCAATTACATATTAAGTATAAAAAATCTGATAATTTTAATCAAACAATTTTAATAAATAGACAAAATAATAGTTTTATCCCCTTGGTGCTTATGATACACACCAAACAAACACCAAGCAGGTTCATCATACATGAAGAAAAGCATTTACTTGCTGTTTTCATTGTTTGCTCATAATTATAACTCCTCCGTGCTTTCCTCGATGTCGCCCGTCAAGATGTGGCTTTTGAGGGTGATTATTCTGTTGTCACGGCGGAATACCCACACATTTACTGCAGGCTGTTCAAACCATATATCGGTATCCTTTTCACCATAGTTTTCGGTGTAATAATTGTATAATTTTTCATTAAAAATCTGTTTTTCAAGAATCGCCACTTTCTTATCCTCCAAAGAAAAAAATAATATCATACTATAATATTATCAGAACTGAAGTCCTATTCTATGGACATAAAAACGGAGCAAATCAACCTTGTGAACGGCTGATTTTGCTCCGTTATTCTTTTATAAATTTCTCTATTCTATCATTTCTTTTTTGCAAAAATTCGAGCTGCTTATCTATCCAGAACAAATATTCTTCTGCCGATTGCGGAAGCGGGTTCTTTGAGAAATCACCGTCTCCTATCATAAATTTTACAAAAGTATAATCCTCATTCACAAGCTCCTGAAGAAAAAAGAAATCTACATATCCTTTGAAATCTGTAAACAAATCAAAGAATGCTTTGTTCAGCTTTAGCGTATCATAAAGAGGACTATGCTCATTCCGATAGTATCTTCGGATACACTCCAAGGTCAGATCCCATCTGTCACGAATATGATGATTAACTCCCCTTGCTCTGTTTATGCTGTTTGCTTTAGGAAATATAATTGTACCTCCGATGGTGTACGATTTATGTATAAAGTTCTCTATAAAGCCTTTGTAATCATCCATACCGACAGCAACCTCTTCCAGCATTTTCCGATATTTTTTATAACGGAAGCTTGCAAGGATAGAATCACTACCAAAACGGAATTCATTCCACGTAAGATAATTCTTTCCTGAACCTATATTCAGCTGCATTGTTTTGCCACAGGGCAATTCCCTGCTCCACAGAATCTGATGATATTTTTGCAATGTCTTACTTTTAGCATCAGGATCACAATATCCACCGCCTCCGATAATTTCATCCTTCCAGAAATTATCCCAATATCCTGGAGAATCGGTTGTAAAATCAAAATTTACATCTATCAAGCAGCTCACCGCCATTCAATTATCATATGTATAATATATCAATTTTCGACGGTGTTTTCAATCACAAATCATTTCTTTTATCCCCTTTTGATTTATTAATGATATATTCCTCCAGACAGAATCTGGGGATGCGCCAGGATTTGCCGTAGAATATTTAACGGCATAACAAAAAAGAGCAGACTCAAAACCTGCTCGATACATAACAAATTAACTATGAGGAAATGTAAAAAATCATAACCACCAGTTGAACTGGTGGTTTGCACAGTCCCTATAAGGGCCGCCTGCTGGCTCGCCGACTAAAAGTCGGCACAGAGGTTTGACATCGCATTACTATTTCAAGCAGCCGCTCTCGTGCGGCTGTTTATTTTTTGCTTATTTATTCTTGTTACCCGTAAACGGGTCTATGT
>JAZNEX010000051.1:0-9261 GCA_045588855.1 Acutalibacteraceae bacterium
GGGAGCCACCCATACCCAGCAGGAAAGTACCATAAGAACAGAAAGGAAAACTGATAATGCTTTTTTCAAATGTGTTTTCATTATAAAAAACTTCATCTCCTTTAAAAGTTCATTGTGTAACAAGAGTGTTACACAAAAAGGGATATCCCTTTGTTTTTCGTTTTCTTTTGCTAAAGGTTTATAAAGATACGCAAATCCCTGCACTTTTCTCAGCCTGACCTACTTACGCTTAGGCGCAGAGACACATATACTATTTTACTATATCATTGTCAAGCATTTTAATCAAGTGAAAAAAAATAAACACTTAGTTGAATATTAATAAATTATTTTAATTATATATATTACTTAAATTAATATTTCTTTAACATTCCTGGATGCGCAAATTTAGTCAATCGTGATTTGGTCAATCGTAATTGACTAAATCGTAATTGACTAAAAAAAACCCTCCCTGCCGGATATGGCAAGAAGGGATAATAATTACAATTCCAATGAATTGTCTTCAAGAAGAAACTTTTCAATTCCTATATAAAATATTCCGTTTTCGTCGTAATAAGGAATAATATTATCCTTAATGACGACTATTTTTTTGAAATTATCTCCTACACTGTTAAGTGAACGGATTTCCTGTTTTCTTTTTTCTTCATCAGCAACGCTCAGGGCAGACTGCACATAATACTTACGGCTTCCTTTAGTGGCAACAAAATCAATTTCCAGATTCATTCTCTTGCTTTTTTTATCAACTTCATCCTTATAACAATATTCTACAACACCGACATCAACATTATAATCACGGTAGCGTAATTCGTTATATATTATGTTTTCCATAATATGATTTTCTTCCTGCTGACGGAAATTAAGCCGTGCGTTACGCAATCCCACATCACAAAAATAGTACTTAAGCGGTGAACCGATATATTTTCTGCCCTTCACATCAAATCTCTGCGCCTCATATATCATAAAAGCATCAGAAAAGTAATCAAGATATTGTGAAACAGTCCCCGAGCCTATTTTTACCTGCTTTTCACTTCTGAAGGTATTTGATATTTTATGTGCATTTGTAAGAGAGCCCACGGAAGAAGATATAATATTAAGAATGTCATCCAGAACACTCTTTGCATTTCCCACCCGGTTTCTTTCCATAATATCGTTAAGATATATAGAATCAAAAAGGCTTTTAAGATAAGCTGCCTTTTCTTCATGAGTACTTTTTTTCATAACTAAAGGAAGACCGCCGTATGTCATATATTCATACCACGCATCTCTCTTATCTCCGTTGTAAGCATCATAAAATTCACTGAAGGACAAAGGATTTATCCTTATCTCATCACTTCGTCCTCTGAATTCGGTAAGAATATCAGAAGACAGCATTTTTGAATTACTGCTTGTAATATATACATCAATGTTGTCTTTTTTCATAAGCCCTAATACAACATCAACGAAACCGATTTTATCCTCAACACCTTCGACATAAGGATTCTGAATGGTAACAACCTTTTGTATTTCATCAAGAAAAACATAATACTTCTTATTTTTATCTGCAGTCTGTTTTCTTAAATATTCCCCAAGCTCAATAGGGTTACGGTATCTTATGTGTTCATCATCATCAAGTGCAAGACAAATAATGCAGTCCTCCTCAACGCCCTGATTCAGCAGATAATCACGATAGATATTAAAAAGCAGATAAGATTTACCGCACCTTCTTATTCCGGTAATAACCTTGACCATACCGTTTTCTTTTTTGCTTATTAATTTTTCAAGATATTTGTTTCTTTTTATCATAACAATACCCCGCATTAAATTTTTGCGTATTTTTACCACTTTTTAATATCATTATAGCCATATTTATATAAAGAGTCAATATTCACATTAAATTTTTGCGTATTTACTCATTTATTTAATATAAAAACAACTAAATATCCCCTGCCGTTTCCGACAGGGGTGGTAATGACAGATTATTTCTGATTCTTTGCCTTCTGTTTTTCAATGATTCTACCGTAAGCCTCTTTTACGGCATAGTAAGAGGGCTTGGGCTTGCGGTCTGTGTCTACAAGTCCCCACAGGGTCTCTGTAGGACAGTCTGTCTGACCGCAGTAACCGCAATAATGAAAATCACTGTAGCAATATATAATTGTACCGCACATAAAGGGCAGCTTATACAGGCGGTCAATTACATTTGTAAAAAACTTTGCCTGACCTTCGGGAGTGTGTGGCATACCGGGAATAACCGTAATACGCGGCAGCTCCTTATACAGATGATTTGTCATATCCCCTGCAAACATAAAGTCCTTTGTAACCTGTACATTGTCACCGCATACAAATTTTACGTGATTTCTGAAATGCGGAGGTAACGCATCCACAAATTTCATTATATCCTTTTTAGCTTCCTTTTCATCCTTAAAGCCGTAGGAATTGAGAATTTTAATTTTTTCCTGCTTGGTTTTAGGCTTACCGCCGCCTATATAACCGAATTCCTGCATAAGAATGGGTTTACCCGTAAATGCCCACAGATATCTTACCATAATATCGAACATCCATGCAAAGCCCGGCAGAGAGAAAAAGCATCCGAGATACATATCCATCCCCACATAGTCGCAGTATTTATAATACGGCTTCATACCCAGATGCAGATCCACCTGAGGGCCTGCAGAATTGTATCCGATTACGACATTGCCTCTGAGAGGATACATCTCCTCCATCTGTATACCTAAAAAACGGATACATTCATCCATATTATAAGGAATCATAAAACGGGGCATTCCCAATTCATTTGCAATCTGAAGTCCGCCTACAATATCCCTTACATCCTCCATAATAAAACGGGAAACCTCTCTGAGCTTCTGTTCCCCCTCGGGAGTACGCATATCAATACCGTGGTTAAGATATTCATTGGGAAGCGGAGTGATACCCATAACCTTAATTCCGTGCTGAGCATAACGAAGGCATTTCTCCTTGAATTCGGTATATTTTTCATTAATGCTTCCGTCAGCCATAAAAGGAGCAGGAAGAGACTCACGCACCCAGTTGATATTGGCACCCGAAAGCAGCTCATACCCTTCATCAGCAGTGGTAACACCTCTTATAAAGCCTGTCTTTTCTCTGAAAGCCTCAGTTTCGGCAGAGGACTTTTTTATAAAATAGGATTTAATAATATTTGTAGGTAAATATTTAATACAATTAATAATCTGATCCTTCAAAAAATCATCCATACATATCTCTCCCCTATATGAAAAAAATCAGCCGGAAAAGACATCTCTTTCCGGCTGAAAAATTTTAATAATTATGCTGTTGTGCCGCCCATATCAATTCCGAGGAAACCGAAAAGCTCTGCGAAGAAGCCTGCGATCATTTCGAATACGTTTCTGATCATATCAAGAATGTCGCCAACCATAAGAAGTGTTTCATTCTTAACAACACCTACTACATAGATTGTGTGTTCACCTTTGATTTCGGGGATGTGATAGTAGCCGTATTCATCGGGAGTTGAGGGAGCGATATCCTTAAGGAGTGAGGATGTATCCATATTTGCCCATCCGTATCCGTTGTAGATATATACTTCGTAAGAAGACATATCGTATTCGGGATCAATTTCTACCTTAAATGAGAATGACTGACCGTACTTAAGCTTAACTGTTTCACCGTCAGTGCTCTGTTCACCTTCACGGCCGTATACTGTGTAGCCTTCACCCGTGGGAAGATAGATATTGAATGTATTGAGGAAATCAGAATCCTTAATCCACTTTGAGTAAGAAATATCGCCTGAGGTTGTAAGAAGAGTGTGATGTGAACCCTGTGTAAAGGGAATGCCTACACCATTGATATAAACACCCATAAGAGAATCATCAAACTTATCATAACCTGCCTGGGGTTCAACAATTTCTGCCTTGATATAGATGTACTGATTAATGGGAGCCATAATGGATGTTCCGCCTACAGGAACATTGTTCCATACAACTGTGCCCTGAAGATCTTCATAGATATCGCCCTTTGAAGAAGATGCATAAGAAACATTGATTCTTGCATTGCCGTCTGCATCTACAAGACCTGATGTCTTACTGAGAGCAGGGAAACGAAGCTCTGCAAGAGCAGAACCGCTGCCATTTACTGTAACATTGGATGCACCGTAAATGAAGCCTTCTACAAAGAATGAACCGCCGTCAAGAACAACTATCTGACCGAGTACATTGATTTTGCCGCCCTCTGCAACTCTGAGAACCGCACCTGCGGGAACATAAAGTGTCAGATTTGAGGGAACAGTCATTGTAACACCGTCACTGATAATATAGGTGTTACCTGAAATAAGTTCATTTGAACCGGTGAATTCTGCAGAAGCTGAATAAGTAATCTGTTCAGCTGCATTTACTGCAAAAGGAATGCAGCAAAGAAGCATAACTGCGCTGAGAATTACTGCTAAAGTCTTTTTCATGTTTTTATCCTCCTGATTTATCGGAACATAAGTCCATATATACACATTAAGTATATAATAAAAATAGTTTAAAGTCAACCATTGATTATATAAGGCTAATAAGGATACCTATAGAATTTTTGTGGGTATTTTTTGTGCAATTTACTGTTTTATATTGAATATTTCTTGCTGTGATGTTATTATTCTGTTAAGAAACAATGTTAAGGAGGAAAAATATGAGCATTAAAGCAGTTTTTTGTTCATCCCTTACAAAAGTCTTTTCAGATACAGAAAAGACAGGTAATTTCTGTAAAATTTCCGTATTATCGGGTGAGAAAGCAAATTTTCAATTGATTCTTAAGAGCGACACCGACACCGTTGCAGAGATTTCTTCAGATTTTCCCGGTGCTTCCCTTTATGAAGTAAAAGAAATATATGCATCATACCCTATCGACAAGGAAGACTGCGGTGATATACTGCTTGAAAAAAACGGGGAACCCGGTTATTATCCCGATCTTCTCGATATATTCACAGGAAATGTCAGCTTAAAGAAGAATATGTCAAAGGCAATATGGATAAATATTGACACGGCAGGCTTATCAGCCGGCACACACACATTTACCGCAACAGTCTGCGACGAAAAAGAAGCTCAGAAGCTTTCCGTTGAAATAAAGGTATGTGAAACTGCTCTGCCCGAACAGAAGCTTATCCATATCAACTGGTTTCATTCAGACTGCCTTGCAACATATTACAAGGTACCTGTTTTCAGCGAGGAATACTGGACTATTACGGAAAACTTTATAAAGAATGCAGTTTCTCACGGTGTAAACTGTATCCTCACTCCCCTGTTCACACCTCCTCTCGATACCGAAATCGGCGGTGAACGTCCCACGGTTCAGCTTGTGGGGATAAAAAGAGGTAGAAACTATGTATATGAATTTAATTTCTCTCTTCTCGACCGCTGGGTTGATATGTGTCTCAGGAACGGAGTAAAATATTTTGAGCTCTCACATCTCTTTTCTCAGTGGGGTGCAAAATTCGCACCTAAAATTGTAGCAGAAACATCAAAGGGAACAAAAAGAATTTTCGGTTGGGAAACATCAGCCACAAGCGATGCCTATGTAAACTTCCTTCGTCAGTTCGGTGCTGCACTCAAAGAATATACCGATAATAAAGGCATTACTGATATCTGCTTTGTTCACTGCTCGGATGAACCCGGTCTCGGAGACATTAAGACATACAAAAAGGCATCGGATATAGTAAGAAAATATTTCGGTACATATGAGCACATAGATGCTCTTTCTGATTATGATTTTTATAAGGAAGGTCTTATAGGCACTCCCGTACCTGAAGAAGGTAATATTGAAGCATTCAGAAACAATGTTCCGAAATTATGGACATATTATTGCTGCGGTCAGTACAGAAACAACCTTCCCAACCGCTTCTTCGCAATGCCTTCAATCAAAACACGTATTCTCGGAGTGCTTCTTTATAAATATAACTGCACGGGCTTTTTACAGTGGGGCTTCAATTTCTATTATTCACAGCATTCAAAAAGAGAAATCGATCCCTTCACCGAAACCGATGCAGGCGGTGCATTCCCCTCCGGTGATTCGTTTGTTGTATACCCCGGTAAAAACGGTCAGCCTCTTTCTTCATTAAGACAAAAGATTTTCTATGACGGCTTCCAGGATATTGCAGCTCTGACGGCACTTGAAAATAAATACGGCAGAGAATATACCCTTAAGTTTATAGAGGACAACCTCGGTAATATCAATTTTACAACATATCCTCTTGACGCCGAAATTTTCCTTGCTTTCAGAGAAAAGCTTACGGAACTTTTATAAAAGATACATAACTACAAAAAAGCAGCGGACCGCCCACAAAACGGTCCGCTGTTTGTTCTGTTTAGTTTATCTTATTACAATCTGGGTATCAGCGCTGATGTTATCAATGTTATACACTGCAACATAGCTTACCTCACCTGTCATTGTGTCATAGTCAACAACCCAGTCAGTAGCATAAGTACCGAACTCATTGCCGGGAGTCCACATAACGGTTACATTCTGATCGAGACTCTGCTTTCTGACAACAATTGTAACGCCGTCACCTGCAGATACCATAAATTCATTGGGTGCAAGCTCATCACTTGAAGAACGAAGAACTTCGTATGTTACACCGTCAGACTCTGCCGAATCGATATTTACCGTATATGTAGCAATAAAGGAATCAAGAATATCGAGCTTTATTCCGAAGATATCAAGAAGAAGCTTAATTATTCTCTTGAAGAATGCCATAATGCCTGCGGAAGATTCTTCCTGAACACCTGAAACAAGAATTCTGCAGTCAGTTGTGATATTTTCTATCTTGTAAAGACGGCAGCCATCCTCATCAATACCGTAAGAGGTAAGAGCTTCAGTTCCGCCCATAACACCTAAGAGCATATCGCTGTCTTCTTCATCAAGGAAACCACCGAGAACAGAGTTACCTCTGAAAACGCTTACCTTGATACCGGAAGCCGTATAACCGCTGAGAATCTTTACTCTGAAATAAAAATCTCCGCCGTAATAAACAACCTGATAGTTATCACCCTTACGTGTCATAACCTTGTAGCCGTCACCGGATGTAAGCTTAACATTGAAGTGATTTCTAAGAAGAGCTTCCTGTCCGTTTTCGTCAATTTCCGCAACATCAATCGTAATATCACCGTCTACATAAACAGCGTATTCATCCTGAGCATTTGCGTATGCAGGTTCACCGTTAATAAATACCGCTGCAGTGTGAATATTATACTTTTCGGATGTGATAACCTTGAAAGCAATTGTTTCGCCAGCGGCAATTTCATTATTCATATCCCATTCAACAGGGCTGAATCTTTCTTCGGGCACATCCTCGGGATTAATAATGTTTGAGGGAAGCATATAACGATTATCAAAGAATACATAATCGCCTTCGGGGTCGGGCTGATACTGAACTTCACCGCTTACTGTTTTTGCAAAAATAAATGCATCCTCATCAACATACTGAGTATCGGGGGGCACAAATGTTACATGATGTTTTGTTCCTGTAGCATTTTCGCCTTCAGCAGCAAAGCCGGGAACAAGGCAGAACAGCATCATCAGAGCTGCAAGAAAAACGCTTAAGGTTTTTTTCATAATGGATTCCTCCTGAAATATTTGATTCTAAACCGATATAATTATACTTCAGAAAATAAAAAATGTCAATCTGCATAACATATAATTAACAAAATGAATTTATGTAAATAAATGCCAAACTATTGCAAAATGAAAATTAATATAGTATTATTTGCGTAAATGAATAATTATACACAAAGGTAACAGAGATAATGCATAATACAATTAACGACAGCATACTTATACAAACAGTTCCGACCGAACGGCAGCTGAAACATCAGCAGATGGAATTCTATTCCTTTGTTCATTTCACGGTAAACACATTCACAGACAAAGAATGGGGCGACGGCACCGAAAGTCCGTCTGTATTCAACCCCGAAAAGCTCGACTGCAATCAGTGGGTAGATGCATGTAAAAGTGCAGGAATGACAGGTCTTATTCTGACTGCAAAGCACCACGACGGTTTCTGTCTGTGGCCCAGTGAATATACAGAGCACTGTGTTAAAAATTCACCCTATAAAAACGGCAACGGTGATATCGTCCGAGAGGCAGCCGAGGCCTGTAAAAAAGGCGGAATAAAATTCGGTGTATACCTTTCTCCCTGGGACAGAAACTGTCCCCTTTACGGTCAGGGTAAAGCATATGACGATTATTACTGTAATCAGCTGACAGAGCTTCTCACAAATTACGGTGAGCTTTTTGCAGTGTGGTTCGACGGTGCCTGCGGTGAGGGCCCGAACGGCAAAAAACAGGAATATGACTGGGACAGATATTATGCTCTGATCAGAAAATATCAGCCCGATGCATGTATCACCATCTGCGGTCCCGACGTGCGTTGGTGCGGTAATGAAGCAGGCAAAACCCGAGCATGCGAATGGAGTGTAACACCTGCATCATTCAAAGACGGCTCTCTTCCGTCTGATGAGGATGCTGACCTTGGCAGCCGTGAGCTTATGAGTAATGCCAAAGAAATTGTGTGGAGAGCAGCCGAAGTAGATACCTCTATCCGTCCCGGATGGTTCTGGCATAAAAAAGAAAACTGCAGAGTCCGTTCTCTTAAAGAGCTCAGTGATATATATTTCAGAAGCGTCGGAGGCAACTGCACTCTTCTTCTTAATATCCCTCCGGATACAAACGGACTCTTCCACGAAAACGACGTAAAAAGATTAGAACAGTTAGGTAAAATAATCAAACAAACCTTCAGCGTGTGTCTGTCCGATGATGCTCAGTTTACTGCAGATACCGTTGAAGCAGACAATACTGCCGAAAATCTGAAAACAGACTCCTACGATAGATTTTATATGGCAGACAAAAGCAATAATTTTGCATCTGTTACGATAACTCTTCCCGAAAAGCGCAAAATCAGGCTTGCCGTAATAAAAGAGAATATCCTGTACAGTCAGAGAACAGAAAGCTTCACCATTGAATGCTTCCGCGGAAAAAAATGGATAAAAATATATGACGGTACAACAATCGGTTATAAAAAAATTGCACGCTTCCGCCCCGTCGTAACAGAAAAAATAAGAATCAATATCACAGACAGCAGAATGAACCCCGTTCTTTCTCACATAGCCTTGTACTGATAATAAAAAAATTGTCTTCGACAAATCATTACCCCCTGCCCCCTCAATCATGAGGGGGTATTGCTTTTAGAAGTTATGTTGTATAATGTTCACATGAATATATTACAACAAATTTTCAAAGAACATTATGAAGAACTTATCT
>JAZNEX010000052.1:0-14514 GCA_045588855.1 Acutalibacteraceae bacterium
AATTGCAAATTCTGTTGACATATCAGCAAGTTTATTTTCAGCCATTGAAATCACCTCTTTGAATACATTATATCACAGATTTCAATGATTTTCAATGAAATCGCGCAAGCGCGATGAAATCCGAGTAAGCTCGGATGAAATCTGCTTCGCAGATGAAATTAAATCCGTCCAATCTCCCGACAAAGTCGGATTTCATCACGAAGTGATTTCATCCCACGAAAGCGGGATTTATCCCGTCCGATAGGACGGATTTAGTTGAAAAGAAACACCTTTTGTCGGGTAGACAAAAGGTGTTTCTTTTCTGCCAAAGAGTAACCAAACGGAGCAAAATCGAGGTAAAAGTAAACAAAAGTAGTGTGTTTTATCCTTCGCTATATTCATATTCCAAAAGTTCTGTATTTTTGCCTACACATACAAATTCGGCGCTTTCGAACAGTTTAATTGAGGCAGTGTTTTTCTCATCAATAGAAACTTGTATTTTTTCAAAATCAAGTTCGAACTTTCCCGCTTGAATATCCTTTAATATAGTTGTAGCAATTCCTTGTTTTTGATATTCGGGAAAAACAACCACGGACATATACAAAACGCGGTCAACTAATTCGAGATGTATGGTGGCGAGCAAAATGTCATCTTTATAAATTTTATAAAAATAGACGTTATCTGTGCTCGTTATGTATTTCCAATAGTTTTCTTCGTCAATACTAATAAACCGAGAAATAGATGGCTGCCTATAAACCGAAAGTATGGTTGGTATATCTTCGTCATCGAAATCCTTTATCAAGCGATAAATCATTTTATATTTTCCTTTGCAGTGTTGATGGAGGAGATGAGCATTCTGCGAATTGAACCACAATCATGCAATACGGTTTTAGCAATTTCATCAGAGATAATATCCGCTTTTTGTGCTATTTCAATCCAATATTCTGTTTCATAGCACTCCTTTAATGCAATCTGCAGCTTGGCAATAAAATCAGGACGGCTGTGTGCATATTTTGCCTCGCGAATATTTGCTCCAACACTTGTACCGCTTCGTTCAAGCTGGTTTGACAAAGAATAATGTCCTTTTATATCATCTGTCAGTTTTAATATTTGAATTGCAAATTCTGTTGACATATCAGCAAGTTTATTTTCAGCCATCGAAATCACCTCTTTGAATGCATTATATCACAGCTCTTGATACTTTTCAATGAAATCGCGCGAGCGCGATGAAATCCTCACTCCGCTCGGATGAAATCTGCTTCGCAGATGAAATTAAATCCGTCCTTCTCCCGACGAAGTCGGATTTCATCACGAAGTGATTTTATCCCACGAAAGTGGGATTTATCCCGTCCGCAAGGACGGATTTAGTTGAAAAGAACACACATTTGTCTACGACAAATGTGTGTTCTTTTCTGGTGCCGGTGGTGGGACTCGAACCCACACGGTATCGCTACCAACGGATTTTGAGTCCGTCACGTCTGCCAATTCCATCACACCGGCGAATATTTCCTTAATATTATATACTATGAAAATAAAAAAATCAACTTGTTTTTTAATAATTTCTTAAAAGACTGACTATAACATTTCATTGATATTAATATTGCTGTATCCTGATTGAAATTCATATGATCTTATGATATAGTTTTCTTATGATTTTCAGATGCAGGAGATAAGATTATGATAAAGCTTAACGGCAAATGGCAGGGTAAATGCTTTGATATAAACGGGAATGAGGAGTTTACTTTTGACGGAACTGTACCCGGATGTGTGCACACAGACCTTATGGGAACAAAAATTCCCGCTGATATTTATTACCGGGACAACTGCGACAGCTGTCAGTGGATTGAAGATAAGGACTGGGAATACATCAGAAAATTCAGCATTGATAAAATGCCTGAAAATGCAGTGCTTGTCTTTGAGGGACTTGATACTTACTGCGATATTTATCTTAATGACGAACATATAGGTTCAACTGATAATATGTTTATTTCCCACAGATTTGATATCAGAAACAAGCTGAATGCAGGAGAAAATACTCTCAGAGTATATTTCAGGTCTCCTGTGCGTGAGGTGGATGGTCTGGAGCATTGCAGCGGTGCTTTTACCTGTGAAAGAATGCATACACGACGTATTCAGTGTACCTACGGTTGGGACTGGGTTGCAAGACTTGTTACCTGCGGAATATGGAGAGATGTTTACATTGATACATCTTCGGGATTCAGAGTTGAAAATGCCTATATATACACAAATAATATACTTAACGGTAACGCACAGATTTGTGTTGAAGCTGAATTCAGCGGTTATTCAGAGGGCGGATATGCTGTTATACAGATTATATCTCCCGATGGTAAATGCGTTTATTCAAACCGTTGGTTCAGAAAAGAAGGCTTCCTTAAAGAATATATTGATATTCCTCAGGCACAGTTATGGTATCCTGCAGGTTATGGTGAGCATCCTTTATACAAGCTGATAATATGCGGAAAGGAAATCTGCTTCGGTATACGAACTGCTGTGATTATGCAGCTGCCTGACGAAAAGAACAGTGACTATTATAACAAGTGCATTGAAATAAAAAACAGTATCAGCGGCAGCATCTATGATAGAAACGAAAGCTTTTCAAGCTTCTGCTTATATATAAACAATATCCCTGTTATGTGCAAGGGAGCAAACTGGGTCCCCTGCGAGCCCTTCCCCTCTGCAGAAAGTGATGAAAAAATCACAGAGCTTCTTATGCTGGCAAAGGAAGCAGGAGTAAATATGCTGAGAATCTGGGGCGGAGGAATTTTTGAAAAACAGCATTTTTATAATGAATGTGACAGGCTCGGTATTCTGTTAACTCAGGATTTTCTTATGGCATGCGGAAATTATCCCGAACATAATGAAGAATTTATTGAACAGATAAAAAAAGAAACTGAATATGCGGCACTGACACTTCGCAATCATCCCTCTCTTGTATGGTGGTCAGGAGATAATGAAAATGCAGTAGACGGATATGATGAAGCAGAAGATTATCACGGAAGAACCGCTATTCATCAGGGCATTTTCCCTGTGCTTAACCGACTTGACCCGAACCGCCGTTTTCTGCTTTCCAGTCCTTGCGGCGGCACCCCGTATGCATCAAAAACCAAGGGAACCACTCATAATACACAATATCTCGGATGTTCCATTTTCCCTTATATCCTAGACAGCGATATGAAAGATTACAAGGAGCATTTTGCAACATATCTTGCAAGATTCATTGCAGAGGAGCCTACAACGGGTGCTGTAAATCTTCCCTCTCTGAAGCGCTTTATGACTGACAGCGATATATATGATAATGACGAAATGTGGAATTATCACACCAAAAGCAATCCCGGGCTTCCCTTCTCACTTTTCGATGTGCTTATCAGCTTTACAAAAAAGGTATTGGGTGAATTCACTGACGGTTATGACCGTTATTTCAAGCTGAAATATAATCAGTATGAATGGATAAGAGTATCCATGGAAAATATCCGCCGCAACCGCGGATTTACCAACGGTATTATTTACTGGATGTGGAATGACTGCTGGCCCGCTTCAAGCGGATGGGCATTTGCAGATTATTACTGTTTACCGAAAGCTTCGTTCTATTCATTCAAAAGATGTGCAGGGAAAATACTTGCTTCTGTTGAAAAGAAAACCGATTATAATATTTATGTGTGCAATGATTCTCTTTCGGATGAAACACTGGTAACAGAGGTAAAGTATCTGCTTGACGGCAGCATTCATCATATAACCGAAAAGGTTATTCTTGCAGCCGCAGAAAAATCAGAGGCTTATATTACACTGCCCTCTGATGCAATACCCGAAAATGCCGTTCTTATTGTTGATGTGACAGGTGAAAATATCCGCGACAGAGCATTCTATAAAAACGGCACACTTAAAATAATTCCCTGCAGCGAGTTTCTTGTCAAAAAACATACTAATGACAGCATTACTGTTACGGCAGAAAAATACCTGCATGCAGTTGAGCTTGAAGGTGAATATGTTTTTTCCGATAATTATTTTTCACTTCTTCCCGGTGAAAGCCGCACAATAACAATGCGACCTTCATATAAAACGGAATCAGACGAATTAACATTAAAGGGATATACATTAAAATTATAAATTTTTCAAAAACTTTAAAACACCCCTTGACTTTTGTGCTTTAACGAGTTAAACTGTTGATATAAATTATGAAAGGCAGATTTTTATGCGTAACGTATTTTTTGCAAACGAATATTACTATTTTTACTTTTACTTAAAATCGCGGTAAGGGTTTTGTTTCGTTTGCAAGAAATTAAAAGCATAGTTTTTGTTTTTATTGCACCGGAGTAAAACCCCGGTGCTTTTTCATTTTATCTGTAAAAAAGGGGTATGTAAAAATGATTGCAGTATTAAAACCGAACACCACACAAGAACAGCAGAATAATTTTATAGACTGGCTTAAAAATCAGGGACTGGATGTGCATATTTCAAACGGAACTTATCAGACGGTAATAGGACTTATCGGTGATACGAGTAAGCTTGATAAAGATCTTATTGAAAGTCTCAGCATGGTGGAAGCCGTCAGACGGGTTTCTGATCCGTTTAAGAGTGCAAACAGAAAGTTTCATCCCGATGATTCTGTTATAGATTGTTCGGGAATAAAAATAGGAGGAGGGAATTTTGCGGTTATCGCAGGGCCCTGCTCTGTTGAATCGGAAGAACAGCTGACAGGAATTGCGAAGTCAGTAAAAGCCCACGGCTGCCACATGTTAAGAGGCGGAGCATTCAAGCCGAGAACCTCCCCCTATGATTTTCAGGGACTCAAAGCAGAAGGCATTGAGCTTTTGCTGAAGGCAAAAAAGGAAACGGGGCTTCCTGTTGTTACCGAAATTATGGATGCCAATCATCTCCCTTTATTTAATGAGGTCGATGTGATTCAGGTAGGGGCAAGAAATATGCAGAACTTCGAGCTTCTAAAGGAGCTCGGAAAAACAAAAAAGCCGATTCTTCTTAAAAGAGGTCTTTCAAGCACCATAAAAGAATGGCTAATGTCTGCCGAATACATTATGGCGGGAGGCAACGAAAATGTAATTCTCTGCGAACGCGGAATAAGAACATTTGACAGCCAGTATACAAGAAATTGTCTTGATTTATCAGCAGTGCCTGTTCTTAAAGAGCTTACCCACCTTCCTGTTATAATAGATCCTTCACATGCAACAGGTTCTTCAAAATATGTAAAAAGCATGGCACTTGCAGCTGCCGCGGCAGGTGCAGACGGACTGATGACTGAGGTACACTCTGACCCCTTACACGCGCTGTGTGACGGTGCACAGTCACTTACCCCCGAACAGTTCGGAGATATGATGAAGGCTGTCAGAGCAATAAGAAATGCAGTTAAGGAGATAACGGAATGATTACGGGTGTAGTGGGATTAGGTCTAATTGGCGGATCTATGGCAAGAGCTTACAAAGCTGCCGGACATACAGTATACGGAGCAGATATATCTGTTGAAACACAAGGCTATGCTTTATTGTCAGGAATAACCGATAAGGAGCTTACAAAAGAAAACATCAGTGAATGCGATATACTTTTTATTGCTCTTTATCCTGAGGCAGCAATCAGATATCTTACAGATAATGCACCGTATATTTCGCGGGACTGCATGGTATTTGATCTTTGCGGTACAAAAAGAAATATCTGTGAAACAGGCTTCAAGCTGGCAAAAGAATACGGATTTACATTTACGGGAGCACATCCTATGGCAGGAACACAGTTTTCGGGAATTAAGTATTCACGAAAAGATCTTTTCAGGGGTGCCCCGATTGTAATTGTTCCTGCGGAAAACGACAATATTTTTCTTCTTGATAAAATAAAGGAAATACTGTCACCTGCAGGCTTCGGCAGTATTTCGGTAACAAGTGCTCCAAAGCATGATGAAATGATTGCCTTTACTTCACAGCTTGCGCATATAGTTTCCAATGCCTATATAAAAAGCGAAACCGCCAAAAGCCACGGAGGATTTTCTGCAGGCTCATATAAGGATATGACAAGAGTCGCATGGCTGAATGAAAATATGTGGACAGAACTTTTTTCGGAAAATTCAGATTATCTGATAAAAGAACTTGATTATATAATAGAATCTCTTGTACAATATAAGAAAGCCCTTGAAGAAGATGACAAGAATACGCTCAGAAAGCTTCTTAAGGACGGAAGATTATTAAAAGAACAAATTGACGGAAATTCTCAAAGGAAAGAGTAAAGAAAATGACAAGGATACAGATAAACACATCGTCATCATATGAGGTTATCATAGAAAAAGGGATACTCGCAAACTGCGGAAAGCTTATCCGTGAAGTAAGTTCCTCAAAAACGGCAGTATTAGTCTCAGAAACAAATGTTTTTCCTTTATACGGTAAACAGGTTACGGAATCTCTTGAAAAAGAAGGATTCAGCGTATTGCCCTTTGTATTCTCTGCCGGTGAAGAAAGCAAAAATACCGATACCCTTATTTCGTTATGGGAATTTGCTGCAGAAAATCATATTACACGCTCCGATATATTTATTGCCCTCGGCGGCGGTGTTACAGGTGACCTTACGGGATTTGCGGCCGCTACTTTTCTCAGAGGAATAAAATATGTAAATATTCCCACAACACTTCTTTCTATGGTAGACTCCTCTGTAGGCGGGAAAACCGCAGTAGACTTAAAAGGCGGCAAAAACCTTGCAGGTGCGTTCTGTCAGCCATGTGTAGTAATCTGTGATCCCGATACCCTTGACACATTATCCCCTTATACATTCTCTGACGGAATGGCAGAAGTAATAAAATACGGTATGATAGATAATCCCGATTTTCTCACAAACCTTCTGAATAAGCCCGACATATGCGATATTATTGAAATATGCGTAAAAGAAAAGAGAGATATTGTAACGGTTGATGAAAAAGATACCGGCATAAGACAGCTTCTCAATTTCGGACACACACCTGCGCACGGCATCGAGCTTTTATCCGAGTTTACTATATCCCACGGCAGTGCCGTTGCCATAGGAATGATGATAATGACAAAGGCTGCCGTAAAAGCAGGCTTGTGCGAGAACAGTGCTGTTGATATTCTGAACGAGCTTTTAGATCAATATAAGCTGCCTTCTGATTTTGTTTTTGACAAAAAGTCTATAGCTGATGCGGCAATAAATGATAAAAAAAGAAGCGGCAGCGATATAACACTTGTAATTCCCCAAAAGGCGGGGAAATGTATTCTAAAAAAAATACCTGTCGAAGACCTTTATTCCTTTATTTCAGGAGCCTGGGATTATGAATAAAACACTTAAATCCCCTGCAACAAAGGGGAAAATAAAGGCAATTTCATCGAAATCGGAGGTACATCGCCTGCTTATTGCGGCTGCACTCTCTGACAAATCAACAAAGATAAAATGCGAAAATATAAATGAGGACATCAGCGCAACTGTCAGTTGCCTGCAATCACTCGGTGCACAAATATCTTATGAAAACAATATCTTTACGGTAATGCCAATAAGCAATATTCCCGAAAAACCTGAGCTTTTCTGCAATGAATCGGGCTCAACCCTTCGTTTTCTTCTTCCGCTTACGGCATTTTACGGAAAAGACTGTACATTTATAACAAAAGGAAGATTAGCCTGCCGCCCCTTATCCCCTCTTAAGGAAGAACTTGAAAAAGCAGGCTGCACATTTGAGACCGAAGATAAAAAAATAAAGATTACAGGGAAATGCACCGAAAATATTTTTACGCTTCCCGGCAATATTTCATCTCAGTTTATATCCGGACTTCTGTTTATGCTGACAAAAACAGGCGGAAAAATTATCATAACAGAAACAATCGAAAGCCGTCCTTACATTGAAATGACAATAGATATATTAAAAAGATTCGGCTGCATAATTGAGTTTACGGATAATGAAATAACAATAGAAAAAAACAGTCCTCTTACTTCTCCCGAAAATGCAGACAGCACGGGTGACTGGTCAAATGCCGCATTTTTTATTGCAGCAGGTGTTATAGGAAAAGAAAAAATTACAGTAACGGGACTCGATATAAATTCAAAGCAGGGAGATAAAAAGATAGTGGATATTCTTCGCTCTTTCGGTGCAAAAATTGATATTAAGGAAAATGAAGTAACATCTTACCCGTCACAGCTTCATTCTTTCAGCTTTGATGCTTCCGATATTCCCGACCTTGTTCCCGTATTAAGTGTTGTTGCGACAAATTCCGAAGGCACCACAAAAATTTCAGGCTGCAGCAGACTGAGAATAAAAGAAAGTGACAGAATTGAAACCACTGTAAAAATGATAACAGCTCTGGGCGGAAAAATAAGTGCCGACAACGACTGTATTGTCATTGACGGACATCCTCTTTCAGGCGGGATTGTAAACTCTGAAAACGACCACAGAATTGCTATGAGTGCCGCCGTTGCAGCCTTTGGCACAAAAAACGAAATTACAATAGAAAATGCTCAGGCAGTAAATAAATCCTATCCCTCCTTCTGGGATGAAATCAGGTGAATATATGCTTTTTCCATACGGTAATAATATAAAGCTTTATATTGAAGGCGGAAGCCACGACGAAAAAATTGAAATGCTTCTTAAAGGCTTCCCCGAAGGGCTCAGAATTGATGAAAACTTTTTATATTCATTTATGAAAAGACGCGCACCCGGTCAGAATGACTGGTCAACAAAAAGAAAGGAAGAAGATAAGCCTGTCTTTTTAAGCGGAATCACACAGGGAATTACAAACGGTGAAGATATAAAAGCCGTAATATATAATAAGAATCAGCATTCATCCGATTATTCATCTGTTTCAGTAATTCCCCGACCTTCGCACGCAGATTATCCTGCCATAATAAAATACGGCAAGAATGTTGATCTCAGGGGTGGCGGTCATTTTTCGGGAAGACTTACTGCTCTGATGTGTGTTGCGGGAGCTCTCAGTATACAGTATCTCAAAAGTAAGGGTATAGAAATTTTTGCCCATATTTATTCAATCTTAGATATATACGATATCCCGTTTTGTCCTGAAAAAACAAGCAATACGGAACAGAATATTCTTTCATCTTCGGATTTCTCCGTGCTTGACAAAGAAGCCGGAGAAAAAATGAAAGAAAAAATCAGACAGACTGCTTCTGAAAATGATTCGGTCGGCGGAATTATCGAATGTGCCGTAACAGGACTTGAAGCAGGTCTCGGTGAGCATATGTTTGCAGGGGCAGAAGGAAGAATATCATCAATTATGTTTTCCGTACCTGCAGTAAAAGGAATTGAATTCGGCAACGGATTCGCCTGTACTCTTCTGAAGGGCTCGGAAAATAATGATTCTTATTATTATGACGGTGATACGGTAAAAACCCGTACCAATAATCAGGGCGGTATTTCGGGCGGTATGACAAACGGTATGCCTGTTATATTCAGAGTGGCAATAAAACCCACACCGTCAATCGGGCTTTTACAGCAAAGCGTTGACCTGACTGAGAAAAAAAATGTCACATTCAGCATAAAAGGCAGACATGATCCCTGTATTGTGCCACGTGCGGTACCTGTGATTGAAGCAGCTGCAGCACTGGCAATACTTGATATGATACTCGATAAGGAGTAAGGCAATGAGTGAATTTATACCTATTGAAGAATCAAGGAAAAAAATAGATGAAATAGACAAAGAGCTTGTAAAGCTTTTTAAGGAAAGAATGAAGGTAGCTTCAGATGTTGCCGAGTATAAAAAAGCTGCAGGTGTTCCCGTACACGACCCCGCAAGAGAAAGACAGCTGCTGTCAAAGATAGCAGACCTTTCGGGTGAAGAGTTTTCGGATTACGGAAAGGTGCTTTATTCTACAATTCTGTCCCTTTCAAAATCTTACCAGAGAGCGCTTCTGGGCATAGAATCTGATGTATATTCAAAAATTGAAAAATCTCTTGAAGAAACAGCAAAAATGTTTCCCGAAACAGCAAAAGTTGCCTGTCAGGGAGTTGAAGGTGCATATTCGGGGATTGCGGCAGGAAGACTTTTTTCTCTGCCGGATATTACTTACTGTCCTTCTTTTGACAGTGTTTTTGATGCACTTGACAAAGGAGAATGTGAATACGGTGTGCTTCCTCTTGAAAACTCAACCGCAGGATCCGTTGTGAAAATCTATGATCTGATGATGCATCATAATTTTAATATTGTACGTTCGGTCAGAATAAAAATAGATCACTGTCTGCTTGCGAAAAAAGGAACAAAACTTGAAGATATAAAAGAAGTTTTTTCTCATGAACAGGCCATAAATCAATGCTCTCAGTTTATTAAGGAGCATCCCGGCATCAAGTTTACGCCTGTTGCCAATACCGCAATGGCATCAAAAGCCGTTGCACAATCTGAAAGAACGGACGTGGCAGCTTTCTCCTCAAGGCATTGTGCCGAGCTTTACGGACTTACAAATCTTATATCAGGTGTGCAGGATCAGGGAAATAACTATACAAGATTTATATGTATTTCAAAGAATCTTGAAATATATCCGGGTGCAGACAAAACAACCATAATGGCAGCAACAGGTGACACTCCCGGTGCTCTTTATCAGCTGCTATCTCTTTTCTTCGCACATGGCATAAATATTACAAAGCTGGAATCAAGACCTATGCCTACAAGAGATTTTGAATATATCTTCTATCTCGACCTTGATGTTTCGATTTACTCTCCCAAATTAAAAACTGTACTATCAGAGCTTGAAAGATATTCCGGAGAGTTCAGATATCTCGGCAGCTACACAGAAAGCGTTGGTTAATATGATACATTGTGAAAATTTTAAAACCGGTCTTATAGGTCGCAAGCTCTCCCATAGCTTTTCCCCTGAAATTCATTCATATCTTGCCGATTATGACTACGCACTTTATGAAATGGAAGAAAATGAAGTGGGAAGCTTTGTAAAAAACTGCCCTCTTGATGCATTCAATGTAACTATTCCCTATAAAAAAACCGTAATGCCCTATCTTGATTATATTTCGGATACCGCCGAAAGAATCGGAAGTGTCAACACGGTCGTAAAAAAGAAGGACGGTATTTACGGATATAATACCGATTATTACGGATTTTCTTATATGGTAAAAAAAAGCGGTATTGAAATTAAAAACAAAAAAGTGCTTGTGCTCGGCTCAGGAGGAGCTTCGCTTACCGTAAAAACAGTCCTCTCCGATATGAAAGCAAAAGAAATTATCACTGTTTCAAGAAGCGGAGATAATAATTACGGTAACATACAAAAACACAGTAATGCCGATGTGATTGTTAACACAACTCCCGTTGGTATGTACCCCGAAAACGGAAATTCACCTGTTGATTTAAGTGTTTTTGATAATCTTTCGGGGGTATTGGATCTGATTTATAACCCTGCTGTCACAAAGCTTTTGTACGATGCAAAAAAGCTCGGAATTCCATGCATAAACGGACTTACTATGCTTTCGGCTCAGGCAAAAAAAGCATCAGAGCTTTTTCTTGATACCGTTATTGACGACGGTGAAATTGACCGTATTGTAAAAAATATTGAATTAAAAACAAAAAACATTGTTCTTATCGGAATGCCCGGTGCGGGAAAGTCCACTGCAGGAAGAATAACTGCAGATTTACTCGGAAGAGAATTTATTGACACTGACACCGTTACTGAAGAAATGGCAGGTATGAAAATACCTGAAATTTTCACTTTACACGGAGAAGACAGCTTCAGAAAAATGGAAAATTCGGCAATCACGGATACAGGCAAGCTGTCAGGCAAGGTTATTGCCACAGGCGGCGGTATTGTTACAAGAGAAGAAAATTTTTATCCTCTGTCGGAAAATTCATACATTGTATGGTTGAAGAGGGATACTTCCCTTCTGCCTTCAGAAGGCAGACCGATTTCACTGAATAACGATATAGAAGAGCTGTACAGAAAAAGAGCTCCTATTTACAAGAAGCTCTGTGATATTACGGTTGATGTCAGTGAAAATGCAGATGAAACTGCAAACAGAATTATTGAAGAAATAAGGAGAATAAATAAATGAAGCTTCTTATAATAAACGGTCCTAATCTTAATATGCTCGGCATCCGTGAGCCTGATATTTACGGAAGTCAGAATTATAATACTCTTTGCAGCCTGATTAAAAAGGCCTGTGAGGGAATTGATTTTGAAATATTTCAATCTAATCACGAGGGAGCAATTGTAGATAAAATACAGGAAGCTTTCGGTAATACGGACGGAATTGTTATTAATCCCGCAGCATACACCCACACAAGCGTTGCTATACTGGATGCTCTTAAGGCTGCCGGTATCCCCACCGTAGAAGTACATATTTCCGATATAACCCAAAGAGAAGAATTCAGAAAATTTTCTTTTGTTTCTCTTTATGCCGAAAAACAGATTGCGGGGCACGGATTTGACGGATATACCGAAGCAATAGAATACCTGAAAACCCGACTGTCGGACAAATAAATTCAAACGGAAGCATATATTAACTATCGGTTAAAAATTTTTGTATTTTTTTCTTTTGTTTTACATTTTTTTTCCGGTCTTATTAACAAATTGAAAACCATAATCGGAATATATTTACTTTATTTCTCCGAAAGAATAAAATCATATTATCTCAGAAAGAAAAGAGGATATATCCATGAAAAAAATCATATCGGTTGTTTTATCTTTTGCTTTAATTCTTACCTACTTCGCTTTTTCGGTATCTGCTGAAGAATCAACGGATTATCTTGTTCTCGGGGATTCAATTGCATACGGCTCAGGTCTCAGCAATCCGGTTGACGCAGTTTACGGAAAAATAGTTGCAGACACTCACGGCTTCAATTACATTAACTACTCCGTCCCCGGTCATACAACATCAAATCTTCTTAACAGACTTGAAAATGAAGATGTTATCGATGCAGTAAAAAATGCGGAAATTATCAGCATCTCCATAGGCGGCAATAATTTTCTTATGTCAAATCTTACAGGTCTTATATTTGATTCTGTAGTAAAATCCGATTACGAAAAAATGGATGAAATTGCTGAAGGCTTTTATAATGAATTCTGTCTTGTTATGGATATAATCAATGAAAACAATCCTGATGCAATCGTACTTATGCAGACACTTTACAATCCTCAGTCCGGAAAGCTCCGTGAGGTATATGCAGAAGGTCAGAAGCGTCTTAATGAAATGATTGCAAAATATGATGCCGGGCATCCCGATGAAATAATCATTGTTGATGTAGGAACAGCTCTCGGTGATGATATGGAATGCTTTGCCGCCGATGACATTCATCCTTCCGCAAAGGGAAATCTTCTTATTGCTGTTGAAGTACTGAAAACACTCAGCAATAACAATATCGCAGAATACAAGGAACCCGTTATCACAGCAGAAGGACAGGATTTTACAATGGACTTCAGCTTTGCATTTCTTGATATCTTTGTTACGGTCTTTGAATTTTTAGGAAAAATATACAGATTCTTTACAGGCATTTTCGGATAATTAAATAAGACTTCAATACGGAGAGGCAAAAATTTTTGTCTCTTCGTTATTTTTTTGTTTATTAATCCTTTACAACCAAAAAAATCAAGAGTATAATTTTATTAACAAATTCAGGAAATGAGGGATTTTATGAAAAAGATTATTGCTGTGCTTTTAAGTACAGTTATGGCTTTTTCCTGTCTCGGTATCATTGTTTTTGCCGAGGAGGAGCCTGTTGACTATGTTATCCTGGGGGATTCCATTGCATTCGGGGCAGGTATGGTAAATACGGTTGAAGCCTGCTACGGAAAGATAGTTGCAGATACAAACGGATATACATATACAAATCATTCTGTTCCCGGTATTACATCAGGCGTTCTTCTTACGATGGTAAAGAGCGGTGAAAAAATCCGCGCAAGTATTGAAGAAGCTGAAATAATCAGTATATCCATCGGCGGTAACAACTACCTTACAAACAATATGGTGGGGCTTGCAATTGACTGCCTTGTCACAAAGAAGATGGATAATTTTGATAAGATTGCAAACAATTTCTACAGTGAGCTTTGTCAGATAATGGATGAAATCAATGTACTTAATCCTGATGCCGTTGTGCTTTTGCAGACACTATATAATCCTCAGGACGGAGCTGCAGGCAAGGTTTACGGTCTCGGCGGAGACAAGCTCAATGAGATGATAAGAAAATATAATACTGAGCATCCCGGTGAATCAATTATTGTTGAGGTTGGTGAAGCTCTTAATAAGGACAGAAATAATTTTGCTGATGATAAGCTTCATCCCAGTGCACAGGGAAATGAAGTTATTGCTTATCAGGTACTCGATGTTCTTTATGAAGCAGGACTCGGAGAAAACACAGAGCCCGTTATCAATACCGAAGGACTTGATCTTATGATGCCGATTTCCTATGCTGTGTTTATAAACCTTGCATGCACAATCCTTGAAGCATTGGGAAATGTTCTTAATCCAATGTAACACCGAATATTCAAAGGGGATGTAAAAAAACTCGTTTTTTTACATCCCCTTTTTAGGGGCTAGGAAAAAATGCGCAGAATGAACAAACCGAGCCAAAATAA
>JAZNEX010000053.1:0-40447 GCA_045588855.1 Acutalibacteraceae bacterium
TTTGTCAATTTCAAAACATCGACCGATAGCCGCATCGATAAATCAGAAAGTTTATCTTCTTTCATTGCTATCACCTCTTTGCAATATAGATTATACCATACATTTGCACGAGATGCAACATATCACGCGTAGCGTGTATTTGCGTCGTAGTCGCAAGATCGTTTTCCCAAAGGTAAACATCATTAATGCGTAGCATTACACCGTTTACGGCTTTTGCCGTAACATCGTTTTGTGTCCGCTAAAGCGGAATGGTGTTAGCCTTCGGCTAAATGTTGTTGCGAGTAAACTCGCAAACGATGTTATGTCCTACGGACACAAACACAAAAAAAGACACGATTCTCATCGTGTCTTTTTTGGAGGCGCCACCCAGATTTGAACTGGGGAATAAAGGTTTTGCAGACCTCTGCCTTACGACTTGGCTATGGCGCCATATTCTATTTTATTTGAAAAGCCGCTAAAATATTACATTTCAGCGACTTTCTTGTGGAGCGGATGACGGGGCTCGAACCCGCTACCTCCACCTTGGCAAGGTGGCGCTCTACCAGATGAGCTACATCCGCATTTATCGGAACAGGTGATATTATACACAAAGAACAGCCGTATGTCAAGAGTTATTATCAAATATTTTAAACTATTTTTCTTTATACCCTTGTGTACCGTTGCAAAGGGAAATAATTTATGCTATACTCTTTTACCGGAAAATTAATATACAGGTGATTTATTGTGAATAACGAAATTTACAGAAATGTCGGCATATCTGATGCCGTGTTTGATTACAGTGAAAAAATACTTTCTTCTCTTACAGAGCGATTCAATAAAATAGATGAAATTGCAGAATTCAATCAGCTTAAGGTTTTAAAGGCTATGCAGGATAACCGTGTCAATGCACAGTGCTTTGCAGGCACTACAGGCTACGGCCACGACGATATGGGCAGAGATACCCTTGAAAAGGTATATGCAGATGTTTTCCACACAGAGGCTGCCCTTGTGCGCCCTCACATCACCTGCGGTACACACGCACTTGCAATTGCACTTTCGGCTAATCTTCTTCCGGGGGATGAGCTTCTTTCCCCTGTGGGCAAGCCCTATGACACCCTTGAAGAGGTTATCGGTATCCGTGAATCCTCCTGCTCACTCAAGGAATACGGTGTTTCTTACCGTCAGGTTGATTTACTTGAAGACGGCACATTTGATTATGATAATATTGCAAAAGCTATAAACGAAAAAACAAAGCTCATTACCATTCAGCGTTCAAAGGGTTATCAGATGCGCCCTTCATTCTCTGTTAAGCAGATTGGTGAGTTAATCGCATTCTGTAAAAATATCAAGCCCGATGTTACAGTTATGGTAGATAACTGCTACGGTGAATTTGTTGAAGAAATTGAGCCTTCCGATGTAGGCGCAGATATGATTGTCGGCTCTCTTATCAAAAATCCCGGCGGCGGTCTTGCCCCCATAGGCGGTTATATTGCAGGTACCAAAAAATGCATCGACCGTTGTCACTACCGTCTTTCTGCTCCCGGTATCGGTCAGGATGTCGGTGCAAGCCTTTCACTGCTGACAAACTTCTATCAGGGCTTCTTCCTCTCCCCCACCGTGGTTGCAGGTGCTCTTAAGGGTGCGATTTTTGCTGCCAACATCTATGAAAACCTCGGCTTCAAGTGTGTACCCGACTCTAAAGAAAGCCGTCACGATATAATCCAGTCGGTGCTTTTAGGCTCGAGAGAAAGAATGCTTGCCTTTGCAGAGGGTATACAGAAGGCTGCTCCCGTTGACAGCTATGTTACCCCCATACCCTACCCCATTCCCGGGTATAACTGCGATGTTGTTATGGCTGCAGGTGCCTTTGTGCAGGGCTCTTCCATAGAGCTTTCCGCAGACGGCCCCGTAAATGAGCCTTATGCAATCTACTTCCAGGGCGGTCTTACCTGGTACCACGCAAAATACGGCATAATGATGTCCTTACAGAGAATGTACGAACAGGGCCTCGTTGAGCTTGATTGATATTAAAAGGATACACTATCGGTGTATCTTTTTTTTAATTTATAGGAAATTGCTCGCAAAAGTGAGCAATTTGCATATATCAAGAAACACCGATTCCCCAAAGATTGGGGGCAGGGGGTTGACAAATCGTAAGTTTTTTTCTTATTATTCTTTGTTTTTTGCAAAAAAATAATAAAAGAAATTTAAAAAATTTCCCATACTTTATGTAAGATTATCCGATTTTTCCGACTATATGTTTGAAAGGAGGAAAAACTGGTTAATTTCTATCTTAAATATACGGGAAGTGAATCATCAAATGAAACAAAAAAGTATAACAGTGGACGGCAACAATCAAATTACTGCAAATGATGCTCGTGAAATTCAAAACTTTTCCGTTGGATTAATCTCCAAATTTACGGCGGATGAGTTATAATTCATTAACATTTTATTCTCGGAGAATTCTATTATGAAAAATTACACCTTCAGTAATATTATCAACCCTGTAGCAGAACAGTTATGGATTGAATACGAGCCCTATGTACGAAGACTCTGTAGATATAAGCTGTGTGCTTTTCCTGACAGAGTTGAGGATTGCATTTCAGATACTTTTCTTGCTCTGATTACAGCACTTGATTCCGGTGCAAAGATTAATAATCCAAAAGCATGGCTGTATTCCGTGGCGGCAAATAAAGCTGCGGATATTTTAAGAGACATCTCTATGCAGGAAAAAACTATAGTTCCATTGAACGAAAATTGTGCTCAGCCTGTTAACACCGGCTTTGAAATTGATGTGATTGATGATGAAAAAATCTGTGAACTGAAAGAAAAAGTTTTCTCACTACTGACTGATGATGACCTTACGCTTCTGAAAGAAAAATATACAGACAAGCTGAATACACAACAGCTGGCAGCAAAATACTCAACCACTGAAAACAACATTTATCAGAAGCTTCACAGATTAAAACGAAAAACTGTTGCAATAATCAGAGAGCTATTGAACAATCAATAATTGATATACACAGGTGATTAATATGATTTCAGATAAAGACTTTTTAGATTTTATTAAAAATAATTCCCTCCACATTTCTGACACGGAAAACCTTGACCGGCTTATCGACAATGAGTTGCAAAAAAGTGAGGCGGAAATGGACACAGAGCTAATAGACCAATGCCTTTTTATTGCAGAAGAAATTAAAAAAAATAATAAAACAAAAAAGGAAGAAAGGATTATGAAAAAAAGAATTATTCTTTCCATTGCAGCTGTCTTTGCAATTATTCTGTCTGCAGGATTGATTATCACATTTTTAAGTAATAACTATTCCCGCATGAAACCTATAGATATTTCAGATTATAACAAAACAGTCTCATCTTTTTATGTGAAATTTGATCCCGATTATATAATCAAGGGAGACGATTTTCCTGTTAATTCAATATCTTTCAAAGGCAAAGTGCTTGATATACGCGCTTATGAAGCCTGTTGGGTTGATGACTATGGCGATAAACGCTCCTTTGAAGTTTCATTGATTGACGCTGTTATCGAAGAAATTTATTATTGTACGGATGATTCCCTATACAAGAAGGGCGATAAGGTTACTCTGAATTTCAGCGGTGTTGTCAATATTGAAGAACACACTATTAACTTCACAAATGATATGGAATATATTTTTATCGGCGGATGGATTGTTGATGAAAAATATTATGAATATACCACAGAAAGAAATGAAGGCGATTCCTGGAAAAAGAATCCTGCTTTAGCCGAATCCGATATTCTTATGGGCGGAAAAAAATATGAGGTCTGTGCCGTTGAAGATAACACTGTTGTCTGCTATTACGAATACTTTACTCCTGATGAGCTTGAGGAAATTGCCCTTGATACATCTTTGATAACTCCCGAAAAAGTAGTTCTCCCTGAAAGCGGAAAATCAAAAATATTTACCGCCGTCAGAGAAGAGGATTTTGTAAATAATCTGACCCGTCTGTACGAAGAAATCAACAACAAATAATATTCGCATTACAAAAAGGACACATTCCCGGAATGTGTCCTTTCGATTTTACGGCATAAATTTTTCAAGCTGTTCCTTTTTCTTTTTTTCAAGCTCTTTTTTACCTATTTCCACATATACACAGGTTTTGCAGTTTCCGATTATATCAAGCTCAATTTCATCAAGCTGACATCTGTCTTCACTGTTATACAAACAAAAAATATTCTCACAAAGCATAATAACACCCCTTTTTTTTAATATAACACAATAATTAATGTCAATTATCAAGTGCTTGAAGTATTTTTACGAAACACAGACCTATACTTTTATCAAGTAATTGAAGTATAGGAGTAACAATATGAATCTTTCCCAGGCTGTTTCGGCAAGAATAAAAGAGCTTTGCAAAGAAAGGAAGCTGTCGCAGTATGCACTTCATAAGCTGACAGGTGTTCCCCAGTCCACTCTCAGCACAATTATCAACTGCAAATTCCCGGGAATGAAGCTGAGAATTATTTATGAAATATGCGAAGGGCTCGGAATATCACTTTCAGAGTTTTTCAACTCCCCCATTTTTGACAGAGAAAATATTATAGACTGAAAAAAGGACACATTCCCGGAGGATGTGTCCTTTTGATTTAATCTGTTTTATGCAGCTGTTGTTTCTTCAGCTGTCATTTCTTCTGAAGTTGTTTCTTCTGCGATTACGGTTTCTTCTTCAGTTGCAGCTTCTTCAACTGCTTCTGTTGTTTCTTCATTTGTTTCAACTGAAACAGAGCCGTATACCATCTGAAGAGCTTCAACAAGCTGACCTTCGCTGTTTTCATCAATTGTAACGGTAACTGTGTCACCGAAGTTGAAGAGAACAACCATATCAGCTACATCAGCAGCTACATAATAGTAAATACCTGTGTTATCAAGCTCAATATAGAAGTATGTGTTACCTGATACAACAGTTGTACGGATATCGGTAATTGTACCTGTTATAGTACCGAGACCTGTTGAGTTGCTGTCATCGGGCACTGAAGGCTTATTGCCTGAAACGTCAAAGCTGATATCGATAACAACTGAGGGGCTCAGAGCCTTAAGACCCTTGATATATTCGCTTACAGCACTTGAAAGGTCTGCATTTTCCTCTGTGGGAATTGCAACAACATTGTACTGCTGTACGTTAACCATAGCATATGACTTAACGATATTTGCGTTATCCTTAAGAGCCATAAAGTAGGTAGCTTCACCGTCGATGTTAAGAAGGATGGGGAATGCAGCCTTCCAGCCCTTATCCTGTACCTTACCCTGTGCAGAAAGCTGTGCAGCAGCCTCGGTAGCACCTGTGGTTGAGTAGAAGAAGCCTTCCTTTGTTCTCTGGTTGATAAAGAAGAAGCCGAGGATTGAATCGTCATTTGTAACAGATGTAACACCGGTATAGAGATAAACGTCATCGCCTACTGCAAGGAATGAGTAACCCTGAGATGCCTGCTTAACACCTGACTGACCGATAATTGAGTTCCAGAAGCCGCCTGCATATTTACCGAGGTAATTATACTGCTGAACAAGAAGCTCTGCATCAAATGCCTGGTCAATCCATGCGATTTCGGAATTATCAGCACCGATTTCTTCTGCTGTATAATAAATATCTTCACCTGTTACTGCGTCAACAAGAATTACACCTGCAACATCGTCACCGCCTACAAGACCGACTGTCTTTCTGATGTGTTCAACTACCCAGAAGGGCTTGCCGTCCTCATTAATTTCAAAGGACATATCACCGAAAATGTATGTGGGATACTTGAAACGGATGTGTCTTTCAAGATATTCACCGAAATGCTCGGCTGTTGAATAAGTGATATCAAAATCTGTAACAAGCTGAGCTTCCTGAGTATTGAGGTTAACTCTGACATAACCGGGGATACCTTCATAATCGTCACCCATAACAGAGTTTGTGACCCATTTGAAAATGTCACCGTACTGAAGGGGATATACTCTGTAGGGAGAGCCCTTGTAGTTTATCTGAGTTGAATCGCTTTCAAGAATTTCAAACTGAGATTCAAGGCCGAGAGCTGAGAAGTCACCGAGAGTCTTGTTTGCAAGCTCACGTGCAGCATCCTTATCGATAAGGGGAACCTTGTCAAAGTCCGAAATACTGTCAATAACTGAGATTGTGTTATCAAAATCAGCACTTTCGATTGAAAGGATTTCAGCGTAGCTCTTTGCTCTGAAGAAGGGACAGGATACAAGATATCCGATTCCTACAACAAGAGCAAGCACAAGACCTATAGCAATAGGTACTAAAGACTGTCTTCTTACATAGGGTACATACTCGGGCTTTACAAAAGCACCTGATGTAATGAATGCTGAGCCTACATATGCAGCAAGAACAATTGCCCAGTAAATATAGAAGTCATAAGACTGGAAGTTCATAGGAGGAAGCATAAAGTAATATGCAACTACTGCCGCAATAAGGGTAACAACGATATTGATTACGATTTTAAGACCTGCTTTTTCGGGGGGAATAAGCACATCCTTTACGCTTTTTTTCTTTCCGCTGTCGGAAAAATCTACTTTAATAGGATCCATAGTATCTGCTCCTTTTTTTATATGTAACGATTATGATACCATAATCTTACGTTTTGTGCAATACTTTAATTATTTAACGGGGATAATCTTATCCTTGCCGCCCATATAAGGACGAAGTGCCTCGGGAATATTAACACTGCCGTCTTCATTGAGGTTGTTTTCAAGGAAGGCAATAAGCATTCTGGGAGGAGCAACAACAGTGTTGTTAAGTGTGTGTGCAAGATATTTTCCGTCCTTGCCGTTTACTCTTATCTTGAGTCTTCTTGCCTGAGCATCACCGAGGTTTGAGCATGAGCCTACCTCGAAATACTTGCCCTGTCTGGGAGACCATGCTTCAACGTCAATTGACTTTACCTTAAGGTCAGCAAGGTCGCCTGAGCAGCATTCAAGTGTTCTTACGGGGATATCGAGGCTTCTGAAAAGATCAACCGTATTCTGCCAGAGCTTGTCAAACCACATTTTGCTGTCTTCGGGCTTACAAACAACAACCATTTCCTGCTTTTCGAACTGATGGATTCTGTAAACGCCTCTTTCTTCAATGCCGTGAGCACCCTTTTCTTTTCTGAAACAGGGTGAATAGCTTGTAAGAGCCTGAGGAAGTGATTCTTCGGGGATAATCTGATCAATAAACTTGCCTATCATTGAATGCTCACTTGTACCGATAAGATAAAGATCCTCTCCTTCTATCTTGTACATCATAGCTTCCATTTCGGCAAAGCTCATAACACCTGTAACAACATCGCTTCTGATCATAAAGGGAGGAATACAATAGGTAAAGCCTCTGTCAATCATAAAGTCTCTTGCATAAGAGATAACGGAGGAATGAATTCTTGCGATATCTCCCATAAGGTAATAGAAGCCGTTACCTGCAACGCGTCTTGCAGAGTCAAGGTCGATACCGTTGAAGCGTTCCATAATATCTGTGTGATAAGGAACAGGGAAAGAGGGTACTACGGGTTCACCGTAACGCTGTACCTCAACATTTTCGCTGTCATCCTTACCAATAGGTACTGATTCGTCAATGATATTGGGAATAATCATCATTATTTTCTTGATTTTTTCCTGAAGCTCTGCTTCCTTTTCTTCGGCAGCAGCAAGAGCAGCAGACTGCTCATTGACTAACTTCTTCATTTCTTCAGCTTCTTCTTTTTTGCCCTGGCCCATAAGTGCGCCTATCTGCTTTGAATACTTGTTTCTTGAAGCTCTGAGATTGTCAGCCTCTGTCTTATTTTTTCTGCTTTCAACATCAAGTGCAAGTACTTCATCTACAAGAGGAAGCTTGCTGTCCTGGAACTTTTTCTTTATATTTTCCTTAACAACATCGGGATTTTCTCTTAAAAACTTAATATCAATCATTTTTTACACTCCTGTCAATCTTCACTGAATAATTTAGCCAGCTTCTGTAAATCTTCTTCATCAAAGAACTCTATTTCAAGTTTACCGCCTTTTCCGGAATTTGAAACAACAACCTTTCTGGCAAGAACACCTGAAAGCGCAAGCTCTACCTCATCATAGAATTTATCCCTTGCTTTTTTGGGAGAAGCCTCTTTTTTGGGCTTCTTGAGAGCCTTTACAAGCTGTTCTGTCTGTCTTACAGATAACTGTTTTTCAACAATTTCGTTTGCAATGTCGGATATAGTTTGTTCATCATCAAGACCTAACAATGCTCTTGCGTGTCCTGTAGATATTTTTCCCTCTTCAAGCATTTTTGAAACATCCTTGGGCAAGGATAATAATCTGAGAGCATTTGTTATTGCAGGACGGGATTTTGAAAGTTTTTCTGCGGCTTCCTCCTGTGTATAACCGTATTCCTCAATAAGCTTTTTGATACCTGCCGCCTCTTCAATGGGGTTGAGATCCTCTCTCTGCAGGTTTTCGATAAGTGCTATGGCTGCTGCCTCAGCATCAGTGAGAGATTTTATAATAACGGGAACTTCATTGAGACCTGCTCTTCTTGCTGCCCTCCATCTTCTTTCACCGGCTACAATTCTGTATGAGCCGTCTGACATAGGACGCACAAGCAGAGGCTGTAAAACACCGAATTCTCTGATTGATGCTTCAAGCTCCATAAGTGCTTCTTCAGTAAACTTTGTTCTGGGCTGTCCTCTGTCAGGCTCAATTTCACCAATGGGGAGCATCACAGAACCGCCTTCAGACAAAGCGTCTGATGAATTATCAAGAAAAAGACTGTCAAAGCCTTTTCCGAGACCGCTTTTTTTCGCTGCCATTTATTTACCTCCTGTCCTGCTTTGACAAAAATTCATCGGCAAACTCAATATAAGCTTCTGCACCCTTTGATCTTTTGTCAAAATATATTATGGGCTGTCCGAAACTGGGAGCCTCGGACAAACGAACATTTCGCGGAATTGTGGTTGAATATACCTTTTTCGGGAAGAATTTTTTGACTTCCTCAACAACCTGTTGGGTAAGATTGAGTCTTCCGTCATACATTGTAAGCAAAACACCCTCAAGTTCTATGTAGGGGTTATAAAGTCTCTTGATATTACGTGCCGTAGCCATAAGCTGTGACAGCCCCTCAAGAGCATAATATTCGCACTGTATGGGTACAAGGAATGTATCCGATGCGGTAAGCGCATTAAGGGTAATAAGACCTAAGGACGGCGGACAATCAAGGAAAATATAATCATATCTTTCCCAGATAACTGCAAGAGCATTTTTCAGAAGGCTCTCACGGTTTTTCACATCAATTATTTCAAGCTCTGCCCCTGCAAGGTTCATATTTGAAACAATCAGATCAACGCCCTGAAATTCTGTATGCACAATAGCTTCATCTGCTTTATTGTTGCCCACAAGCACATCATAAGCAGACACCTTGATTGATCTTTTATCTATTCCAAAGCCGCTTGTGGAATTACCCTGGGGATCAATATCAACCAAAAGGACTTTTTTACCCTTCGCACCCACACAGGCTGCAAGGTTTACGGCAGAGGTTGTTTTACCTACACCGCCTTTCTGATTAAGAATGGCAATGGTTTTTGCCATCAGCGGCTCCTCCTTTATAATTATTTTATATATTTATTACATATAATAAACAAGTATATCAAAGTGCGTTGTAAAAATCAATATTTAATGCAAATAAATTCCCCTTTAAAGCAGCTTATATCTGTTTCTTTAATATAAATTGTTTCACGTGAAACATCTCAGACTATTATCATCACACTTATTATCTGCCGTTCTCCCCTGCTAACGAAAAGACCGCTGAAAATTCAGCGGTCTTTTCGTTGGATGTGGGGTGTGAAAGAGAAAGATATGGGCTGTATATGATAAAGAGTTTCCTCTATACCATCTTGTTAATTGTAACTGTATATACAATGCTATCTTCAGTTACATTCTTATCGGTATGTGCTTTGATACCGGATGCAGTCATCATAGCAACTGCATGCTCTATTGTATTCTGAAACACAGTATAATCCTTGAAATGTGCAGAAAAAACGGTTTTTTTGTGTTCCTCAGTCGCTTCATATGCCTCATTAAAGCTGATATCAAGCGAATCCATCATATCAATGATTACTTTCTGTCGATTAATATTATTTATCTTACAAAGGGCATTTGCAACTGATTCACTATAGCCTGAAGCAATAATTTTCATTTTTATTTCCCTCGGCATAGATAAAAGCCTGACGCGTGATAAAATCAGCCCCTCAGGAATACTTAATGCAGCAGAAATTTCTTCAAGAGACATTGTTTCCTGCATTCTGTCAATGGCTTCTGCTATTTCCAGAAAATGCAGCTCTTTGCTATGCATATTTTCAATAAGATTTATTAATTCTACATTATTTCTGTCATTTTTAATCAGAAGACACGGCAGATATGTAAGTCCTGCACTGATTGCTGCCCTTCTGCGGCGTTCTCCCGATGCAACACGGTATTTACCGTTGCCGACACTGTATACTGTTATGGGATTCAGCAAACCTTTTTCTGCAATGGATAATGACAGCTGATACAATTCATCCGATGATATTATGCTTCTCGGACTGTTTTCCGAAGGAAAAACGTCTTCGGCAGGTATTAATACAATTCTTCCTCCCGACCTGATTCTGTTATTAATCATAATGACACCAAAATAAAGAGCTGTGATATTTTCTCTGTAAGCTTGTCCTTACAACGAAATAATATCACAGCTCATATGCGTAATTTAATATATTTTAAGTGTCGTATTTAATACATTGGTAAGATTATAAAGGTTTTTTTGATATCTGAGCATATGCTCTCGGATATTTTGCCGAAGTATGCGAAATTTTTTCAGCGACAATAATTTCACGCTCACTGCCGTCCGGTATTGAATACTTATATTTATTATTAACTTTAGCACCGAGATTTGCTATTGCTGAGCAACCCCTGCTGTCTTCCTCCTTTGATAATACAGCCTTGAGAGGAGCAAATATGCCTCCGACCTTTACAAGAGGAACAGAATACTCACTCAACACATTAAGAGAAGCCACAGCACGTGACGTAACAATATCAAATTTTTCTCTGAATTCAGGTTTTTTGGCGGCATCCTCAGCTCTTATGGTAATAACATTACCCTGAAGTCCAAGCTCTTTAATAAGAAATCTGATAAAATCAAGCTTTTTATTAACAGAGTCAATCATTGTAATATCAGATTCGGGATACGCACATAAAAGTGCTGCTCCGGGAAAACCTGCACCTGTTCCTACATCAATCACCTTTTTTCCGCTGATATCCACATATTTTGTAAGACAAAGACTATCAACAAAATGCTTTATAACAATATCATCAGGAGCAGTAATAGCTGTCAGATTAACCTTATTATTATAATAAACAAGCATCTCAGCATATTTATCGAATCTTTCAGTTGCATCTGAGCTGAGCTTTATACCCATTTCATCACATGATTTAACAAGAAGCTCTTTGGAAATCATAAGTTACTCCCCTTTTGAGTTTTTTGCAAGATATATCAGAAGCACCGAAATATCAGCAGGACTTACACCTGATATTCTTGATGCCTGACCGATACTTCTCGGTCTGATTTTAGAAAGCTTTTCAATTGCCTCTGTTCTGAGGTTTATTACATTCTTATAATCTATATCCTCAGGTATAAGCTTTACTTCAAGTCTGTGCATTTCACTTACCTGCGAAAGCTGTCTTTTGATATAACCCTCATATTTAAGATCAATTTCTACCTGTTCATATACTTCATAGGGCAAATCAGGTCTGTTTTTATCAAATGGTGCAAGCATTTCATAATTAAGCTGCGGTCTTCTGATAAGATCAGCAAGCTTACAGCCGGTAGTAAGAGCAGATGTTTCACGTGAAACAAGTAATGCATTTATTTCCTCTCCGGGAGCAATTACGGTAGTTTCCGTTCTTCTTCTTTCAGCATCTATAAGCTCAAGCTTCTTCAAGAATTTGTTATATCTTTCCTCGCTGACAAGACCTAACTTATATCCTTTTTCCATGAGCCTGATATCTGCATTGTCCTGTCTTAAAATAAGACGGTATTCAGAACGGGAAGTCATCATTCTGTAAGGCTCATTACAGCCCTTTGTTACAAGATCATCAATAAGTGTACCTATATATGAACCTGAACGCTCAAGAATAAAAGGTTCCTTCTTCTGCACCTTGAGAGCAGCATTGATACCTGCAACAAGACCCTGGGCAGCTGCTTCTTCATATCCGCTTGAGCCGTTAAACTGACCTGCACCGAAAAGACCATCTATATTAAGAAACTCAAGAGTCGGACGAAGTTCAAGAGGATCAACACAATCATATTCAATAGCATATGCATTACGCATTATCTCACAATGCTCAAGACCCTTGATGGAATGCACAAATCCTTCCTGCACATCTATAGGCAAAGATGATGAAAGACCCTGTAAATATAACTCCTCAGTATCAAGTCCGCAAGGCTCAATAAATATCTGATGTCTCTCCTTCTCAGAAAAACGAACCATCTTATCTTCAATACTGGGACAGTACCTCGGACCTACACCCTCAATATTTCCTCCGAAAAGAGGTGAACGGTGGAGATTATCCATAATAATACGCTTTGTTTCTTCATTTGTATATGTAATAAAACAGGAAAGGATATTTTTCGGAGTATCCTCAGTTGCAAAGGAAAACGGCACTACCCTTTCGTCTCCGAACTGTTCTTCAAGCTCAGAAAAATCAACGCTTCTGCGGTTTACTCTTGAAGGAGTACCTGTCTTGAATCTTCTGAGACCTATTCCCTGTTCTTTGAGTGAATCTGAAAGTCCGATTGAGGGGAACATACCGTCAGGACCGCTTCTGTAGCATTTATCGCCTACATATATTTTTCCGTCAAGGAATGTACCTGTAGCAATAACAACACATTCAGCGTGGTAAACACAATCGAGTTGGGTTTTTAATTCCCAAAAAGAATTATTTTTCTTAAGAGAAATAATCTCTGCCTGTACAAGTGAAAGATTTTCCTGCTTTTCAAGTACATTTTTCATATACTTTGAATACTCTCGTCTGTCTATCTGAGCTCTGAGTGAATGTACGGCAGGACCTTTTCCGAGATTCAGCATACGGCTCTGAAGAGTATTTTTATCTGCAGCAATACCCATTTCACCGCCGAGAGCATCAATTTCTCTTACAAGATGTCCTTTTGATGTGCCTCCGATAGACGGATTACACGCCATGTTTCCTATCCAGTCAAGATTTATGGTAAAACATATAACCTTAGTACCGAGCCTTGCAGCAGCAAGAGCCGCTTCAATACCTGCATGACCGGCACCGATAACTGCTACATCATACCTTCCTGAAAAATAATCCACTCTGATCCCCTCCGGAAAATAATAAATGAAAAATTCAGATTAATTATTATATCATGCAATTAATTTTATTGCAATATTGACTTATAATGTATTATAATAACATTATATTATGAAATCTTAAATTTCGGAGAGATAGATTATGTCAACAATTGCAGCCATAGCCACCCCGAATGCAGCAGGCGGAATAGGAATTATAAGAATTTCCGGTGAGGATGCACTTAATATCACACAAAACTGCTTCAGAGCATATTCAGGGAAAAAAGTTACTGATATGGAAGGCTACAGAGCCTCATACGGACAGATTTTTGACGGTGACTCCCCTGTTGATGAAGCTGTCATAATAGTTTACAGAGCACCAAAAAGCTATACAGGTGAAAATGTCTGCGAAATTTGCTGTCACGGCGGATTATACATAATGCAAAAGGTGTTAAGACTTATTTTTACTCTTGGTGCCTCCCCTGCTCAACCCGGTGAGTTTACAAAAAGGGCCTATCTTAACGGAAAAATGGACCTGACACAGGCAGAAAGCGTTATGAGTATCATCTCCGCAACAGGTGAAGCTGCTCTCAATGCGGCAAGAAATACCCTTAAGGGTAATGTGAGCAAAAAAATAGGTGATATATGCTCTTCCCTTATAACCTCAGCTGCAGGTCTTGCTGCCTGGAGTGACTACCCTGATGAAGATATTCCCGCTGTCGAAAATAATGAGCTGAAAAAAACTCTCGTAAATGCAGCTGATGAATTACAGAGACTTCTTGACAGATATGACAGCGGCAAAGCAGTTACCGAAGGTGTCAATACGGTTATCTGCGGTAAACCGAATGTGGGTAAATCCACACTGATGAATGTGCTTTCCGGATGTGAACGCTCCATTGTTACATCCGTCGCAGGTACAACCCGTGATATAGTAGAGGAAACCGTTCGTGTCGGTGATATTCTTTTAAGACTGGCCGACACCGCAGGCATTCATGATACAACCGATGAGGTAGAAAGCATCGGAGTAAATATGGCAAAGGACCGTATAGATTCATCTGATCTCATACTTGCAGTATTCGATGTTTCGCGTCCGCTTGATGATGAAGATATTTCTCTGTTGGAATTATGCCGGAATAAAAGATGCCTTGCAATCGTAAATAAAACCGACCTTGGGGCATGCTTTACAAAAGAAGATATACAGAAATACATTTCTCACACCATTACACTTTCTGCAAAAAAAGAAGAAGGTACAGAGGATTTGCGTACGGCACTTGAAGAAATTCTCGGCACTCAGGGACTTGATTTCTCACAGGAAATACTTTCCGCAGGCAGACAATATGAGTGTGCAAGAAAAGCAAAAGAATGCATCGACGAGGCAATTTTTGCTATGGATTCGGGCCTTACAATCGATGCGGTAAACGTCAGTATCGACTGCGCAATAGAACAGCTTCTTACGCTTACAGGCAAAAAAGCAAGTGAAGAAATAGTCAATGAGGTCTTTACAAAATTCTGCGTCGGCAAATAATTTATATGTATAATAATACAATAACCCGTAATCCGATTTACAGGAATTACGGGTTGTTTTTTAACAAACAAACAAGTATAATAATTCATATAAGTATATTCTGAAAATATATTAATAAGGACTTATTTAAGAATAGCAGGGAAGTGCGGCAACGGATTTAAGCTTATAATGACACTTGCAGCAATCAGATATTTCAGATTAACAAAAACGTATTCACGTAAAAAACACAGCTGAAAAATCCGGGGCACGTGATATAAAAAAACAATACGTTTACACACAATATCAAATTATATCAACAACAAAACAGACAGCAAATATCATAAGATTAAAATATCAGAAAACAGCCTGCACGGCTGCGGTTACAGCAGCACCTGCAGCGGCGGCTGACATTAATTTAGCCGCAAAAAGCAATCTCTTTTTCCGAAGACTCAGATTCTTATTTTCGGGAGGGGAGGAGGCATCCTTAATAAAACCGTCTGCCTTATTCCTCAGCTTTGCTTCACTGATTCCAGAAAACTCAGGCTTCACAAAAAACAGAACCTTATCAAAATACGCACTTTCAGGCTGGGCAATTTCAACTACTCTGTGATTAACACCTTTTAACATAAGAACCATCCTCCCGTCTTTTATATATTAAGTATTATCAGTTTTTTACCAAATAAACATAACCGTAATAATTAACTGTGCAATATTACGGGATATAATTTCTTAATACTAAATAAGCCAACATACTGACGGATATTCAACAGAAAATATACGCAAAATAATTGTTAAAATTTTAACATTAAAACCGAAATTATATATATGGTGTTTTAGATAATTACACGGCACACTATATCCGTTTTATAGTGTTTTTTGTGACGTATTACGGATTTTACAGGGGTTTAGGCATTTTGTACATATACCTGAAATTCTTTACCGTCAGAATTACAATATGATATGTAAACGTTTTTATACATTCTGTATAATATGCAAAAGTGTTAAAATGTTGATAACTCTGTTGAAAATGTTAATAACTGCCCTTAAAAATCCTTGAAAGACCGAGTTTTTAACACAAAAAAGTTATTAACATCACTACTTTGTTAAATTTTTAACATATACAGGTAGTTGTGCAAACTTGCCATCTATACAAAATGGAGATATTTTTAAATAAAATTCTCAGAATATTTTATTTAAATTGCCAATTATACAAAAGAGGTGAATTATGGAGATCATAAGACATAAAAAAGGCACCGAAGCGGTTGATTTCGGTGACATAAATCTCCCTCTGACACTCGATTGCGGTCAGGCATTCAGATGGGAGAAAACGGATGAAAATGTTTTCAGGGGAGTGGCATACTCAAAAGAAGTAAGAGTAAGCAGGACCGAAAACGGACTTCTGTTTATCGGAGCAGATGAAGATACAGTAAAAGAAATATGGCAGAATTATTTTGATCTTGAAAAAGACCACGGTGAAATTCTGAAAAGACTCAGCACCGATGAATTTATAAAATCCGCATATGATAAATACGGCACCATAAGAATTCTCAATCAGGAGCCCTGGGAAACCCTCTGCTCGTTTATAATTTCTTCATGTAACAACATTCCGAGAATAAAGGGAATTATCAAAAAGCTGTCTGAGGCTTACGGAGAAAAAACAGGTGAGTGCCATGCTTTTCCTTCAGCTGAATTGCTCGCATCAAAAACTCCCGATGATCTGGCATTTCTGAAGGCAGGCTACAGAGTGCCTTATATACTGGATGCAGCAAAAAGGGTGGCAGAAGGCGAAATTTCCTTTGATTACATAAAAAGCCTGTCTGAGGATGAAGCACGCAAGGAGCTTATGAAAATAAAGGGTGTAGGCAAAAAGGTAGCCGATTGCACAATGCTTTTTTCGTTGGCTTTTACGGATGTATACCCTGTTGACAGACATATAGAAAGAGCAACAAAACAATATTATCCCGGCGGAATACCCGAATTTTTCCATCCTCATTCGGGACTTGCGCAGCAATATATATTCAGCCGTATGATAGAAAGATAGTATAATTATTCATTATTATGTATATTTATACTGTTATTTATAAAAAGAATATAACAAAAAAACAACACACGAAAAGTCTTTAGCGGACAAATCGTGTGTTGTCTTTTTCTTTTTATAATGTATTATTCAATTACTTTTTTTCTTCCGAAAGCATTTCAACAAGGGCTGACATATCTTCGCTCAGCTTACCCTGATTTTCTTTTGCAATAAGCATTCGTCTTTCATTAAGTGCCTTATACATATCAATTTTTTTCTGTCCGTCAAGGTCATAGAAGAAAAGAGGAATTGTATTTACAATATGAGGAATGAGATTACCGCAGGCATAAAGTGCAAATACCTTCTGATAAACAGAAACCGAATCCTGTGCCCAATAGGTTGATTCACGAGTTGTATCATATCCTGTCCACTTAATGACCCACAATGCCATAAGAGTATTAAGAGGCTGTGTAAGCTTATAGATATAATCGGTAAGAAGACCGAATGTACCGTCTGGACGTTCACCTGTAAGATACTCTGTATAGTCATTGATTTCTCTGCTTATCTCTCCTTCAAATGCTGTTGCGGGAGCATTGTTAAGACCGTTAAGGCCATAGCCTATACAGAACCAGATTCCGCTTACCCACCATTTTTTAAGTGGCATTGTAATCCATCCGCCCACTGCCCAGATAATTTCAACGAGAATATCCATACCTCGAAGGGCAATTACGATATTTCTGTAATTCTTAATTCTCTCTTTGATGGGCTTAATGAATGCCATTGAAAGAACATTACATACGTGATAGAAACCGTACAAAGGAGCTATATTAAGACCGCCGCCGAAGATTTCAAGCTGGGTAATAACATCCCAGGAGTAACCGCCGTTGCTCCACCAGGAAACAAGGAAGCTTGCCACAACATTACGAAGAGCATACTTATTTTTAAGAACATAGAACATTGTCTTCGTAAGAGGAGCAGGTTTGGGCTGAAGAAGGACTCTTTCGGGACACTTCAGAGCAACACCCATAGTACCGACAGTACCAAGGAAGCATGTAACACACGCCATAATGGTAAACATAAGAGGCTGAGAAATCTCAACACCGCCGATATTATTGATTGACATAAGAGAAATATAAACAACCGAAACTATATCACCGCCGTATGCACCCGAATAACTCTGTGCAAGAGAAACGGCAATTCGGTCTGTCGGGCACGGGCTTTGCAGCGTCGGATAGTTATCTGTGGGAATATTGAATATGGTTGAAAATGTTTCCTGTAAAAACAGCATAATAAATACGAAAATAATCTTTTTAGGATCATTTACGGTATCACCACCCATAAGAAGGGCACCGCTGTATAAAAGAGCCGTTATAAGAAAGAAGGGAAGAGGAGTTGTAAGAACATAGGGTCTGGCCTTACCCCAACGGGTTCTTGTTCTGTCATATGCAATACCCATAAGGGGATTGTTGAGTGTATCATAAATACTTATTAGTGCCTTGATAACAGTAATATAGGTAAGGTCAATTTTCAGAACCTTTGTAAAGTACATATTCTGATAATGGTCCATACCCATTTTAAGCTGACGGGAAAATTTCTGAACAGCCATCCAGGCAACCTCAGAAACTGAAACCTGTCTTACACTGTAAACGTCAACTGCAAGATTTTCATACTTTTTAAGAATTTCATTATCAAGAGTTGCTGCAGAATAATCATCAGCTTTCAGAAATCTGTTTACAAGAGCTTCTTTTGTCATTTTTGCCATTCTTCAATCCCTCCTTTATTCGGTAATATTAACCGTGCAGCTTGATTTATAGTTGCCGTCACGTGTTACACAATATACGGAAGCACTGCCCGTTTCAACGGCAGTCACAACACCGTTTTCATCAACAGCAGCAATGCTTTCATCGGTTGTAAACCAGAAAACATCTGTAAGCGTTGCGTCATCGGGAGAAATCTTCACGGAAAGCTCCTTGCTCTCTCCCTTTTTAAGTGAAATTTCCTTCTCATTCTGTTTTACGCCTTCTACGGGCACAATAACATAGAATTCACAAGAATCTTCATATTTCACACCCTTATATGTATACTCTACGGTTACGGTAACAGGATCCTTGCTTACATTATTTGCCTTGAAGAATCTTCCGTCAACCGAAAGAATATCAGGCGCTGATGAAGTAAAGGTAAGCACTGTTTCGGCAGGGGATTCATCACTTATAACCTTAGTCTTGAATTCATCTGAAGACCCCTTCGTTACATAGAAGGTATCAGAAGTAAAACACATTTCAACAGAAGAGAAATTATAGTTTTTGGTAAGCTCTGTTACAAAAGAAAGCTTCAGCTTACCGAATTCAGCATATTCTCCAATAAATTCAAGCTCGGCAGTTATGTTACAAATTTTTTTCTGAGAAACACTGTTAAGCTTATTCTTTTCACGGTTAATATTTGCAGTAAGTACAAAGCTGTCATAGGAAACCGTAACATTTTTTATAACAGCAGCGACAGAGAGTGTATCCTTTATCCCTTTCAGCACATCATCATAAATAAGAGTATTGAAAATTTCAGCTGTCTTTTCTTTTTCTTTATCAAATGTAAAAACATATTTCAGATCATTTTCGTTTTCTTCATTTATGATAAATTCAGCCTTTGCATCGCCTGCCGTAAAATCGGATGAATACATATAATCGGAAAAATCAGTACCATATTCACCCTTACTTCTTTCTTCTTCATAAAATGAAGAAATAAGAGAAACAACAGAGGGCTTTATATGTGAAAACAAGGGCAGAGTTTTTTCTGCAGTATCGCCTTCAATAACAATGCTTTCATCAGGGATATTCACATCAAACGAAACATCAAGCTTGGTTTCGTCATACTTTTTTGTATTTTCACTGAGAACATTGAATGAAGCTATGATTTCTTCGGGATTTTCGGGAAGGGGAGGATAAACAGGGTCTGCTGCAGGAAGGGGCTCAGTACCCTCATAACTCAGAATATACATTCCTCCGAAAATTGTACCGAAAACAAAAAACGATATTAAAACGGCAGTAACGGCAGCAAGAATTATTTTCTTCCGCTTTTTATTTGCATCAAGCTTATCAATTTTAGAAAGACGCTTCTGCTCTTTATCGGAAAGATTTGAGCGTATATCATTATCAGCCATCTGCAGTCACCTCCTCTTCACTCATATTATAAGCCTCTGAAATAAGCTTCTGACGCTCTTTTTTATCCTCTTCGGACTCATATATCGGAGCAGGTATATCAAGAAGAGCAATCTGACCCTTTTTAAATTTTCTTCTGTATTCAACTCTTAGCTCATCACCCTCTCTGAATTTATAAACGGGAGGATTCTTAAGACAGAATACGGAAGCAACAACAGGTACAATAAACAAAAGAGCCGAAACTGCAAACAGAACTGTAACATCAACTCTGATAATTGAAATATCGGATATACCCTTAAGTGAAAATGCAATTATACCTGAAACAACTATTGAAATTATTCCGATAACTGAAAATATACATGTGCTTATCTGAACCTTTTTATTGCCGATAAAGCAGATAAGCTCGAGTAAAAGAATCAGCACAGCACAAACAACAGCAACAGCATACACAATTATAAGAGTTTTAAGTATACCGAGAGATTCACCGAAAACAGGTGAACCACTGAGTGCATCAAGCTTTCCGAAGAGTCCGTTAAATAACGGCCCCGCAAAAAGTCCAATAAGGTTAAAAGAAATATCGGAAGAATACACCGGAGTGGATACACCGAAACTTCCGAAAGGAATAAGAAGTGCAATAAGCGGGAAAAATACGGAAACAATTTTCAGTTTCTGTGCTTTTCCTGAAATATAAGCACTTTTCAGCTTTACCATAAGATAACGGAAATTTGCCATTGACATTTCCGCAAGTCTTCTGTCCTTCTGAAACTGATCCTCAAAGGAAGCAAACATCAGGTGGATACCACATTTTTTGCAATACGGACTCATCTGATAAATCTTGATATGAGTACCGCATTTCGGACAATCAGCCATAAATAATCTCTCCTTTACATAAAAATAAAGTGATTTAAAGTTCACAATTTATATATTTTATATTACTATAAAAATATATAAATTTCAATATTTTTTGTGTAATATATATAAATTAAAACAGAAAAAAATCCGCTTAATTTTTATAAGCGGATTTTTTTAATAAAAATACTTACGGAGCTGCATTACCTGTATCAGCTGAGCTACTCATAAGTGTAATTGCAGATATTCTGTCTTCACTGAGACTTATATTTGTTTTACCGTATAATGTATTATGCAAATCAACGGCACTGAGAGGGTAGTCTACAATCCATACCCATGAGCTTCCTCTGTAGTCAAGCCTGTGTGCTTCCTTCGGAACAGCATCAGATATAATCTCAAAATTATACCATTTGTCAGATATAGCCTTGGTACCCAGTGAAATAAGGTCTCCGAAGGAGCAGTCTGTATTAACATACTTTATCACGGTTTCAAGAAGAGGTGCTATCTGACTTATACTTATATTCCCCGTAGCGTCTATAAGTGCATTTATGAACTGTCTCTGTCTTCTTGTACGGCTTACATCGGCATCAGCATCACACTTTCTAATTCTGCAGAAGGTGAGTGCCTGCTCACCGTCAAGAACAACAGAACTTCCGTAAGGACAGCTTCTTCCGATTTCCTTTTCAATTTCCTTTGCCTCATACTCTTTAACATTAAGAGCAATTCCGCCGAAAATATTTACGATTGAGCTGAAAGAATCAAAATTCACAGAAACAAAATGATCAATATCAATTTTGAAATTATTTTCAACAGTTTCAATAAGCTTTTCTGCCCCGCCGTTGGCATAGCAGGCATTAATTTTTGCATACTTATCTCCGTATACCGTGTTTATGTAAGTATACGAGTCACGGAAAATTGAATGAAGGTAAATTTTCTTATTCACCTTATCAAGTGAAGCAAGCATCATAACATCGGAATTTGCCAGCTGCTCATCAAGACCTACAAGAAGAATGTTTATAATATTTTCACTTCTCATAAGAGTGTTTTCAGATGTATTTGTTGCCCAATCTTTAAGAACAGATGAAAGGTCATTCTGTCCTCTCAGCTCATTGAGAGTTTCAACAGCAATCTCTTCCTCGCCCTTTTCAATAACTTCAATAAATTCCTCACTGTTTTTAAAAGCCGCATTACTGAAATCAGTAGCCTTATCAGTTTTTTCAGGTAATAAATCTGAAACTATATCAACCGAAACCAGAAGAAAAACCAGCATTAGTCCGATTACAGCACCTGAAATAACTGATAATATACCGTTATTCAGTATAGTATTTTCAGCCTTTTTATATAAGCCTGAGAAAATCTCCGGTTTTTTTACCGGAGACTTTTTCTTATTGTTTTTTTTATTTTTTTCTTTTGTGTTCAATTTCTGACCTCCCGAAACTTAAGAGATTATTCTTCTGCTGAAATTTCTTCTTCTGTTTCTTCAGTATCAGATTCTGTATCTTCGGGAGCTGTGTTTTCTACGGGAGCAGAAGTCTCTTCACCTGAATTTTTTGCAAGTGTCATAGTTATAACACTGTCATTTTCGGAAAGTCTCATAAGACGTACACCCTTTGAAGGACGTGCACACTCTCTGATGCTTTCTGCTGAAATACGGATAATAATACCCTGCTCTGAAATAAGGATTACATCATCATCCTCATAAACAACCTTGATTGCAGCAACATCGCCGTACTTGGCAATTCTGTAGTTAATAGAACCAAAGCCGCCTCTTGACTGAACATGATAATCTGAGAAATCACTCTTTCTTCCGTTACCGGTAACACTTACGGTAAGAAGCTTTCCGCCAAGTGTTTCATCAAGTATTTCCATACCTACAACTTCATCATCTTCATACTTGAACTTAAGAGCTCTTACACCTCTTGCTGTTCTGCCTATAACTCTTGCATCGGTTTCATTGAAGCGAATACCGAGACCCTTCTTTGTTGCAACAAAGAGATCCTGATTACCTGTAGTAAGAAGAACCTTCTGAAGAACATCGCCTTCATCAAGATTAATTGCGATGATACCTGATTTTCTTATGTTTTTGAAGTTTTCAAGCTCTGTTCTCTTGATAATACCGTTTTTGGTAATCATACAAAGGAAAAGATCATCGTGCTCTTTAGGAATCATAATCATGGTAGTAACCTTTTCATCACCTTCTATAGGAAGGATGTTTACAAGGTTCATACCCTTACTTGTACGGCTTCCTTCGGGAATTTCATATCCCTTTATCATATAAGCCTTTCCCTTTGTGGTAAAGAACATAATATGTGAATGAGTTGAAGCTGTGAACATTGTGTCAACAATATCCTCTTCACGGCGGGTAATACCTATTCTTCCCTTACCGCCCTTTTTCTGAATCTGATATTCATCAACACTCATTCTCTTGATATAGCCCATCTGTGTCATTGTGAATACACATTCTTCTTCGGGAATAAGATCTTCAATATCAACCTCACCCGAAACATTTACTATTTCGGTTCTTCTGTCGTCATTGAACTTATTTCTTATGACAAGTGCTTCTTCCTTTACAAGTGCAAGAACATTTTCACGGCTGCTTAAAATTTCAAGGAAGCGTGCAATCTTTTCTTCAAGCATTCTTTCTTCGTCTTCAAGCTTTTCTCTTTCGAGACCTGTCAGCTGACCGAGACGCATCTGAACAATATGGTTTGCCTGGATTTCATCAAATCCGAAGCGTTCCATAAGTCTTTCTTTACCTTCTGCGATGTTCTTTGAAGAACGAAGTATATTAATAACTTCATCAATAAAGTCAAGTGCCTTAAGAAGTGCTTCAAGAATATGCTGTCTTTCTTTTGCCTTTTTAAGGTCAAACTCAGTTCTTCTTGTAACAACATTAACCTGATGGTCAATGTAGTGCATAAGCATTTCTTTAAGAGTAAGAACCTTGGGAACACCGTCAACAAGAGCCAGCTGTATAACACCGAAGGTTGTCTGAAGCTGTGTAAATGAATAAAGCTGATTAAGAACAACCTGGGGATTTGCATCACGCTTCAGATCAATTGTTATATTCATACCCTCTCTTGAAGAGTAGTCATTTATATCTGAAATACCTTCAATACGCTTTTCCTTATGAAGGTCAGCGATTGATTCGATAAGTCTTGCCTTATTTACCTGATAAGGAAGCTCAGTTACGATGATCTGATATCTGCCGTTTTTAGCTTCATTGATTTCACATCTTGCACGAACGGTAACCTTGCCTCTGCCGGTAGCATAGGCTGCTCTGATACCGCTTCTGCCCATAACAATCCCCTTTGTCGGGAAGTCAGGTCCCTTTATATGCTGCATAATATCTTCAAGTGAACAATCGGGATCGTCAATGATACAGCACATACCGTCAATAACCTCACCAAGGTTATGAGGAGGAATGTTTGTTGCCATACCGACGGCAATACCTGTAGAACCGTTTACAAGAAGATTAGGGAAACGTGCGGGAAGAACTGTAGGCTCTTTGAGTCTGTCATCATAGTTACCCGTAAAATCAACAGTATCCTTATCAATATCTGTAAGCATTTCAAGTGAAATCTTACTCATTCTTGATTCTGTATATCTGTATGCGGCAGCAGGGTCGCCGTCAACAGTACCGAAGTTACCGTGGCCGTCAACAAGCACATATCTTGTTGAAAATGTCTGTGCAAGTCTTACCATAGCATCATAAACCGATGCATCACCGTGGGGATGATAGCGTCCGAGAACAGAACCGACGGTATCTGCACACTTACGGTATTCCTTATCGGGAGTAAGATTATTTTCGTGCATTGTATAAAGAATACGGCGGTGAACGGGCTTAAGACCGTCACGCACATCGGGAAGAGCACGCTGGGTAATAACAGACATGGAATAATCAAGGAAATAACTTCTCATTTCCTTATTAAGGTCAACCTGTACAAGAGTACCCTTAGGCTGATTTTCTTCTATATTTTCATTAATCTTATTTTCGTTATCCATCATACTGCTCCTTAGATATCGAGGTTCTGAACGAATTTAGCGTTCTTTTCAATAAAGTCTTTTCTGGGCTCTACCTTGTCACCCATAAGAATTGAGAAAGTTTCATCTGCCTCTTCCGCATCATTGAGATTGACTCTAAGCATTGTTCTTCTGTCGGGGTCCATTGTGGTTTCCCAAAGCTGCTCGGGATCCATTTCACCAAGACCCTTATATCTCTGAACAGAACAGCCCTGTCCCATTTCAGCAAGGAAATTATCTCTTTCTTCATCAGAATATGCATATTCATGACGCTTACCCTTTGAAATCTTAAAAAGAGGAGGCTGAGCAATATATACATATCCCTGTTCAATAAGAGGACGCATATAACGGAAGAAGAATGTAAGAAGAAGAGTTCTGATATGTGCACCGTCGACGTCGGCATCGGCCATAATAACAACTTTATGATATCTTAGCTTTGTTATATCAAAATCCTCGCCTATACCTGTTCCAAGAGCAAGAACTACGGGAACAAGCTTTTCATTGCCTATAACCTTATCTATACGTGACTTTTCAACATTGAGCATTTTACCCCAAAGGGCAAGTATAGCCTGAGTTCTTCTGTCTCTGCCTTCCTTTGCGGAACCGCCTGCAGAATCACCCTCGACGATATAAAGCTCTGTATTTTCGGGATTTTTATCAGTACAGTCAGCAAGCTTACCGGGAAGAGAGTTTCCTTCAAGAGCACTCTTTCTTCTTGCAAGGTCTCTTGCTTTTCTTGCAGCCTCTCTTGCTCTTGAAGCATCGAGAGCCTTATTGAATATTGCCTTCGCAACAGACGGATTTTCTTCAAAGTATGTTGAAAGCTTTTCATATACCATCTGCTGAACAAGGGGAGTAATATCGGTATTTCCTAACTTACCCTTTGTCTGTCCTTCAAATTCAGCATCAGTAAGCTTTACACTGATAACTGCAGTAAGACCTTCTCTTACGTCATCACCAGAAAGATTCTTATCTGCTTCTTTAAGGAAATTATATTTTCTGCCGTAATCATTGAATACACGTGTCAGAGCATTCTTAAAGCCTGTTTCATGTGTACCGCCGTCAATTGTACGGACATTATTTGCAAATGACTGGATATTTTCCTGATAGCCGTCATTGTACATAATTGCAACTTCTGCGCTTCTGTCTCCCTTTACGGATGAAAAATGCATAGGTATATCGTGAAGAGTAGTAAGAGCTCTTGATTCATTTATGTACTGAACAAAGCTTGAAAGACCGCCTTCAAAGCAGAAAACCTCTTCAATAATATTCTCTTCATCGCGTTTATCTGTAAGAGAAATACGAAGACCGGCATTAAGGAAAGCCTGTTCTCTTATTCTTCTCTGAAGTGTCTCATATTCATAAACCGTAGTCTCTGTAAATACTTCGGGATCAGCCTTGAATCTGATAAGAGTACCTGTTTCGTCTGTATCTCCTATAATTTCAAGATCAGTTACAATATTACCTCTTTCAAATCTCTGCTTATGAATATGACCGTTCTGACATACCTCTACCTCAAGCCATTCGGAAAGAGCATTAACAACAGACGAACCAACACCGTGAAGACCGCCCGAAACCTTATATCCGCTACCGCCGAATTTACCGCCGGCATGAAGCACCGTAAGAACAACCGTTACGGCAGGCATACCCTGTTTTTCATTAATATCTGTGGGAATTCCTCGTCCGTTATCTCTTACTGTAATAACATCACCGGGAAGGATTTCTACCTCGATATGTGTGCAATAACCTGCAAGAGCCTCATCTATTGAGTTGTCAAGAATTTCATAGACAAGATGATGAAGACCTCTGGGGCCTGTTGAACCGATATACATACCGGGTCTTTTTCTTACAGCCTCAAGTCCTTCAAGAACCTGAATCTGATTGGCATCATAAACCTCAGAAACAGCTGTATCCATTACCTCTTCTTCGGTAACGGCTGCTTCATTAAGATTCTGATTGATGTTGTTTCCGGAAATATCCATTTATAAATCCTCCTTAGAGTTAAAAAACAAAGCTATTGGTATTTTTATCAGAAAATATCCTCTGTTCTTTTATACAAAGTAGAAGCGGAAAGCTGAGAAATATATACTGTTTCATTTTTATCCTTATCGGTACACACAACAAAAGAACCGGGAAGCTCAAATGAAACCGTAACACATTTTCCGTCTTTTTCTTTCTTCGAGAGATAATCCCTTGTATTTTTTGATACAGTAGCAGTATCCATATCAAAAATACCGAGTATATCATTCTTTTTTATTACAGTATCATGTCCTAAATGTAAATACATAAGCTTAACCTGTAATTTTTCCTTCTGATATATTAAAAGTTTTACCGCAGTTCATAATTCTTACGGAACCTGGGTCGCAGCAGGTAATAAAAACCTGCTTGTCCTTTATATGATTAAGTATATAATCCTGCCGCGAAGCATCAAGCTCACTCATTACATCATCAAGAAGTATAACAGGCTGCTCCCCGTTAATCTCCTTTATAACCTGAGCCTCTGCAAGTTTAAGAGCAATTGCAGCCGAACGCTTCTGTCCCTGAGAGCCGAAGTTTCTTGCAGGAATACCGTTTATATTTATATCAATATCATCTCTGTGGGGACCCGTCAGAGTCATTCCCGAGGAAATATCCGCAGTTTCATGTCTTTTAATTATCTCATTGAAAGAATAAATATCTGCGGCATCTCCTTTTTTCAGATAAGAAAAGCTTATTTCTTCCTTTCCCGAAGAAAGTCCTCTGTAAATACTGTCAGCATATGGAAGTATTTTTTTGAGATAAGCCTTTCTCTCATTATATATTTTTTCTCCTGCATTACTGAATGCTTCATTTATACATTCAAGAAAAAGCCTTGTATCTCTTACATTTTCACTATCCTTCAGAACTGCATTTCTCTGCTTCAGAATTTTATTATATTCACTGAGCATTACGGCATATCCGGGATGAATCTGACATATTGCCGAATCAATAAATTTTCTTCTTTCGGAAGGACCGTTCTGTATAAGAGATAAAAATCCGGGAGAAAACAACGCACAGGGAAACTTACTCATAAGTGCAGTAGGAGAGGGAAGTGAAATACCGTTAAGCGATACTCTTCTTCTGTCTGTTATTTTTATCGAAGCCTTCTGAGCCCTTGAAGCAGAATAAAAATCAACATCAAGCAACGAAAAATCCTTACCGAACATAACAAGCTCTCTGTCCTTTGAGCTTCTGAAGCTTTTAAGACCCGTAAACAGAAAAATACTTTCGAGAATATTTGTCTTTCCCTGAGCATTTTCACCGTAAATTATATTTACTCCGTCACAGGGAACAATTTCCATAGCTTCTATATTACGGTAATTTTTTATTTCGATTTTATTAATCTTCATCGTCTTTTTTTACAACAAAAAGGCTGTTGCCGAAAAATAACTTATCACCGGGATAAAGTTTTTTGCCTCTCTGGGTGCATATTTCATCATTTACTTTTACAAGCCCGTCTTCAATAAGCATTTTAGCCATTCCGCCCGTATCTGCAAGACCCGAAAGCTTCATGGCAGAATCAAGCTTTATAAAAGGGGTTGTTATATATAAATCTTCTTCTGATCTTACTATTGCTCTTACTCTTATTTTTTTTCTTTCCATAATGATTTACCTTAGTCGTTTTTTATTCTTACGGGAAGTATAAGATAAAGGAAGCTGTCTCCATCGGGAGGAACGATAACTGCGGGAGAAAGTGAACCGTTAAGCTCTATAAGAACCTCATCGGTATCGCAGCTTCTGAGTGCATCAAGAAGAAATCGGTTATTAAAGCCTATTTCCGTTCTTGCACCGTCTATTGAAACTCCGAGTCTGTCGTTTGCACTTCCGCGAGCCGTTACTGCGGAAAGTCTGAGTTCATCATCTTCAAATATACACTTGATAGGACTTCTTACTTTTTCTGTAATCATGATTGAAGTTCTTTCAATACAATCCATAAACTTTTTTGTACTGATTCTTACGGTAGCGCTTTTGCCCTTTGGAAACGCAGTACGGTAATCAAGAAATTCACCTTCAAGAAGCTTGGATATAAGTCTGTAGCCGTCTACAGTGAACATAATATGTCTTCTGCCCTTGACTATTTCAATTACTTCTTCATCGTTTTCCGCAAGCTTTATTATTTCATAAAGAGTCTTTGCGGGAACAACAAATGAAAGATTATCTCCGTTATATTCAATAAACTCTTTTCTGATTGCAAGTCTGTAGCCGTCAAGAGAAACAAGCTTTATTTCGCCGGGAGTAACCTCAAATTTTACACCTCTGTGTACTGTCTTACCGTCATCAGCGGAAACAGCAAAAACAGTTCTCTTTATCATATCCTTAAGTATACCTGCGCTTATTTTGAAGGGAATCTCTTCTGTAATAGAAGGAAGCTCGGGATATTCTGCAGGATTAAGACTTATAAGTGTATATTCAACCTCACCGCTTGTAATTGTACATACATTTTTTTCATTACATGTAATAGTAACTGTTTTATCGGGAAGGTGTCTGAGAATATCACAGAAGGTCTTTGCATTAAGAACAGCAGCGCCGGGCTCTTCAACATGTACATTTACCGATGTCATTACGGCAATATCAAGGTCAAAACCCGTAAGCTTAAGTGTATTTTCATCTGTGGTTTCTATAAGCAGACCTTCAAGATGGGGAAGTACTGCTTTTGCAGGAATTGAACGCTGCACATTAAGACATGTATTTGTGAATGAACCGGTATCACATATAATCTTCATTAATAAAACCTCCCGGAATAATTCCCCCCCATTTAAAGGGACAGGATATGTTTAAAAATAGTAGTTATAGTAGTGGTGTTCAAAATGTTGAAAACTTTTCCGTGCCTTGAAAAATATGGAAAAAAACGAAAAATTCTCTGTTACTTTTAAACTTAAAAACTTGTTGAAGGAAAATCTGATTTTTTCTGAATGTTCATACTGTTAAAAACTTGGTGTTGAATGTTTATAAGTTGTTGAAAAAAATCAGTTTTTCTCTCTTACTTCTCTTATGATATTATTTACGGTATTTTTGAATGTACCGTCGGTTTCAATAAGGCTTTTCACTTTATTTATGGAATGGAGTACGGTCGCATGATCCTTTCCGAAATATGCTCCCACTTCCTTAAGTGTAATGCCTGTTACTGTTTTTATAACATACATACATATATTTCTTGCCTGTGATATATTTGCCGAACGGTTTGTTGATTTGATATCGTCGACGGTTATTCCGTATGTATTTGAAACTATTGAGAAAATATTATTGATTACAACTGAAACAGGAAGAGAATCGGAAGTTATATCCTTTACAATATTTTGTACCTGCTCAAGAGAAGGCATTACTCCGTATACTTTTTTAAGTGCTTCGATTTTTTTTACGGTGCCTTCAAGCTGTCTTATGTTGTTTTTTATTTTAGTTGCAATAAAATCCGTCATACTTTCGGGAAGAGTGATTCCCAGCGACTGTGATTTTCTTTTTATAATTGCCTTTCTTGTTTCAACATCCGGAGGCTTTACGTCAGCAATAACACCCATTTCAAATCTTGTTCTTAATCTTTCGTCAAGAATTGCCATTTCTTTGGGCGGCACATCAGATGTAAGAATTATCTGTTTTCCTGCCTGGTCAAGTGCATTGAATGTATGGAAAAATTCTTCCTGTGTCATATCACCCTTCTGGATAATCTGAATATCGTCAACAAGAAGGGCATCAACATTTCTGTATTTATTATGGAAAGCATAAGTATTTTTCTTACCGACACTTTCTATAAGCTCATTAAGGAAGGTTTCGCCCGTAGTATAAACGATAACCGCATTAGGGTTATTTTTTTTAAGCTCATTATATATTGCAAAAAGAAGATGTGTTTTGCCGAGTCCTGAGTTTCCGTATATAAGAAGAGGATTGTACTGATTTCCGGGACTTTCGGCAACACCCTTGGCAACTGTATATGCAAACAGATTTGATTTACCTACAACGAAATTATCAAATGTAAAAGATGCAGAGCTTTTTTTTGCATTTTCGGAAGGAGCATTTTCGTTGTCTTCTGCCTGTGTGCTCTTACTTTCTTCCTTTGCTGATGTTGATTCTGCGGGTTTTTCACTTATCGCACTGTCTACAATAACATCAATTTCTACATCAAATCCGATTATTTCCTTAAAATTCTTTTTTATCAAAGGAGCGAACTTTGTAAGAATAATATTTTTTTTGTATTCGGCATTTACGGTAAAAACAGCTGTGTCTGCGTCAAGTTTATAAAATACCAACGGCGATAACCACATGCTGTACATAACGTCGGAAACCTCCTGCTTACATAAAGCAAGGACTTCCTTCCATATATCATTGAGAGTATCCATAACTTCCTCCGCATTATATACTATATATTATAATTATACTTATAGATATTTAATATATAATATCATATCAAATTTAAATATTCAACTAAAATTTATAATTATTATTATTTAAATCAAAAATCAATAAATAAACAAATTTTTAGCCGAAAAAACTTTACTTTTATGTTTTATTAGTGTAATATATATTAAATATTTTCACCCCGGAGGTATTTATGAAAATAGCTGTTATGGGATGCGGAACCGTAGGAAGCGGTGTTGTCGAGATAATCGACAGCAAAAAAGAACTTATGGTAAAAAGCGCAGGCGAAGGAATTGAAGTAAAATATATTCTTGATATAAGAGATTTTACAGGATCTCCTCTTGCATCAAGAATTGTTAAGGATATAGATATTATTGTCAATGATGATGAAATCAGCACTGTTGTAGAAACTATGGGCGGTGTAGAGCCTGCTTTTACTTTCTGCAAAAAATGTCTTGAAAAAGGTAAAAATGTCGTTACATCAAACAAAGCCCTTGTTGCCGCAAAAGCAGAAGAGCTTTTTAAGGTTGCACGCGAAAATAATGCTGCTTTTATGTTTGAAGCATCGGTATGCGGCGGTATACCCGTAATAAGAACAATGTTCTCATCTCTTTCCGCAAATAATATTTTATCATTTGCCGGTATTCTTAACGGAACAACAAACTTTATACTTACAAAGATGATAAATGAAAAGATGTCCTTTGATCAGGCTCTTAAGATAGCTCAGGAAAAAGGTTATGCCGAAAAAGATCCTACTGCTGATGTGGAAGGTCTTGATGCAGGCAGAAAAACTGCTATTCTTGCATCTATCGCATACGGCAATCATGTTTATCCCGAAGAAATACATACAGAGGGTATAACAGGTGTTACACTTGAGGATGCTGCATATGCTGCTTCCGAAAATTATAAAATAAAATTACTCGGAAAGGCACAGCGTCTTGAAAACGGCAAAACAGGTGCTATTGTATGTCCTTTCTTTGTTAATAAAGAATCATTGATTGCAGGTGTAAACGGCGTTTATAACGCAATTTCAATAACAGGAGACAGCATCGGAGATATTCTTCTCTATGGACAGGGTGCAGGCAAGGAAGCTACGGCCAGCGCAGTCGTAGGTGACGTTATGGAATGTGCAAGACTTAAAAAGAATGAAAATCATTATTACTGGTCAGATCACAAAGAAAACAGTATAGAGGATTATCTTCTTTATGAAACAGCACTTTATGTAAGAGGCTATGCAAAGAATGCCGAATCAAGCACAATTAATATAAGAGAGGCTTTCGGCGGTGTAAAAGTGCTTACAAAGGAAAATGCGGCTGAAAATGAAATTGCATTCATTACCGATAAGGCAACGGAAAAAGAGCTCAGAGAAACTCTTTCCGAGCTCCGTGATTTTGCTCCCGCTTCCGTAATAAGAATTTTTTAATAAGAAAAAATCTTACGATTTGTCAACCCCCTGCCCCCAATCTTGGGGGAATCGGTGTTTCTTGATATATGCAAATTGCTCACTTTTGCGAGCAATTTCCTATATATTAAAAAAGTTATATAGAAAGAGACGGTATCTGCACAATGCGGATACCGTCTTTTGTCATATAAATATATTTTACTGATTTTCTCTTTTTATCTGTCTTACATCCTTGCCGGTGAAATAAAGAGATGTATATTCACCGATAAGTCTTGATGATATTCTCTTTGTATAGAGATTTTCAATTTCGGAAAGAGAGAGATTAGAGCTTATAATTGTGGGAAGACCTGTGTTTATTCTTGTGTTTATAATATTATAGAGTGCTGCATTTGTGAACTGTGTGCTGAATTCCGCACCGAGGTCATCAATAATAAGCAAGTCACATTCAAGCACCATTGCCTCAAATGCACCGTTTGTTTCGGTTTTTCCGAATCTTTCTCTCTGAAGCTCATTGAATATATTCTGAGCTGAGTTATAAAGGACATTATATCCCTTTGAAATAACCTCACCTGCTATTGCAAGAGAAAGGTGGGTTTTACCGAGACCTGTTTCACCCTGCATAAAAACAGAAGGAGATGAAGTATCAAAGGTTTTTGCGTATTCTGTACAGAAATAAAAAATTCCTGACATTATATCTCTCGGAGAAGCATTAAAACCAGATTCAATTTTATCGGGATAATAATCAAGTCTGAAATCCTCAAACTGACAGAATTTAAGAGGTGATTTTTTTCCTGCCTCTTCATAGGCAAGCATCTTAAGTAAATTTATATGGCATTCACATAATTTACTGTCATAAAAGCCTGTATCCTCACATAAGGGACAATAATACTTTACCTCAAGATAATCCTTGGGATAACCCTTTTCTTCAATAATTCTCGCAAGATTCTGCTGTGCCGTAAGATTTCTGATTTTCTGCTTCTGTACAAATTCATTTACCTGTTCTGGAAGCATATCAATAGACTTAAGTGCTTCTCTTACGGAATCTATCATTTCATTTTTGATTTCCTTATATTCGGGAACCTCTTTTTCAAAAGCGGCAACTTTTTCAGCGTGATTCATTTCCGAAACACGCCTTCTGTTTTCTATTATGTCACTTGCTTTTTCGTATAACTCTTTTGTATAGGGCATATTGTTGCCACCTCTTTATCTTTTTTCTCTCTTTATAACCTTAGGTACCGTGGTTCTTGCAAGCTGCTCGGCGCGTTTTATATCATAGGAAGCAGTCGGATCGGGTTCAGCAGGTTTTTTTGACTGTTTATTTTTAGAAACAGTTTTTTCATATGCCTTCTGTTCCTTTTCACGCATAAACTTTTCCTGTTCTTCAACAACCTTTTCGGGTGTATTTATACCCTTTGTATGCCATGAAGAAAGAATTTTATGCATATATGAATAGCTTATTTTTTCAGTATGGGTTTTCATTTCTTCAAAGGCTAAAACAAGCATCGGAACGGTAAATTTCCATTCCTCTGACCACTGTGAAAGATATTTTTCCTGTGAAGATGTGGGCTTTGTATCCCTGATACCTGCACCTGCGGAAAATTCTGCCCAGAGAACATTGATTTTTTCTATATTCTTAAGCTCTTCATCAGCTCTTTCTATAGTATCAATTTCTCTTGAGCTCCAGTCAACACCGATTTTATATATGTAATTTGTATTTGTTGATTTACCTTTTGTACGTGCATATTCGCATATTGTAAGAATAACCTCAACGGGAAGTCCGTAATAATCGTGAAGAAGAATAAGCGAGCTCTGATCACCTGTTCCTATTGTTCTTCCCAGCTTCATCTGTGCTTCGTTGAGAAGCAGACGCACATCCTCAGATTCACTGATTCTTATGCATATTTCGTTATATGTAAGCTTTGAAGGATTATTTGAGGGAACCTTTGACGGCAGAGGCTTCGTTTCCGGGATAATTGCCGGGCTTTTTTCCGGCTCAGCCGTTACAGGTTGTGCAGGAGCATGCGGAACAACGCAATCGTCCGCATACAGAACAAAGCCCGTATCCTTCCAGTAGGACAGAGCATCGGCTACCTCTTCCTTACTTATTCCCGTAGCGGCGGCACAATCGTTTTCATCAAACAGTACTCCCGAACGGGAAAAAGCATAGATTATCACCTTAAGCTGAGAAGCAGATGAGAGAATCAGGTGCTTCTCAGCGATTTCTGACGGCATAACGGTAACACCGTTATATTTTGACGGATTTATTTTATACATAATACCTTCCTTTAGTTATTGAAGAATGCAAGGAATGCCTTGTATGCCATATAAACGTCGGTTTTTGAAACAACCTCAAAGGGAGCGTGCATTGAGAGCACGGGAACACCAAGGTCAACTACATCAACATTGAGATGAGCTATATATTTTGCAACGGTTCCTCCGCCGCCTTCATCAACCTTACCAAGCTCACCTGTCTGCCAGCAGATGCTTTCATTGTCAAGAAGGGTTCTGATTTCTGCCATAAATTCTGCAGAAGCGTCACTTGTGCCGCCCTTACCTCTTGAGCCTGTATATTTTGTGATACATACACCGTTGTTTATAAAGCTTGTGTTTCTTCTTTCATAAACCTCGGGGAAATTGGGATCAAATGCAGCATTAACATCGGCAGAAAGGCATTTTGACTTTGTAAGAACGTCTCTTCCTTCTGCACCGTAAATTGAAGCAACATCACAGATGAAATATTCAAGATAATCTGAATCAAGACCTGTATTACCCTCTGATCCTGTTTCTTCCTTATCCGTAAGAACAGTCACACAGGTATAATCAGGCTCCTCGCAGTCAAGGATTGCCATAAGCGCAGGATATGCACATACTCTGTCATCATGTCCGTATGCGCCTATCATAGAACGGTCAAAGCCTATATCACATGCCTTGAAGGCAGGTACTGCTTCAAGCTCTGCACTTAAGAAATCTTCTTCAATAATTCCGTATTTTTCAAAGAGGATGTTCATTATATTAAGCTTTACGCTGTCAGCTGCAGCAGTATTTTCAAAAGGACGGCTGCCGATGAGAATATTGAGAGTTTCGCCTTTTATTCCTTCTGCCATAGTGCTTCTCATCTGATTTGCGGCAAGATGGGGAAGAAGGTCAGTAATTACGAATTTAGGATCTTCATCGTTTTCACCGATATTGACGTTGATTTTTTCACCGTCTTTTCTGATGATTACACCGTGAAGTGCAAGGGGAATTGCAGTCCACTGATATTTTTTGATTCCGCCGTAATAATGTGTTTTAAAATAAGCCATTTCAGCATCCTCATAAAGAGGATTGGGCTTTAAGTCAAGACGGGGAGAGTCTACATGGGCTGCTGCAATTTTTACGCCTTCTCTTATATCCTTGTGGCCGATAACTGCAAGAATAAGGGATTTATTTCTGTTATTGAGATATACCTTTGAGCCTGCAGGATATCTTACGTTTTTATCAAATTCCGTAAAACCGCAAGCTTTTGCAAGAGAAAGTGCCTGGTCAACAGCCTCTCTTTCGGTTTTTGAAGAATCAAGATAATTCATATAGCCCTCGCAGAAGGAGTCTGCAAGAGAAAGGCCTTCATCGGCAATTTTTACTGCTGTATGCTCTTTTTTCATAAAAAGCTTTTCTTTAAGAAGTTCTGCATTTGATTTTTCTTCGCACATTTTATTTATCCTCCGGTTAAAAGATTTTTTTTATTTCTTCAGTTAAATCATAAGGGGCATAATTATTTACAATAACATCGGCGCACAAAGCTTTCTGAGCCTCATCCGTCTGTTTTGAAAATCTTAAACGTATTTCTTCCTCTGTAATACAGTCTCTTCTGAGAAGTCTTTCAAGTCTTATTTTCTCCGGTGCTGTCACCTTTACCGTTTTGTGACACAAGGTGTTCAGTCCCGATGTAAAAAGAAGAGGAGCATCAATTACCGCACATTTACCGTTTTTAACAGCGTCAAGAGCCTTCTTTTCACAGCGGGCAACAATTTCGGGATGTGTGATATTATCAAGGAGCTTTTTGCTTTCATTATCAGAAAATGCTCTTGAAGCAAGAAGTCTTCTGTCAAGACTGCCGTCCTCCTTTATTATATCGTTTCCGAAGCTTTTCTGTAATTCTCTGAGAACGGGACTTCCTTTTTCGGTAATGCTTCTGGCAACTTTATCCGCGTCAATAATGACACAGCCTTTTTTCTCCAGTATTTCACATAAAGTGCTTTTTCCCGAGCCGCTTTCACCTGTCAGTCCTATTATTATACCTTCGCCTGATTTTATACTGTTAAAGCCTGCCGCACGGTAAAGACGGTTACATACACCGAGTCCGACACCTTCTGCTGACGGAGAACGCACCAGAACCTTTTTTGCATTATTTATGTCAAGCTCTCTGAATGCATCAAAGAGTCTTTTTGCCTGTGAAAACGGATCATCCTCTTTTCCGAATGTAACACACGGCAGGGGAATTTCATTTTCTTCACCTTCAAAGCACAGGGCATAATCCGCAAAGGCGGGATATTTATTTACAAAATCAATGAATTCTTTTTTTGTCCCGTCAAAAACTATAAGCTTTGCCGTAGGCGAATAATGCTTGTATTTCATACCCGGCGAAGCTGCGGTTTTTCCTTCCTCAAGAGGCTTTAATACCGCATCGTGTATTATGACCTCGCCGAGAATTTCCGTAAGCTGCTCATAGGTTACCGCACCCGGTCTTAAAAGCACGGGCGGATTTGTTGCAAGGGTTATGACCGTTGATTCAATACCTATATCACAGTCACCGCCTCCGACAATTGCGGGAAGTCTGCCTGTCATATCGTCTGTTACATAAGTGACGGATGTGGGACTTGGAAAGCCCGATATATTTGCACTGGGTGCTGCGAGAGGTACACCGGCAGCATCAATTATTGCTTTTGCAACGGGATGTGAGGGCATTCTGACGGCAACCGTGGGAAGGCCTCCCGAAACAGTATCCGACACACAGTCCTTTTTCGGAAGTATTACCGTAAGAGGACCGGGCCAGTATTTATCGAAAAGCTCCTTCGCTTTTTCCGGTACTTCTTTTACAAGGGAATATATCTGATTCACCTCTGAAATATGGACAATAAGAGGGTTATCAGAAGGTCTGCCCTTGGCTTCGAATATTCTTTTTACCGCATCGGCATTAAAGCAGTCGGCGGCAATACCGTAAACAGTTTCAGTAGGTATGGCAACTGCCTCCCCCTGTTTTATAAGGGAAGCAATTTCTTCAATTTCTTTTTTTTGTTTTACGGTATCGGTTATTTCGTATATTTTTGTTTCCATATTATTCTTCATTTGCAGCAGCATTGAGTCTGTCTGCAGTATCTGCAGTAATAAGTGCATCCAGAAGCTCATCAAGTGCGCCGTTTATTATTGCCTCGATTTTATATAAAGTAAGACCGATTCTGTGGTCAGTAACTCTTCCCTGTGGGAAATTGTAGGTACGGATTCGTTCGCTTCTGTCTCCTGTGCCTACCTGAAGTCTTCTCTCACCTGCAATTTCACTTGCCTGTTTTTCAATTTCGGCTTCAAGAATTCTTGAACGAAGAATTTTCATAGCCTTGTCTTTATTTTTATGCTGGCTTCTTTCATCCTGACATTCAACCACTGTTCCCGTGGGGATGTGTGTGATTCTTATGGCAGATTCGGTTTTGTTTATATGCTGACCTCCGGCGCCCGATGACCGGAATGTATCTATCTGAAGATCTGCAGGATTTATTTCCACATCAACCTCATCAGCTTCGGGAAGTACGGCAACGGTAACTGTTGAGGTCTGTATTTTACCGTTGGATTCTGTTACGGGGATACGCTGAACACGGTGAACACCGCTTTCAAACTTAAAGCGTGAATATGCTCCTTCACCTGCTATCATAAAGCTGATTTCCTTGAATCCGCCGAGATCGGTGGGATTTGAATACATAATCTCCGTTTTCCACATTTTAGTCTGTGCATACATAGAATACATCCTGTATAAAACTGCGGCAAATAATGCACTTTCCTCACCGCCTGCGGAAGAGCGTATTTCTACTATAACATTTTTGTCATCGTTTTTATCCTTGGGCAGAAGGAGTATTTTCAGCTCCTCATAATTTTTGTCGGCATTTTCTCTTGCAGTCTCGTATTCTTCAAATACAAGCTCCCTGAAATCCTTATCAAGACCGCCCTCGTCAAGAAGCAGCTTTGCTTCGTCACGGGCAGAAATATTATTTTTATATTCTCTGAACTTTTCTGCTATGGGTGTTATTGTTTTTAATTCTTTAAGTAAAGCTGTACTTTTTTCAATATCTGTTGCAATTTCAGGTGAACAAAGAAGCTCGTTTATTGCAGAAAATCTTTCTTCAAGCTTATTAAGTTTATCAGTCATTTTTTACCTCTCGGAGAATATTGTTATACTGAATTAGGCTTTCCTTTTTCAGGCTTCGCTTTCTTCTTCTCGTAAAACTTTTTTTATATTTTTTTCTGCTTTCACTCTCGGCACCATTACTTCTCTGCCGCAACCTGTACAGCGCAGCCTGAAATCCATACCGCTGCGAAGTACGAGAAATTGCTTAGCTCCGCAGGGGTGCTGTTTTTTCATTTCAAGTATGTCATTTACTCTGATATCCATAGTATGCCACCTACCCAAAATATACTATACCATATAAACAGATAAATATAAATACCCAAAACGGTATTTTATTTAAAAAATGTACAAAACAACATTATTACGTGACGGTTATCATATTTTTATATCAGAAGAAATATTATTTAGGGAAACAACATTTTGAAAGGAAGAATAGTAAATGTGGGAAATCAGACCTGAGGGGTCGCTTGTAAATAATGCGGTAAATAAAAATGCACTTTCTTCGCTTCAGGGCTTGAAGGAAGCTATGATGAAGGAACAGATACTTGAAGGCAGAGCTGCCCTTTGTGACAAGGAGCATAATTTACATATTGACCTTGGTATCATGAAAGGAATAATCCCCCGTAATGAGGGGGCTGTGGGGATTGAAGAAGGATATGTCCGTGATATTGCACTTATTTCTCGTGTCGGGAAAAATGTGTGCTTTATTGTTACTGATATCAGAAGAAATGCAGAGGGCAGGCTTTATGCTGTTCTGTCCAGAAAAAAGGCACAGGAAAAGGCAAAAAGAGAATATACCGACAAGCTGATACGGGGTGATGTCATTGATGTAAAAGTGACTCATCTTGAAAGCTTCGGTGTATTCTGTGATATCGGCTCGGGGCTTACGGCACTTTTACCCATAGAAGCAATATCCGTTTCGAGAATTCCGCATCCGTCTTCAAGGTTTTTTGTAGGGCAGAATATAAAATGTATAGTCAACGGCAGGGATGATAAGGGAAGAATCACTCTTTCACACAAAGAGCTTCTCGGTACATGGGAAGAAAATGCAGAGCTTTTCAGAATAGGAGAAACCGTACCGGGAATTATCCGTTCTGTTGAAAACTACGGTGTGTTTGTTGAGCTTACACCAAATCTTGCAGGTCTTGCCGAATATGATCCTGATGTAAGAGAAGGAATGAACGCTGCCGTTTATATAAAAAATATTATCCCCGAAAGGAAAAAAGTAAAGCTTATAATAGTAGATTACTGCGAAGAAAAACCTTCTCCTTCAGAAATAAAATATTTCTTCACGGGAGACCATATTGATTTACCTTAAATAAAAAGGGGATGTAAAAAAACTCGTTTTTTTACATCCCCTTTTTAGGGGCTAGGAAAAAATGCGCAGAATGAACAAACCGAGCCAAAATAAAGCGTTCAGCTTTATTTTGGTTTACCCGACGGCGTACAAAGGTACTCCGA
>JAZNEX010000054.1:0-4424 GCA_045588855.1 Acutalibacteraceae bacterium
CATGTTTTATTCCATCTTTTAGGACTAATTCGCATGCCTTAACCTTAAATTCCTTGCTGAAAGTTCTTTTCATTGTGAACACCTCTTGAAGTTATTTTATCATTAACTCTTCTATGTGTCCACTTTTACTATACAACTTTCACTTATTACTTATTACCTTTTACTTCTTACCTCAAAACACCCCGGGTCTGCTCTGAAAAATGAGCCGTACAGTGCATAGCTCTGACATTTCGCACCGCCGCGGCACATATTTGAATACCTGCAGTCCTTACATTCCTCGGGGATAAGCCTCGTACGAAGCTTCTTAAACACATCGTTATCATAATACACCTGAGAAAGGGTGCTTTCACGGATATTACCGCAGATTACAGGCATTCTTCGGCAGGGCATTATATCGCCCTTTTCGTCAACGGTAATAAGGCTGTCTCCTGCCGAGCAGGAATATATATTGCCGTCGGAATTCATAAACTGCAATGCACGGTTCATTGTGACAACGGTTTTCGGATGAAGCTTACGGGTAACAAAGCTGCCCTGCGCCTTTTTCATACAGCTGATATAATCGTGCATATCATCCTTTGTTATACTAAGGCTCTGAAGCTCCTCACCGTTTCCGATGGGCACAATACGGTCTGACCACAGCTTTGTGATTTTTCTTTTACGGCATTCCTTGGCGACATATGGAATATAGCGCATATTTTCTTTGTTGGCAGTAAAGCTGATATATGTTTTTATACCGTTTTTTTCAAGAAGCTCTGCCTTTTTCATGGTTCTGTCATAGTCACCCGGCGCACGCAGGCTGTCGTGCATTTCACGGTTGCCGTCAATACTCAGCTGAACAAAGGACACTTCCGTTTCTTTAAGGATTTTTATTATTCCATCATCAATAAGTGCACCGTTTGACAGCACACCGTAGGAGAAATACTCCTTATTATCTCCGAGATATCTCAGAATTTCCCTTATATCCTTACGGTAAAAGGGCTCACCGCCGGTTATATTGATATGCCCTCTTTTTTTAATTCCGTGCTGACGGTTGTAGCTGTCTCGGAGTGTCTTATACTGCTCAATGACATTTATGACTTCATCAAAGGAAAGGGGCTCGATATCCCCTTCTGTACGGTAGCAGTGCTTACAGCGGAGATTACACCTTCCCGTAATATGAAACTGCATCAGCAGACGGTTTTTGTTTCCGCAGAGTATATCAGTCACCGCAGCCTCCGCATCCGCCGCAGCCTCCGCAACCTCCGCAGCCTCCACAGCTGCTGCAGCCACTGTCAGATGATGATTTTGATTCCCTTGCAGAACGGATTTTTTCCTCTTCAAACTTCTTTACTGCAGCTACCACACTTACGGCAAATTCATCATCAAAATTTTCCATTGCTCCTCTGAAACGACTGAGGGTATAGTCACGGAGTCTGAAAATTGTGTTATACTGTGCCGCACTGAAGGTATTGAGCATTCCTTGATTGTAAGCAGAAATATCGGCATAAAGCTTTTTGCTTTTTGCAGCAGCAAGCTTTGTCATAAACTCCTTTTTCTCTTTAGTGACACAGGCTTTATTACCGTAGCTGCCGAATACAGCCACTGTGCCCGCAATAACCATAAAGAAAAGTATACTTACATCCTTACCGTTATTGAAACCCATAATAAGCTTTGTAAGGGCAGGATATAAAAAGACAAGAGAAGAAATGCACACAAGAAGCCTTCTTAAATCAGTCAGCTTATCAAACATCATCGTTACATACTTACCGCCGATGCTTACAATGTCAGCTGTCATATTCAGGTTTCTGATAATACTGTCAACGGTAAGATTTGAAATGTATATTTCCTGCTTTTCTGTATTATCCACACCCCCGATAAAATCATTATAGTTTTTGCGTATAAAGTCAACAATTAATTTAACACGGGGGTAGGTTTCACAATAAGTAAAAAGCTCTTTGTCAGACATATCAGGATTGATAAGCATAACAAATTCATCGTATGCATCAGGATCAGAGGCAGGTATAAACTCACTTTTTCTGTGAGAAACAACAATACCGTCAGCTTCTGCCCTCATAAGAGCGTATGCCGCAATATCACCAGATTTTACAAGCTTATCGGCTAATTCATTATCATAAACATATCTGTGATTCAGAAGATCCGTATCCACATAAAGCTTTTCGATTGCTTCGTTTTCGTGTTTTTTGAAAAACTGCGAAAATACAATTGCCTTAAGAACGAAATAGACTGCAATTGAAGCAGCCGCAAAACCGAAAGCATAGCCGATAAAGGCTGAGCCCTTGATGCTTCTGATAGCCTCAGGTATATTGTTGACTGCAAGACTATAGGTAATAAAGACAAGCACCGAACCGACGATACCTGTGCCGACCTGAAATCTGTCTTCCCTCTTTGCTCCGAAAAATCCTATAAAACCGAACAGCGTCAGTCCCGCAAATACTATACTGATTAGCATATCAGGTACCTCAAAAATAAACGAAGCAAGAAACAGCACGGCATATACAACTGCCACCAGAGTATGATACAGCTTTCTGCTGCCTGTCATTTTTACCTTAGCATTATTTCCCATAATAACTCACCCTTTTTTATTAAAAGCATTGTAGTTATAATACAAAAACAAGGATATTATGTCAATATATGTAAGAAAAAACAAAGGAAGGCATTCACAGCATATGCATATTGACAATTTTTTATGTTTATAATAAAATAGTGTAAAGAAATATTTATTTACACTATAAAGAGGTGAGATTATGGAAACTGATTATCGTAAGCTTTGTATTGAGCTGTTCGGCACGGATGATGTTGATATGCTGAAAAAAATTGCAAAAAAACAAAAATCAGGGCGCAAAAAAGCCCTGAACAGTGAGGATATTAAAAAAATTATTGAAATGCAGCGGCAAAACCTCAGTACAAAAGCAATTGCAGAGCATTTCGGCGTCAGCCGTCAGACAATATCAAAATATCTTAATGCATTCCCGGACGGATGCTACACAATGCGGATGAACTATATGTTCAGACAAAAGGTCTGCACGGAAATATATGTGGATTTTCTCAATGAAAAAATATCTGTCATCAATCGTACAGATGATATGCTTCGCCGTGCATTCGGGGTGATTGAAAATCCCACATGGACTGATTTCAATTATTTTCTCCGGGAAAGGTGCTTCCCACGGGAGCGTGGGAATGCAGACAAAATGCTTGAAGCTATGGGAATTTCAGATTTTGATCCGATTCAGATAATTGAAGCCACAAAGGGCAGAATGGCAGAGGATAATCAGTATATAAATTTTGTTTACGAAAGCAGGTGTTGATTTATGCTTGAATATAAGACCTTTGATACCGACCCTCTTAAATTAGTAACGGACTCATCATCTAAAGGAAATCAGCCTAAATGGTTTGACGGCGGGTTATGGTACAAGTCTGATTATATGGGTTATGAAGGACTGTGTGAGGTTGTAATATCAAGACTTCTGACAAAAACAAGCATCAGCAATTTTGTAGCATATCAGCCATGCCTTATCAATTACGGCAACAAAAAGCTCCCGGGATGCTTCTCAGAAAATTTCAAAAAGAATAATGAATCCATTTATACTCTTGAAAAGCTTTTTCGTGCATATACAGGCCGTTCCTTTGCAAAGGCACTGACCGATTACCGTGAAATAAAAGACAAAATAAAATATACCGTTAATTTCATTGAAGAACACACAGATCTTGAAAATGTCGGCATTTATCTGACAACAATGCTTCAGACCGACGCATTTTTCCTCAATGAGGACAGACACACAAACAACATCGCATTCATAAGAAACGATGATACAAACAAATTCAGCTTCTGTCCGTATTTTGATTTCGGACTTTCACTATTGTCTGACACAAACGATTACCCCGTTAATGAAGATATTTACAATTGTTTTCTGAGGGTAAAGGCAAGACCCTTTGATACAGATTTTGATTTGCAGACGGATGCGGCTGAGGAGCTTTACGGCACAGGGCTTACAATTTCTTTTACGGAAAATGACATCATCGATGCACTTGAAGAATGTGCTCCGTACTACGACAAAGCAATTCTCGAACGAGTAAAAAATATCCTTCTTGCAAGAAGGAATAAATATAAATACCTGATCAGATAACTGCGGATTCAGTGTTATTTTATTCGCCACAAACTCGCGAAGCGAATAACACTGTGCGAAGCAATATCACTCGCCGAGAGGCGAATAAAACTGTGCGAAGCACAATAAAACTGCGAAGCAATAAAACTCGCCGCAAGGCGAATAAAACTAAAATACTATCCGCCATAAATACCACCTCTATATAAATTATACAGAAAACGAAAAAGTTTTTAAGTGTTATTCTGCCTTGCGGCAGAGTGATATTATTGTCATGAGACAATAGTGTTATTGAATCCTGCGGATTCAGTGTTATTTTATTCG
>JAZNEX010000055.1:0-4555 GCA_045588855.1 Acutalibacteraceae bacterium
CGTTTTTTCGATAACATAAGAAAACGGCTTCGCCGTACGCCTGCGGCGAAACGCTTTCGTATAGTCCATCGCCGAGGGAAGTTTACTTCCCTCAGGCGGGACATATAATCTTTTTACTTTATAGGAAGGAATTTCCTATAAGGTAAAAAAACGAAGCAGAAAATCTGCTCCGTCGTTTTCATTTGCTGTGAGGATAGCAATACTCTGAATTTACTGTTTTTTCACTATGGCAGCCGGGATAATTACACTTATGAAGAACGCAGTACTGACTGTCTTTCACAGCGGGTTCTTCACAACCGTTTTCATTGCAGTTATGGTCAGTACAGTATATGTACCCCACACCGCCGTTTTTTCGCAGCTCGTCACACTTGATACATCTGCAGTTGACACAGTATGACCTCCTTGTATTTGGTAATACCGGTTTACAAGGAGGTCTGCGTTTTGTCGAATGTGCGGATTAAATTTATTACACATCTTTTTGTGCTTTTAGGAATTCGATAATCCCGGAAAGCACTTTATTAAGATTTTCGTCCATCCAATTCTTTTTTGATGTTCTGAGATTGTTGATATAAAGACGATTATCAAAAGTATTCTTAACCCTTCTGATAATTGCATCAATATCGTTTTCTCTCATTCCGACATCATCATAAATAAAGGTCCTGAAACACAAATTCAATTTGCTTTTATCCACTTTATCTGTAAGATAATAAATATCAAAAATATCTTTATATCGTGTAGAGAGAGGGCCAAATTTTAAAATAGAACGCAATTTTTCTGTAAACATCTGCTCTTTTGAATTTATGAGAAGGCTTGCTCCTTCGTCATCCATACCGACATCAAAGCAAAACTCTTCTTGCTCGATATCATAATGTTTATGTACTCCTAAGTCGATTTTACTTTTAAGAAGATATCCGTCCGAGTCAACAATTTCAACATAAATACGTTTGCCGTGATAATCCTGCTGATTTAATTCTTCGATTCTTCCTATTCTTTTTATAGAAACAAAACCTACCTCATTAAGCTTATTAATAAATCGGTCGATTGACTCATCCTGTAATGAATATTTGATAAAATCCAAATCCATATCCTGTGTTGCACGGCGAGTATTATTTGTAATGCTGCGCATTACAACACCGCCTTTTACAGTTACATTGCGATTATACTGACTTTGAGAGATAAGTGAAAGTATTAAATCCTGACAAACCTTCGCTTCTGCATTGGTTTCATCATATCCGGCTTCTTTTTCCTTTTCTATCATATCATAAATTTTTATCATCAGAAAACCTCCAACTGGATAGTTTCAAAAATATAATTTTGTTTAGGAAATGCAGAAATATATTCCTGTAATTTTTCAATATCTAAAATATCTGTTCTTTTTCTGTAGCTTTCAATAATTTCCTTGTAATAATCAAAGGGTAAATTTCTTTTGTTGCGTATTAACTCTATCAGCATTCTCTCCATGTCATAAATACGAATTTCCGTATTCCCTTGTTGTGCTGTTGTAATGCCTACACTAAAAATTTCATTACGATGAAAAAACTGCTTTACCCGCTTGTCGGTAATAAGCCGTGCGTTCTTTTTTGTTGCCAGACAAAATTGTGAAGGAATCACATCGGAGAGATTATGGTAATAAAAAGCACTATCCATTGTAAAAACGGCATGGCAATATTTGTATGATATAATTTCAAGCTCAGACACCCGTTCTTTATCTGAGTAAATCCCCGGTTCTACCTTATATAATTGTCCGGATGTGAGCATCTTGTTTATCTGATATTGATTTCCGTATTTTTCCTGACACTCATTAAATGACAGTAGCATCTGAACTCACCTCTTTTTTTGTAAACGTAGGCTAAAAATGCATTGTGTCCTACGTTTGCATAAATTTTAACATTAATTTATACAAATGTCAAGTAATTATAGTATTCCATAAAAAACTCGTTCAATCCGCCCCATAAAAGGTTACACTCAAAGTCTGTGAGCTTCAGTTTGGTTTTCCGATTATTCATAAAAATGACCTCCTTGTATTTGGTAATACCATTTTACAAGGAGGTCTGCGTTTTGTCGAATGTGTGGATTGTTTCGCGCAAAAGTAATGAGAAAAATATGCGAGATTCAGTTTTAGTTATTATACTTATATTCAAGTGCCGCACTTACGGTATCAAGAACATCAATCTTGAATTCCTTCTTTTTCATATGGGTTGATGCAAGGAACTCTTTATGGATTCGTCTATGCTTTGAAGTTCTAATTCTGCGGAATCTAACGCTGTTAGAACATAAGAGGAAAATTTATATTCGTCAGAAATATCTAATTCAATTAACAATTTATTATTTGCTGATGTATTCATATGAAGTTCCCTCTCTTATATTTATATAAACTAATTATAGCACAAACACAAGAATCATCTCAATACCCCTACACACAAAAACTCCCTCTGTCATTTCTGACAAAGGGAGTTCATTTTAAATATAGAGTTTTACTTCAATATCTCGCCAGCCTCTTACACGCTTTGTCGGGGATATGGAATAGACATATTCCTGTGCATCCTCAATCGTCAGAGTGAATTCAGCGAAATTTGTGAAGTGGGTGGGAATTATTGCGTCAGCAACAAGGTTCCCGGGTACCCGTTCCAAATCTTTGATTTGGTTAACGGGTGGGGTTCTTATTGCGTCAGCAACAAGGTTCCGGGGCCCCATAGGAATCTCTGATTCCGTAATGGGTCGGGTTCTTATTGCGTCAGTAACAAGGTTCCGGGGCCCCATAGGAATCTCTGATTACGTAATGGGTCGGGTTCTTATTTCCTGCCATCGGCAATAGCTGCCTGTGTCGCAATTCTGCTTGGTTGGCAGTTTACCGCCAACCACAGAAACAGAACTGTTTTTTCTCCTTTTACCCTCAGTTTTCATGTGAAGAGGGTCATTGGGGTCTCCGTCAAAGCGGAGATACCAGTCGAAGCCGTCTCTCTTTGCAACAATCTTCACAACGAAGGCTTCAATCACACTTTCGGGGATGTCTTTTTCATCCGCATTTGTGTACTGCTCGAGAGCATATTGAAGCACCGTCAGCTTGTCCTTGTAGTCTGTAATTACAGGCTCTTTGTTGAGCTTTAACTGAAGCTCTTCGATTTCGGCAGAGAGCTTTGCAATCTCTTCTTTAACCTCGGCAGTTTTCTTTGTGTAAGATTCTTTATCAATTTCACCCTCTGCCCTCATATCAATGAAATTACTGAGCTTCGTTCTGTGCCTTTCAACCTCTCTGCACTTTTTCTCAATGATAGCCTCATAATCCACATCATCTTCTTTATCATCAATATGAGCTTCAAGCATTGAGTTGGCAAGAGCCAGCACCTTGTCCTTTTCTGAAAGATAATTGCGAAAAATATAATTCGCCATCATCTGCAGCTTCCACTCGGGAATCATTGGCACACGGCATATTCCGTCAAGAGGCAGTCCCTTTTTCTTTCGGCTCTCGTATGACCCGGTACGCACCGAGTCATAGCACTGATAACCGATAATGGATTTATCTCCCTCTTTTCTCCAGAGCTTTGTATTGAATCTGTGACCGCACTCGCAGATGAGAAGCTTGCCCCATACTGTTGTTCTCGGTCTTTTGCCTGTTGTACTTCTTCTGCCTGTGTTAAGATTTTTCATCTGAGCTGTTTTACTTGCCATAATTAATTGCACCCTTTCAAAGTCTTCTTCAGATATAATCGGCTCGTGTCTCCCTTTTACTTGTATCAGTTCAACCTCACCGTAATTCTTAATCTTTTTCTGTGTGAGATAGTCGGGAGTATACTCCTTGTGATAGGTTATGATTCCGCAATAGAAGGTGTTTTTCAGCACATGACCTATTACGGTTTCGTACCACCTTGTTTTGCCCATAGCAGTTTTTCTGCCTTGGCGTTCAAGCTCTTCCTTTATCTTGGTAAGGCCGTTGCCTGCAAGATACATATCATATATGAGCCTGACTGTTTCCGCCTGCTCCGGGTCGATAATGAAATCCACCTTTTTCTTATTGTCGGGCAGAAGCTCCTGATGTCTTCTGTAGCCTAAGATATTTCCGTTGCCGTAGAATGTGCCGTTGTTCATAGAGGTCTGCTGACCGCTTTTCACTCGCACCGAGGTTTTACGGCTTTCATCCTGAGCAAGAGTCGCCATAATGGTGAGACGAAGCTCTCCGTCACCGTCAAAGGTTTTGATGTTGTCGTTGATGAAGAAAACCTCAACGCCCTTTGCCTTCAGATCTCTTGTGTACTGCAGAGTATCAACGGTGTTTCTCGCAAATCGTGACACCTCACGGGTGATAATCATATCAAACTTTTTCTGCTTGGCATCACGAATCATTTTCATAAACTGCGGTCTTTTCTCGGCAGAGGTACCCGTGATACCCTCGTCAATATATCTGCCGACGAGTTCCCATTCAGGTCTTGCCGCAAGGATTGGCTCATACCAATCCAGCTGATTTTCGAGAGCCGAAATCTGTGCCTCGTGCTCCGTAGAAACACGGGCATAGATTACAACTCTGCGCTTTCCGAAATCAGAATTTATCATGCACATT
>JAZNEX010000056.1:0-47610 GCA_045588855.1 Acutalibacteraceae bacterium
TACGGGAGCCTTGATAACCTCACCGCAGACTGAACACTCAATACCGGCTGTAAGTCCGTCTTCTGTACATGTGGGTGCTACTGCAGGGATAGTCTTTTGTGTATGCCCCTTTGCAGGGTCAATTTGGGGAGCTACAAGGATGTCTCCACATACCGAGCACTTAACACCTTCTGTCGTACCGTCTGTATCACAGTCGGGAGCTACTGCAGGGATTCTTTCTTCTGTATGAGGAATTGTTGTACCATTTACAGGTGTACGGCTGAGCTCTGTATTACATACATTACAGTATACAACCTCTTCGTGGTATGCTGCTACCTTACAGGTTGCTTTTACTTCTTTTTCAATTACTGCTTCTTTGGGTGTGTGTCCCTTTGCAGGGTCAGTTTCGGGAGCCTTGATAACCTCACCGCATACTGAGCACTCAATACCGGCTGTAAGTCCGTCTTCTGTACATGTGGGTGCTACTGCAGGGATAGTCTTTTGTGTATGCCCCTTTGCAGGGTCAATTTGGGGAGCTACAAGGATGTCTCCGCATACTGAACACTTAACACCTTCTGTCATACCGTCTGTATCACAGTCGGGAGCTACTGCGGGGATTTTTTCTTCCTTATGTCCATCAGAAGTAAGAACAGTCTTTTCTTCTGCACCGCAAAGACAAGCCTTGATTACATAACCGTCTTCGGTACAGGTTGCTTCAACCTTTTCAATTTCGGTTAAATATACATGCTCGCCTGTTGCGTATACAACTTTAGTTTCAAAATGATTTTCATCATTCTTACAGATTCTCTTATCTTCACCGTCTGAGCCGCAGGATGCAGGAGTTACGGTAAACCATTCATCCCAGTCGTGGCCTGTTGCAGGATCAGTTTCCTGAGCCTTGATAACCTCACCGCAGACTGAACACTCAATACCGGCTGTAAGTCCGTCTTCTGTACATGTGGGTGCTACTGCAGGGATAGTCTTTTGTGTATGTCCCTTTGCAGGGTCAGTTTCGGGAGCTACAAGAATGTCACCACATACCGAACACTTAACACCTTCTGTCATACCGTCTGTATCACAGTCGGGTGCAACTGCAGGGATTGTTTCTTCTGTATGGGGAACTACATCAAGCTCTTTTGTTTCGAAGTAATCACATCTTGAGCAGTCTGATCTTTCTTCACCCTTTTCGGTGCAGGTTGCAGGCTTTGTTTCAACAAACTCACCCATATCGTGTCCTGAAGGTGTGATATCCTGAGTCTTCTTGTTGCCGCAAAGAGTACAGGTGTACATTATCTGTCCGAGGGTTGTACAACCGGGGGCAACTGTCTGTGCACCTGCATCATAGCTGTGGGGAAAATCTTCTGTATAATTACAGCTCTTACACATAACTGTATGCTGATCTGCATTTTTACCGAAGCATGTAATAGAATGTGCATAAGTTTCACTTACTTCGGTATATGTAACATCACCTGTTACGGTACTCACTGCAGGCCATGAGTAGAAATAATGATTATCAGCATCATAGGTTACGGGAGAATTAGTTGCAGGTATAGTAACCTCAGATGCTGCAGTATTGTAGTAGTAATCTTCCGACGAAACCTGTGTCCCGTTGTAGAAATTAAAAGCAACCGTATACTTAACCTGTTCAACATCAATCTTTGTAACACTCGACTTAACACTGTTGATATATGCAGTAACATATAATGCTCTTGTGTTCTGACCGCCGTTTAAAACCCAGGTTTTTGCTGCATTTGTTACACTTACCGTGCACTGATCTGCCTGTGACGTTGTTCTTGTAATACCTGAAATAGTTTCACTTGAGTTGATCGGAGTTGAAGATGCACCGATTGCATAATAGGGCTCCTGATACCATTCAACACCGTACTGATCCAAAACCTTTGCAGAAGCAGTCTTTACCGTCGCAGTAACGTTTTTGGGAACAGTTACGGATTTTGCAGTGGTATCCCATGTAATGCTTGAAGGCGCGGCAATGTTGGTATTGGAAGTACATGTCCATGTACCCTTTGCGGCACTGAATGCACCTGAACTGTCAGAGAACGTGCCGCTCATAACCTGCAGCCAGTTATTTGATCCTGCTTTTGCAGCATAAACCTTGAGAGAAAATTCAAGTTTACGCCAGGTAAGACCGCCGCCAAAGCTGTAATTATATGTATATGATGTGGGGAAACCCTTGTTTGTATATGTAAACGTATGGGTTTTCTCCTCGTCCATATTGCCGGTAGAAAGTCCGACAGACTGTGCAGTCTGGCTTCCGGTACCGTTATTTGACTTATGATTTACATAATGTTCATTCTTATCCCAGCCGTCTGCACCGTCGGTAACAGTCAGTTCGACTTTAATATCGTAAAGACCTGCTGTTGCAGCCTCGGCTTCGGGAGCCGTTTCACCGATAAGAGGAATAAGCGTAAAGCACATTAACAGTGATAACAATATGCTTAAAGCTTTTTTACCGTTAGTTTTTGCCTTTGTCATCTCAGACATCTCCTTTTGTTTTTTTTACTCAAATGCATTAAAACATCTACAGATATATATATTTTATCATATATATCTAAAATTGTGAATGGTAAATATAGCAAAAAAAGAAACCTCAGACTATAACAACATAGCCAAAGGTTTCCGTGAATTTGTTAATAAAAATTTAATTGCACAACATTTGTCGGAAATATACAATATCCTTCTCAGAATTCCTTGCCGCAGATTTCCTTGTATGCTTTTCTTGTGATTTCAATCATTTCATCATACTTTCTTTCAATATCTGCAACAAGAGCAAACTGAGTATGACAGCGGACAAGGTTGTGGTCGGGATAGTGAATCTTGAAGTATACATCACCGTCAATATAGTCAGTAAGGAAACGCATACCGCACTCAAATGTCATCATCTTTGCAGAGAAGGGCAGAAGCTTTACCTCTTCATCAACAAGGCTGTTGCCGGCAGAAGTGAGGAAGCCTCTTACATACTGTTCATAAAGCCCCAGGTCGAGAGAAACATTATTGACATCCTTATCGTCCTCAGTGGTGGTATTTGCGCCGAAGCGGATTGCATCACCGAAATCATAGAGGCTCAGTCCCGGCATAACCGTATCAAGGTCAACAATGCAGATAGGCTCATCTGTAGTCTTATCAAAAAGAATATTATTAAGCTTTGTATCGTTATGAGTAACTCTTAAAGGCAGGTCACCGATTACGGTCTTTCCCGTAAGCACGTAAGTCTCATTACGTCTTTCATAGCAGAAATTGATTTCTTCATTAAGATATCTTACCCTGCCCTTGGGATCTGCCTTGATTGAATTTACAAGGTTCATATATCTCTTTGCGGTATTGTGGAAATCAGGTATGGTCTCATAAAGTCTGTCAATCGGAAAATCGGCAAGCTGTCTCTGGAAATTACCGAATGCCTTTCCCGCATTGAAGAACACATCGGGAGATTCAATTGAATTATGAGAAAAGCTGTTTTCAACAAAGTTATAAAGCCTCCAGACCCTGTCCTTTTCATCGATATAATATTTTTTACCTGTTCTGGTGGGCTTGCAGTAAAGAGCCTCTCTTTCAGGGTCACCGCCGGCTGCAATTACCTTATCTCTGATAAAAGCGGTAACACAATCCACATTGGCCATAAGCTCATCGGGATTTTTAAAAACAGCAGTATTGATACGCTGTAAAAGATGGCGCATTTCTTTGCCGTCAACATTGTAAACAACTGTAAGTGTATCATTTATATGACCGTCGTCAATGGGATAAAAATCAATAAATTTGCCTGCAACAGAGAAATTTTCAAGGATGGATCTGATTTCTTCATTAGTAAACATTGAATAAACCTCCTTTGGATTTTAACAAAATTATAACATACAGAAAAAAATAGTCAAGTTTGTATTTTTCTTCTTTACATATTGATTGTTTTCGGTTAGAATATACGATAGAGAAAGTTTAGGAGGAACTTATGGAACCTGTATACAAAAGAATACTTCTCAAATTAAGCGGTGAGGTGCTTGCAGGACAGGCAGGCCACGGTATTAATTTTGATATGGTAAACAATATCTGCACTAAGATAAAAGAGGTATCTGACCTGGGAGTACAGATAGGTATTGTTGTAGGCGGCGGCAATTTCTGGCGCGGCAGAAGCAGCGGTGACATGGACAGAACAAGAGCTGACCATATGGGTATGCTCGCAACCGTTATCAACTGTCTTGCACTGCAGGAGGGGCTTATTCAGGCAGGCAATGATGCCGTCGTTATGACAGCCCTTGACATTCAGCGTATGGCTCTTCCCTTTAATAAGGACGAAGCAGTAAAATATATGGAAAGCGGCAGAATCGTTATTTTCGGCTGCGGCACAGGCAGTCCTCTGTTCAGCACAGACTCGGGAGCTGCACTGAGAGCAATTGAAACAGAATGCGATATCTTCTTCAAGGCAACAAATGTTGACGGCGTATATGACAAGGATCCCAACAAATTCGATGATGCTGTCAAATATGATGTGCTTACATATGATGAAGTACTCGAAAAGCATCTCGGTGTCATGGACAATACTGCAGCAGCCCTTGCAGGAAACAGCCGTCTTCCCGTTCTTGTTTTCAATCTCAATGATCCCGAAAATATCAGAAGAGCGGTTCTCGGTGAAAGCATCGGCACAATAGTTAAATAATGCAAATTTCAATATAAAAAATAACACTCGGAGGTAAAAAATATGAAAACCGTATTTGACTTTGCAAAGGAAAAAATGAACAAATCCATTTCCGCACTTAATTCAGAATATAATTCAATCCGTGCAGGAAGAGCTAATCCTTCCGTACTTGATTCAATAAGAGTTGACTACTGGGGCGTACCCACACCCGTAAACCAGATGGCTGCCGTTTCTGTTGCAGAAGCAAGAATCCTTGTTATTCAGCCCTGGGACAAGTCTGCACTCAAGCTCATCGAAAAGGCTATCCAGGCTTCTGATATCGGCATCAATCCTCAGAACGACGGTACTGTTATCCGCCTTACCTTCCCCCCTCTTACAGAGGAAAGAAGAAAGGCACTTGTTAAGGAAGTCAAGGCAACTGCAGAAAACTCAAAGGTTGCTATCAGAAACATCAGACGTGACGCACTTGAAAAGCTCAAGGCAATGAAAAAGAATTCTGAAATCACAGAGGATGATCTTAAGTACGGTGAAACAGAAGTACAGAAAATCACTGACGATTTCATCAAACAGGTTGACGGTGTAGCTTCCGCTAAAGAAGCAGAAATTATGGAAATCTGATTATGGCTGACAGTAAATTTCAGGTTCTGCCTGCCCACGTCGGCGTTATTATGGATGGTAACGGCAGATGGGCTAAAAACAGAGGTCTTCCCAGAAAAATGGGGCATATTGAAGGTGCAAAGACCTTCAGAAAAATAGGCGAATATGCCGGAAATCTCGGAATCCGCCATATTTCCTTCTATGCCTTTTCAACAGAAAACTGGGCCCGTCCCGAGGATGAGGTCAATGCCATAATGAAGCTTTTCGGTGATTATCTTCAGGAAGCAGAGGAAAGACTTCAGGAAAATATAGAAAAAGGTATACGTCTCAGATTTATCGGTGACAGATCAAAGCTTCTGCCCGAGCTGAGATATGCTATGGACTATCTTGAGGACGCAACAAAGGATATGACAAAGGTAAATCTCAACCTTGCCGTAAACTACGGCGGTCAGCAGGAAATTCTCCACAGCGTAAAAAATATAGCAAATGATGTTATTTCAGGAAAAATCAAGCCTGACGATATAACATTGGATACAATAGAAAAAGGGCTCTATACTATGGAGCAGCCCCCTGTTGACCTTATCATAAGACCCAGCGGTGAACAGAGGCTTTCCAATTTTCTGTTGTGGCAGTCTGCTTATGCCGAATTCTGGTATTCGGATGTACTCTGGCCGGATTTTACAGAGGCAGATTTTGACAAAGCTCTTGAAGCTTATCAGTTAAGAAACCGTCGCTTCGGCGGAGTATGATTTTCAGCGGATGTTATACGCATCCGCTTTGTTTTAATAATAAAGGATAAGGTAATTTTACAATGAAAACACGAATCATCACAGGACTTGTAGGTCTCGTAGTAGTAATAGGCTGGCTTATTTCCATGTACACCCCCATATTCACGGCAGTTCTTGCAATAGTTGCCGCAATAGGTGTTTTTGAGCTTCTCAAGGCATTTGAAGTAAAAAATATTGTACTCAAGGTTTTATGCATAGCCGTATCGGCAGTTGTCCCCTTCTATTTCACATACCGCAGTGCTGTTGATATTCCGCTGTTTCCCGTAATTGCCGTTGTTGTATTGGTGTCTCTTATAACAATGGTGCTTGATTTTGAAAACCTTAAGTTTGAACAGGTTGCTTGCTCCTTGCTTTCGGCATTTCTTATGCCATCTGCACTTTCTTGCGTAATTTTATTCAGAGATACTTATATCAGCTTTCCCGATGCATATAAAAAGAATGACGGCATATTCTTTATATTGTTCGCATTCTTCTGTTGCTGGCTGTCGGATACCTTTGCTTACTTTGTAGGCAGAAAATTCGGCAAACACAAGCTCTCCCCTGTTATCTCTCCAAAAAAAACAGTAGAAGGTGCAATCGGTGGTGTAATTCTTACTGCAGTTCTCAATACAATACTTTTCTTTGTATTCAGACTTAAATTTGAGCTTTCAGACTCAATCGGTCTTCCTCTGGTGCTCATTTCATCCGTATGTCTTTCCGTCGTAAGTATATTCGGTGACCTTTCCGCTTCAACAATCAAGAGACACCACGGAATAAAGGACTTCGGAAATCTCCTTCCCGGTCACGGCGGTGTTATGGATCGTTTTGACAGCTCCTGCTTCGTATTCCCCACCCTTTATGCAATAATCTCCATAGTTAATGCATTCTGATTACAGGAGGTATGGCAATGAAAACAATTGCTGTTTTGGGTTCAACAGGCTCTATAGGTGTACAGTCACTTGATGTAGCCGAAAAATCAGGCTATAAAGTAGATGCGCTTACCGCAAACAGAGATTTCAGAAAACTTGAAGAACAGATAAGAAAATTCAGACCTAAGTATGCAGCTCTCTCCGATGTGGCAGCTGCTGCAGAATTGAGACTCAGGGTAAGAGATACAGACACAAAGGTTTATTCAGGCGCCGAGGGTGTCAGCTTATGTGCCGAAATGAGTGAAGCAGATACCGTAATAGATTCAATAGTGGGTCTTGCTGGTCTTACACCGGCACTTAAGGTACTTGAAAGCGGAAAGCATCTTGCACTTGCAAATAAAGAAGCGCTTGTTGCAGGCGGCAAGATAGTTCTTGACGCGGCAAAAAAAAGTAACAGACAGATTCTGCCCGTTGACAGTGAGCATTCTGCAATTTTCCAATGTCTTCAGGGAAGCCCTTCAAATAAGGCACTCAAAAAAATTATCCTTACGGCATCGGGGGGTCCCTTCTTCGGAAAAAAAAGGGAGGAGCTTGAAAAGGTAACTGCAGCAGATGCGCTTAAGCACCCGAACTGGGATATGGGTGCAAAAATCACAATTGACTCCGCATCAATGTTCAATAAAGGACTTGAGCTTATAGAAGCACATTTCCTTTTCGGAGTTGCCCCCGAAAATATAGATATTCTCGTACACAGAGAAAGTATTATTCATTCGCTTATAGAATATAATGATAATTCGGTAATTGCACAGCTGGGACTTCCCGATATGCGTATTCCCATTCAGTATGCACTTACCTACCCCGAAAGATATCCTTCTCCCGTAAATGAGCTTGATCTTGCCGATATCGGCCGTCTTACATTCTTCAGACCCGATTATGAGGTATTTGACTGTCTTAATATATGCCGCGAGGCTATATCAATGGGCGGACTTTATCCTGCGGCAGTAAACAGCGCCAACGAAGAAGCAAACAGACTTTTCAGAGAAGGAAAAATCGGCTTTCTTGATTTAGGAAAGCTTATAAGAACGGCATTCAGTGTCACACAGGACAAAAAAGACTATACACTCGAAGATATATATGAAACTGACAGACTTGCAAGAAAAGCTGTCAATGATGCTATAGCATAAATACCTACTATTCAGAAAAAAGGTGATATCCTTGCAGAACTTATTACTTTCAATTTCAGCCGCCTCAATATGGGGCAAGGTATGGCCAATACTTTTTGCGATATTATTTTTCGGTGTGATTATCGCACTTCACGAATTCGGACACTTCAGCACGGCAAAGCTTTTCAAAATAAAGGTCAATGAATTCTCTATAGGTATGGGCCCCGCACTTTTCAAAAAGAAAAAGGGTGAAACTCTCTATGCACTGAGACTTCTGCCTATAGGCGGATTTGTTTCCCTCGAAGGAGAGGATGAGGCTTCAGATGACCCGAGAGCCTTCGGAAATCAGAAGGCGTGGAAGCGCTTCATTGTTATTGCCGCAGGCGCTACACTCAATATACTTCTCGGCTTTGTGCTTATTGCAGTTACTCTGGGAATCAGCGGCTTTGTACCCACAGTGACGGTTTCGGATGTAACGGAAAATATGTACACCGAAGAGACAGGTGTTATGGTCGGAGATAAAATTATCGAAATAGACAACACCCGTGTGCATTCTGCAAGAGACCTCTATTACTGCCTTTACCGAAACAATGACGGCAAATATGACATTACCCTTGAAAGAAACGGTGAGAAAAAGGAATTTTCTCAGATGGAGGTCATATATGACATTGAAAACGGAATGTGCTCCTTTGTTGTAGGTCAGGAACCCGTTTCAATAAAGAATATCATTTCCGGCACCTTCCGTGAGACTCTTTCAATGACCAAAATGATATGGCTTAGTCTCATAGATATGGTAAGCGGTAATTACGGTATTGATGAAATTTCCGGTCCTATAGGCACAATAAATATCGTTGCGGAAACTGCAACGGATGCAGTAAACACCGCCGATTATTCTATGATTGTGTTTATCCTTGCATTTATCACGGTCAACATCGGCATGGTAAATCTTCTTCCCCTTCCCGCGCTTGACGGCGGCAGACTTTTCTTTATATTTATTGAGCTTATCATAAGAAGACCCGTTCCCAAAAAATTTGAGGCATTGGTTCACGGTGCAGGTCTTGTACTCCTTCTGCTTCTTATGGCAGTTATTTCATTCAACGATATAGCAAATCTGTTCAGAGGATAATATTATGGCAAGTAAAAAACAGGTAAAGGTCGGAAATTTTGTTCTCGGCGGCGGAAACCCCGTAAGAGTGCAGTCAATGCTCAACACTCCTGCTGATGATATTGAAGCAAGTGTGCTTCAGGCAAAGGAGCTTGAAAAAGCAGGCTGTGAAATCATACGCGCAACTGTCCCCACAAAGGAAGCTGTCAGAACAATTGCAGCCCTTAAAGAAAATATAAATGTACCCATAGTTGCAGATATCCACTTTGACTACAGAATGGCTCTGGAATCTCTTTATGCCGGTGTTGATAAAATACGCATCAATCCCGGTAACATCGGCTCGGATGAAAGAGTAAAGGCTGTGGCTGACGAATGTGCAAGAAGAGGTGTTCCCATAAGAATCGGTGTCAATTCGGGCTCGGTTGAAAAGGAAATTCTTGCAAAATACGGCTCCCCGTGTCCCGAAGCTCTTGTTGAAAGTGCTCTTTACCATGTAAGCCTTCTTGAGAAATTTGACTTCAACGATATTGTTATTTCAATAAAATCCTCCGATGTGCTCACAACCTGTAAGGCATACCGTCTTATGGCACAAAAAACCGACTACCCCCTGCACCTGGGTGTAACAGAGGCAGGTACGGAGCGTATGGGGCTGATAAAGTCCTCGGCAGGTATAGGCTCATTGCTTCTTGACGGCATAGGCGACACAATAAGAGTTTCACTTACCGCACCTCCCGTAAATGAGGTTTACGCAGGCTTTGATATACTAAAGGCAACGGGAGTCAGAAAAAAGGGAGTAAATCTCGTATCATGTCCGACCTGCGGACGCACAAAGATTGACCTTATAGGTCTTGCAAACAGGGTTGAAAATGCCCTTCGCAATGTGGATAAGGACATTACCGTTGCTGTAATGGGCTGTATTGTAAACGGTCCCGGCGAAGCAAAAGAGGCTGATATCGGTATCGCAGGCGGTAACGGAGAGGGACTTATTTTCAGAAAAGGAGAAATTCTCCGCAAGGTCCCCGAGGATAAACTGTTTGATGAGCTTATCAAAGAAATAAACAAGCAATAATACAAACACAAAAGACGGTTCAGTACCGTCTTTTTTTGTTTATAGTTCACAAACTTACTCCGATTTGGTTACAATTTGTAATTTTTATCTTGCATTTTGTTACAAAATAGTGCATAATGTTATCGTCGCATAAAATCAGTAAATTTGTTTTATACAAATATCCGGAGGTTTTTTGATGCATAAAAAATTAATACTGAAAACTGTAAGCCTTGTTCTTGCATTGGTAATGTGCTTCGGCACAATCCCTGTAACATCGCACGCAGCTGAGGTAAACGGTGCCAAAGCTATTGTTGACACTGCCCTTTCACAGGTAGGCACATACGAAGGCTCCGGCGGTTATTCAAAATACGGCGATTATTTCGGCAGTCCCTATATTGCGTGGTGCTGTGCATTCGTTTCATGGTGCGCAAGAACAACAGGCATATCACAGGATGTCATCCCCACAAACCTTTCATGCACAACAATGCGTGATTATTACAAGCAGGAAGGTCTATATCACCTTTCATCATCGTTCGGCGGCTCATATACTCCCCAGCAGGGTGACCTCATCTTCTTCACAAGCACATCTCCCGGCAGCAGAGATCAGAATAATATCACACATATCGGTATTGTTGTTGATGCCACTTCATCATATGTCACCTGTGTAGAAGGCAACTGTCCCGACAGAGTAAGAAAAATTGACAGACAGTATACATCTTACATAGCAGGATATGCTACTCCCCGATATACAGGTGTAACAGTCAATCCCGAAACACCTACAAATAATTATAAAGCCGGTACATTCATCACAAATGAAGTGATGAATTTCCGTACAGAGCCCGGCGGAAATATTATTACAACAATTCCCGCAAATACACAGCTTACCGTAACTGCAATTCAGGGTGACTGGGGTAAAACAACATACAACGGAAGAACAGGCTGGCTTTCACTTAACTACAGCACATATCAGCCCGATGCCGTTAAGGACCCTGTTATTCTCCCCTCCGCACCCGTTGTTAAAAATCAGTACAAGGTATACGAAAGCACACGTCTCAGATCCCAGCCGAACACCAACAGTGCTATTCTTGATATGGTGCCTTCAGGTACACTTGTAATAGTAACAGAAACATCATCCAACTGGGGTAAAATCACATATAACGGAAAAACAGGCTGGATGTGTCTTGACTGGTCCGCTCCCTACAACCGTGAGGTTGACTGGCTTGTTATGGACATCTCACAGTGGCAGGCTCCCTCATCTCTTAATTGGACAAAACTCAAAGCAGCAGGTGTCAAGGGTGTTATCATCCGTATAGGCGGCAGAGGCTCCGACGGCAGCCGTTCAATATATGCCGACGAATCCTTCCTTCAGCATTACAACAATGCAAAGGCAGCAGGTATGTATGTAGGTGTTTACTTCTTCTCATATGCCCTCACAAAGCAGGGAGCAATTGACGAAGCAAACTTCACCGTAAATACTCTTAAAAAATATAACTGTAAGCTTGACCTTCCCGTATATATCGATATGGAAGACTACGGCTCAGACAAATCACATCTCAAAGCAGGAAAGGCTACCTGTTCAATGGTTCTTGATGAATTCTGTAAGGTTGTTGAGAATGCAGGCTATTATGCAGGTATTTACTGCAGCCGTTCATTTGCAGAAACCCACGTTTACCCCTCGACATTCAATAATCGTTCCGTATGGATTGCAGAATGGGATACATCATACTGCACATACAAAAATAACAATGTTGACGTATGGCAGTACACGGAAACAGGCAGAATAAACGGTGCATCAGGCAAGGTTGACCTTAACCGTATGTACACAAACTATCCTGCTCGTTTCAGCGGTAACAACGGCCCCGCACCTTCAGAGCCCCCCGAAAACACAGGTCTCAAGGGCGATATCAATGCCGACGGGAAAATTACCGCAGCTGATGCAAGACTTGCACTGAGATATTCGGTTAACCTCGAAAAATTCACAGAAAAGCAGAAAATCGCAGGTGATGCTGACAACAACGGTACAGTAACCGCAGCAGATGCAAGAATCATTCTTATAGCTTCTGTAAGTTAATCTCCAAGTTAACATAAAGAAAACAGTCGTCATATGCATGGCGGCTGTTTTCTTATGTATTGACATTATATTTAGTTACGAATTATTTTTCCTGTATCTGATATAATCCTCAAGAATAATAACGGCAGCTACCGCATCAACGGTATTCTTGCGTTTACTTCCTCTTGTATCTGTCATATTCATTATTTTATGTGCACTTACGGTAGTGAGCCTTTCATCTCGCATAACTGTTTTTATACCCGTTTTTGCCTCAAGTTTAGCAGCAAACTCTTTACAGGCATCTGCCCTGAAGCCTTCTGTTCCGTCCATATTCTTAGGAAGCCCTACAGCTATCTCCTGAGCCTTAAGCTCCTTAGCCTTTTCACTTACCTTTTCAATAACCTTATCTTCGTTTCTTTCGGTTATTACACATACGGGAGAAGCAAGAAATTCACTTTTATCACATACAGCAAGTCCTGTTCTGACATCACCGTAATCAACTGCCAATATTATCATATTCTACATCCTTTCAAAAAAACTCCGGACTGTAATTTTGTCCGGAGTTTTTCATTAATCTTGCTTAGAACTGCGGGATTTCCGTGCTTCCGCCGCCGGAACTGCCGCTGCTTCTGTGACCTGAGCAGACACTCGGAAGTGCGTCAACTCTGAACCAGCCTGTTGCAGTGGGACAGCCTGAGTTTGCAAGTCTGCCCGTTGCAGTACAATAGCTTCTCTGAACAGATTCGTCACTCATTTCGAAGTCCTTATATTCAAGACCCTCGTGGATACGCTTCATAACCTCTCTGTAAACCTGACCTGCAGGGTTTGCACCGTAGTAACCGAGATTGATTGTTCTTCTTTCCTTTTCAAAGCCTGTCCATACACAGCCGAGATAATAAGGAGTACCGCCGATAATCCATCTGTCAACGTTATCCGAGCTGGTACCTGTCTTTGCCCAGTTTGACTGACCCTTTACTGCGTAAGGAGCACCGGTACCGCCTGAGTAAGAAACAACACACTTGAGAAGCTGAAGCATAACGTCCGCAGTACCCTTTGTAAGCACTCTTTCACCTTCTCTGTCGGGTTCAAGAATTACCTCTGTGCCTGCAGAGTTTGTTACCTCATAATAACACCAGGGCTCATAATAGATACCGCCGCTGCCGAAGGTTACGAATGCAGCTGCCATTTCAAGACATGTCATACCGTACTGCATAGCACCGATTGCAAGAGGCGCGTAGTTATTATCAATTTCGGTAAGTGTTGAAATATGAAAACGGTCTCTTAAGAAGGTGTAAGATGTTTCTGTTGAAATTGTATCAATAATTCTTGCAGGAATCGTATTAAGTGAAGGAGCGATAGCCTGGGGAAGGTTTCTGAGATCATTGGGATCACCGGTAACACCACCGTAGTTTGTGGGCCATGCTCTGCTTTCACCGGGAAGATTGATACCGAAATTGGGAAGATATGATGACCAGTAGAATACACCGAGCTCAATTGCGGGAGCGTAAGCCGAAAGAGGCTTAATGCATGAACCGGGCTGACGGGGTGAAGATGTACCGATATTAAGGGTTCTGTCACCGACCTTTTTGCCGAGACGTCCTGCAGTTGCTACAACTCTGCCTTCATAGTCCATAATAATCATTGAAGACTGGATAGCGGGATTATCCTCGGTATCCTCCTCCTGAGGGAAGGTCACGCGGTTTTCATATACATATTCAAGCTCATCCTGAATTTCAAGATCAAGTGCACCGTATACCTTAAGACCGCCGTAATAAACCTTGTGGAAGGCCTCTGATTCGGTATAACCGTATTTTTTCTGTAAGTCCTTGATAAGAGATTCAATAATAAAGTCAACATAATAGCTGTTGTACTCTGTCTCTACCTCTACCTCGACCTCTTCGCCCTCTTCATTTTCAACGGTATTGTTATTGCCGTAAAACTGTACATCCTCTGCGAGAGCCGCATCGTATTCAGCCTGTGTGATATGTCCCTGTGCAAGCATAGCATCAAGGCACTGAGTAGCACGGTCACGGTTTATATCATAGTTGATAATGGGATTATATTTTCTGGGAGCGTTTGTAATGGAAGCAAGAATTGCGGATTCCATAAGAGTAAGCTCATCAACAGTCTTATTGAAATAGTACTCAGCACCTGTCTTTATACCGTAACAGCCCATATCAAGATAAATTGTGTTAAGATATGCTTCAAGGATTTCGTCCTTTTCAAAATGCTGCTCAAGTGCAAGTGCATTTCTGATTTCCTTATACTTTCTTACGAAGGTACGGTTATTTTCGCCGGTAAGGTTTTTGATAAGCTGCTGAGTGATTGTTGAACCGCCCTGTGAGAAGCTGTATTCAACAACAACACCGATGGTTCTTATCCAGTCAACACCCTTATGATCATAAAAACGCTTGTCTTCAAGGTCAACAACAGCATTCTTGAGATCTTCGCATACATATTCAAGGTCAACCCATTCTCTGTTTTCCGCACCGTGAAGACGGGCAATTTCAACAGGGTCATTATCCCTTTCGCCTGCATAGATAATTGTTGTCTGGCTCTGATCCTTCAGATACTGATCAAGATCTATGTAATCAACCCCTGCAACATCGTTTTCGGGATTTGAAGCACCGATATTGATAAGACCTACATCAGTGAATACCTCAAGCACAACAAGGCTTACGGATAATACACCGGTTATAAAAACCATAAGGAAAAGAATAAGAAATACCCTGAGCCCCTTGGGCATCTTTTTCTTCTTTTTCTTCTTTCCTTTAGTGCCCTCTTTTTTTGTTTCGGGCTTTGCATTTTCTTTATTCAAACCAACTACCTCTTTCTGAGTCAGATTGTAAATATACACATCCGCATATACAAAAGATATTATATCATACTTTTTCTTAAATGTTTAGTATATTTTTAAAAAATATTAACAAATATTACTTATATTTTATTAAAAATCTTGATGATATGAAACAAAAAAATATACAACTACAGTTTTTCTTTTATATTTCAATATATTTTCAACAATTATACTTCCCGTATTGACATCTCACAAAACACGGAAGTATAATAAATATAAAGATTCATCTGAGAAAGGATATTGCTATGTATTATTCAATGAATATTGCGGGCTGCGAAAGAAAGCTTCCCTTATGCAAGCTCAATGACAAGCTTATGATAGGTGCATTTGTTATGTTCGGCGATGTGGAGCTTACTGTAAGCTGCGCAAAAGCCTTACTTGAAATTGTACCCGAATATGACTATCTTATTACTGCTGAGGCAAAGGGTATTCCCCTTGCTTACGAAATGGCAAAGCAGCACAACGACCCGACTCATTTTATTGCAAGAAAAAATCCAAAGCTTTATATGACAGGCGTTTTTGAGGTTGATGTACGATCAATCACAACAGCAAAGGATCAGAAGCTCTATCTTGACACCGCAGATGCCGAGCTTATGAAGGGCAAAAAAATTCTTATTGTTGACGATGTTATTTCAACGGGAGAATCCCTCTATGCTGTAGAGCAGCTCGTAGAAAAGGCAGGCGGTGTTGTATGCGGAAAGGTTGCAGTGCTTGCGGAAGGCGATGCAAAAGACAGAGATGATATCATCTTCCTTAATGAGCTTCCCCTTTTCGATTCCGAAGGAAATCCGCTCAGATAAACAAAAAAAGAATCCTCTGATGAACTCAGAGGATTTTTTTATGCCATTATTATCCTTATGCAAAGATATCCTTAAAGAACTGAATAATTGCATTAAATAATGCAACAAGCCAGTCAAAGGGAGCAACGGTTGTATCAGAATCAACTTTTGTTCCGCAGAAATCACAGCCGCCATCATTGTTATTGTCGATATGGTCAACAATGGGAAGTGTTCTGATATCTGCAGCACCGCATACCTGACATTCACGCTTATCGTGTCCTTCATTATCACAGGTAGCTTCATTTACATTGTACCATGCACTGTAGGTGTGACCCTTTGCAGGTGCGCCCTTGGAATAATCCTTGTAGTTATCACCGCAAAGAGAACATACGTAAAGAGTGTAGCCTGCCTCTGCGCAAGAGGGCGAAACAATAGTTGCATCATAAAGATGATTACACTCCTCGGCACTTACAGCAAAAGCGAAGGATGAAAAAATAACAAGACAAGAGAGAACGAGACTTAATACTTTACGGATATTTTTCATAACTGTCAACTCCTTTATATTCTCATTTTAGCACAAAGCTTCGTTTGTGTCAAACACTTTCAACAAAACGGATAAATGCTGCCATACCGTCCTCGGTACGCTTATACACACCTGCGTGTTCAAGCACTGTTGCAAAGACCTTACCGACCTCAGATTTTAGGATATCCATAGTGTTTACAGGGGTAAATTCATAGTCATTAATAAAGGATTCAACCCAGTCTGCGTGGTCCTTTGTAAGAGCATCAGCACGAAGATCGGCTTTTTTGAGAATTGCCTTTTCAATTGCTTCAAGCTCATCCTTGAGTCTGGGAGGAAGCACAGCAAGACCCATAACCTCAATAAGACCGATATTCTCTTTTTTGATGTGGTGAAGCTCACTGTGGGGATGATATACACCGAGGGGATGCTCAACGGTTGTGATATTATTACGAAGCACAAGATCAAGCTCAAAGAGGTCACCGCGTCTTCTTGCTATAGGTGTGATTGTGTTATGAGGTGTACCGTCAGTTTCCGCAAAAATAAATGCACTCTCGTCGGTATAGCCTCTCCATTTTGTAAGAATCTTATCAGCAAGCTCAACAAGGCTGCTCTTGTTTTCAGACTGAAGTCTGATTGTGGACATAGGCCACTTTACAATACCGGCTTTTACATCTGAGAAGCCTTCAAAGCTGAGCTCCTTTTCTATGGGTGCTCTTTCCATTGCAAACTCATACTTACCGCCCTGGAAATGCTCATGGGAAAGAATAGAACCGCCTACAATGGGAAGATCGGCATTTGAGCCGAGGAAGTAATGCGGGAACACGGTTACAAACTCAAGAAGCTTTGCAAAAGCACTTTTGTCTATGGTCATAGGAGTATGTGTGCCGTTGAAAACAATGCAGTGCTCATTATAATACACATAGGGAGAATACTGCATAAACCAATCAGAATTATTGATTGTAATGGGAATAATTCTGTGATTCTGACGTGCAGGAAAATCTATTCTGCCGGCATATCCTTCACATTCACGGCAGAGCATACACTTAGGATAGCCGACCTGAGGCATATTCTTTGCAGCGGCTATTGCCTTGGGATCCTTTTCGGGCTTTGAAAGATTTACGGTAATGTCGATTGTTCCGTATTCACCTGTCTGCTGCCACTTGAGAATTTTAGCAATTCTGTCACGGCGGATATAGTTTGTATCTCCGCTGAGCTTATAATACCAGTCTGTTGCTTTTTCGGGATTTTCTTTATAAAGGCCTCTGAAGGTTCTGATAACTTCAGAGGGACGGGGTGTAAGAATACCCATAATCTTTGTATCAAACAGATCTCTTGATACACTGCCGTCATCAATAAGTCCCATTTTCACAGCTTCATCACAGAGGCTTTCAAGAACCGAAGAAATGCTGCCGTCGGAGGGCTGTACACTGTCATCAAAATCATTTTTTCCGAAAAGTGAAATAATACCGTTGATACAATATGTTCTATCAGCTTCTTCGATAAGGCCTTCAGCCACGGCATAATTCACAACTGCTTTTATATTAGCGTCAATCATAATAATACCTCTCAATTGAAATATACATACATTATACACACAAACAAATACTTTTCGCAATAGCCTGGAAAAAAATATTTGCATAAATTATAAAGTGATTATATAATATAACAAAAACAATAAAGGAGTCTGCTTATGAAGTATGAAAACAACTGGGAATCCCTCAATTCCCGTCCCGTTCCCGAATGGTTTGCCGATGCTAAATTCGGTATTTTTATACACTGGGGACTTTATTCAGTCCCTGCTTATACCACAAGAGGTCACTATGCGGAATGGTATCAGTGGCAAATAGAAAAACAGCCTGACCAGGGTGCTAAGGAATGGCACGATAAGGTTTACGGCGAGGATTATAAGTATGTTGACTTTGTTGAAGGCTTCAAGGCTGAGCTTTTTGATGCAAATGAATGGGCTGAGCTTTTCAGAAAGTCGGGGGCAAAGTATATCAACATCACATCAAAGCACCACGACGGCTTCTGCCTTTTCAAGTCAGACTATGCATGGAACTGGAACTCCATGGATGTAGGCCCCCACAGAGACTTCTGTATGGAGCTTAAAGAAGCTATGAAGGACTCAGGTGTACGCTTCGGTGTTTATCACTCCGTTTATGAATGGTTCCATCCCCTTTACCTCAAGAATCCCGAGGAATATGCATTAAAGCACCTTCATCCGATGCTTAAGGAGCTTATCACAAAATATGAGCCCTCTACCCTCTTTACCGACGGTGAATGGGATCATCCCAGCGAAACCTGGCATTCAACAGAATTTTTAACCTGGCTTTACAACGAATCCCCCGTTAAGGATTATATTGTTCCCAATGACCGCTGGGGCAAGGAGACAAGAGGCAGACTGGGCGGTAACTTCACCACCGAATACGGCATCATTGACGGCGGCAGAAAGATTGAGGATGTTGAGCTTGACAGACCCTTTGAGGAATGCAGAGGTATCGGAAAGTCCTTCGGTCTCAACAGAATCGAAAACACGGAAGACTACCTTTCCGCAAAAGAGCTTATTGAAATGCTTGTTGAGTTAGTTTCCAAGGGAGGTAACTTCCTTCTCAACATAGGCCCCGCTGCTGACGGTACAATCCCTGTTATTATGCAGGAAAGACTTCTTCAGATCGGTGAATGGCTCAGCGTCAACGGCGATGCAATCTACGGCACACGCCTTTATACAAAGAATCCTCAGAAGGATACATATTACACAAGAAAGGGCGACACGGTTTTCGCAATTATCAACCGCTTCCCCTTCGGCAGCGTAACTCTTTCAGAGGTAGATTATGACGAAAGCATCAAAGCACGTCTTCTCTCCCACGACGCAACACTTACCACCGAAAATGACAACGGCAAATTAAAAATCAACTTCCCCGCCATCAACCCCGATGAGGTGAAGTGTCAGTATATGTACGCAATCGAGCTGACAAAATAAACTGCTTACCCTCTGATTTTTCTCATAGGGTTTTGCACTTTGGAAGGAGAAAATTATGAAAGCAATAATTATGAAATCACATAAAAAATTTCTTTGCATCTTTCTTACATGCATAATGCTTATAACATCTGTTCCTTTTACAAATATATTCAGCCTTCAGGCTGATGCCACAACCGAAAAAACCGAAGACTGGCTTGCTACTGCAATGTTTTATGACTACATCGGAAAAAATTTCAAATTATTTAACACTAAAGCTTTTCCCTCAAACATAAACAAGGCGGATGCTTTAAGTGCCCTTATTGAAGATTTGGATAATGACGGCGAAAAAGATTTAGTCATATTCTCTCCCCAAAAGCTTTCGCTTTATAAGATAAAAGACGGGAAAATTACCTTTTGCAATTCAATCACAGATGAATTCGCTTCATTTTACAACGGTGAAGGCCATGTGTGTATTAAGTATTCCGACAATGTAATACGCATTTATACATCTGCATTAAGTGCTATGGGAAGTGTCATAGTTGACACCTGGTTAGGCTTTACCGTAAAAAACGAAAAGCTGGTTAAATCTACATCATATAGAAGCGCATTCAGCAGAGGTCACCTTTTATACTGTGACGACATAAAAAATGTCACTTATTCTTCTGAAAAAAGTTTAATGAAGGACGTAGAAAAAGCAGGCTTTGAGACAGGTGAACCTTTTCACAATGATTACAACGAAAAAACTGATCCTTCCGATTTTAACGGTTTCAAAGGCAACCATATTCTGACATATTCTGAATTCGCATATGGCGGCACAAACAATGGTTATATATATGATAACACACACCTAAAAGAAAATGTTACCTTCGGTATTCTTGCCAGCCATCCTGAAATGAACTACACAGTCGGGGAAGATATTCTTATTGGTGCATATCATTCAGAAAACGATATAGTGGATAAAACAACAAAATACAGTATCAGTGTAAGCAATTCTTCAATTATAGAATTCATCAAAAATCAGGTCAATGACGGAATAACATCTTTCCTCTTCAAGGCAAAGTACCCGGGGTCAGTATTAGTCACAGTAAAAGAATTAAATTCAGGAATAAGCCGTGTTATTAAAGTAACGGTTTCTGACAATAAAAGTGCCGTTCGTTGCGAGGATATAACCTCATCTAAATACACTAAAGGCGATGGCATTTATATCGACAATGTAAAATGTAAAGATATTAACAATAAAACACACACCGTCACCCTTGACGCATACAATTTTTACCATACATACGGTATTATAGAGGTATATGATGAATACGGTAATTTTGTCAGTTCAGAAGTAATTGAGCCCCGTGTGCAGAACTCAGGTGCAAAATTATTTGTCGAATCTCTTTCATGTATAGGATACGATATTTTCCACAGGGACGAAGCTTTTTATCATGACCCTGACAGCTTTGCCAAAACTTCAATAACGCTTAAAAATATTCCTAACGGCAGCAAAATAGAATATACAAACAACAGTAGCTTAAGCGAAAGACTTGCATATTATAATGCTGTGGATATTTTTATAACATGCCTTCTCGAAACACTTACCTTTTCAGTTGATGTGCAGGCTCAGAAAAAAACTGTGAAGGCATTTGCAAAAGACTTCCTGGAAGCATTATCTGATTCTGCATTTAAAGATCTCAGTTCTTCAATTTCAAAATCACTTACATTGGGCAGTACAGAAAAAGCCGTAAAATCTGTCTATGAGGCTATACTCAACACATGTGCAAAAATCGGCTTTGATGCGGATAATTACTTAAAAAATACACTTTCAGGTCTTGGCTATACTGCCGTTGACAGTCTTATTGAAATAGCTGTTCCTTCCTGGAAAATAGCAGGTACAATTCTTTCAGCCGTTGCAATTACTTACAAATTTGTTGATATTGATTGGTGTAAAGAGCATAAAACCTTCTATTTTTATGCTTCTCATCATGGTAAAAAAACAACTCAGCTCGTATCAAACGGTGTTATTGCCGAAAATGAGACAGACGGCTTCACAAAAGAAGTTTTCCATGTTGAAATATATGACGGTGATATAACAATCGACCTTGATTCGGGAGAAATTCAGAATACTGTACCATACGAGATAGATATGTATACCGACGGTGAAAAAAAAGACCCCGAAAATTCTGTAGAAGTGCTGATTCCTATTCCGGAGGACTTTGACAAGGATAACTGCGGAGTTCTGAGGCAAGAAGAAAACGGCAATTTCACTCTTCTTGAAAGTGAAATAAAAGGTGATTATATTGCCTTTGAAACAGACCATTTCAGCCTGTATATTCTGTTTGAAGCAAAGGATATAGACCAGATCAAGCTAACACAAAAAATTACCAAAGGCGATATAGATTGTGACGGTAGAATAACTGCAGCAGATGCGCGTCTTGCGCTTAGAGCCTCTGTAGGACTTGAGAAATTCAGCGAAGCTCAGACCCTTGCTGCCGATGTTGACAACAACAAATCAGTAACCGCCGCAGATGCAAGAACAATCCTCAGAGTCTCTGTCGGACTTGAAAAGCTGTAATTATTCACACAAGAAAATACAGCCCTGTACTTTTACGGTACAGGGCTGTAGTATTTATCTGCTGATATTGAGTTATTTCTTTGTCACGTTGAATGTAAGTGTATGTTCACCAAGGTTTTCACCGGTTATTTTTACGGTTACTTTTCCTGACTTACCTGTGGTTCTTATCCAGAATGCTCTTGCGCCGCCGATTAACGCGAATTCGTCGGGGCCGATTACCTTTGCAGGTCCGTCAATTTCTACCTTTATGCTGTTGTTTGCAAAGGGCAGACGGTTACCGTTCTGGTCATTACACATAAGCTCAATTCTTGTTACATCATAGGTCTTATCCTCTGTGAGAGTATCACTGTCAGCCTTTACTGAAAGCTGCTGTGAATTTGCAGCTGTACGGGTTACAGATTTTACGAGTATGCCGTTTTTGTAGCCGTCAAAACGGTATTCAACCTGCTCATCGCCCCAGTTTGCAAAATACTTTGTAATAAGGTCAACCATCTGTGAAATCTTCATCTTACCCTTAAGGAAGGAATATGCAATTTCAAGATAGTGCTGAGGAGGCATTATATAACCGTGTTCGGCTGCTGCCACGAGGGCATTCTTAAGAGGAGCAGCAACCTCGGGAGGAAGTCCGTCATCCTCTTCAAGGCTGTTACCGATAAAGTCCTTGGGAAGAACGGGAGGATGAGGAAGATTGGGATATCCCTTTTTGTCGGGATATGCAGTACTCTTATACTTACCGTTTTTGTATATCTCTACATAATCACAGTTGGTGAAAATATATGTCTGACCGATAATAGCACCGGGATGCTCACCCACATCCATAGCAGATGATGTTTCAAGCACAGGGATATCATCCTGCTGTGAGGCATATACTGCAGCAGCAAGCTTGGGAATACGGAACATATCAGCAACACCGTGATAGCAGATTCTGTCACCGCTGCCAAAGTCCTTGTGTGTATTATAGTCAGCCATACACCATCCGATAGCACCCGTATGGCGCTTTGAGCCGAAGGATGTATTCTGTACACGCAGATGTCTTAAAGCGTGCTCTGTTCTTAAAGCCTCTCTGTCAAAGGTCTTTGTGGGGAACATATGGCCGTTATGCTCTGTTACGAGATAAGGAGCCTTTATACCGCAGGTGATGATTGCAGGAACAAGATTGATGGGACCGCCCGAATGTATAAAGTCATTGTATGTATACACGTCTTCAAGCAGGTGGCTTCTGGGGAAGTTTCTTACACCACCAGTCTGTCTTGTGGGATCAAGACTTCTTGCAAGTGCATTAGTCTGAGTATAAAACTCATCACAGTCTCCACCCTCGTTTACGCGCACACCCCAGAGAATAACCGAAGGATGGCTTCTGTCACGAATAACCATAGCCTTTATGTTATCAAGGCAGTTTTCTCTCCATTCACCTTCACCTAAAAACTGCCATGAAGGCATTTCGGTAAATACGAGAAGACCGATTTCATCGCAGCGCTCAAGGAAGTGCACGGAATCGGGATAATGTGCTGTTCTTACAATATTACAGCCGAGGGTATATTTCATAAAATCAGCATCAGCCTTCTGTGCCGATTCGGGCATAGCATTACCCACATAAGGATAGCTCTGATGTCGGTTAAGACCGATAAGCTTTACCTTTCTGCCGTTAAGAACAAAGCCTGTTCTTGTAAACTTTGCCTCTCTGAAGCCGAAACGCTTTGTAACCTCATCACTTCCGAATGTGACTTTAAGAGTATAAAGCTTGGGGTTATCGATATCCCACAGCTCAACATTCTTTACTTTCCAACGGATACGAAGCACTCTGCCGTCAATTTCAGCTGTCTTTTTACCGAGACAGTTTTCACCGTCAAGCAGTTCAAATGAACAGATACCCTTTACCTTTTCGGAGAAGGTAACGTCCGTTTCAATTATCTTTTCACTGTAAAGCACATCAGGAGTTTTAACAAAAACATCCTCGATATATTTCTCATCATATATATCAATATGAACTTCTCTGTAAATACCGCCGTATACAAGATAGTCAACAACCTTACCGAAGGGAGGAATTTCAGGTCTTTCGGTAGAATCAAGCATAACTGCAAGACAGTTATTGCCCTTGTTTACCTTATCAGTTATTTCAAATGAAAAGGGAGTATAACCGCCCTTATGCTCTCCGATAAATTCACCGTTAAGATAAACCTTTGCATAGTTAGCTGCACCCTCGAAGCTTAAAAAGATATGCTTTTTATCTTCAAGTGCCTCTGCGGGAAGCCTGAAAACCTTTCTGTAACAGCTGACAAACTGAAACATGGCTTCATTGAAATAATTATACGGAATTTCCTTGTTTGTATGGGGTATATCAACTTTTTCAAATGCACTGTCGTCATAGCCCGGCTTTATCATTTCTTCGGCAAAGCACTCCGAATATTTCCAACCGAAATTAAGGTCAATTGTTTTTCTCATTACAAAAGCTCTCCTTTTTCAGACATTTATGTTTATATTATACAATCAATCAGCCTTCAAGTCAATCACATAAAAAACTGTTGATTTGTCTGAAAAATACTGTTATTATGTATCTACAGTCTTTATCTGAGGAGGTTACTCTTATGAAAAAAGAAACAAAAATCGCATTGGGCATTGCAGGAGCTGCTGTCGGTGCAGGTGCATTATATCTCGGCATAGGCGGTGTATTGTGCTATGGAATTCTTTCAAAAAGAACCTGTAACAAGCACCCCGAAGAGCTTTTGCAGGCACCCGGAAATATGCACAGATATCTTCACGACGAAAATTTCAGAAATGCAGATGACTGGTACAATGCAATCAATCCCGACGATACCGTGCTTATAAATGAAAAAAATGAAAAGCTTCTTGCAAAGGAAATTCTTCAGGATACACCCTCACACAAATGGCTCATTGCTGTACACGGCTATACATCACGCCCTAGAGCAATGGCAAGACAGGCTGTCCATTTTTACAAAAACGGCTACAACTGTCTGATGCCTTGTCAGAGAGCCCACAGAAACCAGGAGGCAAAATTCACATCCATGGGTTATTATGAAAGATATGACATAATAAACTGGATCAATTACATAATCTCAGCTGACCCCGAAGCAGAAATCGTCCTTCTCGGCATTTCTATGGGCAGCGCAACCGTAATGATGGTGACAGGAGAAGATCTTCCAAAAAATGTAAAATGCTGTATTGCAGACTGTGGCTTTACAAACTGCTATGAGCTTTTTAAGGATTCAATAACCGTAAAGACAGGACTTCCCGAATTCCCCTTCCTTAATGCTGCAAATTCATTTACAAAGGTATTCAACGGATGGAATTTCAGAGACTGTTCCCCCATTGACGCTGTTTCCGTTTCAGATACTCCCACTCTGTTTATTCACGGAGATACCGACACGGTTGTTCCCGTATGGATGGCAGAAGCTCTTTATGAAAGCTGTAATGCCGACAAGGAAAAGCTCATTCTTCCCGACACAGGCCACGACGAAGCCTGTGCATTCTTCCCCGAAAGATACTGGGAAGCCGTGGACAATTTCGTATCAAAGCATTCATAATTATATTTTCCTCTGTTTCGTTATCCGAAGCAGAGGACATTTTTATTTATAGTAATGTTTTACAACAAATCCGCTTCATTCTCAACCATATTGACATATTGCGTGATTATACATTTTGTGTTAAAATTAATTGATTATATACGGAGGTGTTTTTATGATTTTACAGGAATCAGGGGAAATGTACCTTGAAACCATATATGTGCTAACAAAAGAAAATCCTTTTGTACGCTCGGTTGATGTAAGTGAACACCTCGGTTATTCAAAACCAAGTGTTTCGAGGGCAGTCAACCTTCTTAAAAACGGCGGATTCATCACTGTTGAGGAATCAGGCGCGCTGAAGCTTACCGAGGAAGGATTAAAAATTGCCCGGACGATGTTTGAACGGCATACGGTTATTTCGGAAACTCTTATAAAGCTCGGTGTCAGCCGTGAAACCGCAGTTGAGGATGCCTGCAAAATAGAGCATGTAATAAGCGATGAAACATTTGAAGCTATAAAAAAACATATAAACCCATGAGTCTTTGCATTACCCTGCTCTCAAGCAGGGCTTTGGTTTGTTTATTAAGACGGAATTTTCCGTTTTCAGAAAGCGGTATATTATGAAATACGATTTTACAAGCATTCCCGACAGAAGAAACTGCGGCAGTGCAAAATGGAATTCTGCAAAAAATCCATCGACGGATGCAGTACCCTTGTCCGTTGCTGATATGGAATTCCCCACGGCTCCTGCCATAAGGGCTGCCTTATCAGAGCTTGCCGAGACACAGATTCTCGGCTACACAGACCCTACCGATGAATACTTTGATGCAGTGCTGTCCTGGATGGACAGACGGCATAATTTTAAGATTGAAAAGGACTGGATAGTAACAACCCCCGGTGTTGTAAGCGCCCTCGGTGTGCTGATTGAGGCCGTCACAAAGCCGGGAGACGGAATAATAATTCTCACGCCCGTTTACTATCCCTTTGATATGGCGGTAGTTGCAAAAAGCAGACGCTTCGTTTACAGTGAGCTGCTGCTAAAAAATAACCGCTATGAAATAGATTTTGAGGATCTCAGAAAAAAAGCTGAGCTGCCTGACACAAAGGCTATAATCTTCTGCAATCCCCATAACCCCATAGGAAGGGTATGGACAAAAGATGAGCTGCAGAAGGTTGCTGATATATGTACCAAAAACGGTGTATTTATCATTGACGACGAAATCCACAATGACCTTATAATGCCGGGATATACTCATACGGTAATGGCAACTCTCGGAGAGGATATAAAAAATAATATAGCCGTATGCACCGCACCAAGTAAGACCTTCAACCTTGCAGGACTTCAATGCTCAAATATCATAATACCCGACAAAAAGTACCGCGGCAAAGTAAATGCCTGTATGATGCTGATTCTTTCCAATCATCTGAACATATTTGCATTTGAAGCCTGTAAAACTGCATATAATATGTGCGAAGACTGGCTGGAGGAGCTGCTGACGGTAATTGACGGCAATGCAAAATATATCGAAGGCTTTATGACTGAAAAATTCCCCGAGATAAAGGTCTTTCCCCTTGAAGGCACATATCTTCAGTGGATAGATATGAGAGCATTGGGACTTACACATGTTCAGCTGAAAAAAGTCCTTGAGGATGCAGATATATATCTTGACTACGGTGAGATGTTCGGCGACCTCGGCAGAGGCTTTCAGCGTATCAATCTTGCCTGTGCAAGAAAAACTCTCGAAAATACCATGGCACGCTTTGAAAAAGCCGTAAACCGTGTGAAGGAAGACAAGAAAAACAATCTGTACCCTGCACACAAAAAACTCCAGCCCGGTGACAGCCTCAAGGATTTCATATATTCCTCTGCCTACGGCAGGAATATTGACCTCAGTAAAAAAATCAGCAAAAAAACACTTCTTATTTTCGCACGATACTACGAATGCAGTATCTGTAAGGAAATGCTTGATACATTCAGAAAATATCAGCGCGTTTTCAGAATGATGGGCATTGATATAAAATTCATAATTCAATCTGATGTAAACACCCTTTCAAAGGTACAGAGCCTGTATCCCTTTGAGCTGATTGCTGACCCTGATGCCGTTTTTTATGACAGATATGAAATCTTTGAAGCAAACAGCATGATAAATATGATTGCAGGTGACAAAATGTTTGAGGAAATGACAAAGGGTGATATCAGAAATCTTCTTGATTCTGAAATGATGGAAGCCTTTGTCAATGACACCCCCTCTGACAAGCGCGAATTACAGCTGTGCGCTTTTGTCGGGCTTGATAAAAATATGAATGTAATCTATACTCATTACTGTAAAACAATAGGCGACTTCCCCGAAGCATCAAAGCTTCTCGGAGCTTTAAGAAAGCATTATCCGGAGCCGAAAAAAGAATTTACCTACGGGAGGAAAATAAAATGAACAAAACCGATACGATGAAAAAATATGTTCCGAAAAAAGAAACACAGATGTATGCAATTGCGGCTCTCGGTCAGGGTCTTGTATACAGCTGTATGTCAAGCTATGTTACAGACTATTATATGAACGTGCTTAAGCTCAATGCAATATTCGTTATTTTGCTTATGCTTCTTGCACGTGTATGGGACGCTGTCAACGACCCTATGATGGGTATGATAATGGACAGAAAAACAACAAAATGGGGCAGAATGAAGCCCTATCCCCTTCTTACTGCTGTTCCCATTGCAATACTCACAATACTTATGTTTGTAAATCCCGGCTTTGATGTAAATAACCAGACAACATCTTTATATGTTTTTGTTACATTTGTATATGTCGCCTGGGGTATGATTTACACCGTAAGCGATGTTCCCTTCTGGAGTCTTCCCAATGTTATGACTCCCAACCCCAAGGAAAGAGGTACTCTTATTTCCTATGCAAAAACAGTAGGCGGTATCGGCTCTGCTGTTACGGTTGCTCTCCCCATTATTGTGGGTTATTTTGTTGCAAATATGGATTATGAGCAGGCAAACATAACAAAGTACGCAATAATGGCAGTTTCAATGGCAGTTATCGGTATGCCCCTGTTCACTCTTTCCTCTTTCAAAACAAAGGAAAGAATCCGGATCCCCAACGCAACTAAGAAAGCTCCCGGAGAGCCCTCCACTATCAAAAGAATTTTCACCTGCAAGCCCCTTATGCTTGTTGTAATTTCAGGTATTCTTTCATTCGGCAGATATATGCTTCAGGCAGCAGCTCCCCACGTTGCACGTTATTCAGGCTTCTATCTCGGCAAGGTTGCACCTCAGACTGTTGAAGAAATCAACAAGAACATTTCAAATGTTGCTCTTGTTATCCAGATTTGCGCTGCAGCGGGTATGTTCGGTGCAATGCTCTTCTTACCCAAGCTCTACAAAAAGTTTGAATACAAGCAGATTATGATAGTTTCATGTATCAGCGGTTTTGTTGCGTCCTGCTTCACACTTCTTATCGGATGGACAACTCACAATCTTCTTCTTTGTATTCCCTTTATGCTTATTGCCGCTATTCCTCTCGGTGTTATCAACAATGTATCCTTTGCAATGGTATGCGACTGTCTCGACTTTATGGAATGGAAAACAGGCTACAGAGATACGGGACTGGGCTCTGCCTGTCAGTCATTTGTAAACAAAATCGGCAATGCTTTTGCTACCGTTATGATTATTGTTATGTACCTTGTTGTGCATATCGATGTTGCAAATCTTAACGTAGGCAGTGGTGATGCAGTTGTTCAGGCTATCAATTCTCTTTCATCAACACAGAATTTTGCCATGTTCTCACTAGTAACAATTGTTCCCGGCATAAGCCTTCTCCTTTGCGCTATCCCCTTATTCTTCTATGACTTCACAGGCGCAAAGAAGGAAAAGGTATTCTCTGAGCTTGCACTTGCAAGAAAACAGAGAGGAATTGAAATCAACGATTGATTCACCCAAAAAACGGCTTCGCCGTACGCAACAGCGACCGTTTTCGGATAACATATCGACATGGGAAGTTTACTTCCCGTTCGACGGGACATATAATCTTTTTACTTTATTCAGCAGGATTTTTCTATAAAGCAAAAAAAATAAACATTAAGGCACGGACTTACCTCAAAGGTAAACCGTGCCTTTTGTTTTTTTCAGTCATATTTTTTTGTCTTTACCGTACATCCCGGGCAATTCCCCTGACAGCTTTTACTGTCGGGACAGCCTATACAGTTAACACCTTTTTTTCTTGAACGGTAAATATATATGCCTGCAAGAGACACTATAAGTATTATTACTGCACCGAGAATTATATTTTCCATATTATTCATCCTTTATGCTTTTACGCTTTATTTTTCCTTTCTGCCAATTCCCGTTTTACTCTACGTTCACCTGTTATTGAAAGCACGGTAAGAATTATCGCAAATATCAGTACCGCAATAAGTCCCGGATAAAAGCCTGCCCCGACAGTTTTTTCTATTATCAGGGTACCTGCCTGATAGACAATGAACCCCAATGAAAAGCCTGTCATAAGCTGAAGCCCGATTCCGCCCCAGAACCATTTTGCACTTTTCATTTCGGAATTCATAGCACCTATTGCAGCAAAGCAGGGAGGAGAAAAAAGATTAAGAACAAGATAAGCCAAAGCTGCCGCCTTGGAAATTGCCATTATATCAGCAACCTCAGCACCGCTTCCTTCAAGCATAGCAAGCTCTTCGGTATCAATAAGATTCTGAAGACCTGCAAAGCACACGGCAAGTGTACCTACAACATTTTCTTTAGCAATAAAGCCTGTGATAACGGCTGCTGCAAGCTGCCAAGAAAGCACACCGACAACAGGCAGAAGCACATAAGAAAACGGGCCTGCAATAGATGCAAGTATTGACTCATCGGCAGTTTCAGCCACAGTAAAGCGTATCGTGAAGGACTGCATAAGCTGTACTGCCGTATTACAGACAAGAATAACCGTTGCTGCCTTTACGATATATGCCTTGCCTCTTGAAAGCATTGAGCGTACAGCAAGTATGAGAGAAGGCTTTTTGTACTCGGGAAGCTCAATTATGAAGTAAGATTTTTTTGCAGCATTGCCTGTTATACGGTTGATTATAAGTGCACCGAAGAAAATTACGGCAATACCGACAAAATACATAAGAGGTCCAACCCATGATGCATCCTCAAAGAAAGCTCCTGCAAAAAGAGCAATTACGGGAAGCTTTGCTCCGCAGGGCATAAAGGGTGCAAGCATAGCCGCTGCACGGCGCTCTCTTTCATTACGGATAGTACGGCATGCCATAATGCCGGGGACTGCACAGCCTGTACCTACAACAAACGGAATAACCGATTTTCCGGAAAGCCCTGCCTTCTTGAATATCGGATCAAGGACTACCGAAACTCTTGCCATATAGCCGCAGTCCTCAAGAAGCGCTATAAGAAAATACATTACCATTACAAGCGGCAAAAAGCCTATAACGGCAATCACACCGCCTATTACACCGTCAACTAGAAGTGCCGAAAGCAAGGGATTTGCATCGGCAAAAAGACCTGCAACAGCCTCCTGCCCTTTTTCCAGCAGAGCAGTAAAAAAGTCTGCAATCCATACTCCGGGGCCTGCCTGGGAAACCCAGAAAACGGTAAACATAACAACGGCAAAAACGGGAATACCGAGCCACCTGTTTGTCAGGATATCGTCAATTCTGTCATTAAGGTTTTTCTCCCTTGTAAAGACCTTTCTTTTTTCAACATCCTTCACAATACGGTTAACAAAGGAGTATCTGTTTTTATCCTCTGCCCTTGCTGATTTTTTATCGCTGAGTGCAGCAGCATCACCTCTGAAGGGAGCCTCCTGTCCCTTTCCCGTTACATTAAGGGCTTTCTCAATAACCTCTGTAAGACCGTCCCCCGAAGTAGACGTTGTCTTTACAACAGGACACATAAGCTTTTCAGCAAGAAGGGCATCATCAATTTCTGTCTGCTTTTTATTGTTGATATCCGTTTTGTTAAGCGCTGCAACCACGGGGATTCCCAGTTCAAGAAGCTGTGTTGTAAAGAACAGACTTCTGCTTAGATTTGTAGCATCCACTATATTTATAATAACGTCTATCTTCGCATTTTTTATATATTCTCCCGTTATCCTTTCTTCATTAGTAAAAGGAGACATAGAATAAGTACCGGGCAGATCAACAATAATAAGCTTTTCTTCACCGTCATAAAAGCTTTTCTTTATCAGTGCTTCCTTCTTTTCCACGGTAACTCCTGCCCAGTTGCCAACCTGCTCACTCTGTCCCGTGAGAGCATTATACATGGTTGTTTTGCCACTGTTAGGGTTACCGGCTAAGGCTATTCTCATTGTTTTTCCCTCCGAAAATTCACATTTGCCATCCGATTAAGTTAGCCAATGCTAACTATCCTTTACAAGAAAAAGGAGAATCCGTCAGCTTCTCCTTTTAACCATTATTCAGCACAAATTATGCTACTTCAATATCACCTGCAAGATTTCTGTCCATTGTATACCTGCCGTCCTTTACAGATACCACACAACCGCCCTTTATATGAGAAATAACGGTAATGGGTTCACCGCTGTAGCAGCCTAAAGAAAAGAGAAAATCCTCAAGCTCTTCATCTTCGACATTAATATTTCTTACGATATATTCAGTACCTGTTTTTGTATCGAGAAGTGTCATAAAAAAACTCCTTTTTATATAAATTAGCCTATGCTAACCAAACGCTGCAATAAATGAGTTAGTCATTGCTAACTCAGGTAAATTATATCACCACCGAATACTTTTGTCAATTACTTTTTTCAAAAAAAGTATAATCCGTTATTAATACCGCATATATATATGCACTAAAATTTGTATATATGCTTTATTTACTTTACTTTAATATTATGTTAGAATTAATTTTTAAGAGGTGACAGGCCATAAAGATTTATGAAAACACCGAAAAACAGGAAAAAGTACTCCTTATAAGTGTAGATACCGGAGAATTTGATGCTGAAAGCTCCGTCAATGAGCTCAGTGAACTGGTAAAAACCGCAGGCGGCACAACAGAGGCCGTTATAATACAGAAAAGGCCGAAACCCGACAGTGTTACCTACATCGGCTCGGGAAAGCTACAGGAAGCAAGCGAAATCTGCGAAAATGCAGAAATCGATGTTGTTATCTGCGACGGTGAGCTGACTCCCACCCAAGGGAGGCTGCTTGAGAAATTCCTGAAAACAAGAGTTATTGACAGAACCGTTCTTATTCTTGATATTTTTGCAAAAAATGCAAGAAGCGGTGAGGGTAAGCTTCAGGTAGAGCTTGCACAGCTGAAATATTCTCTCCCGCGTCTTCAGGGACAGGGCACCGCACTTTCAAGACTCGGCGGCGGCATCGGAACAAGAGGTCCCGGAGAAACAAAGCTCGAAAGTGACAAAAGACATATCAGAAGAAGAATTCACACCCTTGAAGAAAACTTAGCCGAGCTGTCAAAAAGAAGAGAGCGCCATCGCGAAAGAAGGAAAAAGGACGGTATTGTGACTGCAGCCATTGTGGGCTATACAAATGCAGGAAAATCCACACTTCTCAATACCCTTACGGATGCCGACGTACTTGCAGAAAACAAACTGTTTGCAACCCTTGACCCTACGGCAAGAGCCATAAAACTTCCCGACGGCAGTGAGGTTATGCTCATCGACACCGTAGGCTTCATTTCACGGCTTCCCCACTTTCTTGTCGAAGCCTTCAAATCGACACTTGAAGAAGCAACGAATGCTGACATTCTTATAATACTGGCAGATGCCTCTGACAGTGAATGCGAAGATCAGCTGAATGTCACCAAAGAGATTCTTAAAGAGCTGGGCGGAGAAGACAAGCCCATGATTACCGTATACAACAAATGCGATATTGCGGACTCTTATCTTTTACCTGTAACAAAAAACACAGTTAAAATATCCGCACTCAAGGGCATAGGTATTGAAAACCTGCTTGAATGTATTTCGGAAAATATGCCGAAAACCAAGAAAAGGCTCCTGCTTCTCATCCCCTTTTCTGAGGGCTCACTTGCAAACGAAGTCAGAACCTCATCAAGAATATTAAGGGAAGAATATAAGGCTCAGGGACTTTTTCTTGATGCAGTAGTTGATATTGCTATAATGCATAAATTATTAGATTATATAGTAAAGGAAGATGATATATGTCAAGATACTTGATCATCAATGCCGATGACTTCGGTATGTGCCGCAGTGCAAACCTTGCGGTTTATGATCTTTTTGAAAAAGGCGGAATCACATCTGCCACAATTATGGCTCCTTGCCCCTGGGCAAAGGAAGCCGCAATCTGGGCCAAAAACCATCCCGAATATGCAGTAGGTCTTCACCTTACAACCACATCAGAATGGGGCAATTACCGTTGGGCACCCGTTGCTGACAATGTTCCTTCGCTTAAAGATGAGGAAGGCTTTATGTGGCACGAATCAGATCAGTTTGCAGAGCACGCCGACCTTGAGGATGTCAGAAAAGAAATCAATGCTCAGTATGACAGACTGGCTCAGTACGGCTTTATCCCCTCTCACTTCGATAACCATATGGGTTCTCTTTACGGAGTGGCAACAGGCAGATTTGAGCTTCTTTCTCTCACAATAGAAGAATGTGCAAAGCACGGACAGATGCCCTTCCGCTTCCCTTCAAAATTCACAGATGAGCAGTTCGGCAATGAAATGCTTGATATAAATGTACCAAAGGAAGCCGTAGAAGCTCTTATTGAACCCATGGTACAGGGTGCAAATGCAGCCGGCGTTGCAATACTTGACTATCTTATGCCCGGTGACTGGAACGGCCCTCAGAGTGAAAGCTACGAAAATTTCAGAGAATACATCTTTGAAAAGTACCGTGCATTCCCCGACGGAATCATAGAAACCTACATCCATCCTGTCATTGAAACAGAAGAAATCAAGGGAATATGCGGCTCCTGGCAGAGAAGAAACTGGGAATACAAGCTCTTCTCAGACCCCAAGACTCTTGAATTTATAAAGTCACAGAATATTGAGCTTATCAATTACCGTGACCTTAAAAAGATGAGATTCGGTTGATATGCAGATACTGATGAGCCGTATGCGTGCGGCTATGGAAAAATATAATATGATAGATGAGGGCGATATTGTTGCCGTCGGAGTTTCGGGCGGAAAGGACTCACTTGCACTTTTATATGCACTTGCCGAAATGAGACGCTTTTATCCGAAAAAATTTGAGGTAAAGGCAATCACTGCCGATATGAGCTTTTTCGGAAAGCCTACGGATTTTTCGGAAATTACTTCATTGTGCGAAAAGCTGGGAGTTGAGTATATAATAAGACCCACCGAGCTTTATCATATTATTTTTGAAACACGAAAAGAAAAGAATCCCTGCTCTCTGTGTGCAAGAATGAGACGAGGAATTCTTCACGATATGACAAAGGAAGCAGGCTGCACCAAGTTAGCCCTGGGACACCATATGGACGATGCTGCAGAGACCTTTATGATGAATCTGCTGTCAGGAGGAAGAATAGAAAGCTTCCGTCCCGTTACATATCTTTCCCGTAAGGACCTTACTATGATAAGACCTATGATTCTTGCAACGGAAAAGGAGGTCCTTTCCGCATCAAGAAAAATGGAATTACCTACCATAGAAAGTCCCTGCCCAATGGATAAAACGAGCAACCGCAACGAAATAAAGGAATTATTGAAAGACCTTGAAAAAAAATACCCTGCATTAAAAGAAAAAATAATCGGCGGAATGGAAAAAGCCGAAATTTGCGGATGGTAAATCATAATTCTGCGGTCAGCTTCCGAAAAAAAAACACAAAGTAACAGCAGGAAACGGCACTGTATTCCCCGCAAAAACGCCCCCGTCTGCTGAATTATGTTAAAAAAGGATGATTATTATGAAATATTGTGTAGTATTATATGACGGTATGGCAGACTATCCCGTTGATGCCCTTAACGGAAAAACTCCCATGGAGGTAGCAAACAAACCCTTATTTGACAAAATGGGTATGAAAGGTGAGGTAGGTCTTGTAAAGACTGTTGACGATTCATTAAAGCCCGGCTCCGATGTTGCAAATCTCAGTGTTTTAGGCTATGACCCCACAAAGAGCTATACGGGCAGAAGCCCTCTTGAGGCTGTAAGCATCGGTGTAAAGCTTCTTGATACTGATGTCACACTCCGTTGCAATCTGGTTACACTTTCAGATAAAGAAAATTATGAAGACAAAACTATGGTTGACTATTCTGCAGGCGATATTTCCACTGCTGATGCAGCCGTACTTATAAAAGCCGTGCAGGAGCATTTCGGAAACGATACCTTCACCTTCTATCCCGGTGTTGCTTACCGTCATTGTCTTACCTGGCACGACGGAACAACTGAGCTTGGTAATATGACTCCCCCTCACGATATCTCAGGCAGAGTCATCGGCAGCTATCTTTCCGACAGCGAAAATGCAAAGGATCTCATAAAGATGATGAAGGAAAGCTATGATTTACTGTCAAAGCATCCTCTCAACCTTGAAAGAGTAAGCAAGGGACTTCGTCCTGCAAACTCAATCTGGCTCTGGGGCGAAGGCACAAAGCCTATGCTTGACAACTTCTACGAAAAATACGGTCTTAAGGGCAGTATTATTTCTGCAGTTGACCTTCTCAAGGGTATCGGTATATGCGCAGGTATGAACACTCCCGAGGTTGAAGGTGCTACAGGTTACATTGATACAAACTTCAAAGGCAAGGCAGAATGTGCTGTCGAAGAATGGGCAAAGGGTCAGGATTTCGTTTATATCCACATAGAAGCTCCCGATGAATGCGGTCACAGAAATGAACCCGAAAACAAGGTGCGTTCAATTGAAATGATTGATGAGCAGGTGCTTACAATTGTTCTTGATGCCCTCGGAAAGTACGATGACTATAAGGTAATGATTCTCCCCGATCATCCCACCCCCATAAAGACAAACACCCACGCAAGAGATGCAGTGCCTTATATGATTTATCACAAAAACAAGGAAATTGACGGTGTAGACAATGTAAACGAAAACACTGCAAAAGCCACAGGCAACTACTTCCCCTCCGGCACACTTCTTATGGAGCATTTCATTAAAGACTGATATCACAAAAATCATTACAACGGTAGGAAGCCTTCCCGAGGCACTCCTGCCGTTTTTTTGTTCTTAATACTTCTGTTCAGCAATACTGCAAAATATAAATTTTTTCATATCGGACAACAAAAATCAACAACATTATATTTACAAATCTATAATACTTATGCTATTGTAATTATGAAGTAATGTTTTTTGAAAGAAGGTGTGTTCCGATGTGGCATTTCACTTGGCTAAAATATAAAAAAGAAAGGAAAATAATAATGAAAAAAATCAGTGTTATCCTTCTTACATTACTGTTAATCGTGTCTTTATCCTGTTCACCTGCTCTTGCATATGATGTCAAGGAATCGGACTTTGACACCTCCTGTGTGCTGGTTACAATAAAAAAAGAGTATTCAGCTACGGGCAGAACCTACCTTCCGGAGGAGTTTTCGGCAGAGCTTGTAAAAACCGTCAGGCCTCTGATGTATTTAACCGATGAAATGAAAGAGAATATGGAGCCCTCTGAGATTGAAGGCTTCAAAGATATAATTGCACTTGACTTAAAAAATCCGTCTGCCGAAAACGTTGAGCTTCTGTTGAATGAGCTTAAAAGCAATCCTCTTGTAGACAGTGCAGAAAAAAATTATTATATATCTACAGGAACAACAACCTACATTGCCGGAGATTCGGATAATAACGGCATTCTGACCGCGTCCGACGCAAGAGTGATTCTAAGAATAAGCGTAAATCTTGAAGCATGTGACGGAAGAACAAGTCTCCTTGACACTGACTACGACAACAAAATCACTGCCGCAGATGCAAGATACGTGCTTCGCGCAAGTGTTTCACTTGAGCCCATTTATACAATTACAATTTGGTAAAACCGCAAATAACAAAGTTAGCATATAAAACAGGCAGAGAACTGACACTAATGCAGTTCTCTGCCTGATTCTTTTGTGTTATACAAGATTTTACTCAACCTGCATTTTCGGACACATTACATACAAGCTGATAGTAAGTTTCTGTGCTTTCACCTGCAGCAAGGCTTATTGCAATTGTACCGTCATCTGCAGCCTGTAAGGATGCAACATAACCGAACATATTCTCGGTATATGTATAATGCACACCGTCTTCAATATTGAGAATACCGAGAGAAGGCTTATCAAGATTGTTTCTGCCTCTTACAACACAATACTTTCCGTTATCGCTGATTTCAAACAAATCGGGAGTAAAGCTTGTTGTAAATTTTGTATAATCAAACTTATGAGTTTCACCTGTCAGCACATCTATGATTTCGCCTGTCAGCTTATTGAAAAGATACTTGCCGTCACGAAGATAGTCAATATCATAAGCACCGTCAAAGCTTCTTATTTCCTTGCTTTCCTTACCGTCATAGTGCATAAGAGTAAAGCCTGTGGGAAGACCTGTTTCTGCATTATTTTCCTTGTTGACATAGTAATAAACACCGCCGTCAGCTCTGATAAAATCAAGCACGGCAATATCCTGAACATAACGGTTATTATCTACATTTTCACCCGAGCCGCCCGTTGCAAAAATGTCAACCTTATCGGAATAATCATAGTCATTATAAAAACGTGAGGAGAAGAACAGAACGGTTTTTTCCTCCTGATGAAGAATATCATCGGTAAACATCTTATAGTCTGTTCTCATTCTTGCGTTGATATCAACAATTCTCTGATCTTCATTAAGGAAGTGCTCTGTTTTGTTGTCATCATAAAGATAGAAGCTTTCACTATATATCTTGTCCTCATCATAGAAGCGTGTTTTATCAACATCTATAAGAAGAAGTCTGCTGCTCTTTTTACTGTATGCACTGAACTGATCTGTCACCTTAAAAAATGCATAATCGTAAAGCAAAACCTCGGGATGATCGGTATTTGTAAAAAGACCGTAGCCTGCTGTTTTTCCGTCTTTTTCGATATAATGAATTGTAGCGGGAAGTGTCTGACCGCTGCACACTGCCTTTACATCAAAAGTACCTGTCTTTTCGAGCTTTTCGATAGCAGAAGCCTCAATTTTGTAAAACTCAACATTACCCTTTGTATCCATAGAATAATAAACACCGTCAATGTCTGTCTTAAGCAGAGGCAGACCTGCTGCAGTATATGTTGCAAATGCATTGTTTATCTCTTCCGAAAATCTGCTGCTGTCATTACCTATAGCACCGTCAATTGTCTTGTTTATATCAAGTACACCCGATACCGTAACAACGGCAAGTGTAACAAGACAAACAAGAACAATACACAAAACCGCTTTATATCTTTTTACCATACTGTTCTCTCCTTTTATAACATATAATCGGTAGTTTCTATAATTTCATTATCACGTATATAAACTCTCGGCACTCGTCTGCTGAGACCGCAAAGAATCTCATAATTGATGAGTCCTGCACTCCGGGCTATTTCTTCAACACCGAGATATTCTCCGTGGTCACTTCCGAAAACGGTAATCTGCTTACCTTCCTTTACATTATCAATACCAGTAACATCAATTATCGTCTGGTCCATACAGACATTGCCTACAATAGGTGCTTTTTTACCGTTAACAAGCATATACATTTTATTTGAAGCACGTCTGGGATAACCGTCCGCATAGCCTATGGGCACCGTTGCCACAATTCTTTCACCGGAAGAAACATATGTACCGCCATAGCTGACAGGTGTTTCATCGGGAATTGATTTAACCATAGAAATTACGGTTTTGAGCTCCATAACAGGAAGAAGTCTTATCTTGCTTTTTACAAAATCAGAGGGATAGTGTCCGTACAGAATAAGCCCTGCTCTGACCATATCAAAGTTCATTTCGGGGAAATTGAGAATTGCCGCCGAATTACTGCAGTGTCTTATGCTGAAATGTATTCCCAACTGAGAGAGTGAATCAACGGCAGTACAGAATAATTCATATTGAAGCCTTGTGAACAATTCACCCTGACAGTTATCTGCACATGCAAAATGAGTAAATATACCCTCAGGTAAAATACCGGGCAATTCACATACTCTTGCGATTTCATCAATTATGCCGGCATCCTCAACACTGTCATGATATAAAAAGCCTATTCTTGACATACCCGAATCAATTTTTATATGGGCATTGACCATGACACCTGCTGATTCAGCCTCTTTTGACAAAGCCTCGGCATATTCAGAAGAATACACAGCCTGGGAAATATCATTATAAACAAGCTCTCTCGCCTTATCGGGCGGAGTATAACCGAGAATAAGCACAGGCTTGGATATGCCTATACGGCGAAGCTGCAGTGCCTCTGCAAGATTAGATACGGCAAACCAGTCAGCGCCCGCCTCACTCATAGCTGCTGCAGTGAATGCATAGCCGTGTCCGTAGCAGTCAGCCTTGACTGTAGCGCAAAGAGAAGTCCCCGGTGAAAGAAGACTTTTTATCTGCAATATGTTATTTTCGATAGCGTCAAGATTAATCTGCGCCCAGGTACGTCTGAAAAATTCCTGCATATACTTCCTCGGATAATCTAACCATTATTAGTTTTATAATACTACATTTAACCTCATAAGTCAAACCTATTATGTCGGATTAAGTGAATATTATAAGATTTTATTATAAATTATTTCTTTATTTTCATTACAGAATAATAAAATATACAAAGAAGAGCAAAATATATATACCGATTAACCAAAGTTTTTTATATACATCATTAATTGTCTGTTACCTATTGAATTAGGTGTAAAAATAGTGTAAAATAACCAAAAGAGTTAAAAAATTACCCTGTTTTGGATTTATTTTTGGAGGTTTTGTATGAAAAACATACTTTCTGAAGCACAAGCAAAGACACTTATCGAAAACAAGCTGCTTCATTTTATGGGTGTGTCCCCGAAGGATGCAACTTATGAACAATATTACAGAGCAGTTGCTCTGATTCTTGTTGATATAATGGCTGAACAGCGTGCAAAGTTCAACGAAAGAGCCGATAAGGCAGGCTCAAAGAGAATCTATTATCTTTCAATGGAATTCCTTATGGGCCGTTCTCTTAAAAACAATCTTTACAATCTTAATCTTACCAAGCTTTTTGAAAAAGTCCTTAAAGGCTATGATATAAGCCTTGAAAAGCTCTATGACCAGGAGCCTGATGCAGGTCTCGGCAACGGCGGTCTCGGAAGGCTTGCCGCTTGTTATCTTGACGGTCTTGCAACATCCGGATACCCGGCAAGAGGCTATTCACTTCTTTACGAATTCGGGATTTTCAAGCAGAAGCTTATTGACGGCTGGCAGACAGAGCTTCCCGATGAATGGCTTCCCGGCGGTGATGCATGGCTTACAAAGCGTGAAGAAAGTGCAGTTTATGTTAATTTCGAAGGTGAAATCAAGGATTTTTGGGATAACGGACATCATCAGGTTGAAATTATTAACCCCGACACAATTAAGGCTGTTCCCTATGATATGTTTGTTGCAGGTAAAGACGGCAGAGGTGTCAGCGTGCTCCGTCTGTGGTCAAGTGAGGGCATGGGCATTGATATGTCCTTATTCAATGAGGGTAAGCACCTTAAGGCTATCGAAAGAGATGCTATGGCTCAGACCATCTGCAAGATTCTCTACCCTGCAGATAACCATCCCGAAGGCAAGAGTCTGAGACTCCGTCAGCAGTATTTCCTTGTATCCGCTTCAATTCAGGATATGGTACGCCGTCATTTAAGAGAACACGGCACAATGGAAAATATTCCCGAAAAGATGGCTGTTCACATAAATGACACTCATCCTACTCTTGTTATTCCCGAGCTTATGAGAATACTTCTTGATGAATGCGGCTACGGCTGGGATGATGCGTGGAGAATTGTTACATCAACCTGCGCATATACAAATCACACTGTTATGGCTGAAGCTCTTGAATGCTGGGGTGAAGACCTCGTAAAAAGACTCCTTCCCCGTATTTATCAGATTATCAAGGAAATTGACAACCGTTTCAGGGCTTATGTATGGAGCTGCACCTATGATGCTGACTATGTTGAAAGAACAGCTGTTATCTCAAACGGTGCCGTCAAGATGGCAAATCTCTGTGTTGCTGCCTGCCACAGCGTAAACGGTGTTTCCGCCCTTCACTCACAGATTCTTAAGGATTCTGTGTTCAATGATTATTACAGACTTACTCCCGAAAAATTCACAAATGTCACAAACGGCATTGCCCACAGACGTTGGCTTTGTCAGGCAAATCCCGAGCTTACGGCACTTCTCACAAAGAAAATCGGAGACGGCTTTATTGTAAACGGTGAAGAGCTTGCAAAATTCAAGGAATTTGCAGATAATAAGGAAGTACTTGACAAGTTGGGCAAAATCAAGGAAAATAATAAAAAGAGATTCGCTGATTATATTTATAAAACGACAGGTGTAAAGCTTGATACAAATTCCATATTTGACGTACAGGTAAAGAGACTTCACGAGTACAAACGTCAGGAAATGAATGCCCTTCATATTCTCAGCAAATATATCGAAATCAAAGAAAATCCCAACGGTAATTATGTCCCGCACACATATATTTTCGGTGCAAAGGCTGCTCCCGGATATTATGTAGCCAAAAAAATTATCAGCTTTATTATTGCCCTTAGCAATATGATAAACAATGACCCCGATGTAAACAAATACCTCAAAGTAGTTTATGTTGAGGATTACAATGTAACAAAGGCTGAGCTTCTTATGCCTGCCGCTGATTTCAGTGAACAGATTTCTCTTGCAGGCACTGAGGCTTCAGGCACAGGTAATATGAAGCTTATGATAAACGGTGCTGTTACCCTCGGCACAATGGACGGCGCAAACGTTGAAATCCATGATGCGGTAGGTGAAGACAACATCATCATATTCGGCATGAAAACACCCGAAGTAAATGATCTTAAGAAAAACGGATACGTTCCTATGAACTATTATCATAACAATCCTGTTCTCAGAAAGACCCTTGATTTCATCAACAACAACCTTATTGACGGAAAATCATTCCCTGAAATCGGTGAAACAATCAAGCATCACGACCCTTATATGGTTCTTGCTGACTTTGCCGACTATACACTCGCACAGAAAAAGGCTGAAGAATTATTCCTCGATAAGGACAGACTTAACAGAATGTCTCTTATGAACATCGCAGGTGCAGGCATATTTGCAGCAGACCGTTCCATAAACGACTATGCCCGCGACATCTGGCACACGGTAAAATCATAATTTATCATAGCAATTATGATTCAGGTGGTTTTATGAAAAGTCCTTTTGATCCCGGTAAATCCTGGCACAAATCAATAAACGGAGCTGTAGCTGCAGGGAGTTCCCTGTGGCTCAGAGTTGTTTTACCACGTGATTTCGGTGTTACAGCCTGTTATCTGATTTTATCAAGAGATAATAAAGAAGATGAAGTTATATCAATGTCATGGGACAACACCGACGGTATAGAAGAATGGTGGCAGACAGAGCTTCATCTGAATGAGCCTGAGCTTATATTCTACCGATTCAAATATGAAAATTCCTGGGGGAAAACAGATATCGGTCCCGGAAAGGATACACATCTGGGAGAAATCTGCAGTCAGGACAAATGGCAGCTTACGGTTTACTCCCCCGATTTTCAGACACCCGAATGGATAAAAGGCGGTATAATCTATCAGATTTTTCCTGACAGATTCTTTTATTCCGGTGAAGAAAAAGACAAAATCTCTGCAGACCGGGTTATTCGCAGTGATTGGGGAGGCACCCCCGAATACCGTCCCGACAGCAAGGGGATTATCAGAAACAATGACTATTTCTGCGGTGACTTCAAAGGGATTGAGAAAAAACTGCCGCACATCGCTTCTCTCGGTGTAAACTGCATTTATCTTAACCCGATTTGCGAAGCACATTCCAATCACAGATATGACACAGCTGATTATATGAAGCCTGATCCATTATTGGGAACAATTGAGGACTTTACTTCACTGTGCAAAGCTGCAGCGGAGTATAATATAAAAATCATTATTGACGGTGTTTTCAGTCATACGGGGGCAGACAGTGTCTATTTCAACAAATACGGAAGATACGATTCTGACGGTGCATATAATTCATCCGATTCACCTTACCGAAGCTGGTATAAATTCAAAAAAGACGGAAGCTATGCAAGCTGGTGGGGTATCGATACTCTGCCCGAAACAAAAGAAGAAAATACAGACTTTGCAGACTTTATAACAGGTGAAAACGGGGTCATTGACTTCTGGCTGAATGCAGGAGCATCAGGTGTACGACTTGATGTTGCAGATGAGCTTCCCGATTGCTTTATAGATAAAGCAAGAAACGCTGTCAAGCGCAACGGAGAGGATAAATATCTCCTCGGTGAAGTATGGGAGGATGCAACGAACAAAATCAGCCACGGAGGAAGAAGACGTTTCCTTTCAGGTCATCAGCTTGATGGCGTTATGAATTACCCCTTCAGAAAGGCTATTATAGATTTTCTCCTGACCTCTGATGCTGAAAAGTTCATGCACAATGTTTTTTCCGTTACACAAAATTACCCTAAGCAAGCTCTTGACTGCAATATGAATCACCTCGGGACACACGACACTGAAAGAATACTTACGCTGCTTTCAGGGATAAGCTGTGAAGGAAAAAGCCGTGAAGCACAGGCCAGAACAGTTATAAGTGATGCTGCATTAAAAAAAGGCATAAAGCTTCTGAAATCTGCGCTTGTAATGAATTACACACTACCCGGCATACCAAGCATCTACTATGGAGATGAAGCAGGTCTTACGGGGTGCAAGGATCCCTTTAACAGAAGGTGCTACCCCTGGGGGCAGGAAAATGCAGAAATCCTCAGTTTTACGAAGGATCTCGGTACATTACGTAATTCTTATGATGTATTCAAAGACGGTGAATTTTCCCCGATTTCAGCCACTTTAGGCTGTGTCGCATATCTCAGGTATAAGGAAGGCAAAAAACGGATTCTCGTTATTATAAACAAGAATCCGCAGCATATCACCTATTGGCTCAATCCTGATATGACAGATATGATAACAGTTTTCGGCGGAGCAAGGTTCGGCGGCGGTGTTATCATCCCTGCAGAGGGGTATGCAGTTCTTGCAGATCAATAATTACAGTGTGAATACAATAAAAGAAGAAGGTCAATAATCAGATTGACCTTCTTTATTTATTTAAAGTTCAGATATAACAATAAAAATTAAGCCTTGAGGTAAAAGACATTTCATAGATTGAAATTTTATAAAGAATACTGCTTTCTCGGTTTATGATAAATTTAACATTACTTTTCGTAAACATATATTCAATATAAAGCAAATAACAAAGTACTTACACAAAGGAAAAAGGAGTTGCTTCCTTTCGGAATCAACTCCTATAAACCCTAATTAAAACTGCAAATAATGCTTTAATTATCTTTTGAGATTACTTTCTCTTCTTGGAAACTACGAAAGCAGCACCAGCAAGAGCAACTACGCCTGCAGCAATAGCAAGAACGCCTGTATCACCGGTGGGCTTGCCATCTGTCTTGTTAGTTGTTGTGGGAGCCTTTGTTGTGGGCTCTGCTGTTGTGGGAGCTTCAGTTGTGGGAGCCTTTGTTGTGGGCTCTGCTGTTGTGGGCTCTGCTGTTGTGGGCTCTGCTGTTGTGGGAGCTTCAGTTGTTTCTTCTTCAGCCTTGAGAACTACATCGATAGTAGCTGTGTCGTCGCCTGAAAGAGCGATAGTAACCTTCTTAGCAGCTGTATCTTCTACTTCGAAATCCATGTAGAAGAGAACTGTTTCGTCAGCTGTACCAAGGTTATTTGTGAAAGCATAACCGATCTGTACTTCGCCGTCAACAGTGTTGTTGAACTGCTGCATGAGTTCACCATCAAGGATAGCTGTTGTTAAGCCAGCGCCATACTTAGCTGCTGAGCACTTAAGAACTGCTGCATCATACTTAACAACCCAGTTTGCTGACTGAAGATCTGCATAATCCTTAGCAAGAACTTCAACCTTGAACTTACCATCTGCAACTTCAGATGCCTTAAGAGTTACTTTTCCGTCAGCAGCAAAAGCCATAGCTGAAAGACAAGCAATCATAGCAACTGCCATTACAACTGCAAGCACTTTTTTTGCAATTTTCATTTTTAAGGACCTTCCTTTTCAAAAATTTTCTATATAATGAGCATTGCGACTCAAAATATACATAACTAAACCCTCGGTATGAGAGTACACGCGTATTATACTACATCGGCAAAAAAGTGTCAATAGAAAACGGTAAAAATTTTCGAAATAATTTTTACAGATTGACATAAAATAGCCTTGTGTGTATAATAAATCTGAAAGCATTAACACGCTTTCTTCGACATATTTTACTATTTAAAGGCTTTAAAGTCAACCGTTTTGAATACAAAATCTCAGCCTTTTTTGTAGTAATATTATACAACTTAAACAAATATTTCTTATGCAACATCACCTATAAACCCACCAACAGGAGAACTGCCATGTTTGAAACAATGAGTGAATTAAAAAATGCCTGCAAAGAATGCCGGAAGTGCTCTCTGTGCGAAACCAGACACAATGTCGTTTTCGGTGTGGGCAATGAGAATGCCGAAATTCTTTTTGTCGGTGAAGCACCCGGTGAAAATGAAGATCTTCAGGGTGAACCCTTCGTCGGCAGAGGCGGTAAGCTTCTTGATCTGTATCTCGGCGGTATCGGACTTGACAGAAACAGCAATATCTATATTGCAAATATGCTTAAATGCCGTCCTCCTCAGAACCGTGATCCGAAACCTGATGAAATGGATGTCTGCATAGACTGGCTGAGAAATCTCGTACATATTATGCGTCCGAAGATAATTGTATGCGTTGGCAGGATATCTGCACAAAGACTCATATCTCCCGATTTCAGGGTCACAAAAGAACACGGCATATTCTACAATAAAAACGGCACTCTTATGATGGGGACATTCCATCCTGCCGCGCTGCTGAGAGATCCGCGCAAAAAAGGTGACTGCCTTGAGGATTTTCTTAAGCTTCAGGATAAAATAAAAGAGCTTGGTATAAAAATCTGACAGTCACATATATTATATCCCGACAACAAAACCGGTTTCCCTGTTAATCAAAGGAAACCGGTTTTTTTCATTATTGTCATAAAATTTCTTTTTATCAGTTAAAATACAAAAAACTTTTAAAAGGATAAACGGACAGACATCGTAGTATCTGTCCGTATGCAACACATAAGAAATTAAAGAACGTCACCTGTGTTAACGTTGGGAATAACTTTCTTTGTTGTTGTTTCTTCTGCAGTACCTGTTGTTGTTTCTTCAGGAGCTGTTGTGGGAGCTTCTGTTGTGGGTTCTGCTGTAGTTACTTCCTCACCGCTACCGAGTGAATCACCGAGTGAATCACCTGAGTCGCCAAGAGAATCACCGAGACCGCCGAGTGAATCGCCGATGCCGCCGAGATCAAGGCTACCGCCGAGTGAATCCACAATACCGCCAAGATCGATACCTTCGAGCATACCGCCGATGTCGATACCCTCAAGCATACCTGAAAGCTGAGTTGCATCGCTTGCAACTGATGCTGATACGGTAAGTGTTACGGATAAAGCAAGGATAAGAGCTACAGAAATTGCAATGATCTTTTTCATGGAAAAAACCACCCTTTCCTTTGATACATATAGATTTTCTATACGCTATAACTATACTACAAATCAAACGCTATTGTCAACATATTTTTTCAAATAGGCGAATATTTTTGATTTTTCAACAGATATTAATACAGATAACAAAAAAAGGAGCCGTAATATGGACAATATTCACAAAAAGCAACCTTTCAAAGGCAAAATTCTTCGTTTCGGAAAAAAGAACCAACCTTTACATTTTGCCCCTGAAAACAGTATACCTTCCGATGTTTTCGGAAGCTACACCGGTACACCCGTGCAAAGCGGCAATATCGGAGATACCCCAGACTTATTCCCCGTTCAGGATGCAGATGATCTTTAAGCCTCTGTGCCGATCTGTAATAATATACACCGAAATAAAAAAAAAATCATAACCACCAGTTGAACTGGTGGTTTGCACAGGCCCTATAAGGGCCGCCTGCTGGCTCGCCGACTAAAAGTCGGCACAGAGGTTTGACATCGCATTACTATTTCAAGCAGCCGCTCTCGTGCGGCTGTTTATTTTT
>JAZNEX010000057.1:0-8604 GCA_045588855.1 Acutalibacteraceae bacterium
ATTTTAGCGTATCAACAGCAGCTGTAAGAATGTATTATTTTGCGGTGCAACAGCAGTTCATTGAAGTTCTATCTCCGAATTGATACGCTAAAAATTTTATTTTCTTTGGTTTAGCGTACTTCGAAAGAATCAGCAAGAAGTAAAAAAAATTTTCTGTACGCTAAACTGAGGAAAGCAGATGAAAAGGCGTACCTTCAGTTGCATATCAGATTCTATCAGAATTCCGCAACATATCGTATAACGTAATACTTGTGTTTCGTGTCTTCTGCAAAGAAAAAACCCCGGAAGAACTCTTCCGAGGTTTTCTCATGGAGGCGACACCCAGATTTGAACTGGGGAATAAAGGTTTTGCAGACCTCTGCCTTACCACTTGGCTATGACGCCATTATAAAAAAATGGAGCGGATGACGAGGCTCGAACTCGCTACCTCCACCTTGGCAAGGTGGCGCTCTACCAGATGAGCTACATCCGCAAAATATGGTGCCTTCGGTCGGAATCGAACCAACGACACGCGGATTTTCAGTCCGCTGCTCTACCAACTGAGCTACAAAGGCAAACCGTAAAGGTGGCGACCCGGAACGGGCTCGAACCGTCGACCTCTAGCGTGACAGGCTAGCGTTCTAACCAACTGAACTACCGGGCCAAGTGGTGGGAACAACAGGGCTCGAACCTGTGACCCCCTGCTTGTAAGGCAGGTGCTCTCCCAGCTGAGCTATACTCCCACTTCTCGGTGTTCACACTTTTGTGTGGTCACTTCCCTTACGGCTTCATTAATATACAACATTTCCAAACAAAAGTCAATACCTTTTTTCAAATTTTTTTAATTTTTTTGCAAAAAAGTTTTTTGTACAATTTACTGCACTATTATCATTGTAAGTGTCCAATTATATGACAGTATTATACAAAAAAACAGCATCTGCCTGTTACTAACAAAAAACACTGAACAAGAACCTTTTGCAATTCATTTTGCTATCTTTTGATTATAACTATTTATTGATGTTGAACATATAAATATGCCTCACCTTGCAAGTGAGGCATATTATAAATTATAACGAATCTATCAGAGCGTTTATATCTTCGGAAGTAAACTTATAAACAGAAGGACAAAAATGACATTTAACTTCTGTTACTTCATCATTTGCCATTTCTCTGAGCTCATCTTTTCCGACACTTATAATTGCCTTTTCAACTCTGTCTCTTGAACAATTACATCTGTATTCACATTCTGTTGTGTCAAGTATCTCTACATTAAACTCAGGAAGAACCTTTTTACAGATTTCCTCGGGCGTAAGTCCATCGGCAAGCATTGATGTAACGGACGGAAGACCGTTGAGTCCCCTTTCAACCTTTTCGATTATCGTATCATCAGCTGTCGGAAGAAGCTGAATAAGAAAACCACCGGATACAGCAACCGTAAGATCAGGATTTACAAGGACACCGAGCCCGCATACGGAAGGAATCTGTTCACTTACAGCATAATATGATGTAAGATCCTCTGCAATTTCACCCGAGACAAGAGGAATCTGACCGACAAAGGGCTCTTTCATACCGATATCTTTAACAACTGTCAGGAAACCGTCTGTGCCCACAGCACCGCCTACATCGAGCTTACCCTTACTGTTAAGAGGTAATGTAACATCGGGATTCATAACATATCCTCTTACATTTCCGTCAGGATCGGCAACAGCAATAACCGAACCTGCGGGCCCACCGCCGTTGAACCGAAGAGTAACAGAACTGTCTGCTCCTTTGAGCATAACACCCATAAATGATGCTCCGGTAAGTGCTCTGCCTAATGCAGCTGTGCATACCTTTGATGTATTGTGAATCTGACGAGCAGTTTCACTTATATCTGTTGTATCAGCTGCAAGAACAAGAACGCAGCCATCATCAGTGATACTTCTTACTAAATGTGCCATATCTATATATTATTTCTTCTTCGCAAAGAAATATATCCTTTCTTCATTTATATCGGGAGATGTGTCCTTCATATCACCAAAAACACCGAGAACGGAGAAGCCGCTTCTTTCAAGTGCATTTTCAATAAACTCCCGTTCATATGCCCGTTCAACAATGAAATCAGTCTGTCTGTCATACTTTCCGTTTTTATCTTCCGTAAAAATATCAATATACATTTCTACAGTATTTGTATCATCGCATTCTGAATTCTGCCAGACCAGAAAGGTATTGTTGTCATCCTCATAAACAAAGGTTTTGTCTGACAATATATCAGTATGCTTATAAACAGTATTAACATCAAAACAGAAAACACCGCCGGGGCGGATAAATAAGCCGATACTGTCAAAAGCAGCCTGTACATCCTCTTCTTCGGTAAGGTGGTTAATTGAGTCAAGCGAACACACTGCGGCATCAACGGTGCCGTACAAATCAAGCTCACACATATCCTGACAAAGCAAAAGCACCTTATCGGCATAAACGGAAAGCTTTTCTTTAGCTATACCGAGCATATTTACGGAAATATCTGTACCGACGACCTCGAAGCCTCTTTTGAGAAACTGCTCACTGAGACTTCCGGTGCCGCAGGCAACATCAAGGATGGTTCCGTCTGTGATACCGTTGCGTGCAAGACCGTTACATATATACTCTGCTCTTGTTTTATAATCAACGCCATCGGTAAATACATCATATACCGTAGCAAAACAATCTTCGTAAGACATATTACTCCTTGCCGAAAACTATATCATAACCGCCCGCACCGTAAGCCAGAGAGCGCTTAACACGGCTTATGGTAGCGGTGGATGCACCTGTTTTCTCAACTATATCATTATATACTGTTTTCTCATGAAGAAGCTTTGCAACAGCCGCACGCTGAGCCATAGCCTTCATTTCGGGAACAGTACACAGGTCCTCAAAGAAAGCATAGCAATCATCAAGAGTCTTAAGCTTAAGAATACATTCAAATAAAAAATCGGTATTTTCGTCTTTTATCTTATTATTCATTTTAATTACCGCCTTTTTTAATGTTAACAGTAATTTTAGCACATTAAAGGATGAAAGTAAAGTATTATTTTCAGATTCTATTTTGTTACTGTATATAATGTAATTAATACGGATTATTAAAGGCTTGAAAATGTTATAATTATGAGTATAATATATAATCAGGAATATATACGGAGGTTAAACTTATGAACAGAGGTAAATATTATATTACAACTGCCATAGCATACACATCAAGAAAGCCCCATATCGGAAATTCTTATGAAATTGTACTTACTGATGCTATTGCAAGATTCAAGAGACTTCAGGGATATGATGTATTCTTCTGCACAGGCACAGACGAGCACGGTCAGAAAATTGAAGAGCAGGCAAAGGAAGCCGGTATTACTCCCAAGCAGCACGTTGATAAGGTTGCCGGAGAAATAAAGGATATCTGCGATGAGCTCAACACCACCTATGATCACTTTATCAGAACAACCGACGATTATCATGAAAAGGCTGTTCAGAAAATATTCAAAAAATTATACGATCAGGGTGATATCTATAAGAGCGCTTACGAAGGTCATTATTGTGTACCATGTGAAAGCTTCTTTACAGACAGCCAGCTTAAAGACGGCAAATGTCCCGACTGCGGCAGAGAAGTAAAGATGGCAAAGGAAGAAGCATATTTCCTTAAGCTTTCAAAATATCAGAAGCAGCTTGAAGAGTACATTGAAAGCAATCCTGATTTTATTTATCCCGAAAGCAGAAAGAAGGAAATGCTCAACAACTTCATCAAGCCCGGTCTTCAGGATCTTTGTGTTTCAAGAACATCATTCAAGTGGGGTATCCCCGTTACATTTGATGACAATCACGTTATTTACGTATGGATTGATGCTCTTTCAAACTACATCACAGCTCTCGGTTATGATCCCGACGGCAGCAGTGAAAAGTACAATAAATACTGGCCTGCAGATGTACACATCGTAGGTAAGGATATTATCCGTTTTCACACAATTTATTGGCCCATTATGCTTATGGCATTGGGTGAGCCCTTACCCAAGCAGGTTTACGGACACCCCTGGCTTCTTTTCGGAACAGACAAAATGTCAAAATCCAAGGGTAATGTTATTTATGCTGATGAGCTCACAAAGAGATTCGGTGTTGATGCGGTAAGATATTATCTTCTTTCTGAAATGCCTCACGCAACAGATGGCTCAATTTCTTATGAAACTATAATTGAAAGATATAATTCTGACCTTGCAAATACCTTAGGTAATCTTGTAAACAGAACTGTTGCAATGATCAACAAGTATTTTGATGGTGTTCTTCCCGTCAATAACTGTGAAGATGAGATTGATGCTTCCTTCAAGGCTGATATTCTTGCTGCTCTTCCTGCAATGGAAAAGGCTTTTGACGATTTCAGAATAGCAGATGCTGTTGAAGCAGTTATCAATTCTGCTAAGAGAAGCAACAAATATATTGATGAAACTGCCCCCTGGGCACTTGCTAAGGATGAAGCAAACAAGGACAGACTTTCTACTGTTCTTTATAATCTTCTTGAAGCTATCAGAATTATTGCAGTTGAGCTTACGGCATTTATGCCCGAAACAGCAAAAGCTATCCTCAGTCAGATAAACTGCGATGAAGCAACCTATGAAAGCATTCTTACTTTCGGAAAGGCAAAGCTTAACAATAAGGTCGGCGAAGCCACTCCCCTCTTCAACAGAATTGATGCAAAGGTTATGCTTGAAGAAATTGAAAAAGAAATGAATGCAAAAATGGCTGCTGCAAAAAATGCATCCGAAATTGCAGGTATTGCAAAAATCGGCATTGAGGATTTTGCAAAGGTTGATCTCCGAGTAGCTGAAATAGTTGACTGTGAGCCTGTAAAGAAGGCTAAGAAGCTTCTTAAGCTTACAGTATTTGACGGTGCTGGTAACAGAACCGTGGCATCAGGTATTGCAAAATGGTACAAGCCTGAAGACCTCAAGGGTAAGAAGATTATTCTTGTTTCAAATCTCAAGCCTGCTACTCTTTGCGGAATTGAAAGTCAGGGGATGATTCTTGCTGCCGATTGCAGTGAGGATGATGTAAAGGTTATTTTCGTTGACGGCATTCCTGCAGGAAGCAAGGTAAGATAAGATGTATACAAACATTTTTGATACACACGCACATTACGATGACGAAAAGTTTTCAGAAGACTTAAACACTGTGCTGGCAGAGTTACCCTCTGCCGGCATTTGCCGTATTGTTAACTGCGCTACAGATATCACATCCTGCAAAGAATGCGCCCATATGGCTGATTCTTACGATTACATTTATTTTGCTGCAGGCATACACCCGCACGAGGCTGAAGAAGTAAGCGAAAACTATATCGAAGAATTAAAATCCTTTTGTCAGCATAAAAAATGCGTTGCTATTGGTGAAATAGGACTGGATTACCATTATGATTTTTCTCCTCGCGACAAGCAGAGAGATGTTTTTGAAAAGCAGCTGATTTTAGCAAAGGAGCTTGACCTTCCTGTTATTATTCACGACAGAGAAGCACACGAGGACACGTGGAATTTATTAAAAAGATATACTCCCAAAGGCATAGTTCACTGTTTTTCAGGAAGCGTTGAAATGGCAAGGGATATCGTTTCTTTAGGTATGCTTATTGGTCTCGGAGGAGCCGTTACTTTCAAAAACGCAAAAAAGCCTGTGGAAGTAGCAAAATATGTACCGTTTGAAAGTCTTGTGCTTGAAACGGACTGTCCGTATATGTCTCCTGTACCATTCAGAGGCAAAAGAAACGATTCTACACTTATCCCCTACACGGCTGAATTTATTGCTGAATTAAAAAATATGTCAACTCAGGAGCTGATTGACATTACAACAAAAAATGCAATGAATGTTTTTTCAATTAACGAATAAATCAATATCACCTGTTCATAATATAAACAGGTGATATTTTTATGAATAAAAGAAAAAAATACGGTAAGGTTTCAGACAAACCCGACAGCTATCTCGCAGGCAATCTGCCTACGGCAAACAGCGAAGAATTCGTTCCCAAACCCCTTGACACTCTGCCGCCGCATCCGGTTATGGGGTCAAATGAAGTATATGATTTTATACCTAAAATAAAATCGGATAAATACAAAAAGTGAAAAAACCAAGTAAGCTGTCTCGCAATGCTTGCTTGGTTTTTATTGCAGCAACATCAATATCAATAATTACCATACAATAACAAAACAGATGCAAGTCTGATTAATGATCTGCATCTGTTTTATAATTTTTTACTTTTTCTTCTTCATATCCGACAGTCTTTCTCTTGTGCCGTCGGGACGGACTATAACGGTGTTACCAAGCTGTGCATGAAGGGATTCTTTGTATGCATCAATATATTCTCTTCTTAATTTCTGCTGTTCTTCTTTTTCAGCTTCTGTCAGGCCTTCTGCCGTCTTGGATTTACGGGCAAGGGCGTTAATTCTGTCAATCTGTTCCTGTGTAATCATTACTGTTCCTCCTCGGGAGTATAGAATCCTACAAAATCTGCAGGATCAAAATCTTTATTCCAATCTGTATCATCATCGTCATCCTCAGGCTCATAAGGTTTGAGAGGCACTTCCGAGTAAACCTCAGCTTTTCTCAAATTGTGCCATATAGTTTTATCAATAAGAAGTGTATATCCGCAAGCATTGGGCATCAGCCATTCGTGCATAGGAAGCTCGGGCAGTGCAAAATACTGAAGTATTGTCATAATAACACCGCCGTGGGTAATAATTGCCACAGAGCCGACACCTGTTTTTAATATACCATCAACTATATCAAGAAAACACTTACACACACGGTCTCTGAACTGAGCGTTAGTTTCACCGAAGGGAGCACCTACATCCTCACCGCCCGAAAGCCATTCACCGAAAGCAGGGTCAGACTGGAGCTCGGCAGCAGTGGAGCCTTCAAACTCACCAAAATCATATTCAATAAGTCCGTCAAAAATCATAGGACTTCTGTCAGGATAAAGGAGTTTTGCCGTTTCAAGGCATCTGTCAAGGGGACTTGTAATAACTGCATCAACTGTGGGATATTCATAATCGTGCATCATATCCTTAAGCTGTTTTTTACCCATATTGGTAAGCGGTACATCGGTATGACCTATATAAAGTCCCTCTTCACTGCCTTCAGAGATTGCGTGTCGGATAAGATGAATTTTGAATGTTTTCATATATAACCTCTTTTTTGTGTTTACAAATTACCTGGAAAGTAATATAATACAATCTGTAATATTTTTTAACTTAATCATTATATATCATTTTTCATAAACAATCAAGAGGAGTTATTATATGAGTGTTGCTTTTGCCTCAAATCTTTCTCAATTAAGGCGAGAAAAAGGAATCACACAGAAGATTGCCGCTGATGAGCTGGGAATTTCCCAGGCCCTTTTATCACACTATGAAAAAGGAATAAGAGAATGTAATCTTGAGTTTGTCCGAAAAGCAGCCGGCTATTACGGAGTTACTACCGATTTCCTTTTAGGACTTACTGATTCAAAGCAGACCAACAGTGATGTTTTCGACTTTGATGAAATAACAACCGACCATCAGGCAAAGACAAAAACTCTTGTACGTGCATTTATGTATCTGCTTGAACATACGGATAATGACGCAGATGAAATTTTCTTCACGGACTTTTTCAGTCTTGCAATAGAAAAGTATATGGCTTTACTTGATGATAATATATCCCTAAGTACTTTATGCGATACTATAATCCCGGACAACACGGGAACGTCAAAAATTGAAATTTCTGACACTCCCCTTTGCATCAAAACTGTTGATGACCACGCAAAAAAGCTTATTGCTCAAAACATAAACGAAATTCTGGGTTAATCAATGCCCGATATCTGAACTTAATGGCAGATATCGGACATATTTATTTTTTTAACAGCTGTAACAGATTTACACAGATAACAGTTGCTGCTGCAATATAAGTTACTGTCTTAATGAGACCTGCTGTTTTATTTATCCTTGTAACTGTCCTTATAGCAGACAGTCCTTTTTCAAGAGGTATAATAACATCTTCGGCTTTCATTTTATTCCTCCTCTGAATTCAATTCAACTATATGGGTTATTGCGGGAATACTTTCGCCCTGCAAGGAAATCAGCGGTGACATCAAAGCGCCCGTGCCCGCAAAGAGCACTTTTTTAAATAATCCCTCTTTCATCTTACTCATAATGTAAGTTGAAAGCACAGAAGCTGAGCAACCGCATCCTGAACCGCCTGAATGAACGTCCTGTTTTTCCATATCATAAATAAGCAGTCCGCAGTCATTATGCACCTGTGAAATATCATAATTATATTCAGATGCAAGCAAATCCCTCAACAAAGCACTTCCGACCTTACCTAAATCCCCCGTCAGAATCATATCATAATCCGAAGGCAACGTATTAGTATCCGCAAGAAAATCACCTATAGATTCAGCTGCAGCCGGGGTAAATGTCAAGAGAAAACCATAAAATTTTTCAAAATCCCGAAACCCTTGATTTTAAAGGGCACTGAAAAACCACAGTTTTTTTGAAAATCTGTGGTTTTTTTGTGTATAAATATTCGGTTTAAAAATAAAATGTTATTTGCTTTTTTAAGTTTTTCGAGATAAAAAACAAAAGCAACGGATATTACACAGTTACC
>JAZNEX010000058.1:0-154058 GCA_045588855.1 Acutalibacteraceae bacterium
AGTGTCGGCGACGACCTATCTTCCCGGGCGGCTGCCCACCAAGTATTTTCGGCACGATTGAGCTTAACTACCGTGTTCGGGATGGGAACGGGTGGAACCTCAATGTTATAGACACCGACTATGCTGAAAGGTTTCTCTCTCTCAACGCAAGTGGCATTATATCACTAAAAAAACAACTTGTCAAGCACTTTTTTTGATTTTTTTATTTTTATCAAAAAAAGCTCATCGGGTGTGTGCCGATGAGCCTGACGGATATCAATCCCATTCTGTTCCTGTTACGGTGTCAAGGTCAATACCTGTTGTGTCGTGAGTTTTCTTTATGAGAAGGAAGAGTGCAGCTGTAAAGCCGGGCACAAGAAGTGCGAAGCATACAGGTGCCATTGCTACATTTCCTATTGTAAGAGTGAAGGGCATACTGATGATAAATGAAAGTGCAAATCCTACCGCTGTTACAATAAACTGTGCAGACATACACGATGAACGAAGATTTGTCGGAGCCGATTCACCAACCATCATAATGATAACATCATTGGTTGAGTAATAGCTGCCTATTGCCGCGCCGCAGAAAAATCCGACGATGTAAGGATCCCATGCGAGCATTGAACCTACGGAGAAAAGAACAAAAGAGATAATGCAGTTTGCTGCAGTTGTGACTGCTGCCGCTTTTCTGCCTTTCCAGTCTGAAATAAAGCCCATTATTACCTGTGCAATTGCAAGACCTATGGGGAACATAAAGATGGCATCGGTTACAACACCTGTGCTGACAGCATCTGTTGCGGCTGCAAGATCGGTAAATTGCTTTGCATTAAACGCATTCTGTGCATAACCGTAGGTCATAATAACCTGATAGTTTATGCTTGCAACAAAGCCTATATTGGCTACTGAAGATACAATGTAGAGCCAACGGAGCTGCTTGTGCTTGAGTGAGAATTTAAGTGCGGGAATAAGACCGCCCTGACGGGATGCTTCGTCAGCTATTCTCTTTTCCTCAGCAAGCTGTTCGGGAGTTTTCTTGAGGTGGTTGAGTCTTGATTCTATAAAAGCATCTGTTTCTCTTGCACACATAAGAGCAACAAAGCATACTGCAATGCCGACAAGTGCAGGAATAAGATAAACATTTCTCCATTCCGAAGCAGTCTGCATAAGAAGTCTTCTTAACAACGGAACAAGAAGTACCGAGAGGTTTGCAAAGAATTTGATTGCCGAATAGATTCTTGCTCTGTGCTTTGACGGAGCTGACTCCATAATGTATACAACATGCATATCGTGAGGAATAAAAAACTGAATAAGGCAGGCGCCTATGGCATAAAGTGCAATATTACCCGACAGGAAGATTACAAACATACCTATGCTCATACCGAGGGTATTTACTATAAGGAATGCCTTTCTGCCAAATCGGTCTGCAAAGGGACGGTATAAAAGGCCCAACGCCTGGAAGGGGACTGCAAGTCCCGACAGTAAGTCAAGCATAGAAGCTGAGTTATCCGATGCAAAAAGGTCGTTTGCAATTTCCGTTTTCATAAGAGTGCCCACCTGGGAGGCGATTTCATCAACGGCATATATGAGAGCTATAATGAAAACAAGATAAACTATATAATAGCTTCTTTTAGGTCTTGCTTTTTCCTTTTCCCATTTTAGGATTTCTTTTTCTTTTTTCAGCTGTTGTTTCTTTATTTTTTCGGGTGAAAGAACTTTCTTTGACATAACATTACTCCACTCCCTGTTTTTCAGAATAGATATAGTTTATCACACAAAAACATTTATGTAAAGTGCATATTTTTTTGTTGAAAACAGCATTTGTATTTGCTAAAATAAACTAAAAGGAGTTGATTTCTGATGATTCATCATACTTATAACCCCAGAGTGCTTAAAAATCTTATCAGGCAGCTTGACCCCTATGTTGTTGAAGAAAATATTGTTCTTGATGAATGGACTTCTTATACAGGTGAACATGTGCGTCCTGCCGTGATTGAGCTTGACGGTAAGCCTGCCGTTACAATGTGTCTCGGTGACAGATGGAGTGCTACTCTTGATACAACAAGATATTTTGAAAAGGAATTTATTGTTCCCGAATGTCTTCAGGATAAAAAGATTTATCTGACAATTGATTTCGGCGGAGAAGCAATTGTCAGAATCAACGGAGAAATTATGGGTGCTGTCAGCTCCCGTGAAGCTTCGGGCTGGGTGCACAGAACCGATATTCTGTTTCACCGTCCTCTTAAAGCGGGTGAGAAGCTTTTTATACAGATAGAAAATGCCGTTGATTCGGGCGGTTATTTCAATCACGCATTTCCCGGAAAGGATCCCATTACATACACACTCAATACTGCAGCCTTCAGAGTTATAAACGAAGCAGCAGAAGACATATGGTATGATATAAACTGTGCATGGAATGTTTATGAAGTGACCGAGGATGAGTATGTAGGCAAGAGAATATATAATGCTGTTGACAATGCTATTCATAAGCTCGATTTTGATTTCGGCAAAGAGCGTTTTTATGAAACCATCCCCGAAGCTAAAAAATGTCTCTGGGATGAGCTTTCAAAAATCAAGTATGCCACACCGGGTGAAGTAATGATCTGCGGTCATTCACATCTTGATGTTGCTTGGCTTTGGACGGTAAAGGAGATTCACCGTAAGTGTGCAAGAACATTTTCTAACAATGTTTCACTTATGAAAACCTATCCCGATTTTAAGTTTACTCAGAGCCAGGCGGCCGTTTACAGTTATGTAAAGGACCACTATCCCGAGGTTTATGAGGATGTTAAGAAATTTGTAAAAAACGGTCAGTGGGAGATAACCGGCAATACTTGGGTTGAAGCCGATACAAACCTTGCATCAGGCGAAAGTCTTGTTCGTCAGCTCCTTTACGGCAGAGAATTCTTTATGAAGGAATTCGGAATAAGCTCGGATATTTACTGGCTGCCCGACTGCTTCGGCTTTACCGCAGCACTTCCGCAGGTTATCAGAAAATCGGGAATGAAATACTTCCTTACTTCAAAGCTTCAGTATAACGACACAAATGAATTCCCGCTCAGTGTATTCAAGTGGCGTTCTCATTCGGGTGATGAAGTGCTTGCCTATATGCAGAAGGTTCACTATGAAGGCGAAGCTGACGCGAATTATATAAAGCAGACAAGAAAAACCAACCGTCAGAATGATCTTGTTGATGCTTCAATGGGTATGTTCGGATATGGTGACGGTGGCGGCGGATGTACCTTTGATATGGTTGAAAAGGTAAGACGTTTTCAGAAAATCCCCGGACTTCCCACGGTAAGGATGGCTCAGGCAGAGGATTTCTTCAGGGAGGTCGAAAAAGGAGCCGATTCACTTCCCGTATGGGACGGTGAAATGTATTACGAAAATCACCGCGGTACATTCACAAGTCAGGCATTTGTAAAGAAGAATAACCGTAAGGGCGAATATATGCTGAGAAATGCAGAAATGCTTTCGCTTATTTCCGGCATTTATGATAAAGACAGAATTGAAAAGCTCTGGAAGCTTCTGCTTACAAATCAGTTCCATGATATTCTTCCGGGTACCTCAATTCAGGAGGTGTTTGAAAATACGAGAGAAGAATATGCTCTTATGAATAATGAGGGTAACGGAATAATTGATTCTGCTCTTGATATTCTCAGTAGGAATGCCGCAACGGGTAAAGACAGTATTGTTGTGTGGAATCTTCTTCCCTTTGCAAATACCTCAGTTGTAAAGACCGAAATCCCCGACGGAAAACATTCGGTAACGGACAGTGACGGTAAAACACAGATTGCCGTTGTAAAAGACGGAGTTGCTGAGTTTGTTGCGGAAAATGTGCCTGCAATGGGATATAAGGTATTTAGTCTCAGTGACGAAAAGACACACACGGAAAACGTGAAGGCAGGTAAGAACTTCCTTGAGAATGCTCATATAAGAGCTGAGTTTGACGAAGACGGTCTTCTTACGGCACTTATCAATAAAAAGCTCGGCAAGAATATCCTCAGAAGCAAGGGTAATCTTCTCAGTATTTCCCATGATAAACCCATTCATGAAAGTGCATGGAATCTTGAAAATGATTACAAGATGAAAATGTGGTATCTTGATAAGGCTGACAGTGTTGAGCTGGTTGAAGCAACTCCCGTTAAGGCTGTTATAAGAACGGTTCGTTCATTCAATAAATCTGTTATTACTCAGGATATCACACTTACTGCAGAGGCGGAAACTCTGATTTTTGATACAACTGTTGACTGGCACGAGACAGAAAAGGTGCTCAAGGCAGAATTTCCTCTTGACATCCGTTCAAGAATGGCAACTTATGAAATTGCCCACGGCGCTCTCGAAAGACCTACATATGCAAATAACAGTTATGAAAAGGCGATGTTCGAATGCTGTGCTCACAAATGGGCTGACCTTTCACAGGGTGATATGGGTGTTTCTGTTATTAACGATTGTAAGTACGGATATGATATTGACGGCGATGTGATGAGAATAACTCTTATGCGTGCTCCGATCCTTCCCGATGCTACTGCAGATAAGGGTATTTCAACCTTCCGTTACGGTGTTTATGTGCACAAAAACAGATGGAGCGACGGAAATACCGTAAAAGAGGCATTCAAGGAGAATATTCCGCTTAAGGCAGTATATGTCGGAGAGGGAAGCGCAGAAAAGAGTGAATACTCATTCATAAAGACATCCGATGACAGAATTATGATTGATGCCGTAAAGCCTGCTCAGGACGGTAACGGAATGATTCTTCGTGTATACGAAACAAATGCACATTCGGGGGATGTAACACTTACCCTTTGCGATAAGGAATTTGCTGTAACGGAATGTGACCTCATGGAAACAGATAAGGATGCAGTTTTGGTCGATAAGGATTCATTTACATTCTCAATCAAACCGTTTGAAGTAAAGAGCTTCAGAATAAATATAAAGTAAGAACGATGTTAACGTAATATAAAAAATCACCCGGAGAGGATTAATTTCTTCTCCGGGTGAAATATTTACCATACAATAGCTTTGGCAAGCTTTTTATTCAGAGTTTCGTTTGCCCACTGAGGTGTATCAATGTTGCCTGTAAGGTCGTAATAGTTGGCATCGGTTACCTTTGATGTTGCAAGAATTTTATCAATCTGCTTGAGTATTTTGTCTGTGTTTTTGATTGCTTTGTTAAGGTCAGCTTTTATTGCGCTGAACTCTGCAATGTCACCGCAGGCATCATATGCTGCCTGGTAAGCATCTCTCGAAGCCTGGTATACGGGCTTAGCCTGTTGTGCATAATCCTTGAGCCAGCCTGCAGCACCGACACTCTTATTGATGATCTCGTATGCTTCTTCGGATTTCTTTGTAGCAACGGGAATGTTTTCTTTAATTATTGCACCTTGTTTGGCGTATTTTTCGTAGAAAATTTTGTTGCATCTTGTACATTTGCCCCATTCTGTTGTGTGTCCCAGGGCGGGAGTGCCTATATGGTTGCCTCTTATGCAATACTGAGCCTCGGTGCAGGTAGCTTTTTCAGGATCCCAGATGTGACCGTGGGGAACAACCTCTTCCTTTGATGCTGAACATACCGAACAGGTATATTTTACAAGCCCGTCTGTTTCACAGGTTACTTCCGTGATTACTTCGGGATTAGGATAGGTATGACCGAGAGGCTTACCTGTTTCCTCATACTGCTCATCGCATTCAGTGCACACTCTGAGATATGTTCCTCCCGTTGTACATGTAGGAGCTGTAAGCTCGGTTTTTGTCTTGTAGTGAGATATTTCTTCAAGGCCTACACTCATTCTGAGGACAAGTCTTGCATCGGCTGCGTTTGTCTTTCCGTCTTCGTTTACATCGGCAATAGCAGTCTGCTCGTCAGAGAGCTTGTCAAGCATAACGGATGCGCGAAGGATGAGTCTTGCATCTGCAGCAGTTACATTCTTGTCATCACCTGTTACGTCACCTGATATAGCTGCATTTGCCGAAAACAGAGAGATGAAAACCAGTGTAAGGCTTATTACACTTAATGATAAAAATTTCAGTATATTCTTTTTCATTGTTATGTACTCCTTTCACATGAATAAAAACAACAAATTAATTATAGAAAAACCTGCCGAAAAAGTCAATAACTGTGAATCAATTGTAATATATACTTAAATGATATATAACATTATATAATGGTGCCGCTGCCGATAACTATATCCCCGTCATATATTGTGGCAGTCTGTCCCGGTGTCGGTGCAAGTACTTTTTCGTTGAATGATACATTCATAATGCCGTCGTTTATTTCAATTTCTGCTGCAACTGCTTTGGCTGTACTTCTTATTTTTATATCGGCACAGAAGGTTTTTTCGGTAATATTTTCTATGCAAAAGCTCAGGTTGTCTGCCTTAAGGCTTGTTGCAAAACGCTCATCCTTTTTGCAGATGGTGATTTCATTTGTTTTTGCATTGATTTCTTTTACATACCTCGGTTCACCGAATGCACCGAGACCTTTTCTTTGACCGACGGTATAATTGATTATACCGCTGTGAGTTCCTATTATGTTGCCGTCAATGTCAAGGAAATTTCCCTTTTTGGGGCGGAAGTCAGAGTGGGAACATATATATTTTATGTAGTCATCATCGGGAATAAAGCAGATTTCCTGACTGTCGGGTGTATCGGCATTGTGAAGTGAAAGCTTTCTTGCATACTCACGTACAGCTTCCTTGTCAATAAAGTTACCCAAAGGAAAAATTAATCTTTCTATCTGAGAAGGGGACAATCTGCTGAGAAAATAGCTCTGATCCTTCGCAGAAGGTGATTTTTTCAGTACGGTTGCTCCGTATTTTTCGCTATATTCACTCAGGGCATAATGTCCCGTAGCAACTTTTTCGATTTTTAATCTGTCTGCCATGTCGATGAGAGATCGGATTTTGACAGTCGGATTGCATCTTATACATGGATTGGGGGTTTTTCCCGAAAGATATTCCTTTATAAAGTAATCAGAAACGTTTTCCCTGAATCTGTCACGGAAATCCTCACTGATGAATTCAATCCCCAGCTTCTCAGCTGCTTTTTTTGCGCTTTCAAATGATTCGATATCTGTTACCGATTCTTCAGTCAGAAACAGATAGCATCCGACGGGTGTATATCCGTTTTCTTTTAATATCGATGCGGCAACGGAAGAATCTGTTCCTCCGGAAAGACCGAGAAGTATTTTATTCATAAGTTGTTACCTCGAAAAGTCAAAAATTTTTTATATAATAACATAAAAACTCTTGAAAATAAAGACCAAACAGTATATAATCGTAGTATGTACTGTGGCGAAGTTTACGAATTTTTTACAAAAAAATCGTAAAGTTTAGTATTAACGGATGTTTTGTGCGTATTTTGTATAAAAATATACACATTTGAAAGCGGAGATAGTGAAGAGTTTAAGGGGGTTATTTTTTTGAGCGGAGATTTACATTGCTATACCCGGTTGTCTAACGGTTCTATGGGAATAGAAGAAATAATCGCTCTCGCAAAAAGCGTAGGGGTTGAAACAATTGCAATTACCGACCACGATTGTCTTGCAGGTACGGTCAGAGCAAAAATCATAGGTGAACGTAACGGTATAAAAGTCGTGTCGGGTGTTGAACTTTCTTCAGTTGACGCCGAGTCAGGCAGGGAAGTACATATTCTTTGTTATCTGCCCGAATTCCCCGACCGCCTTGAAGGTCTCTGTCACCGTAACACCGTTGCAAGAAAGAGAGCATCACAGTATATGATGCTCAAGGTCGCACAGCGTTATCCCGTTTCGGCTGAGCTTATGAAGAGATGTGCATCCGGATCAACTAATATGTTCCCTCAGCACATAATGCATGCTCTTATGGAATGCGGAGTTGCCGATTCTTTTTACGGCAAGGTTTATGAAGAGTTATTTCTTTCCGAAAGTGAGAATAATATAATAGTAAAGCCCGCTTTTGCAGGTTATTCGGAGGTTATTGAGGCAGTTCATGCTTCAGGTGGTATTGCAGTGCTTTCTGCTGCAAGTGAATATTCGCAGGAAGATATTGAAAAATATGTCGGTGCGGGACTTGACGGTCTGGAGGTCTGGCAGCCTACCGCATCTGAAGAAAAGGTTTCTGAACTTCTTCAGTATGCAAAAAAGAACGGTCTGCTTACAACCGGAGGAAGCTGCTTCAAGGGACTTTATAACAGCCAGGCTCTTACTCTCGGCTCTTATGCAGCACCGAAGACTCAGCTTCAGGAGCTTCTTGGCTTCAAAGCAAAGCAGAAGAGACTTCAGAAAAAGAATCAGGCTGCGGAAAATGCATAAAATATCTGACGGAGGCAAAAATGGCTATATTCAACGAAGACAGTGATATGAAAATTGTAGGCTCATCACAGCTTAAAAAAGAAGATGCTTTTGATGTGATTCAGCTTATAAATGAAACAAAGAATCAGCGCTTTAACGGAAATTCCGCAAAGGCAAAGGCTTTAGGTGCAAATATTGTAAGTGCTTTCTCTTACAAGGCTGCTCCCGAGGAGCTTCAGCTTATGGCTGAACGCTGCGGTGTGGAAATTACTGCTGATGTGCTTCTTCAGATTAAGATACTTTCTGTTTTTTCGGCTGAATTCTGTCTTGATAATTATCTGCCTTCCGCTATGCTTTCAACTGTTGCCGTATCAGAGCTTTATGATGTACTCGAGGAGGTTTCTCCCGATTTTTATGAGGAGCTTTCCAAATCCACTGCATTTTCATTCTATTATCTTTGTCTGAAAAATAATGATGACAGTGTGGATACCAGAATAGGTGAGCAGTTTGCTGCCGCCTGCGGTAAGAAAGATGATAAGGCTTTTTCCGAACTCGGCACACAATTGCATAATATTAATGTAAAAGTATATAAAAAGGCAATTCAATGCTTCGCATTTGTTTAAAAAGCTGAAAAAAAACTATTGACTTTGAAGGAATCCTTGTGGTATAGTATTTATACCTCTGCGAGGGTTCTTTTTTTGTGCCCTGAAATAGCGGTAGAATTCGCCGTTTGTCTGACAGAGGGAGGCTAACATTAAATGGAGGTGCCGTTATGAGAGTTAAGATTACTCTTGCTTGTACAGAATGCAAGCAGCGCAATTACAACACAATGAAAAACAAGAAGAATTCACCCGACCGTCTGGAGATGAACAAGTACTGCAGATTCTGCAGAAAGCACACTCTCCACAGAGAAACCAAGTAATATAAAGCACATTTCAGGAGTGTTCGCAAGGGCGCTCTGAAAGCTATGCTTTAGAAAGGAAGAAATTACTATGGCTGACAAGAACATCGACAAAGAAGCTCTCAAGGCTCAGAAGGACGCTGAAAAGGCTGCCAAGAAGGCTAAAGAAGAGAGAATCAAGCAGAGCAAGCCTAAGAAGGAAGGTACTGTTGTTTCACGCGGTACAGCTACTGTTAAGAAGTTCTGCAAGGATTTCGTCGGTACCTGTAAAAAGGTAGTATGGCCTACCAGAAAGCAGGTATTAAAGAATTCGGGTGTGGTTCTTGCTACTATCGCAGTAGTTGCTCTTGCCGTATTTGTTGTAGACTGGGGTTTTACATCATTATTTGATGCAGCAAAAGACGGTGCAGTTGCTCTTGGTGAACAGTTTGCTATTGAAGAAACAACCGAAGCAACAACCGAGAGCGCAACAGAACTTACCACTGCTTCAGCAACAGATGCTGAAACAACTTCGGATGAAGAAACAACCGAAGAAGCTTCTACAGACGAAGCAGCTTCCGAAGCAGAAACAACTGAAGAAGCAACTTCTGAAGAAACTACAGAAGAAACCACAGAAGAGGAAACTTCTGCTGAATAATTTGCGAAGTATTCCTTAATTTACGGGAGGACAACCATGTTTGACGATTATAAATGGTATGCGGTCCATACATACTCCGGATATGAAAACAAGGTAGCTGATAATATTATTAAGGTTGCCGACAACCGCGGTATGAGAGATCAGATACTTGAGGTTTGTGTTCCTACAGAGACCGTTGTGGAAATCAAGGATGACAAGAAAAAAGAAGTTGTCCGTAAACTTTTCCCCGGTTATGTTCTCGTAAAGCTTGCCGTTGCTTATGATGACAAAGCAGAAGAGAACAAAATGACAGATGAAGTATGGTACATTATCCGTAACACAAGGGGCGTTACAGGCTTTGTAGGTCCCGAAGGCAGACCTGTTCCTCTTACAGAGGATGAGGTTATCAAAATCGGTGTTGAGAAGCGTACTGTTACCGTTGGTTATGAAGTAGGTGACCTTGTTACCGTTATCGGCGGTTCGTTTGACGGATTCTCAGGTGTTGTTGACAATATCGACATAGACAATGACACTGTTCGTGTTATCATCTCTATGATGGGACGTGACACACCCCTTGAACTCGGCCTTGATCAGGTAGAGTCCGCAGTCGATTAATATTATTATGGTAATCAGACCGTATACCGGTCTTGTTATAGTATCCCTTGCGGGATGCTGTGGGAGGTGCGCATTTCAGCGTGCCGCCACTACCACATTTTTTTTGGAGGTGCAGTTATGGCACAGAAAGTTACAGGCTTTATTAAGCTTCAGATCCCTGCAGGTAAGGCAACTCCCTCTCCCCCTGTAGGTCCCGCACTTGGTCAGCACGGTGTTAACATTATGCAGTTCACCAAGGAATTCAACGAAAGAACTAAGAATGATATGGGTCTTATCATCCCCGTTATCATCACAGTTTACGCTGACCGTTCATTCACATTCGTTACAAAGACTCCCCCCGCTGCTGTTCTTATCAAGAAGGCTTGCGGAATTGAAAGCGGATCCGGTGTTCCCAACAAGACAAAGGTTGCTTCAATTACAAAGGAACAGGTCAGAAAAATCGCAGAGCAGAAGATGCCCGACCTTAACGCTGCTACTATCGAAACAGCTATGAGCATGATCGCAGGTACAGCACGCAGCATGGGCGTTACTGTTGTTGATTGATCGGCGGAGGTAGAGAAATATGAAACACGGTAAGAAGTATATTGAAAGTGCTAAGCTTGTTGACAGAGCAAAGCTCTATGAAGCAACTGATGCACTCGCACTTGCAATTGAAACTGCAAAGGCAAAGTTTGATGAAACAGTTGAAGTACACGTACGTCTCGGTGTTGACTCACGTCACGCTGACCAGCAGGTCAGAGGCGCTGTTGTTCTTCCTAACGGTACAGGTAAGAGCGTAAGAGTTTGCGTATTCGCAAAGGGCGACGAAGCTAAGGCTGCTGAAGAAGCAGGTGCAGAAATCGTCGGTGCAGAAGAACTCGTTGCTAAGATCCAGGGCGAAGGCTTTATGGATTTCGACGTATGTATCGCAGCTCCCAACATGATGGGTCTTGTTGGTCGTCTCGGTAAGGTGCTCGGCCCCCGTGGTCTTATGCCCTCTCCCAAGGCAGGTACTGTTACTCCTGACGTTGCTAAGGCTGTTAACGAAGCTAAGGCAGGTAAGATTGAGTACAGACTTGACAAAACAAACATTATTCACTGCCCCATCGGTAAGGCTTCCTTCGGTGCAGAAAAGCTCTATGAGAACTATGCAACTCTTCTTGATGCTATTCTCAAGGCAAAGCCCGCAGCAGCTAAGGGTCAGTATATCCGTTCCTGCGTTGTTACATCAACAATGGGCGTAGGTATCAGAATCAACCCCAACAAGGTTCTCAAGTCTGCTGAATAATTAAAAAAATATCTTGACAAGTATGTTATCTTGTGATAATATACTAATGTTGCTGTTCTAAAGACAGCAGGTGCATTTAATGCGTAAGTTTAACCGCCTGCCGAGGAATGGATATAGAGACTTCAGGTTTTTATGCCCTTTCGCGGTTTTTCGGCGGAAGGGCTATATTTATTAATATCATAAGGCAGGTGAAACAATTTGCCAAGCGTAAAGGTTTTAGAAGAAAAGAAAGCTCAGGTTGCTGCTCTCAAAGAAAAGTTTGACGGCGCTGTTGCAGGTGTTGTTGTAGATTACAAGGGTATCACAGTTGCTGATGATACAAAGCTCCGTAAGGAACTCAGAGAAGCAGGCGTTGAGTATGCAGTTGCTAAGAATACACTTATCCGTCTTGCTATTGAAGGCACAGCTCTTGCTGCAATGGATGATATTCTTAACGGTACAACTGCTGTAGCTACAAGTAAGGATGACTATGTTGCTGCTGCAAGAATCCTTTCCAAGTTCGCAGAAAAGAACGATAACTTCAAGATCAAGGCAGGTTTCCTTGATGGTGAACTTATTTCTCTTGAAAAGGTTGACTCTCTTGCAAAGCTTCCCTCAAAGGAACAGCTCCTTGCTACTGTATGTATGGCATTCCAGGCTCCTATGGCTTCTTTTGCACGTGTAATTCAGGCTATAGTTGACAAAGACGGTGAAGCTGCTCCCGCAGAAGCAGCTACAGAAGAGGCTGCACCCGCAGCTGAAGAAGCAGCAGAATAATTTGCTGTAATTAACTATTAAAATTAACTATTTTTAATTATTGGAGGAAATTTAAAATGGCATCTGAAAAGATTATTGCTATTGTTGACGCTGTTGCTGAACTTTCAGTTCTCGAACTCAGCGAACTCGTTAAAGAAGTAGAAGAAAGATTTGGCGTAAGCGCTGCTGCTGCAGTTGCTGTTGCTGCTCCCGTTGCTGGTGAAGCTGCTGCTGCTGAAGAAAAGACAGAATTCGACGTTGTTCTCGAATCCTTTGATGCAGCTGCTAAGATTAAGGTTATCAAGGCTGTTCGTGAAATCACAGGTCTTGGTCTTGCAGAAGCTAAGGCTGCTGTTGAAGCTGCTCCCAAGGCTCTCAAGGAAGGCATCTCCAAGGACGATGCAGAAGCTGCAAAGGCAAAGCTCGAAGAAGCTGGCGCAAAGGTATCTCTCAAATAAGATATTTTATGCAGTACTTATACCGCACACCTATGGGTGTGCGGTTTTTTTTACTTTATAGGAAATTCCTTCCTATAAAGTAAAAAGATTATATGTCCCGCCTGAGGGAAGCAAGCTTCCCTCGGCGATGGACTATCCGAAAACGGTCGCCGTAGGCGTACGGCGAAGCTGTCTTATTGTGGTTTGTATTCTTATAAATTGACATCTTTTATAGAAATATGGTATAAATAAAGAAAAAAGCTACGGAGGTTGACTTATGGAAAATACTTATACCACCCCTTATGTAAAACCGGTAAGTGTTATGCCTAAACCGAAAAATTATTTTATAATTGCCCTTATAATTACGCTTGCAGCATACATATTTGACGGGTTGTCAAATATGTTGTTGCCTTCACTGACGTCATTGATTGATTATTACCTGGCACAGAATATAATCAGTAATTTATTGTATCTGATGTCTGATATTGTTGAGTTTGCCATTGTGTTTTTTGGCTTTATTCTTATTACTAAAAATAAGATTGCTGCATTCAGATTCAGCGGTACTTATTTCTTCGGATTGTTTGTTGTGGGTGAATTTGCATCTGTAATCCGTATGGTTATTATGACAATCACATATTCAAACGGTTATTACGGTGTTTATGACATTTTTAATATAATTCTGGGCTTGTTTACTTTCATTCTGGTAGTAGGGCTGGTGCCTTTATGCTTTAATATCATTAATTCCAGAAAGGTCAATCAGACAATCAACAGTTATCAGAAAAAAGGCATACAGATAAGAGCAATTGTCGGTATATGTGCAATTCAGCTGTTGAGTTTAACAAGTATAATTCATCCGATATGGAATATGGTTTCAGGTGTTTCTATGGTAGGCTGGATGGTTATGACTTTAATAAGATTTTTCTTCCTGCTTATTTTTGTTGCTGTAATTTCAGTTTATGCTAACAGTTTCAGAAAAGATGCAAGAGATATTATTGCTTTATTTGCAATGATTCTTTTCCCGAGGATTATAACATTTCTTACCGGTGACCTTATGGATATTGTTTTCGGTGTTATCAATTCATTTGTTCATTCAGGTATCGTGTCAATTATTGCTCCGGCTCTTAAAATTTTAGTATCCCTTGGTGTGTCAATTGTAGTTGTAAATTTCACATTGAAGAAATTCTTCCCTGTTGTTGATAATATCCCTGCAGGCAATAATTTTTCCGCCGGTAATAATTTCTCCGCCGTCGCATCAAATCCCGTATCAGCTCCTCCTGTTTTCACTACTCCCTTATCAAAAATTTCATCATCAGCCGATGATTTTGATGCAACAGTAAGACAGTAATAATAAAAGATACCGATGCTTTTCGCATACGGTATCTTTTTTTTCAGAAAACTTATAATTCAGTAATTATACCTGTAATATTTTTGTTATGTACTGCATTATCAGTATAGCAATATTGAAATTATTGTAAAAAGAATTTACCCGGGTAAGTCAAATTCAGTTATAGAATGATTTTGTAAAGTGTTTATACTTTTTACTAGAGGATGTTGTACAGGTATTGATTTGTTGACTGTACTCTGAACGGCTGTTTTTCTATTGCTGTTGCAGATAAATAACCGATTAGTGTCATAATCCTCAATGGTTTTGTCAAGGTCAATATTGTTTGCGGGAAGATTTGTTGGAATATCAGCGTTGATTTTCTCTTCATTTTCCGACGCAATTGCAGGTGTGCCGCAGACAGGGGAGTCTTCCGTGTACTTTGTTTCATTGCTTCTGAATACGAACAGAAGTATGAAATCTGCAATGAATAAAAGCCAGTAGCCGTAGCCGAACAGATTTGTAAAGCCTGTGAATGCACCTGCCTCAGAAATAATCATAACAAAATATCCTACAAAAGCAAAAAAAGCAAAAAACGCGAAAAAATTTGTTATTCCCTGTGTGTTTGTAAAGGATGTAATCAATCCGATAAAAACAGGTAATCCTGTAAGCAGGGAAATCCAGAATAACGGGTATTCAAAGATTGAATCCATATAAAAGGGATAACTGAAAAGGCTTTCTGATGCTGCGGGAGGATCTGAGAAGCTGAATATATTTATAGTGGCAAATGGAGCAAACAGCCATATCAGTGCTCCTGTAAGACTTATAAAAAATTTGGGCTTATCAAGTTTTTCCCATGTCATATTTATCACCTCTGCCGATATAATAGCATTGTAAATTTCCGGTCTGTAAAAATGATTTTACCAATAAAAAAACGGATGTCATAGCGTCTGCTATGATATCCGTTTTTAAGTCATCTGTAATTTTTAACAAAGTGCTTATAAAATTTTATTCCTTCGGGAATACAGGAAACATCAAGATTCTCATTGGGGCAGTGTACAAGGTCAAGCTGCTTATCGGATATCTTAAATGGGGTAAATCTGAGGTTGCAGTCACATACATCTCTGAAAACTCTTACATCCGTGCCGCCTGAAGGGAGAACATAGGGCACAACGGGATTCTCCGGGAAAACTGCTTCAATACACTTTTTCGTGTATCTGAAACCCTCAGAGTGAATGTCTGCCGGCTCGTGATAATCACAGTTATCATCCTGTGTAACACTGATTCCGTATTCTTCCGCAAACTTAATGAATTTCTCAATATCCTTGTTGAAATCCTCAAGTGATACGGGCTGAAAATATGCGGTGGCTGTACATTTTTTATCTGCACTGCTGCCTTCAATTTTTATAAAATTGCACGTAGTGCTTATAAGTCCCTTTGCAAGTGGATTAAGCTTAGGCATAATTTTTTTAATTATGGGAGCAGTAAGCTTTAGATTTGTGAAAACTAAATTAAGAGGGAATGAGATATGGGGAGCAACATAGGTAAACATATCCTTAACAGGCTGATTAAGGTTAATAATGAACATATCAGATGTATTGACAGCTTCAATAAAAGCAGTCATGCGCTCTACGGGATTCTTTTTTCTTGCCTTGATAAGACTCTGATATGCAGTCTGATTGCTTGCTGTACAGGTATAGTAGAATCTTCCTTTTTCGTGAATTCCTACCATAGCGCATTTTGCTGCCTTGACACCGTCTACGGGTGGTGTGATTATAGCTCCGCCCTCATCAAGAATAACCTCGAAGCGTAAACCTTCTTTTTTGAAATATTCATTAACTGCCGGCATTCCGTCACCGAAGCGCTCTTCGTTGTGTGATGAACCGATATACAGATTACAAGAGGGGATAAAGCCTGCTGAGAGTAATTCTTCAACTGCGGTAAATTCCGCAAAAAGGGATGCTTTGGTATCAAATGTGCCTCTGCCCCATATTTTACCGTCGTGTACCTCACCTGCAAAGGGAGGATATTTCCAGTCACCTGTTGCCTCAACAACATCGTGATGTGACATCAGCATAATGTTTCTTGAGGTGTCTTTGCCTGTTATTTTATAAAGCCAGCAATCCTCTGAAAAATACTGTATTTCCGCTTTTTTGTGTATTTCGGGGAAAAGCTCCTTCATAACACCGCGAAGCTTCATAAACTCATCGGGAGTAAATGAACCCTTAACGGAAACAGTTTCGCATTCAATCATTTTTCTGAAGCGTTCTATATAAAAATCTGTATTGAAATCAGGCATTTATTTATCCTCCGTGTATTTGCTGACGTCAGCAAGTGAATCAAGTATAATATCGGGTAATGTGCTGTTTTCGTCGATAGTATGACCGCTTCTCACAAGAATGTTTGTACCGATACCGGCTTTTTTTCCTGCCATAATATCCGAAAGCTTGTCACCTACAAGTAAGCTGTTTTTCAGGTCAATATCTATCCCTTTTTTTCTCATATCTTCTACGGCTTTCTGAATCATTCCGTCGCCGGGTTTTCTGTCGGGTGAGAATTTTATGTATTCGTTGACAGTACCGTTTTCGTGATACGGACAGTAATATATGCCGTCAATATGTGTTATGTTTTTAAGCTTTTTCAGCATAAAAGAATGAAGAATATTTACATCATTTTCAGTGTAAAGTCCCTTTGCAACGCCTGCCTGATTTGTTATTACAAAAATCAGATAGCCCTGCTGACGAAGCTCTTCTATGGCTTCGGGGACGCCTTCAATAAATTCAAAATCCTTTGGCTTATAGAGGTGATGCTTTTCCTTGCATATAACTCCGTCGCGGTCAAGAAAAGCCGCTTTGAATACATTTTTGCCGAATAAAAGGGGAATTTCGGTGTTGGCTCTGAAATATGCCTCCGGGATACCCATATCAATGAAGTAACCGCTACATTTTTTTGCATAAAGTCCTTGTGTCATTTTTTCAAGTATATCTTTTTCAAAGGAAAAACGGGTATCAGGGAAATTGAAAAAAATATTTTTATTCACTATATAAATGCCACCGTTTATAAAGCCTTTTTTCTGAGGCTTCTTTTCGGAAAATTCCGTTATTTTTCCGTTTTCAGCTATTTCGAGTGTGGAGTGTCTTGTGCAATCGGGCATTTCCTTTGCGGCAAGTGCTACAGAAGCCTCTGTGTTTTTGTAAAAGGCATAAAGACTGTCAAAATCAATATCAAAAAATGTATCACCGTTAATTACGGTAACATCTGTGTTTTCGCACAGTGTGAGAGCTTTTTTTATTGCACCGCCCGTACCAAGGGGAATATCTTCGATACTGTATAAAAGACGGAGATTTTTATACTTGTTTCCGAAGTATTCTTTTATCTGATCGTGATGGTATGACACAGCAAGAACAACACTGCTGAAGCCTTTTTTTGCAAGATCTTCAAGTACATAAGCCAAAAAAGGACGGCCGCCTGCGGGAGCCATCACTTTTTGTCTGTCTGAAACTGTCTTTGCGAGTCTTGTTCCAAGACCGCCGGCTAAAATTATTGCTTCTTTCATAATGCTTCGTCGGGGATAATATCCTTTGTTCCGTCATCTTTTTCAACGGGGCTTGTGTAAAGTCCCACAAGATATGTGTCTTCGAGATATTCGAATGTATGTCTTACATTTTCATTTACCATAAACATATCACCGTCAGAGAATGTGTATTCTTCTGCAGCTCCGTCAAGTTTTACAATAAGCCTGATTTTGCCTTTGATAATATAAAAAAGCTCTTTTGTAGTTTTGTGATAATGAAAATAACCTCTTGTTTTACCCGCTTTTGTAAAAACTGCATTAACCTGAGTGAACCCTTTATGCACTATCTGTGTGATAACACCTCTGTCATCGGTAAATGTAAAGTCGGGAGTGAGAATTTCTATAAGCTTCATAATTTACACATTTCCGTATATGTTATTTTTTATGATTGAATAAGCCTTGATAAGCTCTTCTATTCCGTCATCAATTGTATACACGGGTCTGAAGCCCATGCTTTCAATACGTTCATTTGAAACGAGATAATTTCTTTTATCCGGGTCTGTGCCTATGGGTGCTTCAAGATACATAAATGAGGGGATGTGCTGTTTTATTTTTTCGCACAGCTCGAGCTTTGAAAGGTTTGCGTCGCTGAGACCGCAGTTATACGGTCTGCCTTTCATTTTTTCAAAATTATCCATAGCAAAAATAAATGCTCTTGCGGCATCTCTTACATGGAGATAATTTCTCATAAATGTACCTTCAAATACTATTAGCGAACGGTCAAATATTGCTCTGTATGTAAAGTCATTTACAAGTAAATCCGTTCTCATTCTGGGAGAAGCACCGAAAAGGGTGGCAAAACGGAAGGTAAGACTGTTGCCTGCTTCAAGTACGGCCTTTTCTGCCGCCATTTTTGTTTTTCCGTAAAGGGAAATCGGATTAATGGGTGAGTCCTCCGTGCAGTATGTCTGTCCCTGACCGAGACCGTATCCGCTGTTTGTACAGGGGAAGATTATTTTCTGCTCAGGACTTCTCAGCTTCAATATAAGCTCAACCGCACCGAGATTCGTTGTTGTTGCGGCAACAGTATCCTTGTCGCATACAGGGAAGCCTACAAGGGCTGCAAGAGGGAAGATAAAGTCTTTACCCTGTATATGCTCTTTTATGACATCCTCGTTCCTTGCATCAGCATTTATTATGGTGAAATTTTTATCTGTGCAGCAAGAAAGAAGCGAAGACTGCTTGTATAAGAAGTTATCTATTACCGTAACACGGTGACCGAGATTCAGAAGCTCAGGTACAAGAACAGAGCCTATATAGCCTGCTCCTCCGGTAATAAGAATATCTGACATATAAACACGACCTTATTTTTTTGAATAAATTATCCTGCTTCCTTCGTTTTCAAAACTGAAGGGGACATACATATATTTTTCAAGAGCATTTCTGACTTTGCTCTGATATGTTTTGTCAACATATAAAAGCATAAAACCGCCGCCGCCTGCACCGAGAAGCTTTCCGCCTGCAGCGCCGTTCTTACGTGCTGTTTCATAAAAACAATTGATTTCATCTGTTGTGATATTATCTGCAAGTGTGGTTTTCATCTTCCACGAATAATCCAGAAGCGCACCGAACTCGGAAAGGGGAGCGTTGCTTGTAAGTATTCTCTCACCCTCATCAACCAGTGCCTTCATTCTGTGAAGAGTTTCAGTGTTATCGGGCAGTTTTTTAGTCTGTTCTTTTGCGATTTCTCCCGAAAAGCGGCTCCTGCCCGAAAAGAATAGCATAAGATTATCATTAAGCTGATTTATCCGTTTTGTATCTGCTTCAACGTGCCTTACATAAAAGCCGTCTTTGTCAAAATCTATACGGTTAAAGCCTCCATAGGCTGCAGCTATCTGGTCCTGAATTCCGCCGTCTTCGCGGCACAGCACTCTTTCAAGGTGTATCGCTTCTCGTGCTAATTTTTTTGTGTCGGAGTATTTGCCTCTGAGTGTATAGATGCTGTTAAGAAGTCCTACAGCAAAGGATGAGCTTGAGCCGATACCTGTTCTTGCAGGCAGATCCGCATCATAGCTTATCTGTATTCCCGATTCATGAAGATACTTAAGTGCTTCTCTCACAAGAGGATGACTGAGTTCATCGGGAGAGTCAAATCGTTCTATTTTTGAATAAGTAAATTGATTTTTGTGATCGAAGAAAGGGGGAAAGTCACGTACGGTAACAAAGCAATACTTATCAAAGGTGGCAGATAAAACACTGCCGCCGAAATTTTCAAAATATTGGGGAAAGTCCGTTCCTCCGCCGAAGAAGGACATTCTGAAAGGAGTTTTTGAAATTACCATATTGTCCTCAGAAATCTGCAGAGATACCTGTTGAAGAAAGAAGTGAATTGCTCATCAATATCTCATTTGCTCTTTTTTCCGTAAAAATACCAAGCTCATCGCTTGTACAAGGGATAACAAGTGACGTATCAGCACCCACATATCGGGCGGCTTCAAGTCCGATATCATATTTGGATAATGGAGTGTTGCCGCATATGTTTATTGTGTTTTGGACATTGCTGCTTAGCAGAAGCTCATATGTTATTGCTGCTGCTTGCTTGTATGTAAGGGAATTCCGCACCCAATCCGTAAGCATATAAATGTTCTCATTGTTTTTGAGCTTTTTGCAGATTTCATCGTAAAAATGCTTTTTTCTGTGAGTAAGTGACGGTCCGTACATATAAGAATAACGCGCTGCCGTAAAGCCGTAGCTGTGAGTGATTTTTTCTGCCATCAGCTTTTGTTCGCCATAGATATTTATGGGGCAGGGAGAATCTTTTTCCGAAAAAATATGTCCGTGTTCACTTTCACCGTAAACCGTGTCGGATGAGGCATAAATCAGCTTTTTTATATCTGCCCCTTTTATTTCATTGAGAAAGCTTTCGTAGCATACGGTATTGATATATTCGGCCTCTTCGGGTGATTTTTTTACAATATCGGGGTTATGCACCGATGCAAGAAAAAGAATCCTGACATTGTCATATCCCGAGATTATTTCTGCCGCTTCACATATGCTTTTTTTATCCTGCAGATCAAAATGAAGATTGATAAAGGAAGGGGAATACACCGTGTTTTCCTTGCCGTGATTAAGACATAAAACGGGCTGTGTATTACATAATGTCAGGATATGCTGTTGAATATAAGTGCCGAAAAAACCGTCTGCACCTGCTATACAAATCATATCCTCACCCCTTTAAGCATATATATAATACATTATATAACAGTAATAATAATAAGTCAAATGATATTTGGAATGATAAAAAGCGCTCCCTGTGAAAGGAAACGCTTCAGAATGATTATTTGATATTGAAATGATCGTTGAAGAAATAGTAGCTGTCTGTACCGATTGTTGCATCGATTGTAATTGTGACATAGGGATCCTTCTGCTTTTCACCGTCATCATTTACAAGCACATAGGTGTTATTGCTTGTCTTTACATTATAGTTGTAATGAGCGCAAACAGGTGCGAATGTATCTGTTGTGAAATAGTAGTCAACCGTACAGTTTGTTGTGATGGATGTATCCATTGTCATAAAGCCTGCCATTTCGGGTGAATCTTCAAATACACCCTTGAGGCTGTCAAGGTTTTCTTTAAGACCTTCATTGAAGTCGTCCTGAATAATTCTTTCAATAGGTGAATTGTCAGCGGGAGCAAGCTTTGTTGAACAGCTTTCGGGCTTAAGTACAACAGAAACCTTATATACCGTTCCGATAGATGAATTCTTAATAGGCTTAAGATTAATGGGGAATTTTGCACCGCTGGGTGTGTATTCATCGGGAAGATTTTTGATAAAATCAATACCGTTCATTTTCTTTGAGCTGAGGGATTTTACTTCACCGTCTTTAAGATCACTTACATAAGACTTCCCTGTTACGGGGAATGTTGCAGAATTTATATGTCTGTTCTGTATAAAGGGTGAATACTCGGTTTCCGTTCCTTCTGTCATTTCGCTGTTAAGCATATCCTGGAAGGTTTTTGCAAGCCCCTGAGCTACAAGGTCCCATTTGTTATTTGCTGTTGCCTTTGCTTTTTCTGTTGTTGCAACTGCCTTTGAGAAGCTGTACTGACGGTTATTGCCTGCAGGAGACTTGAGCTGATTTACAAGAAGGTTAAAGGAGGGGAACTGACCCTTGCAGCCTGCAACACTGCAGGGAGTAAGACTGTCAATGTTTAACTTTGTCATATTGTGTGTGCAAAGAGTAAGAGTTACTGTTTCTGTACATTTGTTGCATTCAAATGCAGCCTCACCGTAGGAATCGGCTGTTGCCGCCTTGATAATTTTCATTTCCTTTAAGCTGTGGCCTGTTGCAGGAACAGTTTCTTTTATGGTTTCACCGCATTCGCAGGTTTTGGTGATTTCACCGTTTGTAGCACAGGTTGCTTCTTTTGTTACTGTGCTGGTATATATGTGTTTATGTAAAACCTCAAGACCGACGGAAGCACGCAGAATAAGTCTTGCATCGGCAGCGGTAACACCTGCTTTTCCGTCTACATCAGCAGCTGTTGTCTGTGTAGCTGTAAGCTTTTCGAGATTTACTGAGGCTCTGAGTGCAATTCTTGCATCGGCTGCAGTAACAGAACCGTTACCGTCTACATCACCTGCAGCAGCTGCGGATGCTGTGAAAACAACTGATGAGGACAGGCAAAGTACCATTGCAAGAACAATACTTAATAACTTTTTCATAAAAATTCCTTTCCCTGATAAATTCCTTTAAGTGTGTATGTGCTCCGCAAAAAACGGAGCACATATCGTTTTTATTGTTCGTATTTGTCAAAGTAAGTGGGGAACAGATATGCTTCTACTGTCTGTGTTCTGATAATGGGATCAATAGCGCCGTTGATTGAAATACCTATCTTGAACTTCATATTGATTGCCTGATCCATGGTGATATCAGTATAGTAAAGAGCAATTATGGGTTCGTATGTGGATTCTCTGAAATAGTAAACTATCTTACCGTCGGAAGAGATTTCACGAAGCTTCATTGTCATTGAAATTTCGTATCCGTCGCCCTTATCAACTTCGGACTTTACAAATTCACCTGAAGAATTTTCTTCAAAGCCGTCAGTGAAGGTTCTGATGTTGACGCCTTCACCGAGGATACTCTTCTGGAATGCGGTTAATTCATTTGCAGGAAGATTCTTGACAGTTGAGAGCTTTTCGTTCTTAACATCAATTGTAACCTTGATAACGCTTTCGTTTACGTTTACATTCTTGTATTTTGAAATGTCATATTCCTTTGAGTTTGTTGCGGTATATGTTGTTGCAAAATCTGAAAGAACATCGCTTATCTTAAGTGAGGGAAGTTTTTCTACTGTGATGCTGTCAATATCGTTTTCTTTAAGAAGTGAAACTGCGTGAGTTCCCTTCTTTGTTTCGAAGAGATACATTTTTGTGCTTATATAAGTATCAGTTACTCTTGAATAAGAATCGGGTGTGTTGCCCATTTCTTCTTCATAGAGAGATTTTACCGCTGAGGTATAAATGCCGAAATCAAAACGGGAATATGTTGTTGAAACGGATGACTTGTTCATATAAACCAGTCGGTTTGTCTTTCCTGAATCAAGGAAGTAATAATAGAAGAAAGCGTTAGTGGGGATCTTATTTACAACATTGTTGAATGTATCGAGCTTATCAGCCTTTGTATCAGCTGTTGCATTACAACGGCTGCAGAAGAAGGTGTTGATTTCTGCGTTATAAGCCGCAGCTGTTATTGTATTGTCGTGACCGAGTGCGGGCTCTAATACTTCTGAACAGGTGCTGCATGTAACACTTGTTGTACAGGATTGGATGCCTTCGGGGGTATGGCCTGTTGCCTTAAGCACGGATCTAACGCCTTCAAATGTTTCTCCGCAATAGTCGCATATACCGGAAAGATCAACATGTCCGTCTTCTGTACAGGTAGCCTTCTTTATGTCAGCATTGCTGTTATAGTGACCTGTTGCAGGTGTTGCAATTGTCTTTGTGTAATTACAATATCTGCACGCCATAGTTCTTTCACCGTCTGCGGTGCATGTTGCTTTTTCATAGCCTGACTGTGTAGTTCTGTGAGCATTATCTGTTTCAGCTTCTGCAATAATCTTGTCGCAAATTGTGCACTTGATAACTTCTTTACAGCTGATATTTTCTGTCTTGCTTCCGGTAACCTTTATTGCAGTTTCTGAAGGGATACAGGGCTGAATACCTATTGTTTCTGTTACTACGTCACCGCAGACTGAACAGGTGCCTGTTCTTGAGCCTGTTTCTGTACAGCTTGCTTCCTTTGTTGTGTTCCAGCTGTATGAATGGCCTGTTGCATCTGTGAAGTCTGTCTTTTCGTCAGATTCACATTCAGTACATACGGTAACGGTATAGCCCTGCTCTGTACATGTGGGAGCTACTATTGTGGGCTCGCCCCATTTGTGACCTGTTGCTTCCTGTGTAAAGGTTAATGTTTCCTGGTTATAATAATCTTCACAATACTTACATCTTTCGATAGTGTAACCGTCTGATGAGCATGAAGCGGGAACTTCTACAATTATCATAACATGCTCTGTAAGAACAGGAATTTCTTCCTGCTGAACAAGTACCTCGTTACATACTGAACATGACTTACCTGCTGTAAGACCTGTTTCTTTACAGGTAGCTTCTTTGGCTTCAAGAACAACCTCTGTATGACCGTTTGCAGGTACAGTTACCTGAGCCTTGATTACGGTGTGGCATACTGAGCAGTGCTTTCCTTCGCTGAGACCTGTTGCAGTACAAGTGGGAGCAAGAGCAGCGTCAATTACTTCTGTGTGACCCTTTGCAGGTAAAGTTTCCTGAGCTTTGATTACGGCGTTACATACCGAGCAATGCTGTCCTTCTGTCTTACCGGTTTCTGTACAAGTAGGTTCAACTGCCCTGTCTGTAACTGATGTATGACCGAGGGCATTTACGGTATCCTGAGCCTTGATAACAGTATTACATACCGAGCAATGCTGACCGTCAGTTTTACCGGTTTCTGTACAAGTGGGAGCAACTGCAGCATCATTGACTACAGTATGACCCTTTGCAGGTACTGTTTCCTGAGCCTTGATAACGGTATTACATACCGAGCAATGCTGTCCTTCTGTTTTACCTGTTGCAGTACAAGTAGCAGCAACTGCTTTGTCTGTAACTACAGTGTGACCCTTTGCGGGAACAGTTGTCTGAGCCTTGATAACAGTATTACATACCGAGCAATGCTGTCCTTCTGTTTTACCTGTTGCAGTGCAAGTAGCAGCAACTGCCTTATCTGTAACTACAGTGTGACCCTTTGCGGGAACAGTTGTCTGAGCCTTGATAACAGCATTACATACTGAGCAATGCTGACCTTCTGTTTTACCTGTTGCAGTGCAAGTAGCAGCAACTGCTTTATCTGTAACTACAGTGTGACCCTTTGCAGGAACTGTTGTCTGAGCCTTGATAACAGCGTTACATACTGAGCAATGCTGACCTTCTGTTTTACCTGTTGCGGTACAAGTGGGAGCAACTGCCTTGTCTGTAACAGGGGTATGTCCTTTAGCAGCTACAACGTCAGCTTTTTTGATTACGATGTTACAAACTGAGCAGTGAGAGCCGCCCTTAAGACCTGTCTTTGTACATGTGGGGGCTACTTCTTTATCTGTAACCTCTGTATGTCCCTTTGCTGCTATTTCTTCTGTGTATGAATCGCCGCATTCACATGTAAAGGTTTTTACACCCTTTTCGGTGCATGTGGGTGCTTTTGTGATTGCGTCTTTGTATTCGTGTGTGTGTAATGTTTCAAGTCCTACGGATGCACGCAGAATAAGTCTTGCGTCAGATGCTGCAATTCCGGGCTTGCCGTCTACATCTGCAACCTTGATCTGGTCTGCTGTAAGATTTTCAAGTCCTACAGAAGCTCTCAGTGCAATTCTTGCATCTGCAGCGGTGATTTTACCGTTTCCGTCAACGTCGCCTATTGCTGCTGCAAAGGCTATGTTAAGAGGAAAAACGGAGAGGATAAGTAATGCTGTCAGCAAAAGTGACAGAACACGCTTTTTCATATTTAGACCTCCGTGTCAGCACATGTTGTGCGTTTGTTTATGGGCAAAAACCCACTTATACAAATTATATATTATTTTATATAAGATATCAATATGTTTTTCAGACAAAAACATTTCTTTTTTCTCCAAAGTCTGTAAATGAAACAAGCAAAATTCAGGTGTAATGTTACAGTTATGTTAATTTAATGCAAAACAAAATAATACTTGAATTATGTTTTATTTTATTGTATAATCAACACAATAAATGTCTTTTTTTATATCAGGGAGGTCCCCCCATGAAACACACGTTAAAAAAACTTATCTGCGTTGTCCTTTGTGCAGTTATGGTGTGCTCAGTACCCCTCAGTGCCGTTGCTGCCACAATCAATGTTTCACCGGTAATTTATATCGGTGAAATGTCAGACAATGCTCTTTACAGCAACGCAAACAAAATTAATTCGGCAGTTGTTTTTGATTCAAATTCATCGGATTTCCTCGGTGATCTCACTACAATTGCTGCAGGTATTCTTTTTGCAGGTGAAGTAGGTACACAGAGCGGAATCAATTCTGTTGCTAACGGAATCAAAGCTATAATGGATCCTATTCTCTGCGGTCCCGACGGTACATCATCAAATGCCTCTGTCGGTGCATGGAAATATACAGATCCTATTTCAAAGCATAAGACTGATGATGTTTATACCGCAAATGCAAATCTTCAGGCTTTTGAAAAGGCTGCAAATGCTTATGTCAACAGTGATGAAATTTTCTTCTTCGGCTATGACTGGCGCCTTGATCCCGTAGCAGCTGCTGAAGAGCTCTGCGGTTTTATTGACCATGTTGAAAGCATGACAGGTAAAAACACCGTTGCTATCGTGGCTGTAGGCTACGGCGGTGTTATTGCAAACTCCTATATGTATACATATCAGGATCACTTTATAGAAAATGTAACCTCTGTAACCTTCTATGACTGTCCTATTCTCGGTAATGCCCTTATAGGTGATTTTATGAAGGGCAAGATTACAAGAAACTATGAGGATGACGGCTCTCTTATAGGTGCAATCAATACCATAAGCGGTGCACACCGCGGTGAAGCCTTTATGAAGTTTATGGAGGACGATGCAACAGGTGTTGCAGGCGGTATTGTTGAAAATATTCTCGGTTCAAATGAAGTAGCCAAGCTTTTCGGCAATCTTTTTGTGCTTCTCGTTTCTGCTATCATCAAAGGTCAGGATTTCCACAAGGACTTCGGTAAGACATACAATTCATTTGCTATTGATGCAGACGGTGTTCTTTATGACAGCTTCCTTCGTGATTACCTCAGAAATATGCCCGGTCTCTGGGCACTTGTTCCTGCTGAGGATTATGATGATGCGGTAGACTTTATGTTCGGTGATGATTTTATCAATCCCGATCTTCACAGAAAAATGGAGTCCTACAGAAATGTTATCAATAACACTGCAATGACCTTCAAGCTTGCTCAGCTTAACGGTATCAATGTCAGCGTTGTTGCAAACTACGGTTATCAGATAATTCCCGTTACTGCAAGTCTTGATGATGTATCTGACGGTATTGAGTCTGTAAAGTATGCATCAGCAGGTGCTGTTACAACAGACAATAATACAGGCGAAGGAAAGTACAAGGTATGTATCGGTGAACACAAGCACGTTGCTCCCGATAATGATATTGATGCTTCTTACTGTGCATTACCCGAGAATACATGGTTTATCAAGGATGTTGCACACGGTGATCTTACTAAAGCCACAGTTGCTGATTTTGTTGCATCATTAGCATTCAGCTTTGAGCAGAGAACAATCTGGGATGATGCAAAATATCCTCAGTATCTTGCTTATTCAGAGTATTCAAAGAAGCTTGATCCTTATATTACCCCCGGTGAGGAGGTTCCCGGTTCAAAATACGGTGATATCAATCTTGACGGTCAGGTAACGGCAGCTGATGCACGTCTTGTTCTCAGATATTCGGTTAATCTTGATGTTCCCACAAAGACAGGTAAGATAATAGCCGATGTTGATGCCGACAGCAGAATTTCCGCAGCTGATGCACGTCTTGTATTAAGATATTCTGTAGGTCTTATACATTCATTCCCCGTAGAGTATTAATAAAAATAATCCGCATTTTCCGAAACGGGAAATGCGGATTTTTAACTTTATAGGAAATTCCTTCCTATAAAGTTAAAAGATTATATGTCCCGCCTGAGGGAAGTAAACTTCCCTCGGCGATGGACTATACGAAAGCGTTTCGCCGCAGGCGTACGGCGAAACCGTTTTCTTGATATATAGGAAATTGCTCGCAAAAGTGAGCAATTTGCATATATCAAGAAACACCGATTCCCCCAAGATTGGGGGCAGGGGGTTGACAAATCGTAAGATTTTTTCTTATAGTTATTTTTGGTATAAACGGACATAAGCTCGGAAATGACGATCTTGTGTCCGTTTTGTTTATTCCGTAAACATTGCTGCTTCAACACAAGCGCATAAAGCGTGATATACGGGCAGAGTGAATTCCTGCACCTCGTATGTAATACAAGTGGGAACCTTTATCGTTACATCCGAAAGCTCCGAAAGCTGACTATCCTTGCAGCCGGTAATTGAAATTGTTTTTATGCCGGCAGCTTTTGCCGCTTTGACTGCATTTACAATATTGAGTGAATTTCCTGATGTTGACAATGCTATAAGCACATCGTTTTCATCCGAGGCATAAGCATAAACCTGCTGTGCAAAAACCAAAGAGGGATCAATATCATTTGCAAAAGCAGATATAACCCCTGACTGACTTACAAGTGAAATGCATTTTATCCCCTTCTGAAGCTTATCTGCTATGCTTCTGCCGCCTTCAATACCGTCAAATTTCTGTTTTTCTTCTTCGGGAAGGGGTCTTTTCAGGATAAATCCTTTCATTAGTTCACCTGTTATATGCTCACTATCGGCAGCGGAGCCGCCGTTACCGCAGCAATATACAAATGCTTTTTCCTCTGCGCATTTTTTTAAGAGAAGGTATGCGTTGAAAATATCCTCTTTAAGAGGCAATAAAGCAGGGTAGTCCTTGTATAATTTATCTAAAATATTTTCGGGTGTATTCATAATATATCTCCTTAAAAAGCAAGTCCCAAGGCTGCATAGTCGCCTATACTGTTGCCCAGCGTTGCAGGTAATATTCTTACCGCATTACGGGAATATGAAAGTGCTTCTTTGTTTATAACATCATTGATTATATCGTCAAACAGCTCTTTATCGCGGGAATATATACTTCCTATTACAATGGCTTCGGGATTGAGTATATCAACAAGAATACTGAGTCCCAGGCCTAATTTTTCTGCACAGGTGTCATATATTTTTTTTGCAAGTGTATCACCGTTTTTTGCTGCAATTGCAATTGTTTTTGCCGAGATTTCATCTTCAGCAAAAAGAGTGCTGTCAATACCTTCTTTTTCGGCATTTCTGAGCATTATCTGTCCGAGTCTTGCTATTCCTCCGCCTGAGCAGAAACCCTCAAATGAGCCGCGTTTTCCGTATCCTTCGGGGCCGTCATCAGAAAGTCTTATGTGCCCCACCTCGCCGGCCATATCATTTGTACCTGCGTACAGTCTGCCGTCAAGAATAAGACCTGCTCCCATTCCGGTGCCGAATGTAAGGAAAATCATATTTTTTGTTCCTTTTCCTGAACCGAATTTCCATTCTGCAACGGCACATGCATTTGCATCGTTCTGAAGATTAGGACGAATGCCGAAATGCTCACGGAAAATTTCGCATATAGGTACATTATCCCAATCGGGAAGATTTGGCGGACAATTGATTGTTCCTTTTTTGCTGTCAAGGGGACCGCCGCAGCTGATACCTATGCCCACAAGCTCATCTGCGGGATTTTTAATGTTATTTCTTGTAAGCAGAGTATCTGCTGTTGAAAGCATCTCATCAACAATTGTTTTCCAACCTCTTTTTACATCTGTCGGAAATGCAATTTTATCAAGAATAAGCTCTTTGTAATTGTCGGGATTTTCACCTTTTCCGAGAATTACCGCACATTTTGTGCCGCCTATATCAAAGCCCAGTGAATACATATTATAACCTCACTTCTTTAAGGGGCAGAATACCACCTATATCGGCAATAACCCCTTTTTTCAGTTCCTTTATTATTACACCGTGTTTATTGCAGAAATCTGTAATTGCGTGTGCATCTCTATGATACTTCATTTCTCCTGTGACGGCAAGGGTATCTTTGCTGATTTTTCCTGTGCTTCCTCCGAAAAAACCGTAGTGGTTTTCCGAAAGATAAATATCGCCCTTTGAAATTGTCAGTACATCGATTTCTGAATTTTTAAGTGCCGCTTCAATTGAAGGGTCTTCCGTAATAACGGCATTTTCCGTAACAAAGCAAACGGAACATTTTGTGTATCCCTGATTTACATTTATTTCTTTTTTGCCTGCAGCTGAAAGAAATGAAAGCAGTGATTTATCCGCTGTTTTATTATTACATATAAAGAAATCACGGCTTACTGCTATATTCAGCTTTACATCTCCGGGATAATTTTCCGCAAGGGGTGAGCAGGTAACAGCTCTGAAGCCCTCGCGTATAAAAACATCCTTATTCTGAGAAGGATCAATAAAAACGGTATTATCTCCCGTATGACACAACAACATATCGCTGTGTGAAGAAACTTCGGTATTCAGTGCGGGATTTGCAAGGGATATTACCCTGATACCTTCTTTTATGAGAGCTGCCGTGATTTCGGGATAGTTGCCTGCAGCAGCAAGGCTTACTTTACCAGCAGGACAATTGGGAGTTAAGATAAATTGTTCCATTATGTGCTGAACTTTTTCCAGGGCTTTATGGCAGCAAAGCAGCATACCGTACCGATAACAGCAACTACACACCATGCAATAAGCACGGTATTCCAGCCGAATGTGTCACTGATTGCTCCGAATCCGTATGTTGCTGCAGCAGAGCCAACATAAGTGAGTGAATTGATGATGCCTGACATTGTTGAAACCGCGTTGTATTTTTCAAATCTTGCAGGAACAATGCAGATGAGGAAGTAGTTTACACCGTGCATAAAGCCTGTGATAACAGCGGAAAGAATAAGAGTAACATACTGATTTTTTGTATAAATAAGAAGGAGCAGAGCACAGCCTATAAGACCTGCCGTGAATGTTATCGCTCCTGCTCTTACTTCGTTTTTTACAAATCTGCCGTTAACAACACCAACAAGCTTTACGCTTATAACACCGATAACGGGAATAAGCACGCTTTTAAGAATTGCGCTGTCGCTTTCAAGACTGAAGGTGTTGATTATGAATGTCGGTACCCAGTCTGTTATTCCGTCTCTTAATGCGCCTTGTGCTACAATAGCAACGGCAATAAGAACGAAGCCTGAAAGAAGCAGCTTTTTTGCACTGAGGGTATTTTCACCTTTTGCCTTGGATTTATCTTTTTTTACTCTGTCAAAGATATGACTTTCGCCCACGGCTTTTCTGAATCCGATTACCCATATAACGGCAATTACCGCACTTACCGCAGCTGATGAATAGAAAACATATTTCCAGTCAAAATATTTTATCCATATAGCTGAAGCGGTTATATAAAGAAGCACTGTTCCTGATATACCTGCAACGTTTACGTTTGTACAAACCTTGTTATATGTATTACCGTCCATTGTTGCTGCCATTATGCGCACAAGCGGCGGCCACAGCATTGACTGTGCAAAGCCGTTTATGAACCATATTATACTTCTGAGTGCGATATCGGGGGCAATAGGCATAAGAAGATTCATAATAGTAGTCAGAGAAAGTCCGCAGAGAATAATATTTTGTGGCTTGAATTTATCGCCTAATATACCGCTTATGATCTGACCTACACCGTAGGAAATAAGTGAAAGGGTTGCGGCAAGGGAAGCATCGGCATTGCTTATACCTTCACTGATAATAATATCTGCCATAACAATTGAGTAATTTTTGCGTGTCATATAGCTTGCAAAGTATATGAGGGGGCACAGAATACTCAGTATGGTTACGGTTTTATTGCTTTTTGTTTCAGTAAGTGAATTTGACATATTTTCCGCCTGTTTTATATTTTTTTCGCATAAAGCACTATTCACCCCCGAAAAAGAATTTACGGAGGTGAAAAGTCTGATTCATTTTGTTCCTGTAGAGCCGAATCCTCCCTGACCTCTTTGGGTATCCGAAAGATCATCGGCAAGGGTGAATTCTGCCTTTAAGAAGGGAGTTATTACCATCTGTGCAAGTCTTTCTCCCGGTTCAACTGTCTGGGGTGCTCCTGACTGATTGAAGAGAGAAACCATAACCTCACCGCGGTAGTCAGAGTCAACGACACCGACCTTGTTAGCGGGGGCAAGACCTTTTTTTGTTGCAAGACCGCTTCTTGCATAAATAAGCCCTGCGTAGCCTTCGGGAATTTCGAATGAAAGCCCTGTGTGTATAAGAACTGTTTTGCCGGGTTCTATAACCACAGCTTCTTTTTCACAGGCATAAAGGTCAGCGCCAGCACTGAACGGGGAACCGTATGTCGGAACGGTTGCATTTTCGGAAAGCTTTTTGATTTTTACTTCAACGCTCATAGTTTACCTTATTTTACGAATTCATCGTATATAGTCTGAAGAGTTTTCTGATAATCCTTATCATCAACGGCTATAATTATATTGATTTCACTTGAGCCCTGGTCAATCATTCTGATGTTTACCTGTGCGTTTGCAAGAGCTGTGAAAATTCTTGCTGCAGTTCCTTCTGTATTGACCATACCTCTGCCGACAACAGCAACAAGACAAAGACCCTCAACAAGTGTGATTGAATCGGGATTTACCTTCTTGACAATATCTGCAGTGATTGAGCCCTTGTGTGAGCCGAGAGAATCATTTGATACGAGAACGCTCATGGTATCAATACCGGAGGGAAGGTGTTCAAATGAAACACCGTGGTTTTCGAGGACCTCAAGAACCTTTCTGCCGAAACCGAGTTCTGAGTTCATCATATCCTTTTCAACGTGAATTGCAGTGATGCCCTTTTTACCTGCAATACCTGTGATAACAGTCTTTACATTATTGCTTGATGCCTTGTGAACAATCATTGTTCCGGGGGCTTCGGGGCAGTTTGTATTTCTGATGTTTATCGGAATTCTTGCTTTTCTTACGGGGAAGATAGCTTCATCGTGTAAAACGGTAGCACCCATATAAGAAAGCTCTCTGAGTTCTCTGTATGTAATTTCGGGGATGGGCTGGGGATTTTCGATGCATCTGGGGTCTGCCATAAGCATACCTGAAACGTCAGTCCAATTTTCGTAGATATCAGCATTTGATGCACGAGCAACGATTGAGCCTGTGATATCAGAGCCGCCTCTTGAGAATGTTTTGATCATTCCGCTGGGAGTAGCACCGTAGAATCCGGGTATAACTGCATACTCATGGTATGAAAGAAGTCTGCCGAGCTCCTTGTCTGTCTTGTCAAGGTCAAGAACACCGTTTTCATCAAAGAAGATACCTTCTTCAGCGTCAATGAATGTGAAACCGAGGAAGTTAGCAAGAATCTTTGAGTTGAGATATTCACCGCGGCTTGCAATATAATCCTTGCTTGCGTGGTGGAGAATAGCAACCTTGATTCCCTTGAGGTCTTCTTCAAGAGAAAAATCTATACCGAGGTCACGGATAATACCGTTATATCTTTCTGTAATTTTATCAAATGTTTCGTCAATGCTCTTCTTATCTCTTACAAGTCTGAAGCACTGAAGAAGAAGGTCTGTAACCTTTACGTCGTGTGTATCCCTTTTTCCGGGAGCTGAAGCTACTACGTAGCGTCTGTTAGGGTCTCCCTTGATAATTTCAGCAACCTTACGGAACTGGTTTGCATCAGCAAGAGAAGAACCGCCGAATTTTACAACTTTAAGCATAAATTGCACCCCACAAAGTTTAGTTTGATTTTTTACGGTATTATATTATATTAAATTATTACATTTTTTGCAATAACCATTTTTTACAAAAAAGCAGTCAAAAAAATCCCTGTGTTCATACACAGGGATTAAAAAATCAGGTTTTTGCGTCTTCGGGCTTTGCCTGAGTGAGCTTGAGGAAGTCAATCTTTTCCATTCTGGTTCTGGGAAGAACATCAATAACCTTGATTTCTCTGGGAACCGAGAATACATTGATTGTTGCACACATATCTGTGATTGTCTTCTTGTATTCTTCAAGCTTTGATTCGTCTGCTTCGGGTGAAAGAACGATATAGAGACGTACAATAGGCTTTTTATCATCATCATAGCCTTGTACAGCACAGCATTCTGTAAGGAAGGGGAGAGGTTCAAGAAGGTTTTCAATATCTGCGGGGAATACATTGTAGCCGGAGATAATAATAACTCTCTTTTTTCTTGCTACAAATGTAATAAAACCATCTTCGTCCATCTTGCCGAGGTCACCTGTAAGCACCCACTTTTTACCGTCTTTATCGGTATAAAGACCTTCTCCGAGTCTTCCGTCGGGCATAAGATAACCCTTCATAAGAGTGTTTCCCGTAAATGCAATTTCACCTACTGTTCCGCGGGGAACAACATTCTGTTCATCATCAAAAATTTCCGCATGAATTGTTTTGAGAGCATAGCCTACAGTGCCGGGCTTTGTGAACCAGGGCATATTGATACAGTCAACAGCACCGCATTCGGTAAGTCCGTAGCCGGGACACAGTGTTGCTGTAGAGCCGTGGGCTGCCATAAGGTCGTTGAATCTCTTGAGAAAATCAGTGGGAACATAGTCACCGCCTGCAAAGGCATATTTTACGTGCTTCAGATGATCGCCTGCAAAATCAGGATGATCAAGAAGCTTTCTGTACATATTTGGAACGCCGATGATTTCATAACACTTGTTTGCCTTAAGATTGACAATAAATTCATCAGCATCAAATCTTGCCATAGGTACGGACTTGTTGCCTGAATAAAGACTGCAGAAAAGACCGCCGCAAAGACCGTATGCGTGGAAGAAGGGAAGAGGAAGAATCTTACAGATTTCACCGGGGCCGCAGTCTCTGGGTTCAATGGGAACAAGTGTATTCTTGGTAACGGCATTGAGGGCAGTTGATGAAAGCATAATAAATCTGCTTACGCCTGTGGTACCGCCTCCGTTCATATACACAGCTGTAAGGTCACCGCTTCTGTAAAGACCTTCTGTTTTCTGCCCCTGATATTTTTTGAGAATATCACCGTAATACTTTACGTTGAGCTTGTTTGCGGCTGCAATTGCCATAAATTTTTCATCGGGACGGATAAAGAATTTCTTATCAACGGGAGCTGCATACATAGCAGGTGCAGAAACAATAATGTCAATATTTTCTATTGTTGAGAGGACCTCTGCATGCTGATATAAGAACATATCATACATAAAAATCCCCTTGGATTTTGTGAACTCAACAGATTTTTTCATAGCATCGGGCGGGAAAAGGGGATGAATAAGGTTTGCGATACAACCGATTTTATTAAGCGCAAAAAGACATACAATTTCATCGATACAGTTGGGTGTGAATACCGAATATGCATCACCGGGCTGCATGCCGAGTTCTTCCTTAAAGTAAACAGCCATTGCTTCAACATCCTCGAAGAATTCACTCTTCATACGATCCTGAAGTTTAAACTGAAAAATAGGATAATCCTGTGTATAGGGAGTAAGACATGCGAGCAGATATTCGTAAAGATTCATATCTCCGTAATCGGGAACGATATCTTCCATTGTAAACATTGGTCTTTTGTTCATACATAAGCCTCCGTAGGACATACGTCCGTTATTTCATTAATTAAATATTAGTTCATGGATTGTTCAAAGTCAACCAACATATAATCACCAGAATATTTTAATTCCGACAAAAAACCAACAAACTGTCGGTAATAGAACTTTTTGCTGAAAAATTGCCCATAATGAAAAAAGAGCCGGAGCTGAAATTACAGCTCCGGACGGGGATTTAGTTATTATCAGGTTTTATGTTCTTCGGTTCTTACTTCTGTGAGCTTTAAAAAGTCAACCTTTTCAAGTCTTGTTCTGGGAAGTGCATCAATTACTCTGATGTCTCTGGGAATTGAGAACTGATCGAGAGTTGCGCACATCTCAGAGATTGTCTGCTTGTATTCATCAAGCTTTGCTTCATCTGCTTCGGAAGAAAGAACTATATAAAGACGTACAATGGGCTTTTTATCTTCATCATAGCCCTGTACTGCACAGCATTCCGTAAGGAAGGGAAGGGGCTCAAGGAGATTTTCAATATCTGCAGGGAATACGTTGTATCCTGAGATGATGATAACTCTCTTTTTTCTTGCTACAAAGGTGATATAACCGTCTTCATCCATTTTACCGAGGTCGCCTGTAAGCACCCACTGTTTGCCGTTTTTGTCTGTGTAAAGACCTTCACCGAGTCTGCCGTCGGGCATAAGATATCCCTTCATAAGAGTATTACCTGTAAATCCGATTTCGCCGACAGTACCGAGAGGAAGCTCATTCTGTTCTTCATCAAATATAGCTGCACGGATTGTCTTGAGGTACTTGCCTACAGTACCGGGCTTTGTAAGCCAGGGCATATTGATACAGTCAACAGCACCGCATTCGGTAAGTCCGTAGCCCGGCATAAGAGTAGCCTCTGCGCCGTATTTTGCCATAATATCATTGAATCTCTTAAGGAAATCGATCGGTACATAGTCACCGCCGGCAAATGCATAACGAAGGTGTTTAAGGTGCTCACCTTCAAATCCGGGGTGATCAAGAAGCTTTCTGAACATATTGGGAACACCGATAACCTCATAGCAGTTGTTGGCCTTGAGATATGTAATATATTCTTCAGCTTCAAAACGTGCCATAGGAACAGATTTCCAGCCTGATACCATTGTTGTAAGAAGACCGCCGCAAAGTCCGTATGCGTGGAAGAAGGGAAGGGCAAGAATTTTTGCATAATAACCGGGCTTGTGGTCAGAAGGAGTAGCAGCTGTGAGTGCATTCTTTGTAACAGCATTAAGTGCGGTTGATGAAAGCATAATGTATCTGCTTACGCCTGTTGTACCGCCGCCGTTCATATATACAGCAGTAAGGTCACCGCTTCTGTAAAGACCTTCAGTGCATTGACCCTGATACTTTTTGAGAATATCACCGAAGAATTTTACATTAAGACCGTGAGCTGCAGAAATAGCCATAAATTTTTCATCGGGACGGATATAGTACTTCTTTGCAACGGGTGCAGCATATAAAATGGGAGATGTGATTATAATATCGAGATTTTCAATTGTCTTGAGGGCTTCAGCATGCTGATGTAAGAACATTTCATAAAGAAGCACACCCTTTGACTTTGTGTATGTAACGGAAGCCTTCATAGCATCAGGCGGGAAAAGAGGATGAATAAGGTTTGCAACACATCCGATTTTATTAAGAGCAAAAAGACAAACAACTTCTTCAATTGAATTGGGAATAAAAAGAGAATAAGCATCTCCTGCCTTCATTCCGAGCTCTTCCTTGAAGTAAACTGCCATTGCTTCAACATCTTCAAAGAATTCACTTCTCATATGGTCGGTGAGCTTGAACTGGAACATTGCATAGTCATCCTTATGAGGAGCAAGGCAAGCCTTAAGAAATTCATAAAGATTCATATTCCCGTAATCGGGAAGAATTTCATCCATTGTGAGCTGGGGTAATTTAACCATAGGTATAGCCTCCAAAAGTATTATTCCTTTTTAATTGTTTCTTCCGAAATCCTTTTCAGTTTACTTGAAAAAAAACAATACTGTCAACAGACATATTCTGACAATTTATTTTATTACCCACAAAAAATGCTGTTTTGTTGGTTTTTAATATAAAGTTTAAATTCTGTTCATATACGCTTGATAGTGTTCTATTTTTTTCTGTATATTAAAAAAATCCCTTGATTCAGAACCTGTAATTTCAGGAAGTGATTCAGGGGATTAATACTTATGCCGCAGTATTTATTTTTTTGTAAAGGTCTTTATAACCGATACGGCAGCTTTGTATACTTTGCCTTCAAGGTCATTTTCGGCTGCTTTTAGTTGTTTTCTTATTTCTATGCCCTGGGGACAGTGCTGCTCGCATTTGCCGCAGCCGATACATGCCGATGCAGGGGCGCAGTCTTTTGCTGTTGTGCATTTTATATATTCTTTAGTGCCTGCAAACTTGCTGTCGGAATAACTGCGGTTGTAAGCTGAAAATGCTCCGCTGATATTTACCTTCTGCGGACAGGGCATACAATAACCACAGCCTGTACAGGGTACCTTCATCTTTGCATTTATTGCGCGTACCACCTTTTTAAGCATTGCTTCATCTGCGGAAGTCAGCTCACCGATTTCGGTTTCTGATGCGGTTTTTATGTTATCCTCTACCATTTCGTCCGAATTCATCCCTGAAAGCACTACGCTGATTTCAGGCTGATTATAGAGCCAGCGGAATGCCCACTGAGCAGGGGTATGCTGTACGGGATGCTCAGCAAAAACCGTCTTTGCTTCGGCAGGGAGATTGTTGACAAGCTTTCCGCCTCTCAGGGGCTCCATGATCATAACGGGTATACCCTTTTCGTGTGCGTGATAAAGCCCCTTGCGCCCTGCCTGGGTATGTTCATCCATATAGTTGTACTGTATAAGACACATATCCCAGTCGTATGCGTCAAGAATCCTGCAGAACATATCTGAATTTCCGTGGTATGAAAATCCGAACTGACGTATCGTACCGCTTGCTCTTTTACTCTCTATCCATTTTTCTATGCCTATGCTCCTGAGTCTTTCCCAAACCTTGATGTCAGCCATCATATGAAAAAGGAAAAAGTCAATATGATCCGTGCGCAGTCTCTTAAGCTGTTCATTAAAAAGTTTGTCCAGAATTTCGGTGCTTCTCATCAGCTGGGGCGGGAGCTTTGTCGCAATATATATATTATCTCTGATATTGTTCTTTTCAAATATTTCACCTATTGCGGCTTCACTTCCGGGATATATAAAGGCTGTATCAAAGTAATTTACGCCTTTGTTGTAAGCTGTCATTATCTGCCGCTCTGCGTCTTCCATATTGATTCTTCCCATTTTTTTGGAAAATCGCATACAGCCGAACCCCAGTACTGAAAGCTCGTTGCCGTATTTATCCTGACGGTATTTCATTTTTCTCCTCCGAAAATTCTTTTTTGGTATAATAATCATATCATATCTGCATATGTGATGCAACACGGTAAATAATGAAAAACAAGGCTTCAACGGAAATTACCGCTGAAGCCTTATAGTCAATATTGTTTTCAGAAGGGAAGAGAGATCATTGCTGCCATATCATGAAGAGCTGTGAGGAATTTGTCAATGATCATAAAGAACATATATTCAAATGTGCTGAGCGCTCCTTCGCAGGAGGGAATCTGAGAGCCTTCTGCAAGAGCAAAATCATACATACGGAGATTTTCATACTTGTATGCTGTAAGATCGCTTTCGTCAAGCGTGATAAGACCTACACCTCTGTTGATATTGTTAGAATAGGAGTTGCAGCCTACGGTGGGAACGGTGGTGATATCAATTCCTTCATAATTTGTTGTGAAGTCATTTACATGATCATGACCGTAGAATGTACCCATTACATCGCCTGTCTCAAGCCATGCTGCCATCTGACCGCCGTTGATGTGTGAGGGACAGGGAGGCTCAAAAATGTAGCCTGTGTATGAGCCGAAGTTGGGTACGGGAAGATAATTATTATTGTTGTAATTGAAATCATCAATGCCGAAGGGAAGCTTGATCATGCCGACTGCATCATAAACCTCGGGCACAATGATGTGCTGGAAGCTTAATGCAGGTACGGTGTTGCCGCCGTTGAGAGCCTTGAGAACAGCTGCGTTATCCTTGTACCACTGAATCTGGTCTTCTCTTACATAGTCATAGCCGCCTGCTTCTGCTGTGGATGTGCCTGAGTCAATAAACCAGAGGTTGAATGCAAGTGCCTTTCCGTCAGAGGAAAGAATGGGCAGGAAATGATTGCCGCAGCCGTAAAGTGAAGGAACGGCATCATAAGCAAGACAGCCGGGGTATTTCTGATATTCACTGAGAAGGACTTCATTGGAAACGCCTTGCTCCTGGTCATGGTTTCCGAAAACGAGAGTAAAGGGTATGTTTCTCTCTACGCAGGGAGCAACAATCTTTTCAATAGCCTTTGCCTGATTTTCGTAACCGCTTGCAACGGTATTGTCACCCATATAGATAACAAGGTCGGGGGTGTATGCATCAAGTGCTTCTCTCATAAGCTGTGCTGTGGTAGCTTCAAGATTTTCATCGTCCTGTGAATCGGCAAACATCATAATTTTGAATGTGCCGTCTTCATTGAATCTGAGTGCAGTGTCTTTACCTGCAGCAAAAGAGGGAATCATAAGAGCGAATACCATCATAATGCTGAGAATAACAGCAAGAGCTCTTTTTGTGTTTTTCATAATTTTTCACCTTTCGTGCAATTTTTAGCATCAATATTATAACAGAAGTTTTTTACTTTTCAAGATAAAATGAAACGGCTGTCTGTTATTAATTTTTTTGAATAAGAATCTGAAAAAATTTGATAAAACACTTGATTTTTATTCGGAGCTGTGTTATTATGTCATCGTAAAAAGCAGCAAAAGACCGGGCGGAGAACACTCCGCTCGGTTTTTAGTTGATAAAAAAGAGGAGGATACAAATGCCCGAAAAGAAAAAAGGCGGAAATGTTGTTTCTGCCGTCTGGGAAATTGCAGAGCCTCTGGCAAAAGAGCTGGGACTTATTCTCTGGGATGTAAAATTCCAGAAGGAAGGTGCAAACTGGTACCTTAGAGTAATTATTGACAAGGAAGACGGCATAGGAATAGATGATTGTGTCAATATGAATGATGCACTTGATATTCCTCTTGATGAAGCCGATCCCATTGAACAGAGCTATAATCTTCAGATTTCATCTCCCGGAATCGAAAGAGAGCTTGTTAGGGATTTTCATTTTGAGACCTACATCGGTTCGGATATTATGATAAAGTTCAGAAGTGCCGTAAACGGTGTAAAGCTTCATAAGGCTGTTCTTACGGGCTATGAAAACGGAAATGTCACCTGTACTCTCGGTGACGGAACAGAATACACATTTGATAAAAAGGATGCTTCAAGCATAAAGCTTGATGACTTTGATGCAGATTTTTGATTTTACAGTAACCTAAGAAAGGATGATAATAAAAAAATGGCTAAGGAAAAGACAAACAAGGAGTTCAGAGAAGCAATAGCACTCTTCCAGAAAGAAAAAGGTATTGCAGAGGATCAGCTTTGCGAAAAAATCTGTAACGCTATTGCAGTTGCCGCAAGAAAAGAATTCGGTGTGAAAGACGGCATTTTCTGCGAAATTGACCCCAAGACATACGAGCTTAAGATTTATATGCATAAGATGGCAGTTGAAGAGGTATTTGATCCTGCTACGGAAATTTCAATTGAGGATGCACAGGAATTCAAGCCCGGAGCAGTATTTGAGGATGATGTTGTTGTTCCCCTTAAGCTGGAAAATCTCGGCAGAATTGCAGCTCAGACTGTTAAGCACACAGTACGTCAGGGTGTAAGAGAAATCGAGCACGAGCAGGTTCTTAAGGAATTCCAGAGCAAGAACAGAGAAATCGTGACTGCTAAGGTTGTAAACGTTGATCCCGTTTCAGGCGATGCTACCGTTTCAATCGCAAAGAGCGAAACTCTTCTTCCCAAAAAAGAACAGATTCCCGGAGAAAAGCTTAATTCTGGTGACCTTATCAAGCTTTATATCGTTGATGTCAGAGATACTGAAAAGGGTCCCAAAATTATGGTTTCCCGTGTTCATACAGGTCTTGTAAAGAGACTCTTTGAGCAGGAGGTTCCCGAAATCTATGACGGTAATGTTGAAATCAAGTCAGTTTCAAGAGAAGCAGGCTCAAGAACAAAGATTGCCGTTTACAGCAAGGATGAAAATGTTGACGCTATAGGCTCTTGCATAGGCCCCAAGGGTGCACGTGTAAACAATATTATTGAGCTTCTCGGCGGAGAAAAGATTGATATTGTAAAGTACAGTGAAGACCCCAAGGAATATATCGGTGCTGCTCTTGCTCCCGCTGAAATCGTAAGCGTAGAAATCGTTGACGAAGAAATGAGAAGCTGCCGTGTAACAGTGCCCGAAGCACAGTTATCGCTTGCTATCGGCAACAAGGGACAGAATGCCCGTCTTGCAGCAAGACTTACAGGCTGGAAAATTGATATCAAGCCCCTTTACGGTGATTATCAGCCCATGATTCAGCTGTAAGGAGTTGAATATAATGCAGCAGAAAAAAATTCCCATGCGCAAGTGTACCGGCTGTAACGAGATGAAGCCTAAAAAAGAGCTTGTGCGTGTTGTAAAAAGTCCCGAGGGTGAAATAAGTATGGACCTTACGGGAAAAAAATCAGGCAGAGGAGCATATGTGTGCCGCAGCAAAAAATGTCTTGCAGCCGCAATAAAGGCCAAGAGACTTGAAAGGGCATTTGAGTGTGCAATTCCTCAGGAGGTTTACGAAAGACTTGAAGGGGAAATGCCTGATGAATAAAACTCTCAGTGTTATGGGACTTGCCAGAAGGGCAGGAAAACTTATAATCGGCCACGATGCGGTAATGTTATCCGTTCGTAATCTCAGAGCAAAGGAAGTGCTTCTGACATCGGATGCATCCCCGCGCCACAAAAGAGAACTTGAAGCCGCAGGCTTTGACGGCAGAACCGTCAGTCTTTCATGTACGATGAAGGAAGCAGGCCTTGCCACAGGCAAAAACAGTTGCATATTTGCAATTGAAGATGATGGCTTCGTAAAAGCAATTGATAAATCACTTTCAGAGGAGGGCTCAGAATATGGTAGTAAAATATAAGGTTCACGAGCTTGCAAAAGACTTTGATATGAAGAGTAATGCTGTTATTGATCTTCTTAAGCAGTTTGATGAAACTCCCAAGAAGTCGCAGACATCACTTACTTCAGACGAGCTTGATATAGTATTTGACAGATTCACTACAGAATACTCTGTTGAAAATTTTGACAGCTTCTTTGCCGCAAAGAAGCCTGAAGAAAAGCCTCAGACAGAAGAAAAGGCAGAAAATACAGAAAAGGCAGAAAAGCCTGCTAAGGCTGAAAAGACAGATGCTCCCGCTAAGAAGGACGGCGCTGCTCCCAAAAAGGATAAGCCTTCAAATCAGAATAAGAATGAGCAGAAAAACAATGCTCAGGGTGCAAAGAATGATAAGAAGAATGATAAGAAAAATGCACCTGCTCAGAACAATAATGCTCCCTTCAAAAAGAAGGAAAACAAGGATAAGGATGACACCTTTGTGCAGTCAAGAACAAAGGGTGACAGAAAGACTGTCAATACCCGTGCCGAAGAGGTTGACCTTGATAAATACAATGAAAAGTACGACCGTCTGTCTTCTAATTCCGTAAACGAGAGAGATACAGATACCCGTAAGCAGAAAATCAAGCAGAAGTCACAGCAGTACAACAAAAAGCAGGGTACACGTGCTCACCGCAAGGAAACAGAGCAGGAAAGACTCAAGAGAATTGCAGAGGAGCGTTCAAAGCGCTCAATTGTTGTAACAATCGGTGAGGAAATCACAGTAGGTGAGCTTGCAGCTCAGCTTAAGCTTACAGCTTCAGAGGTTATCAAAAAGCTCTTTGTATACGGCATTATGGCAGGCATCAATGAAACAATTGATTTTGATACAGCTGAAATTGTTGCTACAGAGCTTGGTGCAAAGGTTGAAAAAGAGGTTGTTGTTACAATCGAAGACAGAATCATTGATGCAAGTGAAGACGATGACAGCCTTCTTGAACCCAGAAGCCCCGTTGTAGTTGTTATGGGTCACGTTGACCACGGTAAGACTTCAATTCTTGACGCTATCAGAAATACATCTGTTACCGCAACAGAATCCGGCGGTATTACTCAGCATATCGGTGCTTACAGAGTAAATCTTGACGGCAATGATATCACATTCCTTGATACTCCCGGTCACGCAGCTTTCACAGAAATGAGAGCAAGAGGTGCAAAGGCTACAGATATTGCAGTTCTTGTTGTTGCCGCAGACGACGGTATTATGCCTCAGACAATTGAAGCTATTAACCACGCAAAGGCAGCCGATGTAGGTATTATTGTTGCTATCAACAAGATGGATAAGCCTGCTGCACAGCCTGATAAGGTTCTTCAGCAGCTTACAGAATACGGTCTTGTTCCCGAAGAGTGGGGCGGTGAAACAATCTGTGTTCCCGTTTCAGCAAAAACTCATATGAATATAGATAAGCTGCTTGAGTCAATACTTCTTATTGCAGAAATGAAGGAGCTCAAGGCTAATCCCAACCGCGCAGCAAAGGGTGTTGTTATCGAAGCAAGACTTGACAAGGGCAAGGGCCCCGTTGCAACCCTTCTTGTTCAGAACGGTACTCTTAATAACGGAGATATTGTTGTTGCAGGTACAGCAGTAGGCCGTATCAGAGTTATGACCGACTATAAGGGCAGACGTGTTAAGGAAGCAGGCCCCTCCGTGCCCGTAGAGGTTATGGGTCTTGCAGAAGTACCCAAGGCAGGCGATATGTTCGATGCAGTTTCAGACGAAAAGCTTGCACGTGAGCTTGTTGAACAGAGAAAACAGAAGATCAAGGACGAACAGTTCAACGCATATAAGAAGGTTACTCTTGATACTCTCTTCTCAACTCTTGAAGCAGGTGAACTCAAGGATCTTAATATCATCGTAAAGGCTGACGTTCAGGGCTCCGTTGAAGCACTTAAGCAGAACCTTGAAAAGCTTTCAAATGACGAAGTAAGAGTTAATGTTATTCACGGCGGCGTAGGCGCTATCGTTGAATCTGACGTTATGCTTGCTAATGCATCAAATGCTATTATTGTCGGTTTCCATGTCCGTCCCGATCCTACTGCTACAGCACACGCAGAAAGAGACCACGTAGAAATGCGTATGTATTCTATTATTTATGACTGCATCGAGGATGTTCAGGCTGCTATCAAGGGTATGCTTGCTCCCAAGTTCAGAGATGTTGAGCTTGGTCGTGCAGAAGTAAGACGTGTGTTCAAGCTTTCAAGCGCAGGTACAATTGCCGGTTCGTACATTCTTAACGGTAAGGTTTCGCGTAACTGCAAGATCAGAGTTGTCCGTGACGGTATTGTTATCGCTGACGATACTATCGCATCTCTTAAGCGTGAAAAGGATGATGCCAAGGAAGTTATGTCCGGCTACGAATGCGGTATCGGTCTTGATAAGTTTAACGATATCAAGGAAGGCGATATCCTCGAAGCATACCTTGTAGAAGAATACAGGGATTAATTATCAGAAAATTTACCATTAAAGGAGTACTACAGTATATATGGGTTACAGATCCGACCGTACTGCCGAAGATATAAAGAGGGAAATTACAGCTCTTGTGAGAGAGCTTAAAGACCCCAGAGTTACTTCCGTTATGCTTACTGTTGTAAGAGTGGAAGTTGCTCACGACCTTTCTTTTGCCAAGGTATTCATAAGCTCCCTCGGAGGAATTGAGGAGGCAAAGAGAGCCTGTAAGGCTCTTAACGGAAATGCAAAGGGCTATATAAGAAAAGAAGTCGGACTGAGACTTTCTCTCAGAAAGACTCCCGATCTTAAGTTTGTTCCTGATGATTCTATCGAAAAGGGTATAGAAATGTTCAAAGCTCTTAACAGCATAAAAAGAAAGGAAGACGAAGAATGAATGTAACACATAATGAAGCATTCGCTCTTCTCAATCAGAAAGATAATATTCTTATACTCACTCACCGCAACCCCGACGGGGATGCGGTGGGTAGTATGTTTGCACTTTATTATGCCCTTAAGGATATGGGTAAGAATGTAAGATGCATTATTGATACGGTTTCTCCCGCACTTTCTTTTCCTGTGTGTGAAGAAGCCTTTGCTGATTTCAGTGAGGATGTTGTTGTTACCGTCGATGTAGCTGACAAAAAGCTTCTTACCGAAGAAACTCTTTCCTTATACGGAGATAAGGTTTTTCTTGCAATAGACCACCACGAGATGAACAGACCCTTTGCTGAAAATTTGCTTCTTGATTTCCGCGCTGCAGCGGCTTGTGAGGTCATATATGATATGCTTACGGGTGCAGGACTTGAAATCAGTAAAAAAACGGCAGAGGCTATGTATCTCGGTATTGCAACCGATACGGGCTGCTTCAGATATCCAAATACCACTGCCCATACCCTCTCGGTGGCTTCTTCTCTTGTTGAAAAGGGTGTTGACAACGGCAGAATAAACCGTGAGATTTTTGAAACCAAAACCAAAGAATATGTACGGTTTGAGACTCTGTGTATGAATAATCTCAAAACATATTTTGACGGTAAATGTGCTGTTATTGTTATTACTCAGGCTATGTACAAAAGCACGGGTACTACAGAAGCAGACACACACAGTATTGCTGCACTGCCCCGACAGATTGAGGGTGTGCTTGCAGGTGTTGTTATAAAGGAAAAAAGTGACGGCAGCTATAAAATATCCGTGCGCACAAATGACCCTGTCAGTGCTGCTGATATATGTTCGGTTTTCGGCGGCGGTGGTCACAGGCTTGCTGCAGGCTGTGAAATCTCAGGCAGACAGAATGAGGTTGTCAGGCTTGTGCTCAAAGCTGTTTCGGAGGCGCTTGAAGAGGTATGAACGGTTTTGTGATACTTGATAAGGCTGAGGGCGTCACATCATTTAAGGCGGCTGCAGCTTTAAGGCGTATATTCAATGAAAAAAAGACGGGGCATACAGGTACCCTTGATCCTATGGCAACGGGTGTTCTTCCCGTGGCACTGGGCAAAGCCACCCGTTTTATAGATTTTATTCCTCATTCGGACAAGGGCTACACCGCACGCTTCAGATTCGGCACTGTTACGGATACACTTGATATTACAGGTAATGTTATCAGTACAAAGCAGGTGAATGTATCAAGGGAAGAGGTTGAAAAAGTCCTGTCATCATTCAGAGGAGATATTATGCAGCTCCCCCCGATGTATTCTGCAATCTCAAAGGACGGCGTGAGACTTTATGAGCTTGCACGTAAGGGAATTGAGGTTGAACGTGAACAAAGAGCCGTTACCATAAAGAAGCTTGAACTGACTTCTTATGAAAATGACGGTGAATTTGAAATAGAGGTTCTTTGTACAAAGGGTACATATATCCGTTCTCTTATTTCCGATATCGGAGAAAAAACAGGGTGCGGTGCAGTAATGACAAAGCTTGACAGAACACTTGCAAACGGTTTTGATAAGGCTGTGGCAAAAACTGTTACGGAGCTTGAACAGTTGGGTGAAAGTGCTGTGCTCGGTATAGATTTCCCTTTTATGTGTTATCCTTCGGTAAATGTATCGGCTGCACAGTCAAAAAGATTTATGAACGGCGGTGAATTATCCGCCGACCGACTTCATACAGATATAAAAGCATCTTTTTACAGGGTGTATTCTCACGAAAACAGCTTTCTCGGTCTCGGTGAAGTCAGAGAAGATGATATGAATACTCTCCGGGCAAGAAGGGTTATTGGTAATGAATAATAAAGCAGGAAAGTATGCAATTGCATTGGGATATTTTGACGGTCTGCATCTTGCACATAAGACTGTCATAAATGAAGCTGTGAAGTTTTCTTCTCATGGCTTTATTCCTGCTGTTCTGCTTTTTGATAAGCATCCCCGAAGTGTTATTTCAGGGGAATGCGTATCTTTTCTTCTTCAAAAAGAAAAAAGGGATGAAATGCTGAAGCAAATGGGAGTTGAGCCTCTTTATATTGCTTTTAATGATATAAAGGATATGTCTCCCGAAGAATTTATAAGGGATATTCTTATTAAAAAATTCAGCGCAGGTGCACTCAGCTGCGGGTTTAATTACCGTTTCGGTAAATGCGGCAGCGGTGATCCGATGGTGTTGACTGAGCTTTCGGTAAAATATAATCTGGAGCTTTCCGTATGCCCTGCATTTACTGTAGACGGAGAGGAAGTAAGCTCAACAAAAATAAGAAATGCCGTAAAAGACGGTGATATGGAAAAGGCTTCGGATATGCTCGGCTTTCCGTTTATGTATTCCTCCGTAATATTTACAGGGGATCAAAGAGGAAGACTTTTGGGAACTCCCACAATAAATCAGTTTTTGCCGGAGGGACTTACCGTACCCCGATTCGGTGTTTATGCTTCAAAGGTATATTTTGATTCAAAGGAGTATACGGGTGTTACAAATATCGGCTATCGTCCCACCTTTGACGGTAACAGCGTAAGAAGCGAGACATATATTCTCGGCTTCAGCGGTGACCTTTACGGAAGAACGGTTGAGGTGCATTTACATAAGTTTATCCGTCCCGAAGCAAGGTTTCCAGATGCAGACAGTCTTAAGAATCAGATAGCAAAAGATGTGGAATCAACCGAACATTACTTTTTTGAAAAAAACGAAAAAAAATAAAAAAAAGTGTTGACAAATCAGCTGTGGTAGTATATAATGAACCTCGTTGTCCGACTGATATTCGGCGGACAGAAATATAAATGGCGGGATAGCTCAGTTGGCTAGAGCATTCGGTTCATACCCGAAGTGTCGTTGGTTCAAATCCTACTCCCGCTACCAATACGGCCCGGTGGTCAAGCGGTCAAGACACCGCCCTTTCACGGCGGTAACACGAGTTCGATTCTCGTCCGGGTCACCACGAATCCTGAATGCGAAAGTGTTCAGGATTTTTTCTTTCAGGCTTCCCTTTATACTGAAATGTTTATCCGTAATTTTCGGTATGTACTTATTTATTGTAAAAATATAAAAATAAAACAGATTTACAGTTCAGAAAAATCTACAAAAAAATTAAAATAAACTATTGACAAATAACAAAATATATTATACAATAAACAAGCTGAAAACACGGCCCGGTGGTCAAGCGGTCAAGACACCGCCCTTTCACGGCGGTAACACGAGTTCGATTCTCGTCCGGGTCACCACAAATCCTGAATGCGAAAGTGTTCAGGATTTTTTTGTTTTTTCTTTACAAAAAAAGGCGCGGTTTACGATTTTTCCGTAAACCGTGCTTAAACTTTATTTAAGCTTCATATATACGGTAAATTCATTGTCATCTGCCTTAAATTCACAATGTCATCCGATACTTTTACAGAAGGCAATCATTGATTTTGTAACCGTATTATGACCTTCACCGCTTTATGAAAAGGGAAGTCCTTTATCGTTAATGCTGACTTCGTCCGTAAAGTTGTTTTTTGTCATAATCATAAATTGCGGCTTTTTTATGACCTTGTTGTTTATTGTACCGTTGTGATACAGATTTCAGCAGAATAACAAAGATGCTTGAAGCGCTCAAACATAATATAGTTATCGATGAAGAAGTTTCTCCCATGTGCGGTGAAACAGGTCTTACAGCAGGGCAGTATTGCTCAATCTGTGACGGTGTTATATGTAAATAAAAAATCATTCGTGAGCAAATTATATGAAAATGCAAGAAAAACGAAGAAAAACGGAGCTTTCGGCTTGTTAATTTAATTTTATTTAAAAAGGTGTTGACTTCGTGTTTTCCTTGTGGTAATATTACCACTGTTGAATTTAAGAAAAATATTTACAGGAGGTTCAATTATGTCAACTTATATGGCTAAACCCCAGGAAGTTACACGTGATTGGTACGTTCTTGATGCAGAAGGCAAGACTCTCGGCGCACTCGCTGTTGAGGCTGCAGTTCTTCTTCGCGGCAAGCATAAGGTTATCTTTACACCTCATGTTGATTGCGGCGATAACGTTATCATCATCAACGCATCAAAAGTTGTTCTTACAGGTAAGAAGATCGATCAGAAGATGTATTATCATCACACAGGTTATATCGGCAACATGAAGAAGGTTAAGTACAGCACTCTTATGAAGACAAAGCCCTGCTTCGCAGTAGAAAAGGCTGTTAAGGGTATGCTTGCTTCCAACTCCATCGGAAGAGCTGCTATGAACCGTTTACACGTTTACGCAGGTGCTGAGCATCCCCACGCTGCTCAGAAGCCCGTTGTAAGAGAATTCTAAGAAAGGGAGGCAACTAATAATGTACGAAGGAAATCCTTATTTCTACGGCACAGGTAGAAGAAAGAAGTCAATCGCTCGTGTTCGTGTATATCCCGGCACAGGCAAAATCATCATCAACGACAGAGATATAGACGACTATTTCGGTCTTGAAACTCTTAAGCTTATTGTTCGTCAGCCTCTCGCTCTTACAGAAACAACAGAAAAGTTCGACGTTATCTGTAAAGTACAGGGCGGCGGTGTAACAGGCCAGGCAGGTGCTATCCGTCACGGTCTTTCCAGAGCTCTTCTTCAGCATGATGAAAATCTTCGTCCTCTCCTCAAGAAGGCAGGTTTCTTAACAAGAGACCCCAGAATGAAGGAAAGAAAGAAGTACGGTCTCAAGGGCGCTCGTCGTGCACCTCAGTTCTCAAAGAGATAATCTGTATTATTTCGACAATTTCAGAATTCCGGTATCTTATTGGTATCGGAATTCTTTTTTTCACTTTTCATAAAGCATTGCAATAAGCAGATTATATGATATAATAAACGGGATAAAAAAGGGGAGGGGTTAAGTTGTCTTTTTCGCGCGGATCAATGACAGAAGGATCAATATGGAAAACCATGCTGTTGTTTGCTCTTCCTGTTTTTTTAAGTAATGTTTTCCAGCAGCTTTACAATACCTTTGATGCATGGTGTGTGGGTAACTTTATAGATGACAATGCCCTTGCCGCGGTAAGCTCCTCGGGAAGTCTTATTTTTATGATGGTAAGCTTTTTTAACGGTGTAGCCATGGGTGCAGGTGTTATTATTGCCCGTACCTTCGGTGCGAAGGATTATGAAGAAATGTCAAAGACCATTCACACGGCTGTGGCATTCGGACTGGTTACGGGAACGCTCCTGACAGTTGCAGGTGTTTTTCTTACCCCGAAGATTCTTGTCATAATGGATACCCCTGCAGAGATATTGCCTCAGTCCATAGAATATTTCCGCTATTATTTTATGGGTGCGGTTTTTATAGTAATGTATAATATTTTTGTTGGAATTCTTCATGCTGTAGGTGACAGCAGGCATCCGCTTTATTATCTGATTTTTTCAACCATTGTAAACATTGTTTTAGATTTGATTTTTGTTGCAGGTTTAGGTCTGGGAGTAGGCTCTGCCGCCGTAGCAACAACAATTTCTCAGGGAATAAGTGCACTTCTTTGCTTTATACTTCTTATCCGTTCGGACACTCCTTTTCGTGTCAGCATCAGAAAAATCCGTTTTCACAAGAGAAATCTTGTTGAGATTCTTCGTTACGGCATTCCCTCAGGGGTCCAGAACAGTGTTATAGCAATTGCCAATGTGTTTGTTCAGACAAATATCAACAGCTTCGGAAAGGCTGCTGTTGCAGGCTGCGGCTCATATTCAAAATTGGAGGGCTTTGCTTTTCTGCCCGTTACATGCTTTACTCAGGCACTTTCCACCTTTGTCGGACAAAATCTCGGTGCCAAAAAGCATTCACGCGTAAAAAAAGGTGTTGCCTTCGGTGTTGTATGCAGCTGTGCAATGGCTGAGATAATAGGTGTGCTCGGATATATCTTTGCACCCTCTCTGATAGGTTTATTCAGTGATTCCGAAGCTGCAGTCGCATCGGGTGCGGATCATATGAGAACCATTTGTCTTTTCTATTGTCTGCTTGCATTTTCTCATTGTATTGCAGGGGTTATGCGAGGAGCAGGCAAGGCAACCGTACCTATGTACACAATGCTTCTTTGCTGGTGTATAATTCGTGTAACCTATATCAGTGTTGCAGTCGGATTCAGAAATGAGCTTACTACCGTGTCATGGGCATATCCCATTACTTGGACGCTCAGCAGTATAATTTTTTTGGTTTATTTTCTTAAGGCAGATTGGATACATAATTTTGACAAAGATCAGAAAACGGGTTGACCTGAAACGCGGACAATCCGTTTTTTTGCTTTATAGGAAATTCCTTCCTGTAAAGCAAAAGATTATATGTCCCGCCGAACGGGAACTAAACTTCCCTCGGGTGACAGACTATCCGAAAACGGTCGTTGTTGAGTACGGCGAAGCTGTTTTCTGTTTGTAGATATTGTAAAAATCAGTTGAATTATGTTATTTTTCAGTGGTGTGGATTTGTCTGTAAATTCCGGTGAACGGATTAACATTTTATATTAAAATCTTATGGGTCTTTTCGTTGACTTTTGGAACAGAGAGATTTATAATAATAAGGATAAAGATTAATTCATAATCTGTATAATGAGATATATAATTTTTTCGGGGGATATATGACAGATTTTTCAGGTAAAAAAGTATTGGTAATGGGTCTTGCCAGAAGCGGTATGGCTGCTGTGAAGCTGCTTACAAAACTTGGTGCACAAGTTACGGTGTCAGAGGCAAAGGCTCTTTCGGATATAAAAGAACTTCCCGAGCTTCAGAGTATGGGTGTAAGGGTAGTCAATCAGGATAAGGAGATTTTTGAAGAGGATTATTTCCTTGCCGTCAAAAATCCCGGCATCAACGGTAAGCTTTGGTTTGTAAAGCGTCTTCGTGAAAGAGGAATCAGTGTAATAACCGAGATTGAGCTTGCATTTATGGTGTGTGCTCCTCAGCATTTTATTGCAATAACAGGCTCAAACGGAAAGACTACAACCTCTACACTTGTATATGAGATAATAAAAAAGCAGTATCCCGACAAGACACTGCTTTGCGGAAATATCGGTATTGCCCTTTGTGAAATGGTTACCGAATATGATCTGATTAATAACGGCGGTTTTTATATTGTGCTTGAAATTTCCAATTTCCAGCTTGTTGATATTGTCAATTTCCGTCCCGAGGTATCTGTTATAATAAATCTTGCAGCTGATCACCTTGATTTTATGGGTACCGAGGACGCATATTACCGTTCAAAGCTGAGAGTTTATGAAAATATGAAGGATAATGATACTTTCCTTTATAATACAGATGATGAGCTTATAAAAGAATATACAAAGGAAGTCAGTGTCAACTGCGATATTCTTTCATACAGCCTTGTTGACAGTAATGCCTGCTTGTATGCCGATGATAACAATGTTTATTATAACGGCAGAGTGCTTTTCCCTGTAAATGATATAAAGGTTGTCGGCAGGCACAATGTGCAGAATGTGCTTGTTGGTGTGGGAGCTGCTCTTAAATGCGGTGTTTCGGAAGAAAATATCAGATGTGCAGTATCCTCATTCAACGGGGTTGAACACAGAATAGAATTTGTCCGTGAAAAAGACGGTGTGCGTTTTTATAATGATTCAAAGGGTACCAATGTTGATGCAACAGTTACAGCCCTTAAGGCATTTTCTGCCCCTGTTATACTTCTTGCAGGCGGTCACGAAAAGGGACTTGATCTTTCACCTCTTAAGCCCTTGCTTAAAGGTGTTAAAAAGCTTATTGCCTATGGCGAATGCGGTGAGCGCATATATAGTGAGCTTACTGAAGGTGCGGGAATACTTGTAAACGACTTGACTGAAGCTTTGGCAGAAGCTGTAAAAATTGCAGTAAACGGTGATGTTATACTTCTTTCGCCCACAACAAGTTCATATGATCAGTATACTTGTTTTGAAGAAAGAGGAGAGCATTTTAAGTCTTTGGTTAATTCTCTTTAAGGAGTTGAGGTTTTGGCTCTTTGTGATATGCCCATAGGCATTTTTGATTCCGGGCTTGGCGGTCTTACCGTGGTAAAGGCTGTGCTCGAGCATATGCCTTATGAAAATATAATATATCTGGGTGACTCCCTTAATGTGCCTTACGGAGAAAAAACATCGGGACAGATAACGGAATTTGTTTTTAAGAATACAGAATTTCTGTTAAAACACGGTGTAAAGGCTGTTGCAATTGCCTGCAATACGGCAGATGCCACATCTAGGGGAAAGCTTATGCAGTGCTATTCTCTTCCGATTATCGGTGTTATATCACCTGCTGCAAGAAGAGCTGCTGAGCTTACAAAAAATAAAAAGGTGGGTGTTATTGCAACATCCACTGCAGTAAACAGCGGCGCTTACGAAAGAACAATAAAGTCATATCGCTCCGACTGTGATGTTTTTTCTGTTGCCGCACCTAAGCTTGTTCCTCTTGTTGAAGCAGGTAAAATACATAAAGAAGACACCGAAATGATTGAGGCACTGAAAGAATATCTTCTGCCGCTGAAGGCAAAGGGAATAGACACCCTTATTTTAGGATGTACTCATTATCCTCTTGTTTATGACCTTGTAAAGGATATTTTACCTGATATCAATATAGTAAGCTCGGGTACCAGTGCTCTCGGTTCTTTACGTGAAAAGCTCGGATATGAAGGAATTCTCAATACTTCGGGTAAAAAGGGCGAGGTCAGATTTTATGTAACGGGTGATCCGTCTTATTTTGAAAAAAACGGAGGATTATTCCTCGGCACTTCAATAGAAGGAAAAGTTGAAAAGGCGATAATATAAGTTTTTTTTCGGGGATGTGAAATAATGAAAAGATTTCTGCCTTTATTGCTTATAATGTGTTTTGCTCTCAGCTCTTGTGTTTTTCAGGAGGTTGAACCAATAACAACAACAGAACAGACTACGGTTGAAGAAACCACTGCAGTACCCACTTCTGTTTATATCAATCCTCTTAACGGTGCAATTCTTGATGAGCCCTTTAACGGCAGGATTTTTTCTGTTGCAATAAATAATGTGTCTTCTGCACTTCCTCATAAGGGTGTAGGGGATGCCGATGTGTATTTTGAAATGTATATCAATGATTATTGCACAAGAGGACTTGCATTGTATACCGATATAAAAAAGGTTCCTGTTGTAGGCTCAATTCGTTCGCTTAGATATAATTTTACCGATATTTCAAAGGCATATGAAACGGTTATGATATATTCGGGCGGCAGTAAGGTTGTGCTTAAGGATATGGAAGAGGTCGGTATTGACAATATTGCAATTGACGAGCGTATAGGCTACAGAGATGCAGACAGACTTGCATCAGGCTATGCTCTGGAGCATACGCTTTTTGCTACAGGTGAAGCATTATATAATGCGGCTGTAAGTAAGGGTTATGATATGAAGCTTACCCGTCAGGATTACGGTATGAAATTCGGCACAGAGGGTACTCCCGTTAACGGCAGCACGGCAAATGAAATCAGTATAGATTTTACTCTTGACGGCAGAACAAAAAATACCACAATGAAATATGATGAGACCCGGGATGAATATATCTATTGGCAGTACAAAAAGGAAATGATTGACGAAAACACCGGTAAAGCCGAAGGCTTTAAGAATGTTTTTGTGATTCACGCTCCCATGATTGATGATCCCACATATCATATAGCAGATATTTTCGGTGCAGGTTCAGGCTACTATGCCTGCGGCGGTAAAATTATTCCTATAAAATGGCAGGTGGAAAGTCCCGAACACGGTTTTACATTTACTTCAGAAGACGGAACTCCTATTCTTCAGGAGCCGGGTTCAACATACATAGCAATCACACCTGAAGGAAGTTCAATTATAGCGAAATAACGTTAATTATACAAACCCGCCCGTAGCAGAATGGGCGGTTTTTTTTCTTTATGGAAAATTCTTTCTATAAAGAAGAAGGATTATATGGCCCGCCGAACGGGAAGTAAACTTCCTTCGGCGACGGACTATCCGAAAACGGTCGCCGTAGGTGTACTGCGAAGCCGTTCTCTTGTGTTTTATACACAAAGTGACATAAAAAACAGTTCAGTCGGCAGGATATGTGTTGACAATAAATTTTAGTAGTGTTACCATTGATTTGTGTCTGTATACAGTATGCAGATAGACTTATAAAAACAAAAAAGGGAATTTAAGATGGGAAGAAAAAGGAATTCTGTGAAGTATATTTTCAGTATTATTCTGAGCCTTGTGATGCTTCTCAGTGCGGCACCGCTGACAGATTTTTCTGTTATTGATTTTAAGGCAAATGCAGTTAATGCTGATCTTCATAAGGGTATTACGCTAACTTATGAAAAAGAAGGAAATTCAGTTCTTGTTAAAATTATAAATAACGATTCTGTCGGTTTTGGTGCAGCTGATATTGATCTGATTTATGATTCTGCCGAGATGGTTTTCGAGAGTCTCGAATGGAGTGATTATATTGAATCAGAGACTTCCTCCAGAAAAGGTCTTGCTGTCTTCAATTCTTCAGAAAATGGTAAAGTTAAAATCGGTCTTGCACATGAAAATTCATTTGCAGGTGACTGTGAGATTGCAGAGATAACTCTGGAAATTGCTGATTCGACGAAAGTTTTTACTGATATTTCACTTGATGTTAATGGTAATAAAACTGAATATGTAATAGATTTATCCGAAGCCGCAGTTGAAAGCACAGGAAGCATTGATGCTTCTTATGAATTTGAAAACGGTTATGTGACAGTTATTCTGTCTAATTCCGGTATATCGGGGTTGGGCTCTGCAAATATTGATATTATCTATGATAAATCTGTACTCAGCTATGACAGTTTTTTGTGGAGTGAGTATATTACAGGCAGCAAGGACTGTGAATATTCATATAATCCGGGCAGTGAATACGGTGTATCTCTGGGATTTTATCACCTCAATAATTTTTCTGCCTCTTCACTTGATGTTGCCCGGGTAAAATTCAGAGTAACTGATACCAACGCAGATACAACAGATATAACCGTAAAAATCCGCGGAAAGGCATTGAATAAATTCTCTTACGATAAAAAGCTGAGTGCTGAATTGGTATGCAGACACAAAGACAGCAATTCAGACAATATCTGTGATGTCTGCTCTGAAATGCTCAATGTGAAGATGCAGCTTAAGCTTGAATTACTGGAAAATACGCCCTCGTATACTGTTTTTGCTGTTGTTGCTGAAAACGCAGCAAAGCTTACAAACTGTGATCTTGAAATCAATTACAATACCGGAGTTTTTAAAAGCTGCGAATATGCAAACATAGGAACTGAGCTTTATGCAATGACAAATAACGGCAGCGCTCTTGCTCATGCAAACATATCTCTGCAAGGTAAAATTAAAGTCGGTATAGCATTCCGGAATGATTTCGGAATAAATAAAAAGGTTGAGCTTTATACTGTTAAGCTTATAAAAAGCAACGGAATAACTGAGTCAACAATTGTAATGAGCTCTCAGACAGGCAATTCGGAACTTGTTGTTCCTGCATCACACACACATGCTTATTCTTCAGAAATAACAACCGCAGCCACCTGTGCTAAAGAGGGTGTGAAAACATTTACATGCTCCTGCGGAGATATGTATACCGAAAGCATAGCTAAGCTTACAACTCATACATGGAGCAAGTGGACTGTTACAAAGGCTGCAACATATGAAGCTGAGGGAAAGGAAGAAAGATCCTGCTCAGTATGTAAGAAGACCGAATCCAGAGCAACAGCAAAGCTTGAGTATACTGAAATTATCTTTGCAGATACCGAAGAAATGAAGTCAACAGGAGAGAATAATATTTTTTCGGTTGACGGAAAGACAGTAAACGATATTCTGAAAAACACAAAGGGAAATATCAGTGTAACCGACAAAGACGGCAAGGCTGTCAAGACAACCGATACCGTAAAAAGTGGTATGGTAATTTCACTTAAGGACAGCAAGGGAAAGGTTATTGATACAAAGACAATAATTGTGCCAGGTGACAATAACGGGGACGGTAAGACTACAGCCGCCGATGCAAAACTTGCCCTGCGTGCTTCCGTTGCCCTTGAAAAGTTAAGTATATGGCAGTCAGATGCATCAGATACGGTTGAAATAAAAGAAAATAAAATAACAGCCGCTGACGCAAGATTTATCCTCAGAGCGTCCGTAAACCTTGAAAGCTTCAGGGATTGGATGAAGACAGTTTAATAAAAAAAGAGCCTTTTTGTCAAAGCAAAAGGCTCTTTTTATGTTTTTGGTTATTAATAATTCATAAAAATACTCGACAAATATAAAAAAATATGTTAATATTGCATTATAAATTATTTAGGGGTGATATTATGGCAGATTGTCCTAAGTGTCAGAAGCATTTAAGACTTACTGACTGGAAGCCTAATTGTCCTTATTGCGGGGCTAATATTGTTGTGTATGACCTGCAGGAAAGGCTGATGAAGGAAGCGGATATCGCCGAGGTGCAGTATTATCATTTTCAAAAAAAGGTGGACAGACTAAAAACTGCATTTATCGGTTCAAAGCTTCATATTATGAGAATCGTGACAAGCCTTATTCCCATAGCAGCATTGTTTTTACCGATTGTAAAAATTACTCTGACTGCGCCTTTTGAGCATTACGACGGAAATATGGGATTCCTGGATATTTATAATATGTTTGACAAGCTTGACCCGGGTGTATTTATTTCTCTTATGGGCGATGCTGAAACACAGACGGCAGGGATCCTGTTTACGGTTTCCGTAGTGTTTCTTTTGTTATCGATTGTTGTTATGCTGGCACATTTTCTCTGTATTATGCTTGCTTGCTCACCAAAGGGTAAAATAAGAAACTACGGACTGGATATAGCTTATCTTGTAATAACTCTTATTGCTATGGGTTGTTTTATGTTTATTCCCGAAAACAGCTTTGTATCGGGTGCTCTCGGAATAGGTGCTTATTTATATCTTTTTCTCGTGATTGTGAATTTTATTGTTGATATTCTTTGCTTCAGGCAAAATATTGAGGTAAAGCATTCTCAGTGTTATGTAGGCGGTATCCCTATAGAAGAATATTTTGAAATGGTTGAGAAGGGAACACCTCCCGAGGAGCTTCGCGCTGAGATGTACAGAAGACTTACCGCCATTCAGAAGGAGCAGGAAGAAAAACTTAAGCAAAAAAATGAAAAAAAGGAGGAAAGTGTAAATGGATGAAAACAGATCAGCTGTTGAAAATCAGGATTATATAAATCCTGTTACCACCTCCGATGCTTATATGAACAGAATATTCTGTTCCACAAAAGAAAGAGTCGCATATATTGTAAAATCGAGCGTAGGTGCGCTGTCACTGGGTAAATATGATACAAGCTCGGATATTTTCCTTTATAAAATTTACGGTCTTTCTCCTGATGCCAGAGCAAATGCAGCAATAGGACTCGGTATATATGATATGGTTAATGACCCCTTATCCGCACTTATTATTGATAAAATGCGTACCCGTTGGGGTAAATTCAAGCCATTTCAGTGGTTAGCTCTTGTTCCCAGTCTGTTAGTAGGGTTTGCTACCTGTCTTATGCCCATAATTGCAGAGGGCAACGGCTTTGATGCTGCACAGAAGCTGGTGTTCTATATGGTGATTTCTTACATAAACGAAACCATAGGTGCATTTTTCGGAGGCGGCGGTTACATTGATAATGTGTTTACTCCCAATCCCAACGAAAGAACATCGCTTCTTGTTTCGTCAAAATTTATCTCAGAGCTTTTTGCAAAATTCCCTGAGCAGCTTATGGGTATTATGTTTGACCTTGTAAACAACGGTAAACTGAAGCTGAATCTTGTAAATATGTTTGCCGGCTTTAAAACCTTCTGGTGGATAATTGCAACAGTGCCGTCTGTATGGTGGGTAATTGTCAGTAAGGAAAGAGTGCCCCAGTCGATTCAGCCGCCCCCGGCATTGAAGGGTGCACTTGCCGTATTCAGAAACAGACCTATGCTTATCTATATGCTGTCGGGCTTTATCGGAGGCATTGATATCGGGACAAGTGAATCCCTCTATTATGACAGTGTTCTTAAATTCAATATGATGAATACGATTGCAGGTATTCCCGGTATGCCCATATCTTATGCTTCATATCCGTGGGCTACCAAGTTCAGAAAGAAATTCTCAACAAAGTCACTCTGGATAATGCAGTCACTTTCAATTACAGTTTCCGAAAGTATATTCTTCCTTACGGGGCTTATAGGAGGTAAGGAAAACGGCTTCTATAAAAAGAAGGTTCCTATGACAATTGCCGCAGCATTGGGAAACTGTCTTGAAATGGTATTCTACGGTACAAAGAAAATCCTTGACCCCGAAATCAATTTTGAGGTGCTTGATTATTGTGAGTGGAAAAACGGTTATCGTGTTGAAGCTACCATAAACCTTGCAAGAAGCTATATTGATAAGGTAAAGGGTATAATTCTCACAAAGGTCAATGCCGTGCTGCTTGAAAAATGGGCAGGCTTTCAGGTTGGTGCAGATGCCGTTCAGACCAACGAAACTATGTGGAGAATGTTTATCACAGCCTGCGGTCCGAAGCTTATATTCGACTACCTCTGCGTAGTTCCCATGCTGTTCTATAACATTGATAAAAAGACAAGAGACAGAATGTATCTCGAGCTTGAAAAATCCCGTGCCGCAACGGCAGCAAGAGAAAAGAGACTCCGCGATGCTATGGAAAACGGCGAAAATATTGCAGAATAATAGCAAAAGGATGTGTCACCCGGCGGTGGCACATCCTCTTTTTTCAGCTTTTGATTATCATTTTGTGTAGCCGTCAAAGTCCTTGTTTATGATGGGATACTCTTTAAGGTACTGCTTTACGGCTTTTTTGTCGGCAAATTCTTTACCGGGATTAAAGCAGAACATAACTGAGTGCTCCGGAGCATTGTCCTTAAGGATAATGTCTCCCTTTTTGTTTGCATATATATGCTCATATATATTAAATCCACCATCGAAATCTGACAGTGCTATATACAGGTCGTTGTCGGCAAAAATAAGCTGATCCGTGATATCTAGTGCACAATAAATTGTATAGTCTGTGTAAATCACGGTTCCTCCTTGTCCCTGAAGACACATATTTACCGTGTAGGGATTGTAGCCGGATACAAATTGCATAAAGAAGTATCCGAACATATCTTCTTCCTTAAGTGCAGCCTTGTCTGTCCTGCTTATTTCAATAATTGCATAGTAACGCGGCACAATCAGATATTGAAATTCTGCAGATGGATCTGCAATTGATCCGTTCAGTGCAAGCCTAAGAAATTCGCCTTTTGTTATTGATTTGAAATTGTAGGTAAGTCCGTCGGCTTCTTCAGTGAGATTTACGGGAACAGAAGATTCATAATCCATAATAACCTCATAATGGGTTTCATCGGCTTTCTCTGAGAATATGTCATCAGTCTGAGCCATTCTGCTTCTGAATTCTTCAGCAGCTTCCTGTCCTGAGGCGAGTGCGGCTTTTTCTTTCATCTGATCAGCCCACCCACGCGAGAAAACAGGGTAGCTGTGTATTGCAGCACCTACACAGGTGCCGAGACATACAAGGATTGATATGACAGCAATAAATGTTGTTATGACTTTTTTGTTTCTTTTGGATTTTTTGCAGTGATATTCAACTGAGGAAATTATTTCTGCAATCATTTCATCGTTAGTTTTCATAAGTGTATCCTTCCTCCTGTAATAATTTTTTCAGTGCCTGTCTTGCGCGGGAGTTGAGAACTTCAATGTTATGCACCTTTTTACCCATAATCTCGGCACATTCTTTGTTTGATATACCTTCAAAATAAGTCAGCCATAAAACCTCGCGGTATTCACTTTTCAGCTTTGACATAACATCAAGCACATCAAGCTTTTCTGTTTCATTAAAATACCTTTCTTCAAGCTTCAGCAGATCCTCAGATATGGTTATGTTGCAGTCAGAGGGAAAGGGTATATATCTGCTGTTTTTTTTCATATATCGGTATGCTTTGTTTTTTGCTATGGTGTAAAGCCATGTTCTGAAGGATGCAACAGGTTTGTACTTAGGTTTTTTGACGAAGAGATATACAAATGTGCTCTGAGTCAGCTCTTCCGCGGTATGCTCATTGCCGGTGATTGATAAAAGAAAAAACTGAAGTCCTGCACGGTATTCTTCAACAATTTCACCTATTGCATTTTTATCTCCCTTAAGAAAACGGCTGTAGCTTTCTGCACCGTCACACATTTTGCAGCACCTCTTTTATGAAAAATCAAAGACGTCTTTCATATATTAAAGTCGTCACAGCTGTAAAAACTCACACTTGTTTTATATTTTTTTTGAAAAAAACGGAGACGGCTTTATGTGAAAGCGTCTCCGTTTGTCATTTTATTTCTTTAATAATTCTTCAAAATCAAGTACTTCTATGCCTTCGTAGATTTTGTCACATTCTTCAAAGTGGCATAACAGGAAGTCCTTGTGGTGGCAGTCGGATGTCATTATAAACTTACCGCCGTTTTCTTTGATGAAATCTGCGATTTCTCGTCTGGGGTATGGGGTCTGTCTTGCACCTCTGGGAATAGCGCCTGTGTTGATTTCAAATGGGATCCCCATCTTTATAAGATGAAGTGCGGCATCCTGCCATGCTTTTATATAGCGAGGATCCTTTTCATCAAAAAGCTCATAATTTTCGTTGAATTTTGAAACAAGGTCAAAGTGTGCTATAAAGCCTGTTTCGGGCATATCGGCAATTTTTTTTGTCATTTCATAATATGCTTCGCAGTAAGAAAGCATATCACCGCCAAAATATTTGTCAGCATCCCTCTTTTGTTCTTCACCGCTGCCGTCTACGGTGAGAAGCTTGCCGTCTATGTCTATATAATGGACAGCACCGAGGAAATAATCGAAGCCTTCTCTGTCCATATCGGATATTACGTCAAGCTCACTGCCGCAGTAGATGTTGATTTTATCCTTATATTTTTCTTTAAGTGCATTGATTTCTTTTTTATACTCTTCGATCTTTTCTTTTCTGATGCAGTATGTAAGGTCTCGTGAAGTGTATGAATGAGTAGAGAAACCCAATGCGTGCATACCTTTGTCTATAGCGGAAAGCACCATTTCTTCTGCACTGTGTTTACCGTCGCAGTAGATTGTATGAGTATGGAAATTTGAACGGATCATAGTATAACCTCGGTCTTTGTGTTTTTTTTTCGGTTACATTATATAGGTTTATCTGCTGATAGTCAACAAAAACTTGTTTTGGGATATAAGTTGTGATATTATTGTTTCTGATATTGTAAGAAAGGGGAGAATGGCGTGGATAAAAGGAAACACAGGGTGCAGTCTATGATATTTATATCGCTGTTTGCTACTCTTATGTGTATCGGTGCATGGATTCATTTTCCCTCTGTTGTGCCTGCTACCATGCAGACCTTTGTGGTCTTCTGTGCACTTGGTCTTATGGGCAGTAAAAAAACCTTTCTGATGCTTGTTATATATATTTTTCTCGGTGCTGTGGGACTTCCTGTGTTTTCCGGGTTTAACAGTGGCTTGGGAGCGCTTACGGGCCCTACTGCCGGATTTATATGGGGTTTTCTTCTCGGTGTGCCCGTGTTTTATGTTTTTGAAAAATATTTTTCACACAAAAAATCTCTTATTATAATAGGATATATAATATATATATTAATACATTATATACCTGGCGCCTTGTGGTATTGTGTGTTCTCTGCAGAAGCCCTCACAGTGGGGGGAATTATCTCTTCAAGTCTTGTAACGGTTGTTCCGTTTATTATGCCTGATGCAATAAAGCTTATGCTCTCTTTATTTGTAACTGACAGGCTCAGGAAAATTAAATTGCTTAAAATATAAATTATTAAAAAAAGTTGTTGACAAAGAGAATAAACTCTGTTACTATATGTCTATGCTTTACTAAGGTAAAGTGCTAATAAGTTAAATCGAAAGAGGTAAAACAAAATGAAAAAGACATTATCTTTTATTTTAGCCATCGTTATGGCTCTCGGTTGTGTACTTATGCTTGCATCCTGCGGCGGCACAACAGAAGAAACCACAGCTGCTGCTGATGATACAACAGCTGCAGAAGAAACAACCAGAACTGCTGAAAACGCTCTTGTAGTCGGCTACACAATTTATGAACCCATGAACTATCTTGATGAAAACAATGAGCTTGTAGGCTTTGATACAGAGCTTGCAAAGAAGGTATTTGAAAATCTCGGTTATACCGTAATTTTCCAGGAAATTGAATGGAGTGCTAAGTATACTGACCTTGATTCCGGCACAATTGACTGTATCTGGAACGGCTTCACTGCTAATACAGCTGATGATGACGGTGTTCTTCGTGCAGAAAAGGTTGACTTCTCCTACAATTATATGGAAAATCAGCAGGTAGTTGTTGTTAAGGCTGATTCAGGTATCGCTGCAGCTGAAGATCTCAACGGCAAGTTCGGTGTTGCTGAAAGCGGTTCTGCAGGTGAAACATATGCAGCTGACTTTGAAGGTGCAACAATCAAGGGCTTCACAAAGCAGACAGACTGTCTCACAGAAGTTATGTCAGCTACAGCTGATTTTGCAGTTGTTGACGCACAGCTTGCAAAGGCTTATGTTGGCAACGGTGACTATGCTGACCTTGCTATTGTTGAAGGTCTTTCAAGTGATGTTGAATTCTATGCAATCGGCTTCAAGAAGGGCAGCGATCTTACTGCTAAGGTTAATGAACAGCTCGAAGCTCTTGCAGCAGACGGTACCATCACAGCTCTTGCTGAAAAGTACGGTGTTGCTAACACAGCTATCACAGATTTTGCTGACCAGAAATAATTGAAGATATAATTGGAGTTTTAATATGACCTTTTTAGAAGTCACGGCTTTTTTGTTCGACGGCTTTAAAATATCTTTACTTATCTTTGCGGTGACGCTGCTTTGCGGCGCACCGCTTGGTTTGCCTATAGCCTTCTGTTCAATGAGCCGATTTAAAATAGTTAAATCGATCTCAAAGGTGATTGTCTGGATTGTCAGAGGTATTCCGCTGATGCTTCAGATATTTATTATTTACTACGTTCCGGGACTGTTAGTCGGATATCAGCTTTTCGGAAAAATTGACCGTTTTATGTTCCTTGAATACGGGATTGCTGATGCGGGACGAATTACAGCTGTTCTTATTGCATTTACTCTGAACTATGCATGTTATTTTTCAGAGATTTACAGAGGCGGAATTGAAAGTATTTCAAAAGGTCAGTATGAAGCAGGTTATGTACTCGGACTTACTAAATCTCAGATATTCAGAAAAGTTATTCTTAAGCAGGTTATCAAGCGTATTGTTCCTCCCATGTCAAATGAAATAATAACACTCATCAAGGATACAGCACTTGCAAACTGTATTATGGTATGTGAAATTATCAAAAACGCAAAGGAGCTTGCTGCAACAAAGGCATTGATATGGCCCTTGTTCTTTACGGGTGTTTTCTATCTCGTTTTTGTCGGCTTGCTGACGATTGTATTAGGCAAGGTCGAAAAGAAACTGAATTATTTCAGGAGTTGAATTATGTCGATACTGGAAGTAAAAAATATAAGAAAAAGCTTCGGAAAAACCGAAGTTCTTAAGAATATCAGTTTTTCTCTCGAACAGGGTGAGGTTCTTTCGATTATCGGTTCTTCGGGAAGCGGTAAGACTACACTTCTTAGATGTCTTAATTTCCTTGAAACAACTGATTGCGGGCGCATTACGGTAAATGATGATGTGCTTTTTGACAGCTCCGATGAAGCTAAACTTTCGGAAGAAAAAATAAGAGAGAACAGGCTGAATTTCGGTCTTGTTTTTCAGAATTTTAATCTGTTTCCCCAGTATACCGTTCTTCAGAATCTGACACTGGCTCCGACTCTTCTTAAAAAAGGCGATGCGAAATCAATAAAGCAGAAGGCATTGGATATAATAAAAAAGGTAGGCCTCGAAGAAAAGGTTGATTTTTATCCCTGGCAGCTGTCGGGCGGTCAGCAGCAGCGAGTCGCAATTGCAAGAGCGCTTGTGCTTGAACCTAAAATTCTGTTTTTTGACGAACCCACCTCTGCTCTTGACCCGGAGCTTACATTGGAGGTTCTCAAGGTAATCAAATCTCTTAAGGATATGGGCAGAACCATGGTTGTCGTTACTCATGAAATGGAGTTTGCTAAAAATGTTTCCGATAAGGTTATATTTATGGCAGACGGTGTTATTGAAGAAGCAGGCACTCCCGAAGATGTATTTGAAAATCCTAAATCTCAGAAAACCAAGGCTTTTCTTGCAAAATCATATGAATAAAATACTTAATCCGTTCTGCAGAATATATGCGGAACGGATTTTTATATTTTCGGTCAAGAGCATTTGTGCAAATTGAATATATACTGTTAATTGCGATTAATACGGCATAAACATGGGTGGCGTATGTTGAAAGTGCAATAAAATTCATATTGTAATTTGTTTAATATATATAGGAAAAGTGTTACAATTTGTAATAATTAAAATCTGAAGTTTAAAGTTTGTAGGAATTACACAAAAAACAGCTGATTGTATTGTTCAAAAAAAGAAATAAAAGGCCTAAAATTACTGTTTTTTAAAATAATTCTATTTTTTCTTCAAGATGGTGTTGTGCAAAGTCAACAAAATTTAAAAACTTTTTAATTTGACATTTGAACAAACTTTGAATATACTGTGTAAAGCCTCAGAAACCAAAATATGCATGGCATAATTCCACGGTAAAAAGCCTTGCAATATTAAAGGAGTATGATTATGAAAACTCACAATAAGAGGAGTGTCAGGGCTGCTTCTGAAGAGAGAACAAGCTTTTCTCTCAAAGCAAACGGAATCTTTCCCAATCATATAGTATCAGCTGTGGGAATGCTTCTTGTCGGTCTTGTACTCTCCGGTATTATCAGTGATGTTCCTCCTGTGTATAATCACGCATTTGCTTACTCTATGGAAGCAGATGCTGAGGAAATAGGCGCCCTTACACAGAATATGACAGCATCTCTGACAACGGTGTTGAATCAGGCTGTTGTTCCTCAGGAACCCGAAACAGTCAGATCAGATCTTCCCGAACCTCAGATTGTTACAAAAGAGCTTCCTCCCGTTGATTATGTGTCTTCACTTGCAGGTGATCTTGCAGGACTCAGAAGAGATCAGCAAGAGGAATATGACTACAATTTTTCTCCCTATGTTACATCTATTTCAGATTATGAAGTACAGTGTAAGCTGAGAGAGACCGAAATCAATGAAAGAAAGAGAGAGCTTGCCGAGGCAGCAGGACAGACTGTTGCAAGCTCCAACAAGAATCTTTATCTTGATACTTATTCGTATCAGAGAGGTTCTTCAAATATTCCCGATACCGGTTATTATGTAGGTCTTAACACGGACGGGATCCCGATATCTCAGCTTCAGATGCCTGAGGGACTTACTTTTGATGAAAACGGAGTTCCTACGGATTATCTTTATACTATTGAAGGAAAAGCTACTGCTTATACAGGCGGCACAATGACCTCTACCGGTTCAACAGTCCGTCAGGGTGTTGTAGCGGTTGACCCCCGAGAAATTCCTTACGGTACGGAAATGTGGATTGTTTCTTCAGACGGCAAGTATGTTTACGGCTTTGCAAGAGCTGAAGATACAGGCGGATTTATTGAATGGGAAAATGGTGCTACCGTAGACCTTTATATGAATTCATATTCCGACTGCTGTGAGTGGGGTTGGAGAGGCGTAAAAATCTTCGTTCTCCCCACATCATATAAATAAAAAAATTAAAATCCTGAGCTTTACGGCTCAGGATTTTTTAATGTTATAACTATTATTTCAGGTGTATTGTTAAGCCTTACGGGAAAACGGCTGTTGCCGAGTCCGCGGCTGATAATCATTTCAGTATCTCCGTCTGTGTAATAGCCTGCATCATATTCGGGATTGATACCCTGATCGGGTGCATACAGACCGCCGATAAAGGGGAGTCTGAACTGACCGCCGTGTACATGTCCGCTTATGATGAGATCAGGATTTCCTTTTTTATAGATATCAAAATAATTTGGTCTGTGGGCAAGCAGAATATTATAGCCGTCGCGTGGTAAAAGAAATGATAATGTAGTTTCAAGACTTTCTTCGGGATCTTCGGTTATATACGAAGTAAGAAGAAAGGGATCATCAATACCTGTAAGATTTATTGTGTTACCGTTTTTTTCAAGAGAAACTGTACGGTTATCAAGATAGACAAGCCCTGCCTCCACCGCTTTTTCAATAAAATTATTGAATTCAGATGTAAGTGCCTCGTGGTTGCCGGTTATATAATATACGGGGGCAATTTTTACTGCTTCCTTTACAAAATTGATGCTTACTTCTGTATCGGTGCGATTCTGGTCAATTATGTCGCCCGTAATGACAATAATATCGGGAGATGTGCTGATGATTTTTTTTATAAGTCTGTTATTATCTTTTCCGAAGGATGTGTTGTGCAGGTCTGAAATATGTGTGATGACAAAATCCGAAAATCCTTCGGGAATTTTCTCATCGGTAATTGTATATTCATTTATTCCGATGGCAATGTTTCCGTGAATTATCCACAGTGAAAGAAGTATCAGAATAAGTGTCGGTATTATAAGTTTTATTTGTTTTGATTTTTTCATTGGTTGCGTACACGGAAAAGATTTCCGTCCTTCTGTTTTTGTTTCAGAGATAAGCTGAAAAAGTATTCACTGCATAGCTGTTATATCATTATTTTTAAGTTTATGCAGCCCGGTGCCGATTACATTCATACAGATCATTGCTTTGCAGCGGATAAAAAAACGACTTGTCGGAACAAGTCGTTTTTTTGGCGCGCCGGAAGGGACTCGAACCCCTGACCTACTGGTTCGTAGCCAGTCACTCTATCCAACTGAGCTACCGGCGCATATTATTGTAACAATCATTTGTTGATTGCCTGTATATATTATCACTGACTGATTAAAATGTCAACTGTTTTATTTAAAAATAATTGATTTTTTACGGTCTTTTTTTCTGTTTATCTTCGTACAATAATAAACAGCAGACAAGATTACATATGCATCGGAGATGATGAAATGCATTTTATAAAAATTGCTGCCCTCGGGCAGGATTATATATTTTCTGACGGAAAAGATGCTTACGAAAATATTACAGAGACAGACATTATGAGAATGTGTAACAGGGTATCGGGAGCAGGTGCAACGGGAATTTTTGCAATTAATCAAAATGCGCCTGAAAATGTGCAAATAAGAGCTTTTGATAAAAACGGTAAAATTATGCGCGAATTGTCTACGGCTTTAATTTGCGCCTGTTTAGGCGCAAATATTGCAACAGGTATTAAGAGCACTGAAACTTTATGTAAAAAAACGGCTTTTTTGACCCGTATTTTTCCCTCTGATGATAATATACAGCCGATTGTATGTCAGCTGACGGTATCGGGGGATAAAACATATGAAAGGAAAACAGAGCTCGGAAACAGAATACTTTCCGTTGTGCCGGTCTGCACATCGGGAACATATCTTGTGCACTTTTCTGAGTGTATGAAACTGCTGAATTTTTCATATTTGAGTGAAAATGCGGCAGCGGTTACAAGATACGGAAAAAATCCGTATCTTATTCTTGCTCAGCAGACAGAAAGAAATCATCTGAAACTATCACGTGTTCTTGATGACGGGGAGTATATTATTCCTTATGCGGGAGGATTTATGGCTGCGGCACTGGCAGCCTGTTATACGGACAGATGCAGTTTTGATGAAGAGATAAAGCTCAGCTGTGAAAATTATGAAGCCTATGCGGTATGCAAGGAGGATAATACGGTAATGCTTCATGCCGGTGCCGAAATAATATATGAGGGGAATATATGAAGATAAATCTTGAAAAAAGCTGATTGCTGTGTTAGAATAACCGAAATCTTAAAAAAGAGGAAATTTAAATGGCAGAACTTTTTATCGCGCATCAGGATACTATAGCTCAGATACTTGGCTTTATTGCCATGGGAATTGCAATTGCTATGTATCAGTTCAAAAAGCACAGAACAATTCTTATTCTTATGTCACTTTGTTCACTTGTATGGAGTCTGCATTTTGCCTGTCTCGGTCTCTTTACTCCCGTCGGGATGAATATGATAAACGTATTAAGAGGTGTTGTGTATTCCTTCCGTGAAAAGAAATGGGCGCAGAATAATATAATACCTGCCGTGTTTATTATTCTTTGTGCAGGCAGTGTTATACTTACATGGGAAAGTATATGGAGTATTCTTCCGTTTATTGCTTCAATATTTGCAACAATTGCAAACTGGCAGAAAAATACAAGACTACTCAAATATCTTTCAATTCCCGTATGTGTATGCTGGTTTGTCTATAATATTATAAACGGCTCAATTGCAGGGACACTTAACGAAACCTTTGCACTGGTTTCAATTGCTGTATATCTTCTGCGGACCAAAAATACAGATAAAACCAAAACAACCGCAGTCTGAAGACTGCGGTTGTTTAAGTTTTTGTCAATAAAAATTACATAACGCCGGCAAGACCGCCGATAAAACCAAAAATAAATGAAAGACCGATACCGATAAGGGGGAGAGCTGCAAGCTTTTTAGCAAGGTTATTATCCTTGATTGCCTTATCAAGCATCTGCTGTTCTATGGGATTTGAGGGGACTACCTGAGGAACCTGAAGCTTTGATACCCAGATTGCAATTGAGAAGAAAATACCAATGCCGAACATAAGAACTGCTGCTACAATACCGAATATTTTATTTCTCTTTGCTTTTTCGGCAAAATTACTGATTTCAATTGAAGCCATTGTCGGACCGGGATTCATACCGCCGTAAGGGGGCTGCGTGTTATAGGGAGTAGTGTAGGGCTGGTTAAACTGCTGAGGGGGAGCCTGCTGATACTGAGGCTGCTGGTACTGAGGCTGGGGAGGAGTCTGCTGAGGCTGGGGATTTACTGCATTGCCGCAGAAGAGACACTGGGTGGAATTTTCGGGGAGTACGCTCTGACAATAGGGACAATTCATAAAAAATACCTCCTGAGAAAAATTCTGATATTGGGTCATATTGCTTTTTATTGTGCAAAAAAAGGAATATGACCGACAAAAACAGTATAACAGGATAATATCTGTATGTAAAGACAAAAACTGAAAAAAAGAAAAAACGGTGTCAATCCTTCCGGACCGACACCGTAATTTTATTTAATTGTTATGCATCTTACTGCTTATTCAGCATCGGGAGCATAAAGAGCCTTAAGCTTAAGAAGGTGGTTGTATCTTTCAACTGACTTCTTTTCTGCATCTGCAAAGAGAGCTTCTGCTCTGTCGGGGAATGAACGTGTAAGAGATGAGTAACGAGCTTCGTTGAGGAGGAATGCCTTGAAGTCTTCGCTCTTACCGGGCTTGGAATCAATTGTGAAGGGATTTTCGCCCTTTTCCTTGAGTGCGGGGTTGTAACGGAACATATTCCAGTAACCGCATTCAACAGCCTTGATCATTTCGTTCTGGCAGTTAACCATACCGCCCTTGATTGAATGCATTTCACAAGGAGCGTAAGCGATGATGATTGAAGGTCCGTTGTAAGCTTCAGCTTCAGCAATAGCCTTGATTGTCTGGTTCATGTCAGCGCCCATAGCAATCTGTGCTACATATACATAGCCGTAGCTCATAGCGATTTCGGAAAGGCTCTTCTTAGCAATCTGCTTACCTGCAGCAGCAAACTGAGCAACCTGGCCGATCTGAGAAGCCTTGGAAGCCTGTCCGCCTGTGTTGGAGTAAACTTCTGTATCGAATACCATGATGTTTACATCTTCACCTGCTGCGAGAACGTGGTCAACACCGCCGAAGCCGATGTCGTATGCCCAACCGTCGCCGCCGAAGATCCATACAGACTTCTTAGCAAGATATTCTTTATTCTTAAGGATAGATGCGCAGTGGTCGCAGCAGCCTGCAACCTTTTCAAGTTCAGCTACGAGAGCGTCTGTTGCAGCACCGTTCTTTGCACCGTCAGAAACAGTTGCAAGATATTCGTTAGCTGCAGCCTTGAGTTCTGCACTTGCCTTGTCATTTGTTGTGATTTCTTCTACCTTAGCGATAAGAGAATTACGGATTGCGTTCTGTCCGAGGAACATACCGAAGCCGTGTTCTGCGTTATCTTCGAAGAGTGAGTTTGCCCAAGCGGGACCGTGGCCTGCCTTGTTAACAGTGTAGGGTGATGTAGCTGCGGGGCCACCCCAGATTGAAGAACAGCCTGTAGCATTTGAAATGTACATTCTGTCGCCGAACATCTGAGTGATAAGACGAGCATAAGCAGTTTCAGCACAACCTGCGCATGAGCCTGAGAACTCGAGAAGAGGAGTCTTGAACTGGCTTGCCTTTACGGATACGCCGGCTGTCATATCAGCCTTTTCTGTTACATTAGCTACACAGTAATCGAAGGAAGCCTGCTGTGCATCCTGGCTTTCTCTGGGCTTCATTGTAAGAGAATTTGTGGGACATACACCGATACATACGCCGCAACCCATACAGTCGAGGGGTGATACAGCAAGAGTATAAACATACTCTGTCTTCTTGATTTCCTTTGTCTTTGTAACTTCGGGAGCAGCAGCTGCTTCATCAGCTGTCATAGCGAAGGGACGGATTGTTGCATGAGGACATACATATGCGCAACGGTTACACTGTACGCACTTTGTGGGATCCCATTCGGGAACCATAACAGCAACGCCTCTCTTTTCGAATGCAGATGCGCCCTGTTCAAATGTACCGTCAGCGTGATCCATAAATGCAGAAACGGGAAGTGAGTCACCGTCCATTCTGCCAACGGGAAGCATGATGTTGTTAACCATCTTTTCGAGCTTGGACTGTGAGCCTTCTGTTGCACATGTGCATGCATCTTCAGCGTTTGCCCAATCTGCGGGAACGTCAATCTTAACGAAAGCAGAAACACCGGCATCGATAGCATCGTGGTTGCACTTAACGATTTCGGGACCCTTCTTGGAGTAGGACTTTGTAGCTGCGTCCTTCATATACTGAACTGCTTCTTCAATGGGAAGAACCTTTGCAAGTGCAAAGAAAGCAGCCTGAAGAACTGTATTTGTTCTCTTGCCCATACCAACCTTCTGAGCAAGGTCAATAGCATTAACTGTGTAAAGCTGAATGTTGTTGTTAGCGATGTAACGCTTTGTTTCAGCATTGAGCTTTTCTGCAAGCTCTGCTTCGTTCCACTGGCAGTTGATAAGGAATACACCGCCGGGCTTAACGTCATTAACCATCTTGTAGCCTTTTTCTACATAAGAGGGGTTATGGCAAGCAACGAAGTCAGCCTTGTTGATATAGTAGGGGGACTTGATAGCACTGTCACCGAAACGAAGGTGAGAAATTGTGATACCGCCTGTCTTCTTTGAGTCATACTGGAAGTAAGCCTGAACGAACTTGTCTGTATGGTCACCGATGATCTTGATGGAGTTCTTGTTAGCACCAACAGTACCGTCACCGCCGAGACCCCAGAACTTACATTCGATTGTACCTGCAGCTGCAGTGTTGGGAGCGGGCTTTTCTTCAAGAGAAAGGTTTGTAACGTCGTCTGTGATACCGATTGTGAACTGAGCCTTGGGAGCACCCTTTGCAAGCTCTTCATATACTGCGAATACGCTTGAGGGAGGAGTATCCTTTGAACCGAGACCGTATCTGCCGCCGATTACTGTTGCCTGTACACCCTTTGTTGCAAGAGCAGTAACAACATCAAGATAAAGGGGTTCACCGAGTGAGCCGGGTTCCTTTGTTCTGTCAAGAACAGCAATCTTCTTTGCTGTTGCGGGGATAGCTTCAATAAGCTTTTCAGCGGAGAAGGGTCTGTAAAGACGAACCTTAACAAGACCAACTTTTTCGCCCTGAGCTGTAAGATAATCAATAACTTCTTCAGCAACGTCGCAGATTGAACCCATAGCAACGATTACTCTTTCAGCATCTTCTGCACCGTAGTAGTTGAAGAGCTTGTAGTTAGTGCCGAGCTTAGCATTAACCTTATCCATATATTCTTCAACGATAGCGGGAACTGCATCATAATATTCGTTACATGCTTCTCTGTGCTGGAAGAAGATGTCGCCGTTTTCGTGTGAACCTCTCATTACGGGATGTTCGGGATTGAGAGCGCGCTTTCTGAATGCGTCAACTGCATCCATATCGCACATTTCCTTAAGATCTTCATAGTCCCAGATTTCAATCTTCTGGATTTCGTGTGATGTACGGAAACCGTCGAAGAAGTTGAGGAAGGGAACTCTTGACTTGATTGTAGCAAGGTGAGCTACTGCACCAAGGTCCATAACTTCCTGAGTATTTGTTTCAGCAAGCATAGCAAAACCTGTCTGACGGCAAGCATAAACGTCGGAATGATCGCCGAAGATGTTAAGGGCGTGAGAAGCTACGCAACGAGCGGAAACGTGGAAAACAGAGGGAAGAAGTTCACCTGCAATCTTATACATGTTGGGGATCATAAGGAGAAGACCCTGTGAAGCTGTATAAGTTGTTGTGAGAGCACCTGCTGCAAGAGAACCGTGAACGGTACCTGCTGCACCTGCTTCTGACTGCATTTCAGCAACCTTAACAGTTGTGCCGAAGATGTTCTTGAGTCCCTGTGCGGACCACTGGTCAACATAGTCTGCCATGGGGCTTGAAGGAGTAATAGGATAAATGCCTGCTACTTCTGTAAAAGCGTAGGAAACATATGCGGCTGCATTGTTACCATCCATGGACTTTTTCATTCTTGCCATAATATATCCTCCTAAATAAAAATACAATATGTTGGTAATGCACCAAAAGACATTTTAACACTTATATGATGAAAAGTAAATATGAATTTTCTATAATAACAGTAGAAAAAAGCGGTATTTTGACTAAACTTTTGTATATCTTTTACACAGTGTATGCAAAACAGGTCTGAAACCGGTATAAAAATACTGTTTTTTCGGTATAATTATCGGGTAAAATACCTGAAAAAATATTTGTTAAAATTTTGATGAAAAAAAAGACTTTACATTTCATAAAAGGTGTGCTAAAATGCATTCTGTCCGGTTTCTCGGAGACGGGGTTTTATTGTGCTGTGATTTTATGCGGCACTTCTCACCTTAGCCCGCGCTGGGATATCAGGATAAATATATAATGAGGTGAAAAACAAATGACACAGGCAGAAAAGCAGGCTATAATGGCTGAATTCGCTACTCACGAAGGTGACACAGGTTCACCCGAAGTACAGATTGCTGTTCTCACAAAGAGAATCAACGATCTCAACGAACATCTTAAGGTTCACAAGAAGGACCACCACTCAAGACGCGGTCTTCTTAAGATGGTTGGTCACAGAAGAAACCTTCTTGCATATCTTCAGAAGAACGACATCGAAAGATATCGTGCTGTTGTTGCAAAGCTCGGTCTTCGTAAATAAGGTAGTGTCATGGGCGGCGAAGATATCTTTGTCGCCCGAAAATTCTTTTCAGGCAACATAAGACCGTGCTTTTTCACGGAAAAGATGTTAATGTATAATGTACAATTCAGGCAGAATAAAGATGTACAAAGCTGCATTTTCTTAAGTCTGATTCAGGCTCCGTAAATATACCGTTTGTTTTGCGTGAATTGTACATTGACAGTAACCACGGTCTTTTGTAATAAAAAACAAAGGAGAGTAAAAAAATGTTTAATGAGTTCAGAAAATTTGAAACAACACTCGCAGGCAGACCTCTTGTAGTTGAAACAGGCAAAATGGCTCAGCTTGCAGGCGGCTCATGTCTTATCCGTTACGGTGAAACAGAAGTTCTCTGTACTGCTACTATGGCAGATAAGCCCAGAGAGGGCGTAGACTTCTTCCCCATGTCAGTTGACTTTGAAGAAAAGCTTTATTCAGTGGGTAAAATCCCCGGTTCATATCAGAGAAGAGAAGGCAAGGCTTCCGAAAAGGCTACTCTTTGCTCACGTGTTATCGACAGACCTGTACGTCCTCTTTTCCCCAAGGATATGAGAAATGATGTAGGTGTTGTTGCAACAGTTATGTCAGTTGACCCTGATTGTCTTCCCGAAATCACAGCTATGATAGGTGTATCAATAGCTCTTTCAATTTCTCCCATTCCGTGGGCAGGTCCTATTTCAGGTGTTTCCGTTGGTCTTGTTGACGGCAAGTTCGTTATCAACCCCACAGCAGCTGAAAGAGAGCGCTCAGAGATGGCTGCAACAGTTGCATCAACTGCAGATCTCGTTGCAATGATCGAAGCAGGTGCAAACGAAGTTCCCAATGATGTTATGTATGATGCAATTATGTTTGCTCATGCTGAAAATCAGAAGATTGTTGAGTTCATCAAGGGTATTCAGGCAGAAATCGGTAAGGAAAAGATAGAAGTTCCCTCAATGGATCCTTCACACGAGATGTTTGAGGCTATCAAGGAATTTGCAATTGAAGATGTCAAGGTTGCTCTTGATACAGATGATAAGAGAATCCGTGACGAAAGACTTCTTCCCATCTACGATGCAGTTCATGCTAAGTTTGATGAAGTATATCCCGAAGAAATCGCAAAGATTGACGATTGTATGTATAAGCTTCAGAAGTACATCGTGCGCCGTTGGCTTCTTGATGAAAACAAGCGTGTAGACGGCAGAGGAATCAACGATATGCGTCCTCTTGATGCACAGATTGACCTTCTTTCACGTGTTCACGGATCAGGTATGTTCACAAGAGGTCAGACTCAGGTTCTTACAGTTACAACACTTGGTACCATCGGTGAAGCTCAGGCTCTTGACGGTATTGATGAAGAAGAATCCAAGAGATATATCCATCACTACAATTTCCCCTCTTACTCAGTAGGCGAAACAAAGCCCTCAAGAGGTCCCGGCAGACGTGAAATCGGTCACGGTGCACTTGCTGAAAGAGCTCTTGTTCCTGTTATCCCTTCAGTAGAGGATTTCCCCTATACAATCAGACTTGTTTCCGAAGTTCTTTCTTCAAACGGTTCAACATCACAGGCTTCAATCTGCGGTTCTACACTTTCACTTATGGCAGCAGGTGTTCCCATCAAGGCTCCCGTAGCAGGTATTTCCTGCGGTCTTGTTACTGAAGGCGACCGCTTTATGACAATGGTTGATATCCAGGGACTTGAAGACTTCTTCGGTGATATGGACTTTAAGGTTGCAGGTACAAAGGAAGGTATCACTGCTATTCAGATGGACCTTAAGGTTCACGGTCTTACTCCCGCTATCATCAAGGAGGCTCTTGAAAAGACATACGATGCAAGATGCAAGATTCTTGACGAGGTTATGCTTCCCTGTATCGCAGAGCCCAGAGCAGAGCTTTCAAAGTATGCTCCCAAGATGCTTTCCACAAAGATTGATCCCGAAAAGATCGGTGATGTTATCGGTAAGCAGGGCAAGGTTATCCAGAAGATCTGTGCAGAATGTGACTGTAAGATTGATATTGAAGATGACGGCAGCGTATTTATTTCTTCAACCGATATCGACGGAGCAAAGAAGGCTCTCAGCATCATTGAAACAATTGTAAATGATCCCGAAGAAGGTGCAATTTACAAAGGTGTTGTTACAAGACTTATGAGCTTCGGCGCATTCGTAGAAATCGCTCCCGGCAGAGAAGGCATGGTTCACATCAGCCACCTTGATGTCAAGAGAACAGAAAAGGTTGAAGATGTTGTAAATGTCGGTGATGAAATCATCGTTATGGTTCTTCCCACAGATGACCAGGGCAGACTCAATCTTTCAAGAAGAAATGCACTTATCGCAGTAGAAGGTCTCACTCCTGAAAACGAGCTTGACGATACACCCAGAAAACCCAGAAGAGATTTCAACAAGGGCGGCAGAAGAGATAAGAGGAACTGATTATAATCAGAAATATTGACTCAAGGCTTCGGTTTATCCGAAGCCTTTTTTTGTCAGTAAGTAGTGTTGATTAAGGTATGTGCAGAATATAATAAAAGCGATGTCAGGGATATGCTCGTCTGTTTTATGTAAAAAAATGGTAAAATATACAGAAGGCTGTATATTTTAAATGTAAAGGTAATTGTCTTTACGACTGTTGATAACTTTGTTTCAATGTTGAAATTTGTGTGCATAATGTTGAAAAGTCGGTTGAAAATGTTGAAAACTTCCTTTTTTTAATACTTTAGCGCAGTAAAAAATGTAAACCAATTAACTTTACTTCACAAAGTTTTCAACATTTTAACAAAAATGCCTTGTGTTTTATGCATAACCTGTTTTTTCCGTAAACATTATTGAAAAAACAGTAGCCATAGAGAAAAAAAGATGATACAATAAAATTATTGAAAGGCGGTAGACAGTATGGAAGTCAGATATAAAGCGTATGCGAAAATTAATCTTACACTTGATCTTACGGGAATACTTCCCAATAAGTATCACGGAATATTTACCTGTATGCAGTCCGTGGGATTGTATGATTCCGTAACCGTAAAGACAGGTGAAGAGGGAATAAGGCTTCGTTGCTCGGAAAGATATATTCCGTGTGATGACAGAAATACAGCATATAAGGCCGCAAAACTTTTTTATGAAAAAGCAGATATTGTTCCTTCGTGCGATATCTATATCAAAAAGGTAATTCCGTCAGGTGCCGGGCTTGCGGGCGGAAGTGCCGACGCTGCAGCTGTTCTTAAGGCCCTTTCTGCAATTTATCCCGATGCACTGTCTCACCGGGAAATTATGAAAACTGCTCTTGAGGTTGGTGCGGACGTGCCGTTCTGTTATGTAGGCGGTACGAGGCTTTGTCAGAATATCGGTGAAATAATGGCGTCCCTGCCTGCTTTATTCACGGATGTTCTTATTGTAAAGCCTTATGAAAGAGTATCTACAAAGGATGCCTATGCACGTTTCGATTCTGCTGAAAATATAACTCATCCCGATAATGACAGCTTTTTATTCTATGCTGCATCAGGAGATTACAGGGAAGCCGTAAAATACGCAGAGAATATGTTTGAAACTTTATCTGATGTAAAAATCGGTGCCGAAATCAAGTCTGTAATGAGTGAGCACGGAGCATGGTTCAGCTCTATGTCCGGCTCCGGTTCAGCATATTACGGTTTCTTTGATAACAGAGAGGATATGAAAAAATGTGCCGATGCTCTGAGGGATAAGGTAGAAAATGTTTTTATGTGCTCAACCAAAATGCGAGGAATTGAATAAAATTTATAAACCTGCCAAAACTTTCCTGTGAAAGAAAGGCAGGTTTTTTTATGAGTATATTAAGGAAATACAGCAATCTGACAGCGGTGCTTTTTGTGGGACTTATCTTTATTGTCTGTTTTATTGCAGAAGGATTTTTTGCTGCAGATACAGTAAAGAATGAGTGTCTTAGACTTCATATTCTTGCAGCTTCTGATTCCGCTGAGGATCAACAGGTAAAGCTTATGGTGCGTGATGAGGTGCTGAAATTCAGCAGAATGCTTTTTTCGGAAAGTACATCATCTGAGGAAGCGGTAAAGGGAATAGAAGAACATAGAGCCGAAATTGAAGCTGTTGCCGATAAGGTTCTTTGTGAAAACGGATTGCCGTACAGGTCTCATCTTTATATTGACAAAGAATATTTTGAAACCAGGCAGTATGATAATGTATTTTTGCCTGCAGGGGAGTATACTGCATGTAAGATTGTTCTCGGTGAAGGGCAGGGGCATAACTGGTGGTGTGTTATGTTCCCCGGAATATGTATTCCTGCCGCTTCAAAGGACAGTGAAGAGGATGTATATGCCGTATTCGGGAAAAACGGCGGGGATCTTGTAACAAAAAAAGAAGGATATAAAATAAGATTCAGAATAGTTGAAGCTTTTCAGGAATTGATAAACCGCAGGAGTGATAACTGACCTTCCGGCTGCATATATTTTTACAGCATACAAAAAAAGAAGGAGCAGAATATGAAAATAGTAAGAATAAAAACCGGTAGACCTGAAAAGAAGAAGGATATGTTTGCAGTACTGTGTCTGATTCAGTCAGTTGCACTGATACTTACGGTATTGCTTATTTTTGCAGTTTCCCGGGCAGACAGTGATTTGTTTGAAAGTATGAAGCAGGATATCGGCAAACTGTTTGCCGATGACTACGATATAGGCGGATATTATACCGGCGAAGAAAATATCACGGTACATAGCTCCGTTATTACTCTTTCTTCGGTAAATGAAGTTGCTAAGAAAATTGATTCCGGGAAAAATGACTCAGTAACCTTTTCTGTTTGTAAAGCTGACACAGGAATTCTTGAAGCCTGTGATGATGCTGCGGTTATGCCGGTCAACGGTACTGTTACTTCTGAATACGGTAATCGTATTCATCCCATATATAATACAGAAAGCTTTCATTCGGGAAGAGACATTGCTGCTGCTGAGGGCAGCAATATATATGCCGTTCGTGACGGACATGTAATTGAAGCCGGACGGGCAGCAAATGCAGGCATATATGCAAAAATAGACCACGGAAACGGTTACGTTGCCCTTTACTGCCATTGCAGTGAGCTTTACGTTGAAGAAGGAATAAATGTAAGAAAAGGCGATGTTATAGCAGCTGTCGGACAGACGGGACTTGCAACAGGTCCGCATCTTCATTTTGAGCTTCGTAAAGACGGTGTTATTACAGACCCGGAGGAAATTCTTGCAGGTGCCGTAAATGTTGATTGAAGCAGGCCGATTAAAGTTTTATATAAGTCCTGCTTTTGCCGTGTTTTTTGCACTTACGGCAAATACCGTTGCAGGAAAAACATATATTGTTATGCTGATATTTTCATTGATTCACGAAAGTATGCATATTGCACTTCTGTTTTTCTGCGGAATAAAAGGAGCTTCGCTTAAATTCGGGGCAGGCGGTATTGCAATGGAAGCTGACGGCTTTAATCTTTTGTCATATAAAAAAACAGTTTTATGTACCATAATACCGCCTGTGCTTAATATTGCAGCAGGCGGTATATGTTATTTTGTTTTTTTACATACGGAAAATCCTTTGATATATGAATCTGCCGTAATAAATCTTGTTATGGGAACAGGTAATCTTCTTCCTTTTTCTTTTCTTGACGGCGGCCGTGCACTTGAGGCGTTTCTCAGTTTGCATTATCATATAGAAAAAGCAATGAAAATATGTGATACGGTTTCGTTTGCCGTACTTATTATTACAGGCGCCGTATTTTTTTTAACTTTTATTACGGGAAAACGCTATCTGTTCATTGTGTTTTTCTTTTTTTATTGTTTATCCGGTTATATTTCAGAGAAAACAAAGAGCCGAATTACTTGAAAATAATGTAAAAAGATGTTATATTATTTACAATAATATATAATGGACGGTATTATAATGGACAGAAAACTTGAAAGAATACTGCCGCTTGTTCAGAAGCCTGCCAGATATACGGGCGGAGAGCTTAACAGTGTTATAAAAAACAAAGACGAGGTTGATATAAGGTTTGCCTTCTGTTTCCCTGATTCTTACGAAATCGGTATGTCACATCTTGGTATGAAGATTCTTTATTCCGCTGCAAACAAAAGGGAAGATACATGGTGTGAAAGAGTGTTTGCACCCTGGGATGATATGGAAGCACAGATGCGTAAGAATAACATTCTTCTTTACGGACTTGAAAGCGGCGACCCCATAAGGGATTTTGATATTATAGGCTTTACCCTGCAGTATGAGCTTTGTTATACCAATGTACTCAATATGCTTGACCTTGCAGGACTTCCCGTAAGAGCAAAGGACAGAAAAGAGCTTTCCCCCATAGTTATGGGTGGCGGTCCTTGTGTATGCAATCCTGAGCCTGTTGCAGAGTTTTTTGATCTTTTCTCCCTTGGTGAGGGTGAAGAGGTCAACAGCGAAATAATGGATCTTTATAAGGAGCATAAAAAAAGAGGCTCGTCAAAAGAAGAGTTTCTTAAGGATGCTGCAAAAATTCCCGGTGTGTATGTTCCGTCTCTTTATGATATTTCCTATAATGAAGACGGTACGGTAAACAGCATTACTCCCCGTGAAACGGCTTCTGCCACCGTTACAAAGCGCATTATCAAGGATCTTGATAATGTATTTTATCCCGATAATTTTGTTGTTCCCTTTATAGATGTCGTACATGACAGGGTTACGCACGAAATTTTCAGAGGCTGTATAAGAGGCTGCAGATTCTGTCAGGCAGGTTTTATCTACAGACCAATAAGAGAAAAGTCTCCCGATGTTATCAATGAACAGTGTAAGACACTTTGCAAGACAACGGGTTATGATGAGATTTCACTTTGTTCACTTTCAAGCAGTGACTATACAAGAATTGAAGAGCTGCTCGAAAAGCTTCTTGACTGGACAGGCGACGAAAAGGTAAATATTGCATTGCCGTCACTGAGAGTTGATAATTTCTCTGAATCACTTGTTAAAAAGCTTACAGGTGTAAGAAGAAGCGGTCTTACCTTTGCTCCTGAGGCAGGTACTCAGAGAATGCGCGACGTTATAAATAAGAATGTTACTGAAGAGGAGCTTCTTGAAACCTCCCGTATTGCTTTCAATAACGGTTACTGTGCGGTCAAGCTTTACTTTATGCTGGGACTTCCTACAGAAACTCCCGAGGATGTGCTCGGTATCGGTCTTCTTGCAAAAAAGGTTGTTGATGAGTTTTATTCAAATCCGGATAAACCCAAGGGCAGAGGTGTTACCGTTGGTGTAAGTGCTTCGTCATTTGTTCCCAAACCCTTTACACCCTTCCAATGGGAGCCTCAGGCAACTCCCGAAGAGCTGCTTGAAAAGCAGGAGCTTCTCAAAAACAATCTTCCTTCAAAGAAAATCAATGTCAGCTTTCATAATATCCCTACGTCCTTCCTTGAGGGTGTTTTCGCAAGAGGTGACAGAAGACTTTCGGATGTAATAGAGGAAGCATGGAAAAAGGGCTGTAAGTTTGACGGCTGGGATGATAAATTCCTGTTTGACGAATGGATGGAAAGCTTCACTGAAACGGAAATTGACCCCGGATTTTATGCGAACAGGACAAGAGAGTATGATGAGATTCTGCCCTGGGATCATCTTGATTTCGGTGTAAGCAAGGAATTTCTTATCAGAGAAAACAAAAAATCACACAATGCCGAGACTACTCCTCATTGCCGTGTGAAGTGTGCAGGCTGCTCTGCAAATAAGCTCAACGGAGGAAAATGCCATGTATGAGTTGAGATTATATATATCAAAAAAGGGCAGAATCAAGTTTGTTTCACATCTTGATATGTTCAGACTTATGCAGCGTACCGTAAGACGAGCAGAAATTCCCTTATGGTACACAGAGGGTTTTAATCCACATCCGTATATATCCTTCCTTCTCGCGTTGTCTTTAGGCGTTGAAAGCGAAGGGGAGCCTGTTGATTTAAGAATTGTCGGAGATATGTCTCCCGAAGAAGTAACGGAAAGGCTTAACAGATGTATGCCCGAGGGCCTCAGGGTTGAAAAGGCAATAAGGCCTTTTAATAAAAGCGGTGAAATTTCTTACGGAGTATATGATGTTCTTTTCAGTAAGGACGATATTACGGAAAAAGAATTATATGACGCGCTTGTAAGCGGTGAGCTTACCTGTGAAAAAAGCGGAAAATCAGGTAAGAAAAAGGTAATAAAGCAGGTAAACGTATCCGAGCATATAAAGAGCTTTTCTCTTTCGGATAACGGTGATGATATATTGCTTAATGTTATATTACCTGCAGGAAGTACATTTAATCTTAATCCCGTACAGCTGTCACAGGCTGTATCGGGGTATCTCGGAAAAGAGGTTGTTCCCGTAAGATCGGTGCGTACTTCGCTGCTTCTCAGTGATATGACAGAATTTGTATGATTAATTGTTGTCTTTCTTAAGGCGGTGAAACTATGGAGAATAAAAAGAAGGCTATCGTATTTGCCGGAGGCGGCTCAAAGGGTGCATATCAGCTGGGCGCGTGGAAGGCATTGAATGAGCTTGGAGAAAGCTTTGATATTGCCACAGGTACATCGATCGGCTCTATTAATGCAGCTTTTTATGTCCAGAAGGATTATGATGCAGCACAAAAAATGTGGAGCGAGGTTACTGCAGGTGATATTATGGCAAACGGTATCAATCTGGAGGTGTCCTTTAACAGTATTTTTTCTCAGAGAGACAATCTAGTTCCGTTTCTGAAAAATTACTGGAATACAAAAAGTGTTGATAATACACCGTTTCTTAATATGATACAAAAGTATTTCAGTACGGAAAAGTTTTTTTCATCCGAGATAGATTATGCGCTTATCACAGCACGCTTTGAGGGGCACATTCCCACGGATGTCAGCCCCGTAGAAATAACAAAGGCCGATATGAGCATATCCAAGGATGATGCCTGGCAGTGGATTGCTGCCTCAAGTGCGTGCTTCCCTGTTTTTCCTGCTATGAAAATTGACGGTGTTGATTATATTGACGGCGGTTATTATGACAATATTCCCGTGGCATCTGCAATAAAGCTTGGTGCTGAGGAAATTGTAGTTGTTGATCTTAAGCATGATGACCGTCACGAAGGCTATTATTTCCATCCCCGTGTGAAGTATATAAGGCCCACAAAGGATCTTGGCGCGTTTCTGAATTTTAACAGAAATGTCATTGACCGTTCGATAAGATTGGGATACAATGATACTATGAAGGTATATGGCAGGTATCTCGGCAGACAATATACCTTTTTATGCGATAATGCTGCACGTGATACGGTGGCGCAGGCTGCTTCGATATTTGTCGATTTGCTTTCGCTGTCCGAAGCACAGTTTGATTTTTCTGATAAAATACGTTTTCAGCGTGTAAATAAGCTTGATGGCTGTACCACCATACTTTCACACTATATTGAAAAAGCAGAGCCGTCTGAAACAGATATTTATATTGCTGCGGCAGAGCTTTTTCTTAAAGCATTGGGATATGATGATGAAAAGGAATATGAAATCACAGAGCTTTTATATCACCTGAAAACAGAGGTAGACTGTCTTTATCCCTTGCTCGAATTTGATATTCAGAGTGCTTTTGCAAAGGTCAGGGAATTTATAATAGCTAACGGTAAAAATAAAAAAGCAGCAGAAATAAAGAAAGTCGATGAAGACAGAATGATGTTAATATTTACAGGCTTTATCAGAGCTTTGCAGAGTGCAAGGTTCTGAGATATAAATCAAGGAGGTTATTTTTATGAATTGTCCTAATTGCGGTTATCAGATCAGTGACGGATCTGCTTTTTGTCTTAACTGCGGACTAAAGCTGACAGGTCAGTCTCAGGGAGCAGGTCCACAGCCGTCAGCTCAGGCGCCTTCACATCAGGCACCGTCGGCAGCACCCTTCCAGGGATATGCCCCTAATCCTTATCCTTCGGCACCCCAGGTGATTGTAAATAATCCCGATCCGGCCGACCGTGTACCTTCAAAGGGTGACTACATAGTATGGATGCTGATAATGCCTTTACTTAATCTTATTCCCATTATAGGCAATCTGGCATTTATTATTATGGTATTTGTTCGTGCCTTTGACACATCCTTCAAGGCAAGAGCAAATTATTTCAAGGCAATACTTACTATATGGCTTATATTCTTAATAATAGGACTTATCGGTGGTATAATTATTGCAATACTTGCAGTAACCGGTGTGTTTGCATTTTCAGAATTAGGATATTATATGCCTTGGTAAAAATAAGTACCCGATGCAAAGCTTATTTGTTTTGCATCGGGTATTTTTAACAGGCGAATACGATTATCTTGACATTTTTGCTGTTTAATAGTATAATACAAACAAATGTTCGAATATGAGGTGGGATTATGTCTGCAAAGGTTTACAGTATGGGACTTTTCGGAATGAATTCGTTTATGGTTGAAATAGAAGCGGATATTTCCGGCGGAAAATTCCGTTTTGATATGGTAGGTCTTCCTGATACCGCAGTTTCCGAAGCAAGGGAGCGTGTACAGGCGGCAATAAAAAACAGCGGATACGGTTTTCCTTATTCTCATATAGTTGTCAATCTTGCTCCTGCTGATATAAAAAAGGAAGGCAGTGTATATGACCTGCCTATATTTATAGCAATTCTTATAGCTTCAAAGCAATTGGATATTGATGTTACTGACAAGGCATTTATAGGTGAATTATCACTGTCTGGTGATGTTCGCCCCGTTAACGGTGTTCTTTCTATGGTCATAGAGGCAAAAAATGCCGGAATAAAAAGTGTGTATGTTCCAGTGCTTAATGCAGGGGAGGCTGCTGTTGTTGAAGGAATAGATGTATATGCTGTTGAAAACGTAAAGCAGCTTACGGAGTTTTTCAGGAATCCGACTGCTGAAAACAAGGTTCTGCTGAAGACAGAGATCGAGGCTTTTTCACAGGATGACACCGACGAGAATATGCCTGATTTCAGTGATGTTATGGGGCAGGAAAATGTGAAGCGTGCCCTTGAAATTGCTGCAGCGGGAGGTCACAATGTGCTTATGTCAGGTCCTCCCGGCTCCGGAAAAAGTATGCTTGCAAAAAGACTTCCCACAATCCTTCCTTCGATGACCTTTGAAGAAGCACTTGAAACTACAAAACTTTATTCCGTTGCCGGAAAATTAAGAGGAAAAAACGGTCTTATAAAAAACCGTCCTTTCCGTTCACCGCATCATACGGTTTCTCCCGTGGCATTGTCCGGCGGCGGTGCTATCCCTAAACCCGGTGAGGTGTCGCTTGCTCACAACGGCATATTGTTTCTTGATGAGCTTCCTGAATTTTCAAGAACAACAATGGAAACACTTCGTCAGCCTATAGAAGACGGTGAAATTACCGTTTCCCGTGTTGCGGGCTCACTTACATATCCCTGTTCAATAATGCTTGTTGCTGCAATGAATCCGTGCCCCTGCGGTTATTCGGGACATAAAACAAAAATATGTACATGCTCGCTTGCGGCAAAAGAGCGTTATCAGAACCGTATTTCAGGACCTTTGCTTGACAGAATTGATATACAGATTGATGTTCCCGCAGCAACCTATGATGAAATCAGCGGTAATAAGGAAACTCCCGAAAACTCTGCTCAAATCCGTAAGCGTGTTGAAAAGGCAAGAGAAAAGCAGCGTGAACGCTTCAAGGGTACTGATGTAACCTGCAATGCGGCAATGTCTGCCGTGCAGACACGAAAATACTGTGTGCTGTCCGAGGATGCGCAGCAGCTTATTAAGGCGCATTATGAGAATTTGGGACTCTCAGGCAGAACATATGATAAAATTTTAAGAGTAGCAAGAACAATTGCTGATATTGAGGGATATGATATAATACAGAGCTCTCATATGATGGAGGCTCTGTGTTACAAAAATATACATTAAGAAGGTGTAATTATGGTGATTTGTATTTTCGGTTCATCGGGAACGGAAATTGATAAGCTTTATGTTGAACAAACCGAAATGCTTGGAGAAAAACTTGCATTAAGAGAACATTCTCTGATGTTCGGCGGAGGTAAAAACGGACTGATGGGTGCGGCTGCAAGAGGCTTTACAAAAGGCGGCGGTCATATTACGGGTGTTGCACCTGAATTTTTTAAGGCAGGCGGTGTGCTTTATGATGCCTGTGATGAGTTTATCTGGCCCGAAAGTATGCGAGACAGAAAAAAGTATATGGAAGATAATTCCGATGCATTTATTGTCACTCCGGGCGGTATCGGTACTTATGAGGAGTTTCTTGAGGTTCTTACACTTAAACAGCTTGCGCGTATGTCAAAGCCAATAGTTGTTTTTAATATAAACGGTTTTTTTGATAAGCTGTTGGGTGTGATAGATGATAATGTGAAAGACGGCTTTGTAAGAGCTCAGACACCTGAGCTTTTTAAGGTAACTTCAGATATTGATGAGGTTATTGATATCATTGAAAATGATAATTATGATATAGATAAAATTAAATTTTACGATTAATTATAAAGCTGCTTCCGGAAAACAATCAAAAGACGGGTACCGCATGGTATGGCTGCTAAAGACAGAAAAAGAGGTAATACGGAGTTTTCCGTGTTACCTCTCGTTTTTTACACTTACATCTTTTGTTGTGAGAATAAGTGCGTATTTCTTATCGATTAGTTTAAGTGATATTCTGTCTGACGGCAGAGTGAAATTGTTTCCTTTTGCAATGTTTTTTTGTTGAAGCTTTAAGCTTCAGTGTTATTTTATTTGCATAAAGCTGTCCGAAGGATAATGACACTGCAGTATGACTGCGAAGCAATAAATCCCACAGTAAGTCAAATAAGAACCTGCCTGCGGCAGAACCTTGTTATTCGCTTTGCTCATAAGAAAACTGCCGAGTGTTCGTAAAGAACACTCGCCTATCGGTACCCGTATTTTTATGGATTTACTTATTTGAAAATCAGTCGTTGTTTACAGCTGCAAGGCGTAAAGCAAAGAGATCTTCTTCAAGACCGACGGAAGCACGGAGAATAAGACGAGCATCCTTTGCTGCAACTACTTCGTCGCCGGTAATGTCACATGCTGCACAAACGAAATTGCCGTCTTCGTACTTGTCAAGCTTAACGGAAACTCTGAGAGCAATTCTTGCATCGCTTGCAGTGATATCACCGTCACCGTTAGCATCACCGATAACTGCAATATAAGCTGTCTTCTGCTTAGGAGTAACAATCTTAAGACCTGTCTTGCCGTATTCCTTAACGGAATATGCTTCTTCATTTACATCTGTTACATATGAATTTTCATCTGTGTGAGAAAGAATCATATCAAGCTTTGTTTCTGCTGCAGTGATTACATTCTGTCCTACAAGGAAAGCAACATCAGAATCTTTGAAGTTAATAGCCTTAAGGGGAAGGGGCTTGTGGCCTGAGATATAAGTCTTACAATCCTTACAATATTCGCCCTCTGTGTAACCTAATGTTTCAGCAGTAGCTTCAACAGGAGCAGAGTATTCTGTATTCTGGTGATTTGTGGGGTCGATGGGGGATTTGCCTGTCTTGATGTGGCACTTATCACGAGAGCATACGAATGTAGCGCAGCCTTCTTTTGTACATGTAGCATCCTTGTATGAGCACTTGATTACCCAATCGTGATTCTTCTTGTCAACAGGAATGATATCACGGCCGAAAAGATACTTGTCGCATTCTACACAGTAAAGACCTTCTGTATAACCTGTTTCCTTACAGTTTGAGGGAACAGCCTTATGATATTCCATATATCTGTGCTTACAGTAATCAACAATAAGCTTGTCTTCAGAAAGAGTTTCGTTGAAGGGAGAAATGTTTATAACCTTCCATTCAGCCATAATGCCTGCATAGTAGATGTTCTTAAGGTTTGTGCACCACTGGAAAGCATAAATTTCAATATCTCTGAGAGTATCGGGAAGAAGGATAGCTTCAAGGCTTACACAGTTAAAGAATGTTGACTGAGCAATAACTTCTGTTCCGTCAGGAATTTCAATGAAACGAAGGCTCTTACAATTGCTGAATGCTGCCTCGCCGATTTCTGTTGTTTTCCATGAAAGTGTGATTGTAAAAAGATCTGTACAGTCACTGAAAGCAGAAGCACCGATCTTCTCTACATTTTCACCAATTTCAACTTCTTCAAGATCGGGGCAGTTTGCAAATGCAAAAGCACCGATATTTGTAATTTTGTCATCGATAACAACTCTGATTATATTGGGTCTGTATTCTGCCCAGGGCTGTGTGCCGTCTGTATAATCATCCATTGTGCCTATACCGAGAATGTTGAGAGTGCCTGTCTCTTCATCAAAAATCCATTCGGTTCCTTCACCGCAGACACCTCTGATTTCTTCAACAACCGTCTCTTCTTCGGCTGCTTCTTCAGTTGCCCATGCAGTCAGGGGAATGATGCTGAAAACCATTATGATAGCAAGGATTGCACTGAAAAATTTAACTGATTTTTTCATAAAAGTTACCTCCGAATTTTATATTCTATGTAATGATACTGCATTTTGAAAAAAATGTCAATACTTCAAATCTTTTATTGGATATTTTATTTAATAAAACAGAAACAAAACAGAAATATCCGGAACAACGGTACAGATTATATTTGTGCTTAATTTTTTTTTTTTGATTAGTATGGTGTGATTTATGATAAGATAAAACAAGCTCCGCAGCGTTTACTGCGGAGTTGTACATTATCTTTATAAGCTTACTTTCTTGCAGCTTCAATGCATTCTTCAGCAAATCTTTCAGCGATAACGCCTTCGGGTTCACCGGTCTTCTGTGATTCTGTAAGGATGTGTTCAACAGTGTTGTAAATGTTGTTAACCTTCTTAAGAACATCTTCTTCGTTGTAGTTGCCGGCAGCTTCGCCTGCTGCATTGATAACGCCACCTGCGTTGATGATGAAGTCAGGTGCATAGAGGATACCTCTTGCCTTAAGAGCTTCACCTGAAGCAAGGTCAAGAATAACGTTGTTAGCAGCACCTGCAATAGCCTTGCAGTTGAATCCGGGGATGGTCTTGGGGTTAACGATTGCACCGAGAGCACAGGGAGCAAAAATGTCACATTCCTGAGTGAGGATTTCATCGGCAGAAACGATTGTTGCACCGTACTTTTCAGCAGCGATTTCAAGGTTAGCCTTGTTGTTTCTGTTAGCAACATAGAGCTTTGCGCCTTCTGAAGCGAGGTGCTTACAAAGGTCAAGACCTACCTTACCTACACCCTGAACGGCAATTGTTCTGCCTTCAAGATTGTCAGAGCCGAATGCTACCTTTGCAGTAGCCTTGATGCCCTGGTATACACCGATAGCAGTGAAGGGTGAGGGGTCGCCTGAAATGTGGGGAAGACCGCAGATGTGCTTTGTCTTTCTTGCAATGATAAGAGCATCGTCACAGTCTGTGTTAACGTCTTCAGCAGTAATATAACAGCCGTTAAGAGCATTCATAGCTTCACCGAAAGCTTCGAACATAGCCTCTGTCTTCTGTGAGGGGTCTGCGATGATAACAGACTTACCGCCGCCGAAATCAAGACCTGCAGCAGCATTCTTGTGTGACATACCTCTTGAAAGTCTGAGAACATCGAAAAGTGCTTCGTCTTCAGAAGCATAGGGGAGAAGACGGCAGCCACCGATAGCGGGACCTCTTACTGTGTTGTGAACAGCAATAATAGCCTTAAGACCTGCTTTTTCATTGTTTACGAAAAGTATTTTTTCGTGACCGTATTTTGTAATTTCCTGCATTACATTCATTGTGTATCATTCCTTAAAATATAGATTCTTGAAATATTCAGAATAAGCAATATCTCAATTTAGTTAATAATATACTGCAAAATTTTCTGCTTGTAAATATTTTTTTTGTGAATTATTAATGTATTTTTTTAATAGAGCAAATATGATGAATTTATTTAATCAATTTTGCACAAAAATCCCTGTCTGCAGTAATTTATTTTTATTCTGTGTGACGGGGATGTGTTATTTTGTAAATGCTGTTGTTTGTAAAAGAGGGGGGAGATGCAATTATTTATAAAAATCATGTTCCTCTAAATATTGCAATTCTCTTTCACGGTCGGTTTTGGATCTTGCTTTTACGTAAGCTCTTAATTCCTTACGGTTTTTACCTATTATGCCGTTTCTTGCAAAGGCAACCCAGAACATTCCTACGACACTTCCGGCTCCTGCGAGTATCATATCAATCATAGTGTCAACAAGTCCGTCTTCACCGAGGATGGGGGACACCTGAAGAGTGTAGCCGTAAAGACGGTCCATTGTGAATTCGTAATATTCCCATGCAACAAGAATGAAGCAGGAGAAGCACAATGCAAATAAAGCTGCAAGACCGGGGCTTAAGTGTCTGCTTCTGCCCTGGAAGGCTACCGCAAAGTCATAAGCAAAGTAGGAAGCCACAACACCCGATATGAAATGCTCTATAAGGTCAACATAAAGGAAGTTTGTTTTTGTATTGAGCACATAGCCGATTACAACACCGAAGCAGATAAAGAGATTGAGCATTGTCTGCGCCTGATATGTTACACGTGTTATAAAGGATTTTCCGCCGAAAAGCTGGAACATATCCCACAGATGCGTGAATGCTATTGCGAAAAGTCCCATAAGAAATTGTGTTGTGGAGTTATGTAAAAGACCCCACACACCGAAAATTATAAGTGAAGCACGAACAAGCCACCATATAATCTGATGAAACATAGGTATGGGAGTTATTTTGTTGAGTTTTTTCATAAAGTACACTCCTTTTTCTGAGAAATAAGGCAAGGCTTATTATATACATACAATTATATAATGGGGTGTTATAGTAATTTTTGTACCTCAAAATGTCAAAAATGATGCGATGATTAAAAGCCTTGCTTACAGGAATTAATTATTTTAATGAATCAAAGCATTGACATGGATTAAAATTAATGATAGAATTACCCCATAATTAAAGGCTATGACGAAGAGGGATGTTTCAGATAACCTCAAGAGAGACGGCGGTAGGTGTGAGCCGTTGGTGAAGGGAAACAGTCTGTAGCTTCCGAGCCGGAGAGAGGAAAGCATACCTGCCGTAGAACTCTCCCGTAAGGCTGCGTAAAAGCATAAGGCTTATGAGATAATCATATAAGAGCCTGAGTGGCGTTATGGACGCAATTTGAGTGGTACCGCGGGTATATTTTACTCGTCTCAAAGAAAATTTTTCTTTGGGGCGTTTTTTTATTGCCCTGACAGGAGGAATTATGAGTAACAGTATAACAGGACTTGATTTTAAAATTCAGGAAATGGCTGCGCGTATAAAGGACCTGAGAGAGGTTATGGGATATACTTATTCCGAAATGGCTCTCAAAACAGGTGTCAGTGTTGATGAATATATGAAGTGTGAAGAAGGAAAAAATGACCTTAACTTCGCATTCATATATCGCTGTGCACTCGCTTTCAATGTCGATGTCACTGATATTATTCAGGGCTCGTCCCCGACACTTGCTTCTTACACTGTCACAAGAAAGGGAGAAGGACAGATAATACAGCACGCGCACGGTATGACATATTATAACCTTGCTGCTTCCTTTAAAAACAGAATTGCAGAGCCTCTTTATGTTCATTCCGTAAAGGGTGAGGATGCAAACAAGGATATTGAGCTTACTACTCACGAAGGACAGGAAATCGATATTGTTATAAAGGGTACGCTCAAGGTACAGGTAGGTGAGCACATTGAAGTGCTTCACGAGGGCGACAGTATTTATTATGACTCATCGGCACCTCACGGTATGGCTGCTGTAGGTGATGATGACTGTCTTTTCTATGCTATTGTTCTTAATCCTTCAGGTGAACCTATTCCCGAATTCTCTGCCCAGAAGGCTGAAATTGCAGTTTCCCCCAAGCGTATCGGCGAAGCAAAGACAGACCGTGTATACCGTAAGTGGGTTGCTGTTCAGAAGAATGGAAACGGCACACCCGTCAAGGTTGACTTTATGAATGAGGATAAGTTCAATTTTGCTTTCGACATAGTTGATGAAATTGCATTGAAGAAGCCCGATAAGCTTGCCATGCTCCATATTTCAGAGGACCACACAGAAAGAAGATTCACCTTTGATGATATTTCACGTGCATCAAATCAGTGTGCAAACTATTTCACTTCACTCGGTATCAAAAAGGGTGACAGAGTTCTTCTTGTTATGAAGCGTCATTATCAGTTCTGGTTTGCAATTTTAGGTCTTCACAAGATAGGTGCTGTTGCAATTCCTGCCACAAATCAGCTGCTGCAGCACGATTTTTCATACAGATTCAATGCTGCAGGCATCAGTGCAATTCTCTGTACTGCAGACGGTACAACATCGGATGAGGCCGAAAAGGCTGCGAATGAATCTCCCACACTTACAACAAAGATTATTGTCAATGGCGAAAAGGACGGCTGGCATAATTTTGATAATGAATATAAGCTTTTCAGTGAAAAGTTTGACAGAAAAGTGGATTCACCCTGCGGTGATGACCTTATGCTTATGTTCTTTACATCAGGTACAACAGGCTATCCCAAGATTGCGGCACATAACTTCAAGTATGCACTCGGTCATTTCGTAACTGCAAAATACTGGCACTGTGTTGACCCTGACGGACTTCATCTTACAATTTCCGATACAGGCTGGGCAAAGGCACTGTGGGGTAAGCTTTACGGACAGTGGATGTGCGAGGCTGCAACATTTGTATATGACTTTGACAGATTCAATGCGGCTGACATTCTTCCTATGTTCAGTAAATATCATATTACTACATTCTGCGCTCCTCCCACTATGTACAGAATGCTTATCAAGGAAGATCTTACAAAGTATGATATGTCTTCGGTTGAACACGCAACAATTGCAGGTGAGGCACTTAACCCCGAAGTATTCAAGCAGCTTGAAAAACTTACCGGACTTCGTATTATGGAAGGCTTCGGTCAATCCGAAAGCACACTTATGATCGGTAATCTTGTAGGCGCAAATCATAAGATCGGTTCAATGGGTAAGCCCGTTCCCATTTATGATATTGATATTGTTGACAGTGAGGGCAATTCCTGTGATGTAGGTGAGCACGGTGAAATTATAGTCAGAACAGGGGATAAGAAGCCCTGCGGCCTGTTTACCGGCTACTACCTTGACGAAGAAAAGACAAACGAAGTATGGTATGACGGCATGTATCATACAGGTGATATGGCATGGAAGGACGAAGACGGATTTTATTGGTATGTGGGCAGAATTGACGACGTTATCAAATCTTCAGGCTACCGTATCGGACCCTTCGAAATCGAAAATGTTATTATGGAGCTTCCTTATGTTCTTGAATGCGGTGTTACCGCAGCTCCCGATGAGGTCAGAGGACAGGTTGTTAAGGCTGTTATCGTACTTACAAAGGGTACAGAAGGCAGCGACGCACTCAAGAAGGATATTCAGAACTACGTAAAGAAGCATACTGCTCCTTACAAGTATCCCCGAATTGTTGAATTCAGAGAATCTCTTCCCAAAACTACAAGCGGAAAGATTATCCGAAACAAGCTCTGATATGAATATATCACTTATACAGATGAATATGGCAGCGTGTGACACGGAATATAACTACTCACACGCTGAGCGCCTTATGAGAAAAGCTGCTGAGACTTCCGATGTGATAGTCCTGCCCGAAACATGGAATACGGGATTTTTTCCGAAGGATAACATACATTGTTATGCAGATAAAAATGCTGAGAGATGCAAAGAAATGTTTTGCCGTATTTCACAGGAATACGGGGTGTGTATTATCGGAGGCAGTGTTACCGAAGAAAAGGACGGCAGAATATACAACACCTGTTATATATATAATGAAAAAGGTGAGTGTGTATCTTCATACAGTAAAACCCATCTTTTTTCTCATATGGATGAACAGCTTTTTTATACCCCCGGGGATGATATACGGGTGTTTACAATCTGCGGAATGACAGCTGCAGTAATTATCTGCTACGATATCCGTTTCCCGGAGCTTACCCGCAAGGCAGCTCTTGACGGTGCTGAGCTTCTTTTTGTTGTTTCCCAATGGCCGGAAGAACGCATAAAGCTTCTTGAAACTCTGGCTAAGGGCAGAGCTGCTGAAAATCAGATGTATGTTGCCGTGTGTAATTCTGCAGGCAATATGAACGGTACGGTTTACGGCGGACAGTCCTTTGTCTCTGAGCCTACGGGTGAAATAATTTCAAAGGCTTCATCGGGAGAAGAAATTCTTACCGTCAGCATTGATGCCGCAAAGGTGAGGAAGCTTCGTGAACGCTTCAGGGTGTTCTCTGACAGGCGAGAAGATCTTTATTGATAATTTAAGAACCGTACGGAAAATCCGTGCGGTTTTTTTTGATAAAATATTGACAATCTGCTTTAACTGTGTTATTCTACACTCATTATTGATGATAGAGGTGCGTTGGATAATCAGTAGCTTCTGTGTAAACCGTTACGCGGCGGTGTTGCAGGTGTGAAAGGTATCGGCGCCGAGGTTGATTCAGGCGTGAATTATTCCGGCAAGGTGAAATAAGATTCACTGTGCTGTCGCTTTTATCAGAGCGGAGAGCTATCTGTACTGAGTGTTTACACTCGTTTTGTATCGATAGCCGTGTTATGCGGCTGTTTTTTATGTACAAAGGGTATGGTGGTGCTGTCCGTTTTGCGGGCGGCTGATTTTTTGTTCAATACAGTATATAACAATCGGAGGAAAATATAATGAAAAAGACAGTTTTTACAGGTGCTGCAACAGCAATTGTTACCCCTCTTAACGAAAACGGTGTTGATTACGAAAGCTTCGGAAGACTTATTGACTGGCAGATTGCAGAAGGTATCGATGCAATTGTAGCCTGTGGTACAACAGGTGAAGCATCAACCCTTACAGACGAAGAGCACAGAGAATGCATAAAGTTTGCAGTTGAAAGAACAGCAGGCAGAGTACCTGTAATTGCAGGTACAGGTTCAAATGATACAGATTATGCAATCGATCTTACAAAGTATGCCTGCGAAGTCGGAGCAGATGCAGTTCTTCTTGTAACTCCTTATTATAATAAGGCAACTCAGAAGGGGCTTATCAAGTCCTTTGAGGTTGTAGCAGATGCTTCAACAAAGCCCTGTATCTTATATAATGTTCCCTCCCGTACAGGCTGTAACATTCTTCCCGCAACAATGGCGGCTCTGGCAGACCATCCCAATATTGTAGGTGTAAAGGAGGCTTCCGGTAATCTTTCACAGGTTGCAGAAATCGCAGCACTTACAAGAGGTAAGCTTGATATATATTCAGGTAATGACGATCAGATTCTTCCTCTCCTTTCATTGGGCGGCAAGGGTGTTATCTCAGTGCTTTCAAATATTCTTCCCAAAGAAACATCCATGATATGCAAGAATTATTTCAACGGCAATGTGGCTGAGGCTACAAAAATGCAGCTTGATTATCTTGCACTTATCAATGCTCTCTTCTGTGAGGTAAATCCCATCCCCGTAAAAGCTGCCTGTGCAGCTATGGGCTACGGCGAAAATTATCTTCGTCTTCCCCTTACTCCTATGGAGGAAGAAAATGAAAAGAAGCTCCTTGCTCTTATGCGGGAAGCAGGAATCAGGGTATAAGAGGTAATTATAATGAATATAATACTTAACGGTTTTTCAGGCAGAATGGGTGCTGCCGTCTGTGAGGTAGCTTCAAACGGCTATATGGACAGTGAGGTTGTTGCCGGTGTTGATCTTTATCCCAAAGAAGGTGACATTCCCTGTTACACAGGCTTTTCCGATGTAAAGGAAAAGGCAGATTGTATTATTGATTTTTCAAACCACGCTTCAGTCAAGGCAGCCGCTGATTATGCTGTAAGCACAAATCTTCCTCTTGTTGTTGCAACAACCGGTCACACTGATGAGGAAAAAGAGATTATCAGAAATGCAGCTGAGTCAGTTCCTGTATTCTACAGTGCAAATATGTCAATGGGCGTGGCACTTTTATGCCGCATGGCAATAATGACTGCAAAAAATCTTCCCGGTGCGGACATTGAGATTGTAGAAACTCATCATAACCGTAAGCTTGATGCTCCCAGCGGCACAGCTCTTATGATTGCAAATGCAATAAAAACAGTAAGAGAAAGTGCAAAGTTTGTTTTCGGCAGACAGGGAATGGCAAAAAGAGAGAATGACGAAATCGGCATACACGCTGTAAGACGCGGTAATATCGTAGGTATCCATGAGGTAATTGTTTCCACTGATTATGAAACAATTACAATCAAGCACGAGGCTCATTCAAGAACGCTCTTTGCCGAAGGCGCAGTCGCAGCCGCAGCTTTCCTGATGGGAAAGGCCCCCGGACTTTATGATATGAGTTCTATTATAGGATAAATCATAAATTGCAGGGGTGAAAGCTCCTGCAATTTATGTTTATTGAAAGGTTGGTTTTTTATGAAAATCGGTATATACGGATACGGTAATCTCGGTAAGGGAGTTGAATGTGCGATAAAGCAGAATCCCGATGCTGAGCTTGTTGCCGTTTTTACAAGAAGAAATCCTGAAACTGTAAAAATTCTTACTCCCGGAGCAGAGGTTGTTCATTCTGACAGGGTGCTTGAATATAAAGATAAGATTGATGTTATGGTTATTTGCGGCGGCAGTGCTACTGACCTTCCTGCCATGACACCCGAGCTTGCAAAAAATTTCAATGTTATAGATTCCTTTGATACACACGCAAAGATTCCCGAACATTTTGCAAATGTTGATAAGCAGGCAAAGGCTAACGGCAATATTGCTCTTATTTCAGCAGGCTGGGATCCCGGAATGTTCTCGGTAAACAGACTTATGGCAAGTGCAATTCTTCCTCAGGGTAAGGACTATACCTTCTGGGGCAGAGGTGTAAGTCAGGGACACTCGGATGCCATCAGAAGAATTGACGGTGTTGTTGACGCAAGACAGTATACCTGTCCTGTTGAAGATGCAATGGCAAGAGTTCGCAAGGGTGAAAATCCCGAGCTTACCACTCGTGAAAAGCATACCCGTGAGTGTTATGTTGTTGCCGAAGATGGGGCAGACCTTGACAGAATCAGAAATGAAATTGTAACCATGCCCAATTATTTTGCTGATTATGATACAACCGTAACCTTTATCACAAAGGAAGAGCTTGCAAAGAATCACAGCGGTATTCCTCACGGCGGTTCGGTTATCAGAACAGGTGTTACAGGTAACAATTGTGAAAACAAGGAGATTATTGAATATAAGCTTACTCTTGATTCAAATCCCGAGTTTACTGCCAGTGTGATTCTTTGCTATGCGAGAGCAATTTATAAAATGAGAAGCCGCGGTGTAACAGGCTGTGTCACGGTATTTGATGTGGCTCCCCGCGATATGTCAGCTGTTCCTTATGAGGAAATGCTGGCACATATGCTTTGATATCAGGAGAATAATTATGATCTGTGAAAATTTAGGTGTAAACACATCAGGACATCTTACCTTCGGAGGGGCAGACACCGTAGAACTCTGCGAAAAATACGGCACACCTCTTTATGTTATGGATGAAAACAGAATAAGACATAACTGCCGTGTGTATATGAATGCGGTAAGAAAACACTTCGGTGAAAATTCCGCTTGTCTTTTTGCAAGTAAAGCTTGCTCGTTCAAGAGAATTTACGAAATCATAAAAGAAGAAGGCTTCGGTACCGATGTTGTTTCCTCCGGTGAGGTTTATACGGCACTCAGGGCAGGCTTTGATCTCGGCAATGCATATTTTCATTCGAATAACAAAACCGATGAGGATATTGCATTTGCGATAGATAATAAAATAGGTTATTTTGTTTGCGATAATATTGAAGAGGTTCTTTCTATAAATGAAATTGCAGGGGAGAAGGGTGTTAAACAGAATGTACTGCTTCGTCTTACTCCCGGTATTGACCCTCACACATATGAAGCTGTAAATACAGGCAAGGTTGATTCGAAATTCGGTTCTGCTATTGAAACAGGTCAGGCTTATGAAATTACCGAAATGACGCTTAAGCTTCCTAATATCTGCCTCAGAGGCTTTCACTGTCATGTAGGCTCACAGATATTTGACTCGGAAATTTATATAAGAAGCTCCGAGATTATGCTCGAGTTTATTTCTGATGTTAAAAACAGACTGGGTTTTGAAGCTGAGATTCTTGACCTGGGCGGCGGTTACGGTGTGAGATATATTGAATCAAATCCTTATATTGATATCGATAAAAATATAAAGGAGCTTGCAGAGTTTATAAAAAATACCGTGTCACAGCTCGGTATCTCTATGCCGAAAATTTGTCTTGAGCCCGGCAGAAGCATAGTTGCCGATGCAGGTCTTACTCTTTATACAGCAGGGACGCTCAAGAAAATTCCGGGTTATAAGAATTATGTTTCTATTGACGGCGGTATGGCAGATAATCCCAGATATGCACTTTACGGCTCATATTATACCGTAATGTCTGCTACACGCCCCGAAGCAGAATGCGATATGATCTGTACACTTGCAGGCAGATGCTGTGAAAGCGGTGACCTCATTCAGGAAAATATCCGTCTTCCTCATGATATAAAAAGAGGAGAGAAGATAGCAGTCCTTACAACAGGTGCATATAACTATTCAATGAGCTCTAATTACAACCGTCTCGGAAAGCCTGCAGTTGTTATGGTTTATGGCGGAAAAGACTATGTTGCCGTAAAAAGAGAAACACTCGAGGATATTGTCAGAAATGACATTTGATTTTGACGTGATATTTACATAAATTTTTGTATGGCTTTTTTGCTGAATAACAATGAATTTGTTACTTTTCAATTCAGTTAAGTTTGATTTGTGTTAATTTACGGTATTGACATTTTTTGTAAATGGCTGTATGATATTAAAGTATAAAAGTAATTGGAGGAAGTTTTATGAAACTGAAAAGATTTTTAGCAATTGTTCTCAGTGCATTAATGATTTGCTCTTGCTGCATTTGTGCTAATGCTTATACATGTACAGAGGACCCCGATGAGGTTGTAGTGCACGAAACAGAAAATGGTGATATCGTTTCTGTAGCAGGTGTAAGAGTTGCAGATATCGTCGATATTGATGCGGATTACTATATGATTGTGGATTATAAGGGTAAGGGAGTCTCTTTATATGACTATGCTGCAACAGGCATGAAGATTATTACAATGGATGCTTGCGGTAATGTTCTTGAAGAAAAGAGAATTATTATATTCGGTGATGTGAACGGTGACGGTATTATTACTGCTGCCGACTCAAGAAGAGTTCTCAGAGCTTCTGTTGATTTTGATATTCTCAATCCCTGGCAGAAGATTGCAGCTGACGTTGTAGTTGATGAAGCAGTTAAGGCTGATGATGCTCGTATCATTCTCAGAGCTTCCGTAAACCTTGAAAATCTTGTAAAGATTTTTGAAATGTTTTAATCTGAATAAAGACGAATAAGATAGTTTCGGCTGAAACTGTCTTATTTTTTTTCTGCAATAAAATAAAGAGTCCCGTACCGTCTGAATGCACGGTACGGGATTTTTGTGTAAGCCGTTTTATTGATAATATTTGTAAAAGCTTACATTAATGTGCTTTCATACTCATAGTTTTCTACAAAATCAGAGCTTCTTACCATATAGGTGTTAACATTCCAGGGATCGGCTTCTGTGATATCAACTATTCTTCCGCCACGAAGGTCGCCTGCACAATAGCCGTCATAGCCTATACCTGCATCGTATGTAAGCTTTATGCCCATATATTCACCTTCACAGTCATTGATATGGTCATGCCCGACAACAACGGTTTTAACATCTCCTCGCTGTACAAGGGTAGCGAACAAGCCTGAATTTACGGGGCTGCTGCCGATACCTTCCCTGTGAGTGCCCCTGAAGGCTGTTTCCTGAACATTTTTGTAAAGAAGAGCATATTCGGGGAATGCCATATGCATAACGAGAAGTCCCGGGATTTTTTCTCCGTTTTCCTTTTCAATTTTTACGGATTCGTTCCAGTACCACATCTGCTGGTCAAATTTTACCGCATCATAGCCGGATGAAATATGCAAGGGATCGGGGAGTTTAACCTTTGTATCTCTCGGAAGGCCGCAGCAGTCAAGAAATTCTCCCATACCTCTGCCTGAGTCAAGCCCCCATACATTGTAGACCGTTTTATCGGAATTTTCAGATTTTATCTGAAGCACCCAATTGCCCACGCCGTAGATGTCATCGGGGCCCTTTGTTGAAAGGCAGCCTTCTATTGATTCGTATACAGGCTGCTGGTCCTTTGTTTCAAAGCCCTTTTCCATATCGTGGTTTCCGAAAACATGTGCCCACGGAATATTCCGGGTGTTGAGAGGCTTTACGACGGCAGACATAAATGCACGCAGAGTATCTTCATTTTCTGCACCGTCGCGCCATACATTGTCTCCCAAAAACAAGACAAGGTCGGGATTTGTGTTATTTACAATAGCATCGATATCCCGTACTACCCGTTTGTCAAAATCTTTTATGCCGTGGGAATCGGAAAAGCATAAAATCCTGAATTTTCCGTTTCTGAATCTTAGTGTGTTATTCATTTCATTCACCGTAATAATATTTTCTGAGAGCTTCAACCTCTTTGTCATCAAAGGGGGTTGAGGTTATTATTATGTCATCAAGTCTGAAGATGAAATCGTGGCTTACATTGTTGTATACACCCTTGCCGTCATTGCCTACAACGAAGGGATAGGCTGTGTCATAAGAGATTTTATATTCATCGGGAATGGTTATTTTATGACGCAGTCTGAAATTGTTGTAAAAACGGATTTCACCCTCTTCACGGTCAAATGCAGCAATATAATGCATCCAACCACCGTCCATTTCCTCGGGGAAGGGAACAACCGTATCAAGATGGTCTTCTCCGTTTGAAATGTTGAACATAATATCATTGTTTCTGAGGGCAACTGTAAGACCTGTTTTTTTGCGGTTCTGCCACCACCAGTCCTGATTACCCATAAGTGCAGGTGCTTCTGAGATTGATTTATCTGTTTCTACCCAGAATGCGATTGAAAAGCTTTCTTCTCCGAATGTAATATTATCAGTTGCCGCAAAGCCTGTTTTTCCGAATTCACCGCAACCGCTGTTGACACCGTTTGAATAGAATTTTACCGTGCCTTTTTCTTTAATTTTGCAATTTCCCGAAGAATCTTCAAGAGAATTATCAAGATGCATAAGAAGCTTTGTGCTGTCTTTGTCAATAAAATCAAAGATGTTACAGGGTGTATCTCTTACGGGTATTACTGTTTTTTCAACGGGGACTCTGTAATAAGAAGGGGTACCGTCCCAGATGCCTTCAGGTATCTGAGAAGTAAAGCCGTTTTCGTCATATCCGGGTATATCAAGTCCTAATGCATAAAGCACGATGGCTGCAATATCACGGGTTTCTGAATATGTGATGTAGTTTTCTTTTACGCCTTTACCCGAAACACCGAGGAAAACATACTTTTCCGTATCTGTGTATCCGCCGTGTCCGTTTCGTACACCGCCGTGGTCAGCAATTACAATAAAAAGAGTTTCATCAATGATGCCTGCTTCTTCATATGCCCTGTAAATCTCGCCTGTGTAGCCGTCAGCACGTCTGATTTCTGCATAGTGATGCTCGGTTCCGTATCCGCCCGAATGTCCTGCCCCGTCAACATCATCAAGCTGAACAAATAAAAATTTAGGTTTTTTCTTTACACACTCAATTATAAGGGGTGTCAGTTCTTTATCATTGTCAGCAGTGATTTTATCAACACCGAGCCCTTCTTCAATGATGCCGTGATTTATAGGGTTCCAGTTACAGCAGGAGGCAAGATAACACTCAGCATCGCTTTCCCTTATTCTTCTGAATAAAGACGGAAGCCCATCGTTGGTATAATGCTCATTGCTTACAATGCTGTTTGTGAGCTTATGTACGAGAGGTGCAGCACCTAAAAGCATAGCTCCCCAGTTTTGTGCACTTATTGTAGGATTCTGGGAAATCGCAGACCAGTCAACCGCCCCTTCTGAAAAAATCCTGTCAAGATTCGGAGTATCGGTCTGAGAGTTGAATTTACCCATTCCGTCGATACCGATAACTGCTACGTAATTGTATTTATTCACCAAAAATCAACTCCTAAAGTGTGTTTATTTTACTTATATATCAGTTATGGAAAGATGTCAATATTATGCATATGACAAAAGGTTACAAATTGTTGTATTTTGTTACAAAGATAAGCTGTGACTTGACAAAGAAGGTGTTTTAAGTTTATAATATAACGAGATTGTCATAATGATTTTTACTTATTAGAAGCGGTTTTTTTCTCCGTTTTTGCCTTTAGTATTAATTGTGTCTGACCTTAATAACCGTAGAATAACGGAAAAAACGAGAGGAGTTAATAGTATGTTAAGATACTTTGTGAAGCGTGTTGCACTGGCACTCGTAACAGTTTTGATTATATGCGCTGTCACATTTTTTGCAATGCATGCTGTCCCCGGCGGTCCTTTTAACAGCGAAAAAGCTTTGGATCCTGCCACAGTAAAAGCACTTGAAGAAAGGTACGGTCTTGATGAACCGCTGCCTGTACAGTTTATTAATTGGATGACCGGTCTTGTTCAGGGAGATTTCGGTGTTTCACTTAAAAACGGCAGAGAAATCAGTGCTATAATCGGTGAATCATTCCCCATATCCGCAAAGCTCGGTCTTATGGCTATGTCCCTTGCTTTGTCATTGGGTGTTATATTCGGAAGTATTGCTGCACTTATGAGAAACAAGTTTCCTGACCGTGTGATAGTATTCTTCTCTACACTGTTTACGGCTGTTCCTTCATTTGTTCTTGCAACATTGCTTTTGCTTGTATTCTGTATAACGCTTAAATGGATACCTGTCTGGGATGCAAATAATCCGAATTATATACTTCCCGTTATTGCGCTTGCCGCATATCCTATGGCTTATGTAACAAGACTTTCAAAGACAAGTATGCTTGATGCTCTCGGACAGGATTATATCCGCACTGCAAGAGCTAAGGGTGTTTCCCGTTCAAAGGTTATCTTTAAGCATGCTCTCAGAAATTCGCTTATTCCTGTTATTACTTATGCAGGACCTCAGATTGCGTATATTATCACAGGCTCGATGGTTGTTGAAACTATCTTTACAGTCGGCGGTATCGGCAGTAAGTTTATCACTGCCATCAATGACCGTGACTATACTATGATAATGGCAACAACAGTTTTCCTTGCAACACTTATGGTTATTGCTAATCTTATCTGCGACCTGCTTTACAAGGCAGTCGATCCCAGAATCAAATTTGACTAAGGAGGGGTTTTATAATGGCTAAGAATACTAATGACCTTCCTAAGAAAAATTTTCTGAGTACTCAGATAGATCTTTCTAAATTCAATAAAGCAACTGATGAAGAAAAAGCTCAGCAGGATATTATGAGTGAAAGCACAACCTTCTTTAAGGACGGTATGAGAAGACTTTTCAAAAATCCTCTTGCTGTTCTCAGTATAGTTCTGCTTACTGTTATACTTGCACTTATCATTTTTGCTCCCATGGTTATTCCTTACGGCTATGATGAAATCCTTAAGGTAGACGGAAAACGAGACAGAGGTGCACAGAATCTTGCTCCTTTTGAATACAGTGAGATGGAGCAGGAATATATAGAAAACGGCGGCGAACGTTTCCCCCATATCCTCGGAACCGATGAATTGTGCCGTGACTATTTTGTCCGTGTTATATACGGAACAAGAGTTTCACTTGTAGTCGGTCTTTTTGCAAGCATCATCGTTCTTATTATCGGTCTTATTTACGGTAGTATTTCGGGATATCTCGGCGGAAAGGTCGACCTGATAATGATGCGTATAGTTGATATAATTTATGCTTTGCCCGATATGCTTATTATCATTCTGCTGGCTGTTGTGCTTAACGAAATACTTGTATTCAAGCCGGGTACACTGCTTGCGGATTTGGGTACCAATATGATATCGATATTTATCGTATTCGGTCTTCTGTATTGGGTAAGCATGGCTCGTCTTATAAGAGGTCAGATCCTCTCAATCAAGGAAAATGAATATATTCTTGCTGCCCGTTCAATCGGTGCAAAGCCTGCAAGAATTATTAAAAAGCACATCATTCCCAACTGTCTTTCAGTTATTATAATCTCCGTTGCACTTCAGATTCCTTCGGCAATTTTCACCGAAAGCTATCTGTCCTTTGTAGGTCTCGGCGTAAAGGCTCCCATGCCTTCTCTCGGCTCTCTTGCAAACGCTGCCCGTGACGGAATTATGTCCTATCCCCATAAGCTTGTTTTCCCCGCAATTATGATTTGTCTTATCGTTCTCAGCCTTAACCTTCTCGGTGACGGTCTCAGAGACGCATTTGATCCTAAGTTGAAGAGGTGACGGAAAAATGAATAAACCTCTTATTAAAGTAGAAAACCTTCATACATCATTTTTTACCGATTCAGGTGAAAAGAGAGCTGTAAACGGTGTTTCATTTGAGCTTGACCACGGAGAGATTCTCGGTATCGTTGGTGAATCAGGCTCAGGTAAATCCGTTACGGCATATTCAATCATGCAGATACTTGCCGCTACAGGTAAAATAACCGAAGGCAGTATTTACTACAAGGGCGAGGATATTACCAAATGGAAGGAAAAGCAGCTTCGTGACTTCAGAGGTAAGTGCTGTTCCATTATCTTCCAGGATCCCATGACAAGCCTTAATCCCGTATTTACTATCGGTAATCAGCTTGTTGAAGCAATTACTCTTCATACTGACAAAAAGGGCAAGGCAGCAAAAGCAAGAGCAGCAGAGCTTCTCTCTCTTGTAGGTATCAATGAGCCTGAACGTCGTCTTAAGCAGTATCCCTTTGAGTTGTCAGGCGGTATGCGTCAGAGAGTTATGATTGCTATGGCACTTGCTTGTGAGCCTGATATTCTTATTGCTGACGAGCCTACAACTGCTCTTGACGTTACAATCCAGGCGCAGATTCTTGAGCTTATACAGAAGCTTCAGAAGGAGCTTGGTATGGCTGTTATTCTTGTTACGCATGACCTTGGTGTTATTGCACAGCTTTGTGATAATATCATTGTTATGTACGGCGGAAGAATCTGCGAAAGAGGTACAGCTAAGGAAATATTCTATAATCCCAAGCACGAATACACTAAGGGACTTCTTCGTTCAATTCCCAATTCTGCAAGAATGAAGGAGAAGCTTGTGCCTATTCTCGGTACTCCCATCAATATTATGAATCTTCCTGCCGGCTGTGCATTCTGTGCAAGATGTGACAATGCAATGAAGATCTGTCTTGAAGAGAAGCCCGAAGAAATTGAAATCAATGAAAATCATAAAGCATCCTGCTGGATAAATATCAGAGATGCCGTAATGCAGGAAGGAGGAAATACTGATGAGTGATGTTTTACTTGAAGTACAGGGACTTAAGCAGCATTTCCCCGTTCGTACCGGTTTTTTCAAAAATACTCCTCTTAAGGCAGTTGACGGTGTTTCTTTCACAATTAACAAGGGTGAAACCCTGGGTCTTGTAGGTGAGTCCGGCTGCGGCAAAACAACAGTCGGAAGATCAATACTTCGTTTATATGAGCCTACTGCAGGTCATGTATTTTTTGAGGGTGAAGAAGTAACCAAAAACAATATCACTGATATGCGTAAGAAAATGCAGATGGTTTTCCAGGATCCTTATTCTTCACTTGACCCAAGAATGACTGTTGAAGACATTATCGGTGAGCCTCTTGATGTTCATAATCTTTATTCCAACAAAAAGGAAAGAAGAGAAAGAATTCTCGAGCTTATGAATTATGTTGGCCTCAATTCCGAGCATGCAACCCGTTACGCACACGAATTTTCAGGCGGTCAGCGTCAGAGAATCGGTATTGCAAGAGCACTTGCAGTTGATCCTAAATTCATTGTCTGTGACGAGCCTGTTTCTGCTCTTGACGTTTCAATTCAGGCGCAGGTTATAAACATGTTTGAGGATCTTCAGGAAAAGCTCGGTGTTGCATATCTTTTCATTGCACACGACCTTCTTGTTGTTCATCATATATCTCAGCGAATAGCTGTTATGTATCTCGGTAAAATTGTTGAAATGGCGGATGCGGATGATCTTAACAATAATCCTCTTCATCCCTATACACAGTCTCTTTTATCTGCTGTCCCGATTCCTGATCCTGATATTGCAAGAAGCAGACAGAGAATAGTTCTCGAAGGCGATGTGCCCAGTCCTCTTAAGATGCCTACCGGATGCCCCTTCAGAACACGCTGTCGTTATGCAACCGAGCAGTGTGCTCAGGAGTGTCCCGAGCTTACAGACAGAGGCAACGGACATATGTCTGCATGCTTCAACAGATAAAAGAATAAAAAACGGTGTGTTTTCATAAAAATATACACCGGAACAGTTTTTGTATACTGTCTGCGTATATTTCCGGTTTTTTGAACTCTTCCGGAAATAAGGCAGAGTATAATAAATAATCTTAACGGAGGAAAAACAAATGAAAAAAGTTTTAGCAATGCTTCTTGTGCTTGTTATGGCTCTTGCTGTTTGTTCTTGCGGCGGTAACGGCGGCGAAGAAACAACAGCTCCCGCAGGCAACACAGATGACTCTGCTGCTGGTCAGCTTCTCAGCGATGCTTTCATTGATCCTATCAATGACTGGGCAAAGTATGATGAACTTATTGATCAGATCAGAGTTGAAACTGACACAGCAAAACGTACAGAAATGATGCACGATGCAGAAGATATCCTTATGTCCAACGGATGCGTTATTCCCCTTTACTACTATAACGATATCTACATGGAAAAGGATTATGTTTCCGGAATGTATGCAAATCTTTTCGGTTACAAGTTCTTCCATCATGTAAAACTTGCAAATGATTCAACAACTCTTCGTGTAAATCTTGCAAGTGAACCCGATTATCTTGACCCCGCTCTTAACTCTTCAGTTGACGGTGCTTGCCTTGCAGTTAACACATTTGCAGGTCTTTACACCTACAATGAAGAAGGTAAGACAGTTCCCGATCTTGCTACAGGTTATACTGTAAGTGAACCCGCAGAAGACGGCAGCGTTACTTTCACAGTAACTCTTAAGGACGGTCTCAAGTGGTCAGACGGCAGCGAACTTACAGCTGCTGACTTCGAATACTCATGGAAGAGAGCTGCTTCTGAAAAGACAGCTTCCGACTATGGTTACATGTTCTCAACATTTGTTGGCTATCCCAATGAACTTGCAGTTACTGCAAAGGATGCAACAACTCTTGAGTTCTCACTTGTAGCTCCTTGTGCTTACATGGAAGGCCTTATGGCATTCCCCACATTCTTCCCCGTAAATCAGGCTGCTGTTGAAGCAAATGCTGATTGGGAAACAACTCCCGGCGGTTGGTGTACAGAAGCTGGTTTCGTTTCAAACGGACCCTTCATCTGCACAGGTTGGGATCACGATGTTTCTATGACATACGAAAAGAACCCCAACTATCACGATGCTGAAAACGTAACAGTTGATAAGCTTGAATTCATGCTTTCAGCTGATGATACAGCTATCTTCGCTGCTTACAATGCAGGCAACGTTGATATTATCGACACAGTTCCCACTGATGAAATCAAGAACCTTCTTGAAACAGAAAACAAAGAGTTCAAAATCGTTGATAACCTTGGTACATACTATGTAGCATTCAATGCTAACAGCGAACTTTTCAAGGATAAGACTCCTGCTGAAGCTGCTTGCATGAGACTTGCATTCAACATCCTTATCGACCGTGAAGCTATCTGTGAAACAGTTGGCCAGACAGGTCAGGTTGCTGCAAACTCTTACATTCCTCTCGGTATGGCAGACGGTAACGGCGGTATCTTCAAGCCCGAAGCAAGCTCAAACGCATATTACAATGAATTTGCTATCAACGAAGACTTCGAAGGCACAGTTGCTAAGGCTCGTGAATATCTTGAAGCTGCAGGCTTTAAGTTCAATGAAGACGGCAAGCTTTCCGAAGAAACTCCCATCGTTATTGAATATCTTACAAACGACGGTACAGGTCACGTTGCAGCTGCTCAGATCATGCAGGCTGACTTCGCTGAACTCGGTATCGAAATGAGCATTCAGCAGGTTGAATGGAACACATTCCTTGAAGAAAGAAAGAACGGCAACTTCGACATCGCTCGTGAAGGCTGGCTTGCTGACTTCGATGACCCCATCAATATGCTTGAAATGTTCCAGACATCCTCCGGTAACAATGACTGTCAGTTCGGTCGTTTTGACGGTTGGGATCAGGCTGCTGAATAATAGAAGCCTGTAACTGTCTGAAAACGGACTGATAAAAAAGATTATTTTTCCTCCCCGGTATTTTGCCGGGGAGGTTTTTTTTAATATATAGGAAATTGCTCGCAAAAGTGAGCAATTTGCATATATCAAGAAACACCGATTCCCCCAAGATTGGGGGCAGGGGGTTGACAAATCGTAAGATTTTTTCTTATAATGTTGCAAAAAAATTTTAACAGAATAAAAATAATGCATTCTGTTAAGAATGCATTAGCGCAGTTGTTTTTTTGATTTTGATACAAATCCTATAATCTGACCTGATATTACGACTGTCAGAAGGGAATATATGATTTTTGTAAGCGGGATGTATGTAAGGGAAAGTGAGAGCACTGTCAGGTCGGATATGAGATATATCCATTGAATTTTCAGTCTTGTTATTTTTGAAAGGCTCATTGCAAGGGCGTCATCTCCGCAAGGAGCTCCGCCGCCTCTTACTGCAAGCCCCACACCTATCCCTACAAAAACAGCGCCGAGTACGGCACATATAAGGGGATATTCAGCTATATCCGGATAAATCCTCGGAAACAGCTCAAAAACTCTGTAAGAAGCACTGAAAGATGCTGTTGAAATAACGGAATATATAAGAAAAGTTCTACCGAGAGTTTTTATACCGAATATATAACATATACCGTTAAGCAGAAATCCTGTTATTGCAGGTGAAATGCCGAAAATATTTTCAAGAAGCAGTGTCAGACCGATTGTTCCGCCTTCGGTGACAGATGCAATTGAATGAATATTATACATTCCGAATGCAAGTATTATGCTTCCGAGTACACATAGTATGCAGTTTTTGGTTTTTATTCCACTGAAGAATTTTTTTATCATAAAATCTGCCTTTCCGCATTCTTTTGCCATTATATAACAACTTGCCGGATTTGGCAATAAAAACGGACTTTTAATATAAAATTAACAATAAAAGAGGTAATACAGTCTTGCTTTTTAAAGAAGAAAGTAGTAATATAGAATCAGTTATATGTGCATTTATATTCAGAAGGAGTTATATTATGAAAGTAACAAAAAAACTCATTTCACTGATTCTTGCTCTCGTTTTGCTTGTTACATCAGTGCCCTTTGCTTTTGCAACCGAGAAGGAAGGCAGTATAGAAAGCTATAAGAAAGTGATGCTTGAGATGGGTTATCCTGTTGTCTCAACAGAGGAGTTTGGTTTCTTCTTAAGTGTTCTTCAGACTTTACGTTATCTTCTTACAGGTATTGAACCTAATACAGAGAGAATTGAAGTTACCTATGATGAAGCAATTCACAGCATTACATCACAGATCTGCAATGAAAGCGGTCTTGACTTTGATCTGATTATGGCAAATCTTCCCAATATCAATCTTGTAACAAATTACATCAAGGACAAATACAGCATTGATACAACTCTTTTCCGTGAAGAAAGATATCAGAAGGAAGCAGAGTATCTGGCTGCGGGCAACGATCTTATGGCAACAATATGTCATGCTATCGGTGCGTTTATGAGCATTATCCAGAAGCTGTATGCATATACCATACCTACTGATGATCCCGATGTATGTGAGCTTGTTCTTTATATGGAATTTGAAGACGGTACAAATGAAACCCACTATCCCGGTGTTTATATCAACACAAAGACCGGTGAGTGCTACGGTAAAAACGGTACCGGTATATTTGGTATAGGTCACAATTTCAATTACTATGAAATGACATTATACTCAACAGTTGATTGTTGGATGAGAAATTACGGCTTCTGCATTTTTTATGATGTTGCAGCAAATCTTCTTCCCACAAACTTTGACTATATCACAAGACGTTTTAAGTTCTCTTATGACGGACTTGATTGGATGATTCAGATTTGGAAGGGTAACTATTTCATTTCAAACGGCGGTGAGGTTGGTGTTTACTGGCGTGAGCCCGGCCAGGTTGGTTCTTACTACAACTGTGCTACCGAGGAAATGGAAATGCCTATGTCACTTCAGGTATTGATAGGTGATAAGGTGCTCGTAAACCGTAATCTCCAGAATCATTGGTGGATATGCGGTTTCCATATGAGTGAAAAACTGTATCTTCCCTCTGCACTTACTCTTAAATCAACACTTGTGATGCCCGATAAGGAAATGGTTGAAGCATTTACAGAGTCAATTGATAATAATGTAATGGGTGATGTAACCTACACGGTAGACGGTCTCAACGTTAACATTGTATGGTAATTTGCCGGTAAAAATGAAAAAGCCTGAATTGCACTGCAGTTCAGGCTTTGTGTTTTTTTGAGAATCAACTGTTCCATTGCTTAAGATACTCTTTTACACTTGCACTCATTTCTATAGAGAAATCACTGTTATATTTTCTGTTACAGAAAGCTTTCATCCAGTCTTCATAGGATTTTCCCTTAACTTTTGCACCGAATAAATCCTTTCTGTCTTTTTCATTAAGTACCTTGTAGGTATTTGTATGAACAATATATTTCATATCTGCTCTTTCGGGTTTTTGTCTTCTTATCTGGCTTTCTTCAGGATAACCGAAAACAAGCATAGCTGCAGGGAAAACATATTCGGGTAAATTGAGCATCTCACGGTGAATGCTGCAGTTTTCCATAATGTCTCCGATATAACACGAGCCGATTCCGAAGCTTTCGGCAGCACACACTGCATTCTGTGCTGCAATTAGTGCATCATTGACAGCAAGAAGAAAATCGCCTTCACGCGGCTTTCTGGGATTACAGTCTGTATCTGTAAATGCATCATACCATTTTTTGAAATCAGCGCAAAAAATAAGAGTAAGCTTGGATTCTTTAATAAAAGGCTGATTATCACAGGTAACGGAGAGCTTATCAAGGAGCTCTTTATTCTGAATGTCAAGAATCGTGTATAATTGCTGATTGCCTGCAGTGGGAGCATTTACTGCACAAATCAGAATTTCTTCTTTTATTTCATCGGTAATTTCACGGTCAGTAAAGACTCTTACGGATTTTCTTGCTTTAAGGCTGCGTGTGATTTCGTTCATTTTTGATCTCCTTTTTCGGTGTAATTTCATTCCACAGTGTAAATCCTAAAATCAGTGCACCGCCGACAAGCTGCATTACAGTTATTTCTTCTTTGAGAATTGCAACAGAGCATATTACTGCCACAAGGGGATCAATATAGCTGAGAATTGCCGCTTTTTGTCCGGGTAATTCCTTAAGGGATGAAAAGTACATACAGTATGTAATGCCTGTATGCACAAGACCAACGGTAAGAAGCAGCAGTATTCCTTTTGTATCAAGTGATGCCGCCGTGATGCCGCTTGTAAGAAGCACATAAGGTAAAAGAGTTACTGTTGCGGACGCAAACTGCAGGAAAGTTCGGTGGATTCCGTCAACACCCTTTATGAATTTATTCAGTAGAATTACGGTAGCATATAGACAGGCGGCACCGAGGCCGAAGATAATTCCTAAAAAATGATTGCTGCCCGTATCAAGTGTACCGATACCCGTAATAAGCACAATGCCGACCGTTGACATAATAAAGCATATCCATTGCTTTGCGCCCATTTTTTCCTTAAAAAGAAGAGGACACAGCAATGTTACAATAACAGGAGCAAAATAATAGCTGAGAGTTGCAACGGAAACGGTAGTGTAGTTATATGCTTCAAAAAGCAGAATCCAGTTGAATGCCATTGCAACCCCTGAAATAAACAGGAGTGGTAGCTGTTTTTTTATTCTGCCGAAGGGGATTCTGTTTTTGGTTACAAGAAGAAAAAGCCCTATAAAAACCAGTGCCAGCACAGCTCTGTAAAATGCAAGCTCTCCCGAGCTTACATCGATGCTTCTTCTGAAAAGACCTATGGTGCCGAAAATAGTCATAGATATAATTAGCATAAGTCTTGAATCAAATATTTTTTTCATTTGTTGTCTCCATATTCATATTGATTCAGGAAGAATAAGAGTATCGGTAAAATATGCATTTGTGTCGGCTTTAAGTCCGTTTTTGTCGATTACCGTTACTCTGAAATATCCGTCAGAGGGTTTTATTTCAAATACAGCGTGAGTGATTTCCCCGGTTTCTTCATTGTATCTTGACATACATCTGCGGCGGTTTACGGTACAGGTGATTTTATCGGCAGGGGAGCACTCCACATGGAGCTTATCATCTTCAAGCCACAGGGCATAAATTTCAGGTCCTTGTGAAGAATAGAAGCTTCCGTTTACAAGTGCTTCAGTAACGCTTTCATATGTGAGTTTTTCTGCTTTTATCATAGTAAACGCACCAAAGGAATCCCACATACGGCATTTCGGGTCACGGCGGTTGTGGTTGTCATCGGCAGCTATACAGAAAATTCTCTCATCTTTTCTTAAAAAGTCATCGTATGCCTTTGCATTATATTCATCGTAACCGTCAATAAAGCTTGAGTAGTTGCATATTTCCATTGCATTCATGCCCTTATACTTTATGTAATCTTCATAATGCTCAAGTGACCAAGTGGGATGATTGTAGGTTACAAAAAATCCTTTATCCCTGCATTTTTTTATTGCAGTGTTTATGCAATCGGAATTGTATTCTCTTTCAAAATCCGGCTCGTTTTCATCAAAAACAATTTCACTGTTTCTTTCGGGATTATGATATTTTGTTCTGTGAAAGCAGGGTTGAGTGATATTATCGGGACTCAGTGCAATGACACATATATCACAGCAGCGGGCGTCGAGAAAATCAGGCTTCCAAGCTTCATCAAATCCCAGCTCAAAGCCTGTAAGCATAAGAAAATCTTTATCTGTAAGCTCGTGATGAGGTACCATAATTTCGTGATCGGTGCAGCATAGAATACTGTACCCGCGTGATTTATATAAATCCTTCATCTGAGCAGGTGAAAGCGTGCCGTCGGATACGGTAGAATGTGAATGTAGATTTGCCTTGTAAAACTGTCCTGTTTCGGGTAAAAGATAATGCTTCATAAAAGAACCTCACTTTATATTACACACTGATTCTAACATCATGTAAAATAAAAAGCAATATTTTTGTATTAATTGATGTATGTTAATATATTGTTATTGTATTGACATTTTTGCTCCTGAATGTTAAAATTCAGTCAAAAGAACATTGAATTTTATATGAGGTGATAATATGTTTGAACAGTTTTTAACGGAAGTTCTTAAGCTTGCTCCAAGACAGGTGTGGGGTGTTGAACAGCAGATTGAATTATTTAAGGAAATGTTTACCTCCTTTGATCTGAAAAAGTTCTTTGCTTCATTTATTGCAATAATAGAGCTTTTCGGTCTTACTGTTTTTGATTTACCTCAGAAGCCCCATGGTGATGAACTTGACCTTACAGGTTATTCTCTTGTTTTTGAGGATGAATTTGAATATCAGGAATTTGATACGGATGTATGGGAATACAGAGCATCCGGGGCAAGACGCGGCGGATTTAATGCTCCCAGTCAGGTAACATTCAGAGACGGCAATATGATACTCACAGGTGAATACAGAAAAGACGGTCAGTACGGCGAAGGCTGGTACACAGGTATGGTGAGACTCAAGGAGTGGTATTGCAAGGGTTATTTTGAAATACGCTGCAAGGTTAACAGAGAAAATCATTTCTGGTCTGCATTCTGGCTTCAGGCATCTGCTCCCTATACTGCTTCTGTTTCAAAGGGCGGTGTAGGAGGTGCCGAAATTGATATTTTTGAATCTGTAAATACAGGAAAATATTTTGATAGTGATGCAGTTTCTCACAATATCCACTGCGCAGGTGTTGACGGTGAGCAGGAAGGCTATCAGTCAGCAAATCTCGGTTCCTTCTACGGTAATGACATTTATGATGAATATAACACTTACGGTGTTAAGTGGACAGATACAGAATACATCTTCTATATCAACGGAGTAGAAACAAGACGTTCATCATTCGGCAACGGTGTTTCTGAGGTGCTTGAGGAGGTTATAGTTTCTCTTGAAATCCCCGGTGCTGACAAGCTCAGTGAGCTTGATAAGGATACTTATAAGACCGAATTTGTAGTTGATTATGTAAGAATCTATCAGTAATAATATAAACACACGGGGCTGCCTCAGATGAGACAGCCCCGTATTTGTTTTATTTTTTTCTTGTAAACAGCGCGAAGAATCGGTTCAGAAGACTTACTATCCATTTAAGAGCATATTCAAATATGTCTCCGATGGAATTGATTTCCATTTCTGTATCTTCAATTTCACCGTCGGTAAGGGAGTTGCTTATAAGATAAAACTCTTCAAGTGTACCGTTGCTTGCCATTTCACACAGTTCATTGAATGTAACCTGTTTTGTGCTGCCGTTGTTATTTACCTGTACACTGAATGTAACATTATGAAGTGTAGAATCCGGGATAAGAGATTTTTCCCCTGTTTCATTGTTTACCGTGTAAAATCTCAGGTCGGTTGATGTGAATTTATTGAATTTTATTGTTTCAATCACATCGTAATCGTCACACATAACAGCCATAAAATCAAAAAATTCATATGTGTTCATTGTGATATTGCCGTTTGTTTCGATGGCTGTGCCGTTATATTGATAGGTATATGAATTAACTCCCTCAGGGAAGTATTCGTAGCTGTACGAAACACCGTATTTTACAAAAATATTTATGTAAAAAATATAGTCGCAGAAGGGATTGCCTCTGAATTCGGTTTCATCCTTCATTATAATTGTTGAAAGCTGAAATGAATCAGGGAAGCATTTGTTATCAAGTGTTGTTGTTCCATTGAGAATCAATGATTTTAACTCAATAAATCCCGCAAATGCATTTTCGCTGATTTCCGTGATACCGTCCTCGATGATAACTGCAGTTGTGATTTCTTTATAAGGGGAGAGAATATCTGTAACGGATTTTTCAGGGTCGGGAAGTGAGCCGATGCCGGAAACAGTGAGAACACCGTCATTGAAATCAATTATTATATTTTTGTAAAGGTCAAGCTTTTCAAATTCTTCAAGATTCATGCATATTGCAGGGACAACACCGATATCCTGACTGTATGCATTTGTGCTCGATGAGATTACACCTTTTTCTGAAACAAAAGCCACGGTACCTGATGTTGCAGGATCGCGAAGATAATAAAGTGCAGCTTCCCCCTGATTTTTAGTGCCGGCAAAAAGACCGTGCATGTGGGCATAATCAGTACCGTTTTTTGTTCTTACAGCATTTGAAAGTCCGTAATATGAATCATAGCCTATTTCTTTTGTGCTGAGAATAAAAACGTTATCTTCGGTATTGTTTCCTGAGAATTTTGCATTCCCGCCGTTTACAACGGAATTGTCAAGTTCTGTTTTTCCGATAAGGGATTTTTGCAGGTCGGTGAATGCAGTATCTGCAAATGTTGTATTAAGGAATGTTCTGAGGGTGCTGTATTCCCAATTGCTCGTGTACTTTGTGAGTTCAGTATCGGAATAATAGTAGTTTAATGTTGAAGTATCTCCGTCCTCGGGAGTGCCGGGATAGGCATAATTTGAGTATGCAGGTGCATCAAGAATATCAACTGCAAGTAAAAGCCCGTTTGCAGGGTCAAGTACACGCCATTTTATCGGCTCATACTTGAAGTAATAAATATTGCCGGGAGTATAACCCAGAGGTGCCTGATAGCTTGAAGTGGGATTTGAGAAGCTTTCGTAAGCACGGTATTCGCTGAACGTTACGGCACGGTATTTTTCACCGTAATAATCAATATCACAGAACATACCTACGTCTGTTTCAAACATAGTACCTGCTTTGCCCGTACCTCTGAACCAGCCAAGCGACTGCCACATATCATCTTCAATATACCACGAGAGTTCTTCCGTAAGAGCTTCATCTGTTACAAGTGACTGAGGATACATACCGAACTCAATAATATCTCCCTGCTTGTAAGAAGAATTAAGAGAAGGGGCAGGTTCTTCTGTTGTGGGTTCTTCTGTTGTGGGTTCTTCAGTTGTAGGCTCCTCTGTTGTCGGTTCTTCTGTGGTAGTTTCTTCTGTGGAGGGTTCTTCGGTGGTTATTTCTTCCGTGTTTTCCTCTTCACCGTCCAATGCAATAAACAACTGGTTATTCTTTGCTGCAAAATCTTCAGCAGTGGAGCCTGTATAACCGTGTATTGTTATACTTTCATTTGCAGGCTTCATCAGCTCGTAATAGATATTTGCATCGGGATTAAGAATATAGATGTCCAGATACATATGGCCGAATGTATATGATAAGTTGATATCGTTGATTCCTGCATGATAGGTAACAGATGTCAGCATATTGGATATTGCGTAGGAGGTAACTTCAATATTCTGTACGAATTCTGGAATAACATAATCACCGAGGATTTTTCCTGTCGGAATTGCTTTGAGTGTCTTTTTATCCTTTGAATAAAGAATACCGTCGTCAACACTGAAATACGGATTGTTACCATCAACCGAAAAAGCATCGAGGCTGCTCTGCGTGCTAAGCGCATTATCAGCTATGTAGCTTACACTTGCGGGAATATGAAGAGATGTGATACTTGTGCACTGGTTGAATGCAAGAGAATTAATGTTTTCAATACCTTCCGGTAAAATAATTTCTTCAAGATTTGATGCTTTATAAAAGGCATAGGAATTAATAGTTTTAACTGTAGACGGAACTGTATATACCGTTTCATTTTCATCGGCTATATATCTGTATAAAAAAGTTTTGTCCTTCGAAAGCAAAGCTCCGTTTTCTACGGTAAGATATGTGTTTTCTGCGGGGATAGTGATTTTTTTCCATGCTATTGTGTTGACAGACATATTCGTTATACGTGTAAGAGAAGCGGGAAGATTAAGCTCTTCAGCCTGAAGAAGACCGGCAAAGGGAGTGTCAAGAATCGTTGTTATACCTTTTGATACGGTTACGGATCTGATCTGTGAAGTATAGCCGATAACCGCACGGGAGCCTACAGTGGTTACGGGATAGCCGCCTAATGTTGAAGGAATTATAAGCTCGGTTGCGCTGTCGTCGGGCTGTATTTTGGTGATTGTTGCATTACCGTCGGTTACTGTATATGTATAAATACCTGCGGTGAATGTTTCTGCGGCAGAGGCAATTGTAAAAACGCCTGAAGCACCGATCAGTAAAGGAAGAAGCAGTGTAAGACAAAGTATAACCGCTGTATATTTATTAATTTTTTTCATAAAAATCCTCCTTTTTGTGTACCTTTATATCAATTCTAATCGAAATTCGAAATTATGTCAAATAAAAAATGTACTTAAAACTACCATTCATACCTGAAAAATATGCCATTCGGTGCAAGGGTACTTGTGTTTTTATGTAAAAAAACATTAAAATAATAGTAATTAGTGTTTCTTTTCAGAAAATTTGTGTTATTATATTCAATGTGGGGGTATTTTCTTGTATATTGCAATTTGTGAGGATAATTTATCTGAAGCAGCTGCGCTTAAGACAAAAATTGAAAATTATATGCCGAACAGCATTCTTATAACAAGAATTGATATTTTTGAATGCGCAGAGGATCTGCTTGCATCTGATGAAGTATATGATCTTGTTGTGCTTGATTGTAAGCTCCCTGATATTGACGGAGTTGAAGCAGCACGGCTTTACAGAGAGAAAAATCGTTTTGCTGAAATAATTTTTGTTACTGCCTACATAGAATATGCTGCGGGCGGTTATGAAGTTGATGCTCTCAGATATCTGCTTAAACCCATAAGCAATGATAAGCTTTCAGAGGCTCTTGTTGCTTTTGAAAGCAGCATCAGAAGAGACTGTACCGTAGAGGTGCGCGGTCTTCATGAGCCCTTCTTCGTAAAGTCTTCTGAGATAATGTATATTGAAGCTGTAGGAAGAAAAACAGTTGTAAGACTTGTAGGTGCATCTGTTGAATCGCACAAGTCGCTTGCTGTATTTGAACAGGAAATCAGAAGCGATGCTTTTTTCAAAACAAGACGTCAGTTTATTGTAAATATGAAATATATCCGCAGAAAAGACGGAAATGAGCTTTATATGGAAAACGGTGAAAAGGTTATTATCAGCCGACGCATACTTGCTAATTTCAACAGGGCTTATGTGAATTATCTGAAGTTCTACGGCGGATAATAAAGGAGAGATTTCTTTTGGTTGTTGCTGCAGGACTGCTGTATTTTATAAAAGATGCTCTTGCCGTATTAAGCCTTATTTATCTTCTGAAAACTATTTTCGGAGAAAAACTCAGAAAACAGAAAACAGGTATTGTCATTTCTGTGATTGTGCCTGTTTTTTACTCTGTAGCAGCACATATTTTTCTTCTGCCTGTTTTTAATGAAACATATGAGCTGCTTGATGCGGTTTCAAATTTCTTTTATATTGCAGCTGTTTTTATGTGCTTAAAGAAGCCTGCTGTATTAAGGTCAATTGCCGTGTTGTTTGTGTACATATTCACGGTTGATATGATGTGGTCTTTTGTTGCTTCATTTTTTGGTAATTCCATTATAGCTGAATGTATATTCAATTCTCTGCTTTTCGGTGCCGTGTTTTTTGCCGTTATGAAGCTTGGCAGAAGAGAGGATGTAAATATTCTTGCTGGTGCATTCAGAGAAGTACCGAAATGGATGATAATTTCTCTTCTGCTGTTTGAGCTTACCTGTTACTATAAAGAATTCGGTATCAGTGCAGATTGGTATGATTTTTTGTATGCGGTTTCTGCATGTATGATATTTGTGTGCATTCTTGCACTTGTTGTGAGGGTTTTCAGACTTGTATATATGCAGAATACCATTCTTCTGCGGCTTAATGAACAGCTTGAATTTTCCGAACATCTCAGCCGTTCGGATGAAGCACTAAGAAGCTTCAGACACGATTATAAGAATCATATAATTGTTATTAATTCGTTGTTTGAGCAGGGGGATACCGAGGGCGCAAAAAAATATTTTGAAAAGCTGAAGAATGATACATCCTTTGTAATGAATACCTTTTCAACGGGAAACAGTGTGGTGAATTCTCTTCTTAATATAAAAAATACCGATGCGAAAAAATGTAATGCGGTAATTGAGTTTTCGGGTATCGTTCCCGAAAAGGGAATAGATAACAAGGATATGTGTATAGCCGTAGGCAATCTTACGGATAATGCGATTGACGCCTGTATGAAGCTGCCTGCAGAAACAGAAAAAACAATCCGTGTCAGCGGTGTGGTAAAGAGCAATATGCTTCTTTTAAGCGTGAAAAACCCTTGTAATGATGATAAACAAAAAAGAATAGGCGGTCTTTTTGCCACAACGAAAAAGGATACAAAAGCTCACGGAATCGGGCTTAAAAATGTAAAAGCGGTGGCTCAGAAGTATCAGGGAGAACTGATTCTGAACCGTGAAAAAGGTGAATTTACGGCAGAAATGATACTTTATCTGACAGAATAAAGCTATGCAGACAGAGACTCTTAATGGTCTTTGTCTGTTTTTTTTGATATTATCGGCAAGTCGGTAAAACAGGATTTACAATCCGCTATTATAAAAGATTATAATAACGGCAGTCGGTAATAATCATAACAAAAATGTAAATATTGTTGTAAAAAAATGTTTTATATGATAAAAATATAATATATACATTTTACATATTTGGTTTTTTGAGAGGAGAAAAATGATATGTTTTGTATTAAATGCGGTGCTATGCTTGATGATGATGCGCGATTCTGTACCGGATGCGGTGAAAAGGTTTATCAGGATGAGAAAAGTCCTGCGAATACACAGGCTGCTTACGGGCATTATCAGACTCCCGTACAGGCTAAGGAAGAGCCTGTAAATAACCCCGCAGTACAGCCTGTTTTTTATCCCGCTCAGCCTTCTGTTGAACAGAAGCCTGCTGTAGCTGAAGAAAATGAAAATCAGTTTGAACTGAATGCAGACCCCGATAAAACCATAGGTGTAAAGCAGTACCGTAACAGAAAGCCTGCTGAATCGGTACCCGCTGAAGATCAGGCGATAATAAAAGAGGATATCAAGCCTGTATCTGTCCCTGTTACACCTGATGTGCCCTATGAAAATAAGGTTTCTGACAGTGTCAGGGTAAACCGTCCTGTTGAAAAGGGCTATGCTTATGAGACTTCCGGGGAAATTGATGATATATTCAGTGATGAGCTTGGGGGATCCTTCTTTGATGATGAAGATAATAAAAAGGATGAAATTCCGCAGAGCGTTAATGACAAGAAAAAATCAAAATCAAAGTTCCCTCTGATTATCGGTGGTGTTGCGGCAATTGCTGTGATTGCAGCGGCAGTTTTTTTTCTTGTACTGAATCCGGGAAAAGCTTCTTATAATAATTCCTTTAATATGTCAAGTGACATAATCAGCGTATCAAGAAATGCCGATACTGTTTATTACATAAATGAAAACGGTTACATTGTTGAAAATAATATTGCTGATAATAAAAGAACAATAGTTGTCAGTGATGTTAAATCCGATATGGTTTATCTGTACGGTGAAAAGCTCTATTTCAGGGATAAAGAAGAAAATTATCTTTATACCTGTGATACAAACGGAGATAATATCGAAAAGGTTGTTTCTTCCGGAATCTGCTGGTTCACAATACTTGAGGATGAGCTTTATTATATTGACGGTTATTATGAGGAATCAGAGGACAGTGAGGAAAAGACTCCTGCAGGACAGTTCAATCTTTACAAGAGTAAAACTGACGGCAGCGATGAAAAGCAGATAATCAATGATAATGTTGTAAAAGTATTTATAGGCAAGAATGATATAGTATATTACAACGAAGAGGCTGCTTCTTTATACAGAACAGATATTGATGGCAAGGACAGAAAGCTTCTGTATGCCTGTGAAGACAGTGCATACATCGGAGATATAAAGGTTGAAAAGGATACCGTTCTCTTTACCTGTATTGATGAAGATAACCGTATTCTTTCAGGTGTGTATTCTGTTGGGCTTGACGGTGAAGGAAAGAAAAAGGTTGTCAACACAACAGAAAGCTCAATTACACTCAGAAACGGTAAGCTTATATATGCATCTTCAGCTGACAAAGCAACTTATATAAGCAATATTGACGGCAGTGATGAGGATGAAATAATTGATATCCCTGCATATTCACCTGTTGTTTCAGGCAATTTTATGTACTTTTTCAATTCTGATGATGAAAAGCTTTCTGTAATGGAATATGATTTCAAGGAGGATTCTGTCAGAAATCTTGAGGGAAGACTTTACCGTAATACGGTGTTTACCAAAAATTATATTTTCTACATAGATAATGACGATAATAATATCTACAGATGTGACCATAACGGAAAGGATGCCGTACAGCTTACTGACGGTGAATGTACCGAAATATTTGAATATGACGGTGATATCTATTTCCTCGGTTATGCAAACGGCTACAACAGTGAAGAAAGTGCAACCATGACAGGCATTGAAACTTATGGTTTATATAAGCTTGATGCTGAAGGTGAATCGTGTACAATAGTTCAGTTTGACTGCGGTGAGGATGCTTGTCTTTATGACGGTTATGTTTATTACACTGCAGGTGATGAAGTGAAGGAGATTTATCGTACTGAGCTTTCAAATGAGGATACAACCTTACCCGAACTGCCTTATATAACAGAAATCTACGGTCTTGAGCTTAAGGAAATTCAGTTTGTTGCAGACGGTTATATCTACCTTACTGCAATAAGAGACGGCAAGGATGAGCTTGTTCGTGTTGATATCGAAACTAAGTTTGCTGAGACTGTTTATGAAGGAACACTGTGGAATGCAAGCTACAGTGACGGAAAAATCTTCTATATGGCAGAAAATGATGATGAGGATGCTGCTCTTTATTATATGACATCCGACGGTAAAAACAGTGAAGGTATAATTGTTCTCGATATCAGTGAATATGTTGTAAGCGGCAGCACTGTTTATTATATTGATCCCGAAAGCAGTACTCTTTGTGTAATCGGTATAAACGGCAGTAATCAGAATACACTCTGCGATACTGCAGTTTCAGACCTTGCTATATATGACGGTTATGTATATTTCACAGACCGTTATGAGGAAGGACATATATACTGTATAGAGACTACCGGCGGAACAAAGGAAGAGGTTATTGCCGAAATTGACGATGCGACAGATAAAACAGCCTATAAAACCCACGGTGTAGACGGTGCGACTCCCGAAATCCCCACTGCTCCCGTAATGTAAAAATCAGCAGACAGAATCTATGGCTTCTGTCTGCTTTTTTTGCCGTTTGTTACGCCTTTATATACCGTTGGTGCTTTTGGTCTTGAGAAAAAATATATATTGTGATACAAACAAAAGAGAATAAATTTCTGAGGAGTGTTTTTATGTATTGTGTTAAGTGCGGTCATAACAATCCTGACGGTGCAGCCTTTTGTCAGAATTGCGGATTCGGAGTTGTATCAGACAATAATCAGAATCAGCAAAAACAGGGGAATTCAGGCAATAAGCAAGGTAAAGGCGGTATCATCGGTCTTTGTGCAGGTCTCGGTGTGCTGATTACGGTGCTTGTTGTTCTTATAATAATGGTTTCTTCCGGTAAAATCGGCTCCGGTGATGAAACTACACAAAGAGACGGACATAATACCCTTGAGCCTGCCGTTACTTATGCGGATAATAATCAGGGTGAAGCTGACAGCCCTTCGCAAGACAGTAATAAACCTGTAAGTAATGCAGAAAAGCCTACAGCTTCTTCTGAGACCTTAACTCCCTCTGAGCCTTCAGACGGTGCTTCAGTATCCGAAAACGGTGCTCTTTATGTCGGAACGCCTTCGTATAATAATTCTCTTTATATGGCAGAACCTGCCCCTTCGGAGTATTATAAGCTTTGCTTTGCCGGTAATTACATTTTTTATATAGATACTTATGATGACGGAATATACAGATGTAATGCAGACGGTACGGGACACACAAGAATCCATGATAACGGAGTCTATCCCGGAGAGCTTCGTTCAATCAATGATGAAATTTACTATATAGGCTATGCCAATGGCTTTTCGATTGAAATGGAATCGGATGCAATGAATCATAGTACATACGGTCTGCATTGGATAAACAAAAACGGAAGAGAAAGCCGTTTTGTTGAAAAGGATATTTCAGACAGTTTTACATATTGGAACGGTGAAATTGTATTTCTTGAGGATAATACAATTTACAGTACTCCTTTCACGGCTACGGAAAATTTCGGAAGTAATTCTGTATTTATGGTTCCACGCGGTGTCGAGGTGCTTTCAATCTGCCGTGTTACAAAGAATGATGTCCTTATGAACATCGGCTACGGCGGTGATTATCAGTTTGTGGCTTATAATGTGTATTCAGATGATTATACTGTTTTGTTTGATGATGCTGCAGGTGAAGTCAGAGGTTCCGGTGATACCAATTATTTTATTGCAGGTGACAGGAATCTGTACAGTGTTAATAATGACGGCACATCACTGAAAACTCTTGCAACTAAAGTAGATGAATTTGTTCTTTGTGGAGACTATATATTCTATACTGATTTTGAAAAGCGTGATATGTACAGAATAAATACTGACGGTACAGACAAAAAGATGGTTGTTCAGTATCTGTTCTGTAAAGGACTTGCTGTTAATGACGATAAGGTTTATTTTAACTCCCATAAGGATAATCACGCTATATATTACATAACAAAAAACTGTAAAAACCTGAAGCTTGTATTCAGAAATAATGACGGAGCAAGCGATATTTCCGATTTTCTTGAGGACGGAATAGAATACTTCGGCTGATTAATTCATATTTATCGAAAAAATAAGCAGTAATCCTTGCAAAAATCGTTTGATGATTATATAATAGATTGATATTATTCATATTTGGAGATACAGTCATAATGAAAAGAATTGCATTTTTAGTTTTATTGATAGCTTCTGTATTGTTTGCTGCTTCCTGTGGTAAGGATAGTGAAGATGTATATGTTCCCGAGGTGCCGAGTGTTGATGAGACAACTGCTGTTTCTGATGACGCGGTTGATACCGGTGATGCATTTGAAGAATCGGATTTGTCGGCAGGGGGCTTCACATTTACAGCCTACAATAAGGAAAGCTATATGATTTCTGCCTGCGATAAAAGTGCAGTATCAAGTCTCAGCATTGATCTTCCTTCGAGCTATGACGGCAAGAGTGTTGTAGCTATAGGCGACGGTGTTTTTGCAGACTGGCATGAGCTTTATAATGTTAATATCCCCGATACAATAACCGAAATCGGTGAAAATGCTTTTGCGAACTGTCTTAATCTTAATGATATGGATATCCCCGACAGTGTTACGCTTATCAAAAGCGGTGCTTTTATGAATTGTACGGCACTTTCTAATCTTACCTTGGGTTCTGCGGTTGCTACAATCCAGAGCTTTGCTTTCAAAGGCTGTACCGCGCTTACTGAGATTACGCTTCCTACAAGTGTTACAGCCGTAGGTATGAACTGCTTTGAGGACTGCACTGCACTTACAAAGGTGACTCTTTCAGAAAAGCTTACAAGTCTCGGCAAATATGCTTTTAAGAATTGTTCTTCTCTTACAGATATTAAGCTGACAGCAGGTCTTAAGGAGATTTCTGACAATACCTTTGAATATTGCACTGCTCTTACTTCAATTGATATTCCTGCAAATATCACAAAGATATGCTCACATGCCTTCAACGGCTGTTCATCTCTTAATAAGGTGACTGTTTCCGATTCTCTTAAGACAATTGAGGATTCAGCCTTCAGAAGCTGCGAAAGCCTCACATCAATTGAGCTTCCCAAAAGAATAAGCACCGACAGCCGCGCATTTTTCGACAGCCCCACAGAAATCAAAGAAAAGGCTTCAACCAAATAAATAAGATAAAGATTCAGGAATGTAAAAACTGCATTCCTGAATCTTTTTGTTGTCTGCATATACCGTTTATAACCTGAAAAACTGCCATTCATACCGAATGTATTGAAACGGTAGTTTGTGTGGGGTATTATAAACAGTATAAAAAATCAAGAGGTGTGTCAGTGATGGATAATGAAAAAATGGATAAGTCAGCAGGGGAAAAGCAGGGCAGGTTTATTGACAGGTATATGAAAGCAGGTAAGCCTATGGGGTGTTTTGTGCTTTTTTCTGTTATCGGCATTGTTCTTTTATGTATTGGTTTTGTTATAGCAGGACCATTTTTTATTGCATACGGAGAAACAACGCTTGGTATAGTATTAATCGTTATGGGGCTTCTTTGCGGTGGTTTTTTTGGGGGAATCGGATTGATTGTGCCTTATTATCAGCATAAAAAAGGAATCACATCCGAACAGCAAAGAGTATGGAAAACAGGTGTGCTTACTGCAAAAGAGCTTGAGGCGGAATTCGGTAAGAATCTTAAGAATACTAAATTAGCATCTGTTATTGGCGGTGTTATTTGCATTCTTGTCGGACTTATAATGTTTTTATTCTCTGAATATCTGATATATGCACTTATAATTGCGGGTTGCGGTGTATTTTTTATAATCAACGGTATCAGAGTCAAAAAGACACTTGATAGTGCGGATAATTATTACATAGTTGAAGACCGTGTCATTGAAAGGGGTATTGATACCCGTTTTGGAGTTATAGATGCTGTAACAACACATCTTCCTGACAGGGTGCCTTATCTGATTTTTGAAAAATACGGTAAGTATGATATCAATCCGATGCAAATAAATAAATACTTTTTACCGCAGGAAATAGAACAGGATGTTGAGCTTGGCGAGGATGTGTATGTTGTCTGCTCAGGTGTGGATAACAGCATTTTACATATTTATCGTGCAAAGCACAGAACACTTTCAAGTGAGCTGCTTGTGAAAATCAGAAGATAGTATTTTTAATATATTGATAAAAGAGTGTGGTGTATTGATACATTCAGAAGGCTTCTGCTTTGTGCAGGAGCCTTTTGTAAGTAATACGGTTGACTAAATCTGAATATGATGTTATTATATGTTACAAAATGGTTACAAAACGGAGGTATTTTGCATGAAACTGTCGAAAAGGATTGCGGCTTTTGTTATTGCTGCAGCTATGATGATGTGTATACTCCCTGTTTTTTCGAATGCGGCTTCTTCTTATAAGGCAGAGGATTTTACAAAGGTTGAGGAGCTTATTCCAAAACTCAATAAGGTTATAAACGGTGGGGCGGATCTGTTTTTTGATAAGGTGTATGAAGACCCTGATGATACTGCAGATGATCTTAAGGTTGGCGGACATATAAATCCCGACATCAGATATTATTGGGGCACCGAGAGCCGTTCCCATTACGGCTGGACCTGTTTTGCATATGCTCAGGCGGTTTATTTTTATCTTTTTGGAGATGTGCTTTACCGTTGTGAGGGGCAGGATGCATATGGCGTGAAATATAAGGCTTCTGAGGTCGTTCTTCAGGATACAAAGCCTGTTTCCTTTGATATCCTCTATAATGCAGGAGTCGGTACGGGTGCTTATGTAGAGGCTCCTAATCATTATTATATTATCCTTACATATGACAAGCATTCAATAACAACTCTCGGAGGTAATGAAGACGGCTACGGCAGAGGAGAAATCAAGATTTCGAATTACACCTGGGATGAATTCAACCGCAAGGGCCACAGAGTACCTATGTATACTGTTGTACAGCCCACAATAACAAAAAACACTATTTGTAACCACGAGTATGATAAGGAAAGCTACACCTGTCATTGCGGTCATATAGACATATCAACAATGGACCATGTATGGCATAATGTCTATTATGTTGTTGATTATAATCCTTCATCTTATACTTCGCCCTTTGATCACGGTAAAAAGGTAAGCACATTTGAAAACGGTGAGGTAATAAAGGTTGACGGAATAATCACAAACGAGAAGGGCGAAAGCTGTTACAGACTTTATGATAAAAGCTTTATAAATTCAGAATTTATTGAGCCTTTGTATGTGGATTGTCCCGGTGATGTTGACGGCAATTATGAAATAACTGCGGCAGATGCACGTATTGCCCTGAGAGTTTCAGTAAATCTTGAAACGATAGAGAAGTATTCTGATGAATTCAGAAGAGCAGATACAGACTATGACAATAAAATAACGGCAGCTGATGCGAGACTTATTCTCAGAGCTTCCGTAGGACTTGAATATTTATACTAATTTAATACCTGTATAAAACGAAAGCAGTTTTCTGACAAATAAGTGTCGGAAAACTGCTTATAAATTTATTGTAATCAAAAAGTCATCGCCTTTTTTGAAAAAACATATCAATTCGCATTCTCTTTTTCTCGGTCTTTACATAATCCGTATCATTTAATGAGGTAAAACTATAATTATTTATTTACTCTTACATTCCTATTCTGACCGTTCTTCTTAAGGAACCGAATTTGCAGGGGATTAATTATAACTTATTTATCCGTTTAATCTATTGTCCCGATTTTCTTTGTTTCGGTGGGATTTATATGTTTTTAATTCTCTGTAAAATGTTTTTTCGTGAAATTTTCGATTTATCGAACCATTGGACTCACTCTCTCTTGAATTTCGGGGATTAAGGGTTTACATCCGATAAGCACTCAAGTTTTTGAAAGAAAGGGTAGGTTACCTTAAAAAATATTTATATGCTATTGATTATGCTGAGCCTGTTCTTATCGGTAAATCAGAATTCATTTATGAACTCTGCCGGATTCGTTTCGCTTTTATCAGTATGCCCTCGGGAAACATTTTTTGTTAATCTGATTTCAGAGTTACTGTCTGACTTATTTTATTTCCTTTTTGCTGTCTGATTTTTTTATTTTTATCCGAATCCTTCTTTTTTCTGAGCTTTAGTTGTACATCGGACTCACTCTCTCTGTAAATTTCTGCAAAGAACTATAAGCAAAATATCATATTTTTGTTATCGTTTGTTGTTATTGTTTTTAGTTATGATTGCTTTTGCTTTTTTCTTTACTTTTTTCTGAACTTTTAAGTTCGAGTATTATTCGTACATTGGACTCACTCTCTCTTTGTTATTTCAGAAAACCTACTGTTCTCTGCGTCTTCATAGTAACACAGATCAATACCGAAAGTCAACACTTTTTGTACACATTTTTAATATTTGTGCAATATTTACAATAATCAAAAATATCATAAATTTGTCCTCTTTGGATATTTTCTTGCTCTTGTGAATAATGTACAAAAAATACACACCCTTATCCGACAGCGGTATAAGGGTGTGTTGCGTAATTATATGAATATTCTTTAGGCTTCAAAGGTCATTACGATATTACCCGAAAAATCTTTCCATAAGAAGGTGTCATTTTTATACATCATATATCCGTGGTGGCTGTTTTCTTTAGGTATTGAAACAGAACCCGGATTCATATAGATATAATTTTCATACTCTTTGCAGACGGGAACATGTGTGTGACCGCCTAAAAGAATACTGCCTGCAGGGATGGGAGGGGGAGTTGTTTCACCGTAGTTGTGTCCGTGAGTTGCGTATACGTTTTTTTTCCCGCACTGGATAATGCAGTAATCTGCAAGGATGGGAAAATTGAGAACCATCTGATCAACCTCTGTATCGCAGTTACCTCTTACGCAGAGAAGCTTTTCCTTTATGTTATTGAGCATTTCTATAACCTTTTTCGGGGCATATTCCTCGGGAAGGTCGTTTCTCGGACCGTGATAGAGAATATCGCCCAAAAGAAGAAGTCTGTCGGGATTTTCTTTTTCCATTGCATTCAGAAGCTCTTTGCAGTAATAGTATGAGCCGTGAATATCGGAAGCAATCATAAGTTTCATAATTTATCTCCTATATAAAAACAAAATTTACAAGAATAATGTAAAGCACCGTACCGCCGATTATACTCAGCAACGTATTTCTCTTCCATATGTGAAGCACGGTAACAACAGCGACGGATATTAATTCCGGGATGCCGTAGGGATATGCGGTAACTGATGTGCCCTTGAGACAGAAAACCACCAGCATACCCATAATTGAAAAGGGGAGAACTTTCCCGAGATAAGTGATAAAACCGGGTGTTTTTCTTTTGCCCGAAAAAACTATAAAGGGAATAAATCTCAGAAGTGCGGTAACAAGTGCACATACGCCTATAAGAATAAGAGTGTGTTTATCAGGCATTTTCCTTTTCCCCCTTTCGTTTTCTTATGAATCTCAACACCGTAAGACACAAGGTAATGAGAATCATAGAGGGAATAAGAAAGCTTTCTGTGCCGAAAATAACAAGACATATTACAGAAGCCAGAACTCCTGCTACTGCAGCTGTGTGATCCTTTGACGAGAGCCATTGTTCAACAAATACGGTTACAAAAAGTGCCGTAAGAGCAAAATCAATTCCCTTGGGGGCAAAATTGAAGGCTGAGCCTACGGCTGCACCGGCAACGGAGCCTGTTATCCAATAAATATGATTAAGAAGGGATACAAGAAGGTGATAGGTGTGGGAGTTGTCATTCTCCTCGGTGCAGACAAGTGAATAGGTTTCATCTGTCAGCGAAAATATAAGATAGGGCTTCATTTTGCCTGTATTCTTATATTTGTCTATCATGGATATACCGTAAAACAGGTGGCGGGCATTTACCAGAAATGTGGTAACAGCCATAGTAATTATACCTGCCCCGCCTGACAGAAGGTCAATTGCCACATACTGCATTGAGCCCGCGTATATAAGAAGGCTCATAAGAAATGCCGTAAGTACACCGAATCCCTTTGAATGAAGAACAATTCCGAAGCCGAAGCCGAGAACAATATATCCCGAAAAAACAGGGAATGTGGCTTTCAGTGCCTTCCTGAAATCGGATTTTATGTTTTTCATCGGATTATCCTGCGGAAATAAGTGAAGCTTGTCTTGATTTTTTGAATTCAAGTATACGGCTTACACTTTCATTGAGTCTTTCTTCGCTGATTTCCCCGTTTTCAACAGCCTTTACAACACCTTCAAATGCATCTGTGAAGCTTGCGGGGTCCAGCAGTATATCGCAGCCTGCATTGATTGATGCGATGCAGACCTCGGCTGAGGTGTAGGAATTTGTGATAGCACCCATAAGAAGAGAGTCTGTCATAATAAGACCTTCAAAGCCTAAATAACGTCTTATGTAGTCTGTGATAATGGCGGGAGAGATGCTTGCAGGGAGATTGTTGCCGGTAAGCTGAGGTGTAGCAATGTGACCTACCATTATACAATCATCCTTTGTAAGCTGTTTATATGCAAGCCATTCGCACTGCTCCATCTCTTCAAGAGTCTTGTTGTTTATTGCAAGAAGTGAGTGGCTGTCTTCGTTTGTGTCACCGTGACCGGGGAAGTGCTTAAATACGGGTACAATCTGATTATTCTTCAACCCTTCCGCCATAGCCAGTGCCATTTCACAGGCAATCTGAGGGTCAGATGAGAATGCACGCTTTCCGATAACGGTATTGGCAGGATTGGTGTTTACATCGGCTACAGGGGCAAAATCCATATTGAAGCCGAACTGACTGAGATATGCACCTATGGTGTTACCCATTTCAAGTGCATCATCAGGATTGCCGGATGCACCGACTGCAGCTGCACTTTCGTATTTTTTAAGACCTAACTGTGACTTATTACCGAGTCTTGCAACATTGCCGCCCTCTTCATCAACTGCAATAAACAACGGAATATTGCTTTCATTCTGAAGCTCTGTGTTGAAGGTTGTAATCTGCTGCGCACTTGTAATGTTCATTGCAAACATTGCGACACCGCCCACGGGATACTTGTCAAGGAAGTCTCTCATATTGTCGGTAACCTCTGTTGCCTCCGACAGAGTGCTGTCAAGCACCTCCGGACGGACAATAAAAAGCTGACCGACCTTTTCTCTGAGTGTCATATTGCTTATGTCAAAATCAGTACCGTTCAATGCGGCATCATCTGCATTTTCGGGATCTGCTGCATCGGGAAGCATAATAACACTGTCTGATGTTATTTCTTCCTGTGAAGCACCTTCGGATGAAGATTCCTTGTTGAACGAATCAACACTGAAAAGTCCCGACAAATTACACGAGCACAGGACCGTTATAAGAGCAAGAAGGATAACAAAACTTCGTAATAATCTTTTTTTCATAAATATTTCCTCTTTCAAAGGTATTGTTTATTATACTGCAATTTTTACCAATTATACATAATATCATAAATCTCTCCGGATTTCAATAATGGAAGTAAATATCTGAGAAAACAGAAAAATCTGCACCGCAAACGATGCAGACTCTGATATAATCTGTTATTTATTTCTTCAGACCATTAAATATAAGATTGAAGAATCTTGTGAACATTTCGACAAAGTGGTTGATGAGGGCTTTATACCATGAAATTGTATCGGTGTTTCCGTCAATGTCAAATGCCTTGAACTGTGTGAAGTCATCTGTCCAGTTTATTGCTCCTATGGAATCGGCATGCTCATAATGAATATCGCTGAAATCGGGCTCGATTATGAATCTTGTGGTGTATTCTCCGTTGTAATAATCCATAGGATAGTTGCAGTCATAAGCAATAAGCACATGATTGCCGTTTTCATCGGTATATGCACCCGTGAAAAGCACGGTATGGCCGTATGTGGTAAATGCAGGACCTTCATAAAATGTGAAAATAACTATGTTGCCGTCCTTTACGGAATTGTACATATTGTAAAGGCTTCTAGTGTATGCATAATTTTCGGTAATAAAAGCCTTATCTTCAATAAGGAATGAACCTGCAACGCAAGCCTGATAGTAGTTGATGTAGCTGATAAGCTCAGCATCATTTTTCATATCAATCAGATTTTCGGCATTCTGAGTGGCTTTTACATCAATTATTCCGTAATGGTCAAGTGCAGTTACAGCAGCTATACCATAGCAGGAGCCCTGCCAGGGCCACTGGGGGAAGGTTGCAAGAACTATTGAAAGCGCAGGGTTGGGAAGGGGACCGGGGCCGAAGGTTTTGTAGAGATTCAGCTGTAATGTTCTGAAGTCCTCATCATTCATAACATATCGGTCTTCGTTTTCGTCAAGAACAAAATAATCATCGGAGTTTCTGAAGGGGAAAACTTCTTCGGGATTAAGAAGCACATCTGCCCATAATGCATAGAGCGTAATGCTGTCGGCATCGGTATTTATTATTGCGTCAATTCCGTATGAAGCCTTACCGTTTTCTACAGTTGCCCAGCCTGTGAGAGCTTTGTTGACGGGAATAATGTCTGCATTTTCTTGTCCGAAGCTTTTTATGAGCTCAATATCGGTATTTTTCTGATAAGCTCTTGTTATGCTTTTTGCACCTTCAATTGAGGGTACATAGGTAATTTCAGTAACATCCTCGCTGTAGCAGGGGGTAACCGAGGTTACCCTGAAACCGTAATAATTGTATTCTTCATCGGTAGACATAGCAATTGTGAAATTATTGCCGCCGACAAATATTGTTTTACCCGAAAGACTGTAGCCGTCAAATGTACCTATAAGCTCACCGTAGCCGTCGTAAATGCCGAGGAAGTCGCCTCTCTTACTCCAGTATGAGCTGTTTACAAGGTCGCCTACCGTAATTTCACCGTCCTTGACGGCAGGAAATATAATATCTGTTGTGAATGAGAATTCAAGGCAGGTATCCCACGAAAATGTTATAAGAAGTCCTTTTGCGTTTTTGTCGCCCTGATAAAACCACTCACCGTAAAAGTTGTCACTGTAGTTATGTTCACTTTCGGGAAGTGCAGTTTCAGCAAAGGAAGTGAAGATAAAACAGGAGAAAATAACTGTAAGACAGAGAATAACCGAAATAAGCTTTTTCATAATATATCTCCTTTTATTTACTGACTTCAGTATAACAAAATAAAGTGAGCATTAACAATACAAATATTAAACAAAATACTTTATAATTAATTGTTAAAAATATCTTGTGAATTGTTTTATTTCCTGTATAATATAAATAACCATTAAAAGCGAGGTATGTTTATGGACAAAAATACAGCAAAACTCAGAGCAAAAGAGCTTGTGGCAAAAATGACGGTAGAAGAAAGAATGACTCAGCTTCTTTACAATTCTCCCGCCATTGAAAGACTCGGAATCAAAGAGTATAACTGGTGGAATGAAGCGGCACACGGCGTTGCAAGAGCAGGTACTGCTACTGTTTTTCCCCATGCAATAGCAATGGCTGCTACATTCAATCCCGAAACAGTAAATAAAATCGGTGATGTTATTTCAACAGAAGCCAGAGCAAAATATAATAAGAGCGTTGAATTCGGTGATTATGATATTTTCAAGGGACTTACATACTGGACTCCCAATATCAATATATTCCGTGATCCCCGTTGGGGCAGAGGACAGGAAACCTACGGTGAAGACCCTTTCCTTACTGCAACGCTCGGTTCGGCACTTATAAAGGGTATTCAGGGTGACGGAGAATTTCTTAAGGCTTCTGCCTGCTCAAAGCATTATGCCGGACACTCGGGCCCCGAGGGAATGAGACACGGTTTTGATGCAATTATCTCAATGAAAGATCTTCACGAAACCTACCTTCCTGCATTTGAACACACGGTTAAAAACGGTGTTACGGGTGTTATGGGTGCATATAACAGAACAAACGGAGAGGCATGCTGTGCACACTCATATCTTTTAAGCAAGGTGCTGCGTAAGGACTGGAGCTTTGACGGCTATGTTGTTTCTGACTGTTGGGCAATTGCAGATATCTGCGGTGACCATCATATAGTTGAAACAAGAGCAGAGGCTGCTGCACTTGCACTTAAAAATACCTGCGACCTTAACTGCGGTGAGACATATGAAGCTCTTGTTGATGCGTATGAACAGGATCTTGTAACAGAGGAAGAAATTACGGAATGCTGCGAAAGACTTTATACAATCCGTCATCTTTTAGGTGAATTTGAAGAAGTAAGACCTTACAGGGATATTCCATTTACCGTTGTTGACTGCAAGGCTCACAAAGAATTCAATATCAAGGCAGCAGAGGAATGTGTTGTTATGATGAAAAACGACAGCTTCCTGCCTATTGATAAGAACACAACCAAGCGAATTGCTGTTGTAGGTCCTAACTCTCTTTCAACAACTGCTCTTGAGGGTAACTATTTCGGACACGCTTCAGAATATGTAACCGTTGCGGACGGTATCAGACGAACATTTACAGAGGCTGATATTGCGGTTGTAAAGGGAGCAAACTACTACAAGGAAAAGCTTCTTGATCACGATGGTCACGGCTATCTTCTTTCTGACGGTCTTGCAGCGGCAAGTACAGCGGATATCACAATTCTTGCTCTCGGTCTTGACTGCTCTGTTGAAGGCGAAGAAATGTCAAACTTCAGTGATGACTTCTTTATGAAGGGCGACAGAAGATATGTGAATCTTCCCAAGACTCAGATAAAGCTTGCCGAAGCAGTGTGCGATGTATGTGAAAATGTTGTGGTTGTGATTCTCTGCGGCAGTGCCGTTGACCTGGGTGAAAAGGTTAACGCAAAAGCAAAGGCAATTCTTCATGCATGGTACCCCGGTGCACAGGGCGGTCTGGCTGTTGCCAATATTCTTTCAGGTAAAGCATCCCCATCAGGCAGACTTCCTGTTACGGTATTCTCAAATGATTACAAAATCCCTGCATTTGAGGATTATTCGATGAAGGGCAGAACCTACAGATTTATAGAGGGTGAAGCACTTTATCCCTTCGGCTTCGGTCTTTCATATACGACATTTTCATACAGCAATCTTAATATTGAAGAAAATAAGGAGGATTCACTTAAGGTAACTGTTGAAGTTACAAATAACGGCAGCATAGAAGCTGAAGAGAGAGCACAGCTTTATGCTTCATATACAGATTCAAGAACCGTTACACCTCATTATCAGCTCTGCTCAATTTCAGCTTTCAGCCTCGAGGCAGGTGAAACAAAGACTGTGACATTTGATGTTGATAAATATTGGATAAAAGCAGTGCTTGAAGACGGTTCAAGAGTCAACCCCGACGGAAAAATCACTCTTTATGCAGGCGGACATCAGCCCGATAGCAGAAGTAATGCGCTTGCAGGATATGAGTGCATAAAAGCAGAACTTTAATCTCAGCGTTAAATAATTTAAAGAGGAAGAGAAAATTATGACAGTGGATAGTTTATTGGTTCTTGCAAAACAGATTATTTGTGCTTTATTGGCCCTTTTTCTGCCCTGGGCAGGAATAGGTGTACCCGATCTTGGCGCAAAGGCACCTGCCGAAGACAGCATCAGAATTATGTCTTTCAATGTGCGTGACGGTGAATTTGACCGTGAAGAGATTGTACCTCAGGTTGTGGCAGATTATATGCCTGACTCCGTGGGCTTCCAGGAATGTGAGGGTACATGGTATCTTACCCTTAAAACATACCTTCCCGATTACACAATTGTAGGTGTGGGAAGGCTTACGGGATTGCCTCTTATCGGTGAATCGACTGCAATAATGTTCAGAAATGATAAGTATATGCTTGTGGATAGCGGCACCTTCTGGCTGTCGGAAATTCCCTTTGTTGTGTCAAAGGGCTGGGATGCCCAGCATCCGAGAACCTGTACCTGGGTAGTGCTTGAAGACCTTGAAACAGGTGAGCAGTATGCACACGTAAATACTCATCTTGATAACAAGGGCACCGAAGCTCGAGAAAAGGGACTCAGAATGGTGCTTGAAAAAGCAGAAGGCTTTGATATGCCTGTGGTTGTAACAGGAGATTTCAATTTTTCTAAAAATTCTGATGTTTATAACACAGTTATTGCAGGCGGCAGCTTCAGAGATACCGGAGTGATTGCAAATGCAGCCGATAAAGGTGCTACATATCACGGTTATAACGGCGGTACGGCCGGCGAGCCCATTGATTTTATTCTTGTAAATGCAAAGGTAAGTGAGGTTCTTGCTTACCGTGTTATAAGAGAAAAATATAATGACAGATATCCGTCTGATCACTATCCCCTTTATTCTGATATTTTATTCTGATAAAACAAAAAATCTCAGGCAGTAAAGCTGTCTGAGATTTTTGTTTGCTAATTCTGATATCAGATTTTACACAAAAGCTTTATGAGAACATTGCCTCAATTTTTGAAAGCTGACCTTTTGCTATATTTGATATTACTATAGTGCACATATAGTCACCGATTACTCTTGCATAAATGGTCTGCTGAATGCTGTAACCGCTTGTGGTGTTTGTGCTTTCAAGCTTTTTGTATGTGTATGAGCCGAGTCTTTCGTTTTTGATTTTATCTTCAAATGTGAATTCCATTGATGTGGAAAGAATCTGTTCTTTTATTGATTCAAGATATTTTTCTTCTGTTGAAATATCTTTTTCTGAATAGGATATGTTTTCATATGCAACGGTGACAGATGCTGATGTGTCAGGGTCTACTGCAACCATATCGTATACCGTTGACATCTCTGCAAGCGCTTTTTCAAAAATATCTCTGTCAAGGTGAGCGGCGCCGATATTCATCATACCTGCAATATCTTCATCGGACGAAAATATCCAGGAATCAGGCTTTGTAAATTTTATTCCCGTTGACTCATTGACAAATCTGTTTCCGTCTGTTGTGCCCGGTTTGATACCGTCCGCAAGAGAAATGCTTATTTCTGTGTTTTCTGCTTCAGCAGGAATGGTAGTTTCATCTGAAGACGGATTTTTACTGCCCTCGCAGGCTGTAAGGGAAAGAACAGTAAGTGCTGCTGATAATATGGCGACAAATTTTTTCATTACAATAAGCCTCCGAAAAATTACTATATATATTATACAGCAAAAACTTTTTTTATCAATAGCATAAATATACCATTCGACACTTTTTTAGATGCTTTTTTTGTGACAATCGGATATTTATGAAGGAATTTATGTTCTTGCATTTTGCAGGATAAGGTGGTATTATCTTTATAATATAAAAAATAGGAGTTTTGAATTATGGCAAAAGAAAAAAAGCCGAAGGAAATAAACACTCATCCGAACAGAATCGGTGTCAAAGAGGCTGCAGGTTATACTATTGCTGAGGCAGGTAATATGTTTAACCTTACATATATATCAGGCTATCTTAAGCTCTTTATGACAGACGTTCTCAAAATTCCTGCTGCCTGGGCAGGTGTTATGCTTATTGTCACACGTCTGTGGGACTGTATCAATGACCCCTTATGGGGAGCTATGGTTGCAAAAAAGCCTCCCACGAAGGACGGTAAGTTCCGTCCCTATCTCAAATGGGTGGCAGTACCGCTCGGTGTATCAACGGTGCTTTGCTTCCTGCCGTATCAGAAGCTTACAAGCAGTACGGTTGCTTTGTTTGTAATATCACTTCTTGCATATACCTTCTACGGTATGATGTATACGGGTATGAATATTCCCTTCGGCTCACTTGCTTCTGTTATTACAGATGATCCCAAGGGCAGAACACTTCTTTCAACCTTCCGTTCAATCGGCTCAGGTGTGGGCGGTGCCGTAGTTTCTCTTCTTGCTCCGATGCTTATATATACAGTAAGACTTGACGAAGCAGGCAATCCTATGACTGACCCCAATACTCAGCAGATTATCAAGGATGCAGACGGCAACAAGATGTTTATTTTCGGTCTTGTTATGGGTATTCTTTCAATCGCCTTTTATTTCTGGGGTTATAAAACCACCAAGGAAAGAGTTCCTTCTCCTCCTGAACCCAAGGTTGACTTCAAGGGTACATATATGGGGCTTCTCAAATCACGTCCCTTTGTTACCGTAGCTCTTGCCGGTGTACTTATCAGCGGACAGCTTCAGTTTAACTCCTTTAATGCTTATCTTTATAAGAATTACTTCCTTAACACAGGTCTCGGAACCCTCGGTACAATATGTAACTATCTTCCGATGGTTATATTTGTTCTTCTAACTCCCAAGCTTGTTGAAAAGTTCGGTAAAAAAGAGCTTTGCGGAAACTTCTCCGTAATTGCTGCAGTTGCATCCGTGGCAGTTGCAATTCTTGCCAATAATCAGAGCTTCCTTAACTGGATTGACCCCGTCAACGGAAGATTCCCCGCATGGATATTTATGGCAAGTCTTCTTCTTATCGGCTTCGGATATACCTTCGTAAGTCTTACATGCTGGGCTGTTGTTATGGATGTTATTGACTATCAGGAGTATAAGACAGGCATAAGAAATGAAAGTGCGGTTTATGCAGTATATACCTTCTCAAGAAAGCTCGGTCAGACAATTGCTGACGGCTCAGGTCTTTTCTTGTTGCAGTGGGCAAACTATAACGGCAATATGTACGGCTTTATAGACGGAACAAGCCAGAAGATTATGCTTATCTGTACGGTTATTCCTGCTGTTGTTTATACAGGTGTATGGATTCTTATGAAGTTCGGTTATCCTCTTGATCGAAAGAATCTTGAGCCTGTATACAGATTTATAAGAGAAAAGCGTGCCGAAGAAGCAGCTTCGCTCAGCAAAGATTTATAATAAACTTAAAGACGGAATCAGGATTATCCCGATTCCGTCTTCTGTTTTTATGATGAAATTATTTATTCCACATAGCTCTTATTGTATCAAGACAGATGTTATAGATATCTGTCTGAGAGTCCTTTGAACCGTCTGCACCTGATGTGAGCACTGCGACACCGTAGCCTGTTTCGGGATCAATTGTAAATGCAGAGAACATTCCGAAATTGCTGCCTGTATGACAGCATACATCTGTGCCTTCAATTACATTCGTCTGTCTGAGAAGACCGAAGCATGATCTGAAAGATTCGCTTTCATAACGGATTTTAAGAAGCTCATCTGTGCCGGCTTCACTTAAAAGTCTTGTGCCGTCGGCGCTGACACCGCCGTTGGAAAGCACAGCTGCAATATTCATATAATCCTTTGCACTGATTGTAAGGTTACCCTGTACAAGATGGTGAGTCTGTCCTAATGTTTCGTGGGGAGCAAGAGCCATCTGCTGTTCAACCGAATACCCTCCGTTGCCGTAGAGGTTTGCTACAAGGTCGGTATCCTTTATTGCAGATGCCGTAAAGCCTGCATCAATACCCAGAGGGTCAAATACATATTTTTTTGCAAGGTCATTAAAGGGTGTGCCTGTAACAAGCTCTGCAATTGAGCCAATAAGGGCAACGGAAAAATTACTGTAGGAATAGTATGTGCCGGGCTCATAATATGCAAAGCAGCCTGATGAAAGAAGCTGTTTTATCGGTGTTGATGAGCCAGAAAGACGCGAGTTGAGAAAGTCACTTGTGTCTATAATACTTCCCGTATGTGACATAAGCATAGCAGGAGTGATTACTGTATCGGGGAAGGAAGGATTTCTTACCGTAAATCCGAGATAATCGCTTATATCACCGTCAAGAGAAACCTTACCTTCATCGCACAAAGCCATAAACACCATATCCGTAACAAGCTTTGAAAGGGAGGCTATACGGAATTTTGTGTCCGGTGTGACTGCTTTATCTGTACTTGTATCTGCCTTACCGTATTCATAGGTAAAATAAATTTTTCCGTCCTTTATAACTGCTGCCTGTACAGCCACGGCACCGTATGAAGCTGCAATTGAATCGGCAGCTTCCTTTACGGCAGCATAGTCTTCTGTCTCATTAAAGGGGATTTCTGTAGCAGCTTCATTATGCTCATCTGTTTGTTCAACGGACTGTGCATTGCTTGTGCCATCGGTTTCATCGTCCAGTGAATTATGCCCATCAGTATTTCTTCCCGGGGACAGTGTACATCCTGTAAATGCGGCAAGGATTGAAATTATTGTAATAAAAATAATTATTTTTTTCATAGCTTTATCAATATACGGCAAATTCACCGAGGCATACATTTGTTGTGTATTTTGCACCTACATAACCTGAGTTGACTGTAAGTGTGATGGATTCTGTTGCTACGGGATAATCAAAGGCAAAGTCTTCATAAACATTACTTGCAGTGCCGTTATATGAAGCTGTAAAGGTCTTTGTTGTACCGTCACTGAATTTAAGAGTGAAGCTCTTTACCTGACCGTTGCTGCGATAAATATCCTCTGAGGGGTGGAAGTTGTTGCCGTTGATTATTCTTATGCCGTGTACATAGCTTTTTTCAGTAAGAGTGAATTTTATTGTAGCCCCTGCGCCGCCGCTTGAAGAGGTGTTTACACACCAGCAGGAGTCATAGCTGCCGTCAATTGCTTTTTCTGCACCGAAAGAACGGCGAGAATCCTCGTTTGATGCTGCAAGAACAGAGCCTGAGATGGTTGATGCATAAGAAATGCGGGGATTTTCAGAGGGTGTTGAAGGTGTAGCTGGTGTAACGGGAGGACCGAGGTCTTCAGATCCGAGTGCTTCTGAGGGAGGCGTATAAGGAGTATATGATGTAGTCGCACTGTCCTCGGATGTGTTGAGCTTTTCGATATATTCTTTTGTCTGGCTGATATCCGCTTCAAGCGCCTCAATATCCATTTTTTCGATGGTTTCTACCTCTTTAAGTGCCTTTTTCTGAGTGATTTCACCATCGGCATATTCATCCTCAAGGTCAAGAAGACGGTTATAAAGAGCATCCTCAAGCTTTTCATCGCTTTCGCCTTTTCCGTACTTCTTTTCATAAAGGTCATAGGCTTCGTTGTATTCTCCGTCTTCAAGCAATTCTACAATTCTTCCCGAAGAATCTGATGCGGTAAAAATAAGAATACCTGCGACCACGCCTATTGCACAGATGAGAAATGCAAATACTGCAATAAGCACGGGAACGATATTTTTTTTGTTTTTCTGCTGTACGGGAGGGGGCATATTAATGCCCTGCTGACCGTAAGGCATTGTACCGTTATAAAAATTTCCGTTTTGCTGATTGTTCATTTTTCTTCTCTCCGTTTCACGGATATGTCTGAAAACTATCCGAATTTATTTGGATTATATCATACCTCGGAAAACAGCAGTTAATTTTCATCGGTATGGTTTAAGTATATACCTGTACAAATTCCAGCTGTAAACTGAGTTTTACTCTTGCATAAAGAAATCTTCGGGGACATCGGTCAGTGCGTTTTCGCAGGGAATTTCTGAAAGTGTAAGCTGTAATACACCGCCTGAGGTTATTTCGTCATATGTAAGATAGGCAGCTGTTATTTCTTTTCCGTTAAGTACGGCTTTTTCTATATAAGGATATATCAGAGGGTCTTTGTCACATTCTACGGTGAATGTATCTGATACACTGCAGGAATGATATTTACTGTTGAGCTTTACTGAGGCTTTTCTGAAAAGGGGAGTGTTTATAAAATATGCAGGGTAAGCGGGGCACAGCTGTGCAAATCCGAGAGCCGACAGTACATACCAGGCGGAAAGCTGACCTACATCCTCATTTCCGCAGAAGCCGAATGCACCTAAACGATATGCTTCCTTCTGTACTCTTCTTGTCCAGTACTGTGTTCTGTGGGGGAGCCCCAGCATACTGAAATAGTGGGTTATGTTATGACAGGGTTCATTTGAATGATTGTAATTCTCACTCCATAAAGCACCGAGATTTGCTTTTCTGAAAAATGTTTCAAGAAGCTTTATTGTTCTTTTTTCTCCGAAAAGACGGCTGAGTCCTTTTACGTCATAGGGTACAAACCAGGATTGCTGGTAAATATTGCTTTCAACGCAGGCAAAATCATCATACCTGCCCTTTATGAACATAAAGCGGCCGCTTTTTTTTCTCGGAGCCATAAAGCCGAGGCGGTAGTTATAATTGTCCTTGTAGGTTCTGGCTCTGTTTTCAAAAAGCTTTGCGTCCTCATCTTTGCCCATATCCTTTGCAAAACGTGAAAGTGCATAGTCAGCAAGAAGGAATTCAAGTGTGTCACTGAGCTTTTTGGGACGGAAGCATTTTTCTTTATACTGAATCATATCGGGATGGACGCTGCGGAAGGGCTTACCGAAAAGACTTTCACTGCAAAGAGCAGAGGCTTTTGCTATCTCATAAGCTTTTTCGGTGTCGTAGCTTCTTATTCCCTTGCAGTACGCATCCGCAACCGTAATAAGCCCCGGATCTCCTACCATACACGCGGAGTCAATACCCATAAGCTCCCATTTAGCAAAGGAAGAATTGTTTATAAGAGCAATTCTCAGAAGTGAATTTACCGTATCATTTACCATATCGGGACGGATAAGTGTAAGCAGGGGGAATTCGCTTCTGTATACGTCCCAACCGCTGAACATTGTCCGGTGGGTGTATGAATCATCCTTATATATATCGGTTTTTATTGCGAATCTTCCGTCAACATCCGTAGCGCTTCTCGGGTCAAGAAGTGCATGGTAAAGACAGGTGTAGAAAATGGTAAGGTCAGTTTCATCCGTGCCCTCAACATCCACGCAGGAAAATACTTCTTCCCAAAGCTTTCTTGCTTCATCTCTCATGCCGTCAAAATCAAAGCCCGTGGTTTCAGCAAAATTTTTTCTTGCACCTTCAATATCGGTATATGAAATTGCACATTTTACAAGAAGAGGATTTTTGCGGATGCCGAAGTCTGCAATAAGACCTGTATCCTCATTGCTGAAGGATGTGAGATTTTCTTCCTGCATTTCTTCATCAGAGAAGAACTGAAGCTTATTTGCATCTTCAGAAAATTCACAGACAAAAAACAGATTATAGGTAATTTTGCCGTCGCCTCTGCCGAAGCCTCCGCCCTTGGGGGTACAGACAATTTTTCCTTCGATTCGGTGGTTGTTGATAATGCTTATTTCCTGAAAATCAGCCTTACCGCCGATTCTTCTTGAGAAGTTCATTATAAGTCGGGCTGCTTCATTTCCGGGATATGTAAGCCTTAACATACCTGTGTGCTGTGATACGGTACACTCGGTAAGTATATTGTATCTTTCAAGCATTACCGAGTAATAGCCGGCTTCGGCTGTTTCTTTTTCGTGAGAGAAGGGCGATTTCCAGCCTGTTGTCCCTTTTATGAAGGGTACCTCACGGTTGCTGCCTGAACGGAGGTCTGTTATTCCCGTAACGGGCATAAGCTGTACATTTCCTAAATCTCCGTACCAGCCTACACCACTCATATGATTGAAGCTGAAGCCTTCAATTGTATCGTAGCAGTAGTTATATCCCGTACCGTTGTCTCCGCCTGTAACTGTATCGGGGGACAGCTGTACCATACCCCCGGGCACACATGCGCCGGGATGTGTTTTACCGCCGCCGTGGGGACTTTCACTCTGGTCATCTCCGACGGTACCTATCATAGGGTCAACATATTTATATTTTTCCATAAAAACACCTTCATTACTTAAGCAATTAACTGTTATTGTAGCATAATAATTTTATTAATACAATAATAACAAATGCATACAATATGTTTTTTTACAGCCCGGATTCGGATGGGGATAATATGCCGGTTGTTACAGCTTTTTATAAAATAAGAAAAAATCTTACGATTTGTCAACCCCCTGCCCCCAATCTTGGGGGAATCGGTGTTTCTTGATATATGCAAATTGCTCACTTTTGCGAGCAATTTCCTATATATTAAAAAAATGCCGGAATTCAGAAGAATGCCCGGCATCAGTAATCACGGATATTTAAGATCCGTATGCTGTAAAGAGTATGGTTAATTGATTATGCTATCAGTGTTTTTATTTTTCAACAGTGTAAATATCATATGTGCCGTCATCGTTATCTGCATAGATATATGAACAGTCGCCGGGAACATCAACAGAGTTGTAATTTTTATAGCCCTTGATAATTGCCGCACCTGAAAGTGACTCTGTTACAGTATAAAAATCATTTGTTCCCTTGACCTTGAAAAGCCAGGTTGAATTCAAGGGCGAGCCGGAGATTGTGAAATCCTTATCAGCCATAGAATAGTATGTATAATTACCGTCTGTCTTCTTGCTGATTGAGAAAGCGGATGTGTCACAATAGTAGGGATCTTCAGAAGTGCCTTCATAAAGAACATTGCCGTCTTTGTCAATCATTGTGTAAGTATCTTCGTTTTTGAGCCACCATGTTTCTCCGTAGGTTTCTTCATAATAAACATAGCTTACCGGACCTTCGTTGACAACAGTACCGTCAAGGGTGTATATCTTTTCACCTGATTCTACAAGCTCACCGTAAAGCATGGGAGTTTCTGTGAATTCTGCGGATACTCTTTTGCCTGATTTATCCATATAGACAAAGGTTCTTACATCGTTTACATATTTTGATGCACGTAAATAATCCCCCTCACTGTAGTTGGGAACAAAATCTTCTGTGTCGAAATCGAAGGCTTTTTTATTGTTTTCGTCATAAACCGTACCTGTGGATCCTTCTGTGATTACATAGTAGCCGTTTTCAAGAACATCGATACCTGCAGGGAGTTCTTCCCCTTTTTCGTTTACGATTTTCTCTTCTTCGGCATCAGTGACATATTTTATTGTGTTGCCGTAGGCATTAATCATATATCTGTTTGTGCCTGTTGCACCTTCAACAGGTTTTCCCGTGGTTACATCATAAATATACCAGACACCCTTGTAAAGAATATCATCTTCATCTGCCGAAAGAGAGAACATATTGCTTGTGAAATATACAAGGTAAGCATCCTCGTCTGAAGTTTTTTCGGTTACTTCACATGCACGGTAGAATCGATCATTAAGTTCTTCAATTACTGCATATTTTGCAGGGATGATTTCTTTTCCGTCTGTATCTATAAGACCGATGCTGTTAAGAGTGCTGATATCGTCAGGATTCTTTTCTGCAACGGTTTCGATGGTGAAATATCTGCCTTCTTCGCTTATTGACAGATATTTTGCTCCGGAGTTATGAGTGCCGTCAGGTGACATAACACCGTATTTATCGTTTTCATCGTTGTAAATTATGCCATGCTCACTGAGACTATAAATATAGTCAGCTTCAACAGAGCCTATCTTTTTTACGGTAAAAGCAGATTCGGAATCAACAATATCTGCCTGAGTGTTTTCTTCCTGGCCGACAGTTGTATTTACATCGGCTGCATTACCTTCTCCCTTAGAAACGGGTTCTTTGTTGCCGCCGCAGGAGGCGAATGTTGTGACGGTCATTGCAAGGGCGAGTGCCAGTGATAATAATCTGAATTTTTTCATCTTTTCAATACACCTTTCGTTGTGGATTTATTGATTAAGTCTGCGGTTTACAGACTCGTATTTCTGCTTCTGATAGCTGCAGCTGTTCCTGCTGCATCTTTGAGGGTAAGGGTGATCTTGCCTTTTGTAGTATTCAAGAATAATCTTTCACCTTTTACGGTCAGCTTTGTAATTTCATTATAATATACTTCAAAGCTTTTGTTTTTGTAGCCGTTGAGAGGACAGATGCCTGTTATTCCGTTTTCACATACACTGATGTATGTTTCGGCAAGGCGTTTTTTTGTACCCTTGAACATAAAAAAGAACACCGAATACAGAATCAAAGAAAACACAATTTCGATTATTATCGTTATAACTGTATCCATTCCGCTTCCGCTGAACAGGCTTCCCGAAAAGAATGCCACAATCAGAATTGATATGATAATCGGAATGCTATCCTTGATAATGCTGCCTTTGGCGTAATATTTTTCGGGGCACTGATCTCTTTTTATTTCGGTTCCCATAAAAATCTCCTTTCTGTGCAGTAATTGTTTATGTTTGGTATAACAATACCTTCATTATATCACTGAGTAATAAATAAAACAATATGAGCTGTTTACCGTTCATTACCTTATAATTTACCATTGGTGACATTTATTATATAATTATGTCGAAATAAAGATTTTTAATGCTTTTTTTACAGGATATCAGCGAGGTTTATGTATGAAATACTTTGTATTATGTAAATAAGGTATATTGACAAAAATGCAGTATGTGGTATAATAATTTTAAAATAAATAAATCTGTGTAGGAACCAGCTGTCTGCAGAGGATGTCGGTTCCTTTTGTGTTTTTTCAGGCATAATCCTGATATTCACATACTGTTATCAGAATAAACACCAAAAGGAGAATGTATTATGGAAATACAACTTCAGGAGCTTATCGGTCAGATAAAAAAAGACGGAGTTGATGCAGCTGAGACACAGGCTGCAGCTATAGTTGAAGCTGCAAAAGCCGAGGCTGAAAGCATCATTGCCGAAGCACGCGAAAAGGCTGACAAGATTATAGCTGCCGCACAGGCTGAAAATGCAAAAGCCGTAAAATCCGGTGAGGATGCGATCCGTCAGGCAGGCCGTAACCTTCTTATTTCCTTCAGAGAAAGTGTTACAAGAGAGCTGAAGGCTATTACGGATAAAAATGTCAATGCAGTTTTTTCATCCGATGAGCTTGCAAAGCTTATTATCAGCACTGTTGAAGGCTGGACCAAAAATCCCGGTGCAGAGGATATCTCCGTGCTTCTTAACAGTGACGAGCTTCAGAGACTTGAGGGTGTACTTCTTTCTGAGCTTAAAGCAAAAATGCTTGAGGGCGTAACGCTTAAGGCAAACGATAATTTTGACGGAGGCTTCCGTATTGCCGTGAATAACGACGGTATATATTATGATTATTCTGCAGCAGCCGTTACTGATATGCTGTCCGGATATCTCAGTCCTAAGGTTGCCGCACTTCTGAAAGAGGCTGAATAATTATGGCTGAATATTATCTGATATCACAGTTACCGTCTCTTGACGGAATTTCCGATAACTCACCTCTGCCCGTAACAGAGGAGAGATTCAGAGAGCTTTGCCGTCAGTTTCTTAATAAAAAGACTTGTAATGAGCTTGAAAAGCTTTCTCTTATTCCGCCCAAAGCTGAGGAAAAATCTTCATCGCAGCTTGTTGAAAAATGGAATGAGAGAGAAAGAAATCTGAGACTTGCTCTTGCAAAGCTTCGTGCGGAAAAAATGAACAGACAGTCCGATACTGACGTTCAGCTCATACCCGGCGTATTTTTACAATATGCCCGTGAAGCGGTAGAGTTTGAAAGTCCCATGGACGCAGAAATTTATCTTAACCGATGCCGTCTTCAGCTTCTTGAGACACTGAGACCTATGGATTCTTTTTCTGAAGAATATGTGTTTTACTATGCAATAAAGCTGATGATTATCGGACGAATCAGAAAATTTGATTCTGTAAGAGGAGAAAAGGCTTACAGAAATATATATGACTCCATTATGAACAATGACAGACAGGAGGTTATTTAATGACCGTAAACACAGGTAAGGTTGCAGGCATCAACGGTAACCTTGTGTCCGTAGACTTCGAAGGCAATGTTTCTATGAATGAAATATGTTATGTTAAGGTTGACGGCACAAAGCTTAAAAGTGAGGTTATCAGAATAAGAGGTAATACTGCACAGATACAGGTTTATGAAATGACAGGCGGTATTAAATGCGGAGATGAGGTTGAGTTTACGGGCGAAATGCTTTCGGCACAGTTAGGTCCCGGACTTCTCGGACAGATTTATGACGGACTGCAGAATCCGCTTCCCTTATTGGCTCAGCAGGCAGGATGGTTTCTTGAGAGAGGTATTTATGCCGACGGACTTGACAGTGAAAAGAAGTGGGAATTTACACCCACGGCAAAGCCCGGTGATGTTTTCAGAGCAGGTGAGTATATAGGAACTGTGCCCGAAGGTCCCTTTACGCATAAAATTTTTATTCCGTTTTATCTTCTCGGAAAGTATACCCTGAAATCAATTGCTCTTAAGGGTGAATATACTATAAATGAGACAATAGCTGTAATCACCGATGACAGAGGCAGGGAAATCCCCCTTACCATGTCATTTCGCTGGCCCGTAAAGCGTGCAGTGAAGTGCTACAGCGAAAGACTTGCTCCCACTGAAACCATGGAAACAAAGGTGCGTCTTATTGACTCATTTTTCCCTGTTGCAAAGGGCGGTACCTATTGTACGCCCGGTCCTTTCGGTGCAGGTAAAACAGTTTTGCAGCATACAACATCAAAATATGCTGATGTGGATATAGTTATTATTGCAGCCTGCGGTGAGCGTGCAGGTGAGGTTGTTGAAACTCTTACCGAATTCCCCGAGCTTACCGACCCGAAAACAGGCCGTTCTCTTATGGAACGTACAATTATTATCTGTAACACATCTTCAATGCCCGTAGCATCCCGTGAAGCTTCTGTTTATACATCGGTTACACTTGCCGAGTATTACCGTCAGATGGGACTTAATGTTTTGCTTCTTGCAGACTCAACCTCCCGTTGGGCTCAGGCCCTTCGTGAAATGTCGGGAAGACTTGAAGAAATTCCCGGTGAGGAGGCATTCCCTGCATATCTCGAATCGTATATTGCGGCATTCTATGAAAGAGCAGGCTGTGTTCTTCTTCCCGACGGTACTAAAGGCTCTGTCACTATAGGCGGAACGGTTTCTCCTGCAGGCGGTAACTTTGAAGAGCCCGTAACACAGGCAACACTCAAGGTTGTAGGTGCTTTCCATGGTCTTTCCCGTGAACGTTCCGATGCAAGAAAATATCCTGCTATTGACCCGCTTATTTCGTGGTCAAAGTATAAGACTGTTACAGATAGTAAAAAATCGGAATTCTGCAAGGATATCCTTCTTCACGGTGTTGAAATCAGCTCAATGATGAAGGTTGTCGGCGAAGAGGGAACAAGTCTTGAAGACTATATTGTATACCTTAAATCCGATATGCTCGATGCTGTTTATCTTCAGCAGAATTCATTTGATCTTACTGATGCAAACTGCACAACCGCCCGTCAGTGTTATGTGACAGATAAGCTCACATATATACTGGGCAGTGAATATGCACTTTCAGACAAGGATGAGGCAAGAAGCTTCTTCAACCGTATGCGTCAGAAGTTTATTAACTGGAATTATACTGAATTTGAAAGCGAAGCCTTTGTAAAGGCAGAAAAAGAAATAGATGAAATATATGCCGAAGGAAACGGCAGAATCAGCCGTGAGGCTGAGCTTCTTCTGAAAGGCGGTGAATGAGAATGAATAAGGTATTTAACAGAATTGAATCTATTGCAGGTAATGTTATCACCGTCAGGGCTGACGGCGTAAGATACCGTGAGCTTGCCGAGATAAATACCCGTTTCGGAAAATCCCTTGCAGAAGTCAATAAGATTGACGGTAATCTTGTATCCTTACAGGTTTTTGCCGGCGGTCAGGGTGTTTCTACAGGTGACGAGGTCCGTTTTCTCGGAAGAGAAATGAGAGTGTCCTTCAGTGAGGATCTGCTCGGCAGAATTTTCAACGGATCGGGTGATCCCAGAGATAAGGGCCCCGCACTTACCGATAATATGAAGCCTATCGGAGGTCCTTCAGTCAACCCCACCAAGCGAATTCTTGCAAACCGTATGATGAGAACCAACATCCCAATGATTGATATGTTCAATACTCTTGTTGTTTCTCAGAAGCTTCCTATTTTCTCAATATCAGGTGAACCATACAATCAGCTGCTTGCCCGTATAGCCTTGCAGGCAGAAGCGGATGTTATTGTGCTGGGCGGTATGGGACTTAAATATGATGACTTCCTTTATTTCAAGGAGGAGCTGTCATCAGGCGGTGCGCTCAGTAAAACCGTTATGTTCATTCACACTGCATCAGACCCCACGGTTGAGTGTATGATGATTCCCGATATGGCACTTGCCGTTGCCGAGCAGTTTGCTTTGCAGGATAAGGACGTGCTTGTGCTTCTTACCGATATGACAAACTTTGCCGATGCTATGAAAGAAATTGCCATTACGCAGGAACAGGTTCCCTCTAACCGAGGCTACCCGGGTGATCTCTATTCACAGCTTGCTTCCCGTTATGAAAAGGCTGTTGACTTCAATGATTCAGGCTCTGTAACGGTGCTTGCGGTTACCACAATGCCCGGTGACGATGTTACTCATCCCGTCCCTGATAATACCGGCTATATTACCGAAGGTCAGTATTATCTCAAGGGAGGCAGAATTGAGCCTTTCGGATCTCTTTCCCGACTCAAGCAGAATGTTAACGGAAAAACACGTAAGGATCACCGTGCACTTATGGATGCAATGATCCGTATGTATTCTTCTTACAAAGAAACTGTTGAAAAGAAGAATATGGGCTTTGCCATGACACGCTGGGATGAAAAACTGCTGAAATACGGCAGACTCTTTGAAAATGAGCTTATGGATCTGTCAGTTAATCTTTCTCTTGAGGATGCACTTGATCTCGGATGGAAAATTCTGGCTGAGTGCTTCGAAAAGGACGAAACCGGAATAAAGTCTGACCTTACAGATGAATTCTGGCCTGTCAGGTAAGGAGGACTGAGCTTTGGCAAAAATCAAACTGACTAAAAATGAGTTAAAGATACAGAAGGATGCCCTTAAAATGTATCGGAGATATTTGCCTACCCTGACACTGAAAAAACAGCAGCTTCAGTCTGAGATACGCACCATTGAAGCAAAAGCCCGTGAGGTCAGACAGCAAAGGAATGACCTTGAAAAGGGCTTCAGCTCGTGGATTGCCGTATTCAGTGAAACGGATGCTTTCCCTGAGGGTATTATCACCGTAAAAAATATCCGTAAAGGAACGGGAAATATTGCAGGTGTTACAATTCCTGTTTATGAAGGTGCTGATTTCTCCCGCGGAGATTATGATTTATATGAAACACCTCTCTGGGTTGATATAGCTGCAAATCATATGGAAAAGGCTATGTCACTTGATCTTGAAGCAGATGTACTTGATGAACAGGTCAGACTTCTGGGGCAGGAACTCAGAACAACATCTCAGAGAATCAACCTGTTTGAAAAGGTCAAAATCCCCGAAACACAGGCAAATATCAAAAAAATATCTATATATATGGCGGATCAGCAGGTAAGTGCCGTTGTCCGTTCAAAAATATCAAAACGCAAAATTGCGGCACGCGATGAAGCATCATCCGAAACGGAGGTGTATTCATTATGATAGTGCCTATGAAAAAAGTTTCTCTCATAATTATGGGGGATAAAAAATCAGAAACACTCAGAAGACTCCGGAAACTCGGAATTCTTCACATAGAAGCAGGGGAGGGCTCGGGAAAAAGACTCGCCGAGCTTAAGGAAAGAATAAGCCTGCTTGAAGATGCTCTTTTCAGCTTGACCGAAAAGAAGAATAAAAATGCTGAAAAAAAGGATATCGGTGTCAGTGAAGCAATTGCACTTGCTGAGGAGATTGCTTTAATTGAAGAAGAAAAAAAGCAGAATTCCGCACGGTTGCTCAATCTCGAAGCAGAGCTTGAACGTATTTGCGACTGGGGTGAAATTGATCCCGCACAATTTAATGAGCTTGCAGACAAGGGAATTGCGATTACTCTTTACGAAATGCCTTTGGCTGAGTATGAAAAGCTCGGTGAAAGCGTTAAGACAATATGCGTACAAAGAAATAAAGCTTCGGTAAAATGTCTTTTGATAAAATCGGGTTGTGAAGGCGAGAATGAGGTTATTGAGTCACTAAAACCGTATCGCTTCGAACTGCCGAAAAAATCAACGGCTGATGTTAAGGCAGAAATTGAAAAGCTTAAGACTGCGCTTAAAGAGGCAGATGAAAAGATTTCTTCCCTTGTAGGTCTTTCCGAAAGCATAAAAAATGCCGTCAAGGCAACGGAAAAAGAGATTGAGTTTGAAGTTTATTCAACGGAAATGACGGATGAAAATCTGTCTGAAAACCATAAAAAGAATGTCACTGTTTCGTATTTTACGGGATATGTTGAAGAAGAAAATATTCAGCGTCTTAAGGATACAGCCAAGGAAAATTCATGGGGACTTCTTATTGAGGAGCCCACCGAAGAGGATAATGTACCGACAAAGCTTAAAAACAACAGGCTTGTCAGTCTTATCTATCCTCTGACAGACTTCCTCGGTACGGTGCCGGGTTACTTTGAATATGATATTTCAGGCTGGTTCTTAGGTTTTATCCTGATTTTCTTCGGAATTATTTTCGGTGACGGTGTTTACGGACTTCTTATCACGGCAGCTGCAGCAGCACTGATTGGTATGTCTGTAAAGAATAAGAAGGAAATTTCTCCTGCTTTCCTGTTAGTAGGTCTTTTCGGACTTTCAACAATTCTCTGGGGTACGGTGACCTGTACCTGGGGCGGTCTTCCCGCTGAAAAATTACCGGAATTTCTTCAGAAAATATCCATACCCTTTATATCCAATGTCTATGAGGACAAAATATGGTATCCGTTCTGGACAAATGGCGAAGCAGGGCTTACCACGGCACAGAATCTTCAGATTTTCTGTTTTTCACTTGCTTTGATACAGCTGACAGTGGCACATATCAAGGTAGCGTTTCGTAACAGAAAATCAATAAAGATTCTCGGAGATATCGGTTCAATATTACAGCTTATCGGTATTTTTTATGTGGTATTAAGCTTTGTTGTAAATGCAGAGGTTTTCAGCTTCGGACTTGTTATAGGCGGTATTCCCGTAGGTACGGTTGCCCTTATTATGGTTGCAGCAGGCTTTGTTATGAGCTTTGTATTCTCTAATTTTGAGGGAAGCATTGTAAAATCAATACTTGCAAGCCTTAAAAATATTGTTTCTGTTCTGCTTGGCGTTGTCAATGTTTTCTCTGATATTGTTTCATATATACGCCTGTGGGCAGTAGGTCTTGCAGGTGCGGCAATATCAGCAACGGTAAATGAGCTTGCAAGTCCTATGCTCGGCAATCTTATGTTTATGATAATTGCAATTGTACTTCTTGTGTTCGGTCACGGACTTAATATGATACTTAATGTTCTGTCCGTTATCGTTCACGGTATCAGACTTAACACTCTGGAATTTTCATCACATCTTGATATGTCCTGGAGTGGGCACAAATTCAGACCTTTTGAAGAATAAATAAGATAAATAAGGAGAGTTATTATGAATTTCGGATTATTAGCAACAGCTCTGGCAATGGGTATTGCCGCAACAGGCTCTGCAATCGGTATCGGTATCGCAGGTCAGGCATCAATCGGTGCATGGAAAAAGTGCTATATGAATAATAAGGCAGCCCCCTTTATTCTTACCGTTTTTGCGGGTGCGCCTCTTACACAGACAATTTACGGTTTTCTGCTTATGCAGCAGATGAAGTCTTCTTCAGCTGATCCCTCATTCCTTTTCGGTCTTGGTATTGCATCAGGTCTTGCAATGGCTGTTTCCGCTTATGTACAGGGTAAAGCAGGTGCTGCCGGTGCAGATGCACTTGCAGAAACAGGTAAAGGCTTCTCACAGTATATTACGGTTGTAGGTCTTTGCGAAACAGTAGCACTTTTTGCTCTTGTTTTCAGCATGGTTGCATTAGGTTAATGATATACAAAAAACAAAAAGGGGCTGTAAAAAAAGTGCAGACCGCATAAAACAAGATAACTAAAGGGTTTCTTTCGGTATTTAACTACCAAAGAAACCCTTTAAAACTGTAAAAATCAGCAAAAGCAGGCAAAAACAAGGTTTTTGCGTTT
>JAZNEX010000059.1:0-33264 GCA_045588855.1 Acutalibacteraceae bacterium
TTCTTTTGTTTTCGAGGAATTTCCTATAAAGTAAGAAAAAATCTTACGATTTGTCAACCCCCTGCCCCCAATCTTGGGGGAATCGGTGTTTCTTGATATATGCAAATTGCTCACTTTTGCGAGCAATTTCCTATATATTAAGAAAAAATCTTACGATTTATCAACCCCCTGCCCCCAATCTTGGGGGAAAGGTGTTTCTTGATATAAGCTAAATTGCTCACTTCGCGAGCAATTTCCTATATATTAAAAAAAACAGGCAAAAGAGCTTTGGGCTCTTTTGTCTGTTTTTATATTATTTTTATTTCATTTTTTCCTGAAGGAAGCTTACTGCCTTCTTTATGTCAGCAGCAGGGTCGTCGCCTACTTCTCTTTCTATTGTAAGGAAGCCCTTGTAACCGATGTCGCTGAGTGCTGCAAGGTACTTGTCCCAGGGCACACTGCCTTCACCGAGAGGTACTTCTTCAAAAGAGGGAGCTGTAACAAGAGCATCATCGTGCTTGATTCCGTAGATAAATTCGGGATCCTTGAAGTAGTGCATAACACCGTCTTTAGCGTGGGTGTGTACAATATAATCCTTAAGGTTATATACAGCACCTGCAGGGTCGTCGCCTGTTACCATTACAAGGTTTGCAGGGTCGAGGTTTACACCAACACCTGTTGAACCGAGTGTATCAAGGAAGTTTTTGAGAACAAGTGATGTTTCGGGACCTGTTTCAACAGCAAAATGAGCCTCAATCGAGTCTGCATAACGGGCAAGCTCACCGCAGGCATCCTGCATAATCTTAAAACGGGGATGCTCTTTTTCCTCGGGAACAACACCTATATGAGTTGTAACAATGTCGGTTTCAAGATCCTTAGCAAGGTCAAGTATTCTCTTTGACTTTTCAATAAGCTCGGGGTTCATTTCGGGGCGGTAGAAGCCGCAGCCGAGGTCACCGCAGAGTGCGGAAATCACAAGACCGTTATCCTTGACAAGCTTAAGGAATTCTCTTCTCTTTTCGGGAGTAAGATTTTCGGGAGCCATTTCTCCTCTTGTTGAGTAAACCTGAATACCCTTTGCACCAAGCTCAGCAGCCTTTTTAACGGCTGTTGGTATATCGGTTCTGAATGAATTGATAATTATACCAATAGGGAAATTATACATCGGAATCACCTTTTATTTCTTTCTTAATTTATCATAGTTTTTAATGAAGCCGTTCCAGAACATTTCTATGCTTTCAATTCCGTCCTCACTGTCACTTTCCATGTTAACGGGAATCACAGGGTCGTGCACACTGAGTCTTACAAGAAGCCAGCCGTCACCGCACCATTTATTGAAATTGACTCTGAAGCCCTCACGGTTATCATCAGCAGGAATAATAAGGGGGAACTGTTCACAATAGCGTTCAAAATCCTTTATTACCTTTTCTCCGTATGCTCTGAAATCCTCTTCTTCAATAATATAACGGACTTCTTTTTCTCCGCAAGGCATTTTAAGGGGCTCTAAAAGAGACTGTATACTCTTGCCCTCTTTTCTGAGCTTTGCCATAAGAATGATAATTTTAACCATAAGATATGCACCGTCATCAAGGAAGTAATTCTCCCTGAGAGCAGCGTGACCCGAGGTTTCAATAGCAAGAGGACAGTCAATCCCCTGATTATTCAGCTCAATAGCCTTATTTATAACATTCTTATAGCCTCTCCTGAAGCGGTAATGCTTTCCGCCGAGATATTCGTTGATAAATTCACGAAGACCTGATGAGGTTACGGAGTCGGTTACTATTGTACCGCCCTTTGAATTTTCAAGGGCAATGACCGAAGACAGTGCAATAAGTGAATTACGGTTGATTTCCTTGCCGTCAGAGGCTACACAGGCTGCACGGTCAACGTCAGTATCAAAAATAATACCGAGATCAGCATTATTATTAACCACGGCATCCGAGATAAAGCCCATTGCCGTCTTATCCTCGGGATTGGGAATATGATTCGGGAACATTCCGTCAGGCTCTAAAAACTGTGAGCCTGTTGTATCAGCCCCCAGATCCTTGAGCATTGCGTCAAAAAATCCGCCTGCTCCGTTGCCTGCATCAACCACAATATGAAAGCCCTCAAGTGGCTTTTCGCCGTCATTTATACCGTCAATAATTTTATTTTTCAGAATCTCACTGTACTGTGACATAAAATCAATTTTTTCAGCATCAGACTCAGCCACAGCCACATCGGTAAGAGTATCTGCAATTTCAAGAATTGCCTTTATATCCTCACCCTCAAAGCCGCCTTCGGAAGAAAAGAATTTGAGACCGTTTTTATCATAGGGATGATGGCTTGCGGTAATCTGTACCGATGCCGTAACACCGAGAGTAACGGTAGTCATAAACATTGCAGGTGTAGATGAAAGTCCGCAGTCATATACTCTTATACCCTCTGCCGCAAATACTGAAAGAAGGGCATTTTTTATTCTGTCTGCGGAAATTCTCGAATCGTGACCTACTGCAAGCGAGATATCTTCTTTTTTTAGACCTGTTTTTGAAAGAAGATAAGTAATAAATGCCTTGGCAATTTTTATTACCGCTTCATCCGTAAGCTCGGTCTTCTCCCCTACAGCCGTCCCGCGGATATCTGTTCCGCTTTTTAATTTTAATAATGACATAAAACCACCTGTGAATCATACTTTGCAGGGCAAATGCCCGCATGAATTATAATTTAGTTATATCTGGGAAGGTAGTCGCCGTGTGCTTCAATAAGGTCATCACAGAGGCTGATGATTTCATCAATTGAAAGCTCGGATGATGTATGAGGATCAAGAAGTGCTGCCTGATAGATAGCATCCTTCTTGAGAGTAACAGCTGCTTCAATCGTAAGAAGATGAACATTTATCATAAGTCTGTTCATAGCCGCAAGCTGCTCGGGAAGTCTTCCCTGGTAGCAAGGCTGGATACCGTATTTATTTACAAGACATGCAACCTCAACACAGGCTTCTCTGGGAAGGTTTTCAATAAGTCCGTTGTTGATTACGTTACCGCCGATTTTATAGGGCATATCGGTTGTGATAGCTTCCATAATATATGAAGCATATTCGTGTGTTCTTTCGTGCTTAACATCGTCTGTAAGATAAATCTTTCTTTCATCCTGCCAACGGGCAATCTGATTTACACAACGGCGGGGATATTCATCAAGAGGAATATTGTATCTTTCAATAAGCTCGGGATACTTTGCCTTGATAAAAAGGTTGTTGTATTCTGCGTTATGCTCACTGGATTCTGTGCAATAATGACCGAAGCGGCGGATATATTCATATCTTACAAGGTCATACTTGTCTGTATGGTCACCGTTGAGCACATCAATAGCTCTTTTTCTGATTTCGGGATAAAGGTCGTTTCCGTCAGCATCCTCGATTTCAAGAAGCCATCCCATATGGTTGATGCCTGCAATTTTTTCTCTGATGGGTTCCTTATATTCCATGCCGAGACCGTCAAGAAGTCCTCTTGAACAGCCCTGAACGCTGTGGCAGAGACCTACAGTCTTAATGGGAGTAAATCTCTGCATAAAGCCTGCAAGCTGAGCCATGGGATTTGTATAGTTAAGGAAATATGCATCGGGGCAAACCTCTGCCATATCGTCAGAAAAATCTTTAAGTACGGGAATTGTACGCAGTGCTCTGAAAATACCGCCTATGCCGTTTGAATCGGCAATTGTCTGACGAAGACCGTATTTTTTAGGAACCTCAAAGTCAATAATTGTACAGGGGTCATAAAGACCTACCTGAATAGCATTGACAACGAAGTTTGAACCTCTTAATGCCTCTTTTCTGTTTTCTACACCTAAGTGCTTCGTAACAACAGCTCTTGATTCATTGATATTTTTATTAAGAGCACTTACCATTATATATGATTCTTCAAGTCTCTGTGCATCAATATCATAAAGAGAAATTTCACATTCACGAAGTGCGGGTGTAAGTAAAACGTCACCTAAAACGTTCTTTGCAAATACGGTGCTGCCGGCACCCATAAAGGTTATTTTCATTTTGTTACCTCCCGTAGGAAAAAATTAAAGTCACAGGTTAAATTAACCTATGACTTTAGTTTACTTTAATAAATATTATCCGTCAAGACATTAAATCAGAAATCTGTGCCTTTTTTTCTGCCCAGTGATATGAAAAGTGCGGCACCGCCGATTGTTATAACGGTAAAGAGAATGAGAATAAAGAGAATTGTACTGCCGCTCTGCTTTGATACCGGCAGATTATCAAGCACACTGTAATCAGGACCGACACCGATACCGTTATATTTCTGAGTCTGGTTCATTTCTCCTATTACGGGAACCGTAACATTTTCACCTGCCACATAGTTAAACTGCGGCATTGTTGTGGAGGTATCCCCTGCAACAGTTGTGGATTCACCGTAAAGCGTAGTCACCTCAGCCTTTGTTGTTGCTTCGTCGTTCTTTGCCGTTGTTTTTTCCTCATCGGGCTTTGCAGCAGTTGTCGCCTCGGTAGGATGCTCCATATCATATATTATCTGCTTCTTTTCCTTGTAGGGATCAACATTATGAATTTCCGCACTTGTCTTCACGGCAGATTCTGAAGCACCGACAAAAGAAACAGGAATAAGATCGGCAAGAGCAATTGAAGCAATATCTGTAAGATGAGCTCCGTCAGGGGTAAATGAAGGACACAGAGCATTTGTGTCTGCGGGATTTGCGAGAGGTGAGCAATCAATATAACCGTCTATTTTATTGGTTGTCTTTATCCACTTATCAAGCTCATCACACATATTCTGCATCTGACGGGTCCATATAATGTCACCTGTCTGACCGAGGAAGGCTCTTTCGTAGCCCTTCCAGGGGGTCTTTGTGAAGAAATATATTTTTATACCCTTTGCATGGGCTCTTTCAACAAGCTTTTCATAACCCTTGATTATATCCTGCACGGAATAATGCGGCACTTCTGCGCCCATAGAATTTGAAAACTGATGAAGAATATCATTAAGACCGATTTTTACAAATATCCATTTTACACCGCTGATGGAAAGGGCGTCTCTTTCGAAACGGTCAATAAGTGCATCACCGTAAAGATTTCCGATAAGTCCCGTACCGTCACTGAGAAGCTTATTTGCAACAACAGCCTGATTGACAACACTGACGTTTGTAATGCCTGACTTTACAAGTCTTTCGGAGTAATAGAATGCTGTGTCATTTACGAGAGTTGAGTCACCGATAAAAACAGCGGTATTCTTTGTCTGAGAACTGCTGTAGGTATCAACCTGACAAAGGAACGGAGTTGTATGATATGTAATATCTGCAGAGCCTAATTTTACCTCTCTTGCACGGACAAGACTTTCGTTATACACCTGTGAATATACGGGATTTATGAGAGAATCCATACTCATAAAGGTCCTTGCATTGGCAAGACCTGCACTTGTGATATATGTGGGATTTGCAAAATACATACTGACACTGAGTCTGTCATGTGCGTTTGTGGGATAGTTTACGGGGTCAGACCATACAGTCTCACCTGCTTCAATGGTAACCTTAGGATTACCGTTGAACATAATGGTTGCCATTGTTCCGTATTTTATTTTTGCACTGCCTTCTCCGTCAGTTCTTGCAACGCCTGCTGCATTTATTGTAATTGCTGCAGCACCGTATTCATTTGAAAACCTGAATCTGAGCTTATCACCGCCTGTTGCCACTCTGAATTCAATACGCAGAGTGCTTCTTGCAGGGATAATGTCCTGAAGATTAAGGCTTGAAAGCGATACGGCAGAATCAACCGTACTTGTAGCCCATGCACAGACACGGCTTTCCGCAGCTTCTGCCACAACGGCTATATTGCCGCACAAGGGAAGTATCAGAAGCATACACGCAAGTATTGCTGACAGCAGTTTAATAGTTTTTTTCATAGGATTTCGTCCTTTTAATTTTTTGTCACATTATATTATATAATACACAAATATATAATTCAAGATAAATTTTCAGACATCTGTCGGTAAAATATGCATATATTACTGTTTGCATATCAATTGAAACACAAAAAGCTTAATTTATTCTGCAAAAACCTTATTATAATCCTTCAAACATAAGTATCAGAAGTCCGGCAAATGAAACGGCAACACCGATTACTTCACGCTTTGAAGGTTTATTCTGAGTAAACATACTGATGATTGTTGAAATTATCATAACTCCGCCCGTAACAAAGGGATACTGAGCCGATGCGGGAAGGTGAGCAAGCGCTATAAGCAAAAGATAGTTTCCCACTCTGCAAAGAACTCCGTAGCCGCCCATGCTTACAAGAGCCTTTTTCGTAAGCCTTCTTCCGTCACCCTTTATAAAGGGAAGGAAAACAAGACATATCACAAGGGCAGTAAGGGAAATAAGCATGGAATAGCCTGCTGCGGATGTCTTTTCATAAGGTGCATTCTGGAATATTGTGGAAAGCACACCCGACATACCGTTGAGCATAAATACGCCCATGTAATAAACATAGCCCGACTTACTGTCTCCCTTTTTTACACCGAGAAGAAGCGACAGAAGTATAAGCGCATAGCATATTCCCTTGCCTGCTGTCATAGTCTCGTTATAAAACAAAATACCTGCAACCGATGGCAGTATCATACCGCCGAGCATTGCAAACATGGAATAAAGGGAAAGATTTATTCTTCCCAATGACTTCAGACTGAAATATGTATATCCGATTGAATCCAATGCGGCAAAAAATGCCATAAGCATAGAAAACCACGTAAACTCAAACCTGAATCCGTTAACAACAAAAAGCACAATAAAGCCCACAAGAGATGAGCCTGCAGAGAAAACGAACATAGACTTAAGCCCGTTGCCGTATTCCTTTTCAAATATACCGTTAAACAAAAACTGGAAGCTGAACATAGTAACAGCCGCCAGTAAAACACCGTAATACAACATCTTGATTCTCCCGGGAAATTAAATGCAAAATGGTAGTTTCACTATTATATTTATCGGTCACAAGCCGATAAATTATGATTCAACAGCCAGTCTATCAATTCCGCTTTATATGTGTAGTCCCACACATTATGACCCACTCCGTCTACCCGGGTATAGATAAAATCCTTACCGGCTTCCTTAAGACGACGTGCCATTTCGTCAGAATTAAATACATTTACCACTGTATCATCTGACCCGTGTATCATCCATACGGGCATTGTAATAACAGCCGTATTCCAGTGCATAGCACCGCCGCACACGGGAGCGATTGCAGCAAAAAGTGAGGGCTTTGCCATAGCAGCAGTCCATGTACCGTAGCCGCCCATACTGATACCCGTAAGATATACGCGGGATTTGTCTGCTTTATAAAATTCAATTTTTTCTTCAATAAATTTAAGAAGCGACTCTGTTTTTGCTATCCAGAAGCTTTCCTTAGGACACTGAGGCATTACAAAAATGCACTCTCTGTCATTTGTTTCAAGAAAATCAGAGAAACCGTGAACATCAACAAGCCCCAGCTCGTCCTTGCCGTTTCCTCTCTCCCCTGCCCCGTGAAGCTGAAAAACAATAGGAAGTCCCTCTTTCATCTCCTTGGGAGAATATTCTACATAACTGAAAATTTCATTTTCCGTATATTCTTTTCTTATCATTAACGAAGCTCCCTTTCAATAAGCTCTTCTATGCTGACGGTTATTTTATCAGCAAGTTTTTTTACGGAATCCACACCGTTTTCCATAGCGTATGAGTAAAACTCCTTGATCATTGCTTCATCATTGACATTATCACCTACGGCAATAACATCTTCCTTTTTGCCGCCGACAATATCAAGAAGTCTGTATATCCCCTGTGCCTTATCCGTGCCGACGGGCACAATGTCAATGCACGTGCCGTTCTGCAGAGGATTCAGCCATTTGCCGAAGCACTCTCTTATAAGAGCTGTCACACGGGCAGCCTCATCAAAATCAACACAGGCTGTGCTTATCTGATTAAAGATCTTCATTTTTTTATCGGGGTCATAATCAACCCCGTCCTCATCGGGGAAATCCTTACTTCTCAGACGGAAAAACTCATCACCGCAAAAGAAAACAAAGGAACATCCCTGCGAAAATATAAATTCGGTAAGCTCATTGCCGATATCCTCATTACAACGCACATCGGAAACCGCATTGCATACACTGTCAACAATAACGGCACCGTTGCAGGCAAGAAGATAATCTATGGGAATATCCTTTTCTGCAATTTCTTTATAGAACTCCCTCTGTCTTCCGCTGACAATACAGAAAAGATTTCCCTTTTCCTTCCACTTTCTTATGGCGTCAAGCTTCTTTTGTGTGATACCTCCGTGATTGAGAGTACCGTCATAGTCAGTACAGATAATTTTCATAATTATAAGGCCTCAAACATATCTGCCATTTTTCTTACGGCATTATACAAATCCTTTATACCCTCAGATACATTATCCGCATTGAATTTTCTGAGATAGCTGTCGGCTTCAAGGGTAAAATATCCCTGATAATCTATATCTTTAAGTGCCTTTACAACCTTTGAAAAATCAATATTCATTGAAAAAGGAATCTGATGTGAATCATGCCACATATCATTGTCGTGTATATGAAGCGCCTGAAGAGAAGTCCCCAGGGTATGTATCATCTTTTCTGCCGTTGTATCAAGCCCTTTCATCTCTGCATGACCTATATCAAGACACGCAACAAGGAAGGGATCATTGACAGCATCAATATGTGCTCTGAAATCATCGTGATGAGAACAGGCTGCCTTACAGGCGTGGTCATTTTTATCATCCCAGCACCACATATTTTCCGTTGCTATCTTAACACCGTGCTCCTTTGCAAAGGGAAGCAGCTCAAAATACATTTCGGCATTTTCTTCGGCACCCTTATAATTATCGGGATGAATAATGCAGATTTCTCCGCCTGCCTCGGCAGTACACTCAATGGCTCTTCTGAAATGATCCCTTATGGGCTTACATCTTGCAGGAAAGGGTGCGTGAGACTGGTTGCACTTGATACCGTTATCAAGACCTATCTGTTTAAGCCTTCTTGCAAACTTAAGATAATCGCTGCCTGCAAGAGGATGTGAATTAGGACGAAGCACTTTTGCATCCCAGTCATAATCGCACATTGTAAACATGGAAAAATCCCATGCATCAAAGCCTGCCTTTGCAATAAGCTCAACAGCTTTTTCTTCACCCACAAGAACTGAAGAAACTTCTATCTGTGTTGAAACCTTCATATTGACACCCCCGCTATTCCGATATATCAGAATTTAATTTTAGTATCGCGGAATTCTGCAAGACGCTTGTTATAAGCATCCATTGCTTCATCTCTGAAAGCTGCCTTTTCATTTCCGCCTGCAAGAGAAATAATATATTCTGTAAACAAAGGATTGAGAGGAAGTATCGGACCGAGACAGGTGGTACAGATAAGATTATTCTTTCTCATACCTTCATAACTGCTGTCCTTGTTGATTCCGTCTCCTCTTTCCATTCTGAGGAAATAATTTTTACTGTTATCACCGTAGATAAAGCTGAACTGCGAACGGAAACCGACGACATCAATACCGTCTGCACTGCCGAGCACCTTGCCGTTATATCTCTTAAAAAGATCTGTCTTTACATTAAGAGGGAAGAAGCCTAAGCCCTTTGCCTCGGTTTTTTCGGTAACATATTCTATTTTTTCACAGAAAAGCTCTGCCGCATTACCTGTTGCAAGAATGACCGTACCCTTTTCGGTAAGTGCACTGAGTCTGTCCTTAAGAGGCTCAAAAATTCCCAGCACGCGTCTTTGCATCTCTTCACTCATTGAACCGATAATTATAATATCGGGATCGTTTTTTGCAAAATAAGGCTCAGAGTTAATATCAGTATAGATAAACTCTGCTCTGGGAAGGCTGAGTCTGAGATATTCTGCATTCTGTGCATCACCGTAAAGACCGCATACTTCGGGATAAAGAATTTCTACTGTCATTATTTTGTACCCTCCCCTAAGTTTTTAAGCTGAATGCGCATCTTATCCGCATCAGGCTGTCTGTATAATTCGTAAAGAACATAAATATCACTGAATCTGTCGGTATCAATAAGACTTACAGCTTTGTTTACATCCTCGCAAAGCACAATCTTATCCTTTGAAACACCCTGAATCATAGCTCTCAAAAGCTGGTCGCGGCATCTGGGTCCCGTAAAAATTATCTGAGAAATGCTGTCATCCTTAAGATAAGAATAATCGCAGTCGTAAAGCCAGCAGGTGCTTTCGCTTTCACCTATATTATCGTGAAGGTCATCAACATCTATTATAAGAAGCTTATTCTTTACGGGAATAGAAGCCATATAGCTGTAGCATCTTGCACAGGCAATGGGATTCTGTCCCTTTGCCATCTGGAAGGTAACATTGAGCTTACCTGCCTTCATTGTGTCAAATCTTGTTTTTACGATTTCGGATTCACTGAAGCCCTTTTCTATCTGAGGAATTGTAAGACCAACCTCAGTGAGAAGTGCTATTGCACCTGCAAAGTTATAAACATTTACGATATTATCATTAATAAGATTAAAGGTATGTGTCTTACCCTTGAGTGAAATAGTGAATTTTTCGTTTGTACGATCAATATCGGTTACAAGATAATCTCTTTCGGGAGATTTTTTTGCACATCCGGTACAGTACATTCTGCCTATATGATTATATCTGAGATATTCACTTGCAAGGGGCGCACCGCAATCGGGACAGTAAACTATATCGCTGAGGAAGGGTTTTTCACTTACCTCAGGCTTTTCTGCATCAAGACCGAAATAAATTCTCTCTTTACACTGAGAAGCAAGAGATGAAGTAATAAGATCATCACCGTTGAGAATAAGCTTTGTCTTTTCGGGAAGAGCAGAAGAAATGATGTAGCTGATAAATCCCGTATGAGCATTTCTCTTTATAGAGTCACGCATAATGTTGTTTACAACAAGATAATCAGGCTTTATAAAGGGATAAACAAGAAGAGATGAGCGTTCATCTACCTCAAGCACGGCAATCTTCTTTTTTGCTCTGCCTAAAATATCCGAGTCTGCCAGCAATGCAGCTGCAACACCTGCCTGTACATTTGAACCGAAGGAATTGTTTGTAACGTCATAACCGTTCTGTGTAAGAATGGAATTAAGCAGATTGCTTACAGTTGTCTTACCGTTTGTACCTGTAACACAGATTACGGTTTCGGGCATTTTAAGATATCCTAAAAAATCCTTTGATATCTTCAGAGCCACTTCGCCGGGAAGATATGTTGCGTTTCTGCCTATAAGCTTAAGCAGCATTCTTGCAAGCTTTGCTGCAAACAAAGCTATAAAAAACCGAATTTTCTTCATAATATCACTCCGTTATTTTACTTCCTATTGAAAATGCTGCCGGAGTTTTCCTCCGACAGCACATTATTATCAGAGAATAGCTTTTACGCTTTCTTTGAGTATTTCAAGACCCTTCATAAGAAGCTCATCTTCTATTACAAGGGGAGGCATAAGCTTAAGAACATTGTTGTCTCTGCCGACTCTTTCTACAATAAGACCTCTCTTGAAGCATTCTGCAATAAGGGGTTTTGTCATATCACAGGGGAACTGTGAGAAATCAACACCCCAGATAAGTCCTACACCTCTGAAGGAAATGCGTGAATCAAGTGCGCACACCTCTTTTTCGAGGAAAGAAGCAACGATATCGCCCTTTCTCTGTACTTCTTTTTCTACATTTTCTTCAACAACCTTGCGAAGACCCTCTTTACCTGCAATAAGTGAAAGCTGGTTTCCGCGGAAAGTACCTGTATGCTCACCGGGTGTCCAGATATCAAGCTCGGGCTTGAAAAGAACAAGAGCGAGAGGCATACCGCAACCGCCTATGGACTTGGAAAGAGTAATTATATCGGGAACGATACCTGCCTTTTCAAATGAGAAGAAGGTACCTGTTCTTGCATTACCTACCTGAATTTCATCTGCAATAAGAAGGATGTCATGCTTTGTGCAAAGCTCTCTTAATGCCTTTAAGAAATCTGCATCAAATGCATATATACCGCCGTCAGCCTGTACACATTCAAGAATAACTGCTGCAGGCTTTTCAATACCTGAATGGTCATCGGTAAGAATTGTTTCCATATAATTGATGGAATCAAAGCCTCCGAACATATAAGGAGCGGGAATATGAGTAACATTGTTAAGGCACTGACCTGCACCGCCTCTTGAAGCTGAGTCTGTTGTAAGAGCAAGTGCACCGAGTGTCATACCGTGGAATGCACCCATAAATGCAAAGATATTTTCTCTCTTCTTAACCTTTCTTGCAAGCTTAAGAGCAGATTCAACAGCATTTGTGCCTGTGGGACCTGCAAACTGGATTTTATAATCAAAGCCTCTTGCCTTAAGAATATTTTCCTGGAAATATTCAAGGAATTCTCTCTTGGGAGCAGTATACATATCCATTGAATGAACAATACCGTCATTCTTAAGATAATCTACAATTTTATCAACCATTGAATCGGGATTATGACCGTAGTTAAGAGCACCTGCACCTGCAAAAAAGTCAATATACTCCTTGCCGTCCTCGTCTGTCATAACAGAGCCCTTTGCCTTTGTAAAAACAGTGGGAAAGCTGCGGCAGTAAGAGCGGACATTGGATTCATAATTTTCAAAAGCCTTTGTATTCATATAAACACTCTTTTCTTTATTAAATTAAAAATAATCATTGTATAACATTTTAGAGTATATCACAGGGTTTTTCTAAAATCAAGAATATACGCATAATGTTTTTCAAAAATTCTCCCTAAAAAAATAAATTTACACAAATTTCTGCAGAATTTCCGTAAAAAATATTGTTATATCCTTTTATTGACTAAGACCGTCTGTTTTTGTTATAATTATATTGTTATTCTTGTAAAATTATGTAAAAAAACAAAACAATAAAACGAGGTATCACCGCAATGAAAAAAGCACTGGCTATGATTCTTGTGTGCGTCCTTGCTTTTATGGGTCTGAGTAATATTTCATATGCCGGCATCTCTGTCTTTGACGGAAGAAAAGGCGACATCAACAATGACGGAAGACTGACCATCGGCGATATACGAAGCATTTCACGGGCCGCTGCATACAAAAGCGGAAACGATAAAAAATCCGATTATCTTTATGATATGAATTCCGACGGTGTCATTACCGCCGCAGATACAAGAAGCGCCCTGAGAGTCTATAAAGAAATTGACTATCACCCCGATGACATCAGAAATGCGGAGTTGAAAATAAAGGACATTGTTGACGGTGTTTCTGACAAAGAGCTGTCAAGACTCATAAAAACTCTGTGTAAGTACGGGTCAAGATCAATTTTCTACCCTGAAAGCCATATTGCCGCACAGAATTTTATAAAAAAAGAGCTGAAATCCTACGGCTATAATATTTCAACACAGCCCTTTTCATACGCATCCTGTGACACTGAAAATATTGTAACTACTCTTAACAAAAAAGCTAAGCACAAAGATATTCTCCTTCTGTCAACCCATTATGACTGCTGGGACGGTGCACATGGCGCAATTGACAATGCATCGGGTGTTGCTACTCTTCTGTATGTTGCAAAGGTACTCAAGGAAAGCAATCTGACATTCAACAAGGAAATCCGTTTTGCATTCTTCTCTGCTGAAGAGCTGGGTTATCACGGTGCATATCACTATATCAGCCTTCTTTCTTCGAAAGAAAAAAGCAATATAACGGTTTTCAATGTAGATATGACAGGCCCTTCCGCTCTCGGCGGCGGCAGATTTCTGACGGTCAGCACAGAGCCTGTTTCGGGCAGCTATACCTGGAGAGAGGCTCAGACAAATGAAGTAAGCCTTGCCATACACAAGGCACACAGAATAACCGGCGGTGCAGGTGAGAAAAAGTTCTATGACCACGTTTCCGCAGGCAGACACGATATTGTTCCCTTCAGAGAAAATAATATTCCTGCAGTAACCCTTTCATGGCGAGGAATAAGGGAAGAGGCTGCATACGGCTCGGACTATAATCTTGCCCCTCCCTCACAGATACATACATCCCTTGACACAATAGATAACTTCGATTTTGAAGCATTCTATAAAACAACGGCACTTGTGCTTGCAACCGTTGTTCTTGAATACACATAATAAAAAATCTCAGGTTCATAGCCTGAGATTTTTTTGTTATATACTTATCAGTTACACTTTTCTTCGAGGAATTTCACCATATCCCCGATGTTTTTTATTTTTGTAAGAACATTTGCATTGATGGTAATCTTAAACTTCTCTTCAATTGCAGCACCTATATTCATAAGGTCAAAAGAAGATGCACCGAGATCATAACGAAGAGAGGACTCTTCCTTAATATCCTCAGGCTCGATTTCAACATATTCGCATATTATCTCTTTAAGTATTTCAAGAATATCCATTATATTTCCTCCATAATTTCACCTATTGTTTTTTCAGGGTCTTCTATTGCCTTGAGAATAGTTCTCACAACACCGTCATTGAATGCATAAACATCCTCATCCTTTGTAAGGAAAAGACGGTGGATATATGAGAATACAAATCTTCCCGTTGCAGCCTCCTGCATTGTAAGAACATATACGGGCATTACATAGTGACCGAAATTGTATGCAGAAAATTCATACTGTCTGTCACCGAAGGCATTTTCACCTGCGGGCAGATATGAGAACATCATACTGTTTGCGGTCTGCATAAGAGAAAGTCCGTAACGGTCTCTTTCTATCTGTCTTACGGTTGTGAAGGGCACATCCGAATGACGGAAAAGGAAAATCTGTGATTCACTCAGCTGCTGAATACACTCTCTGAATGATTTGTTATCATCAAGAATTTCTCGCCAGGGCATGGGAGAAGCAAGTGTACCGCCGCAGCGCTTTTCTTTAACTGTTCTTCTTCTGGGGCAAAGCACCCAGAAAAGAGTATCGTTGGTATGATAGTTTATTTTTGAAAGATAGATACGGAAGCCCAGCTGTATAACCCATTCGGGGCTTAACTGATTCTCTTTGATAAATGTATCAATCCTTCTGCTGTCCTCATCACTGAGATGACATTTTACAAGATTTGTTGAATCAAGAACAGGCAGATAAATGTGGGGCATACGCATATCCTTGTTAAAAAGGAGTTTTCTCTGCATATCAAGCACCTTGGGACCGTTTATTGCATTGTAAAAAGGTACCCTGTCCTTTGCAACCCACTCATCAAGAACCTTTGTTTCTCTTGCTATACGTTCTTCCAACTCAGCATTATCCTGCTCTTTAGCGATAATATCCTCATACTTTCCGAGGGCTCTCGGCATATCAGTACCGTTTTTAAGACTGTCATATACAGCCATAAGGTCCTTGAAAAACATAAAAGCGGCAACAAAATCCATTATCATATGAGAAGCACATATAAAGACACCGCATTTATTTTCGAAGGTACGGAAAAATATCACACGGAACATTTCACCGCCGAAAACATCAAGCTTTGTTGAAGCCACTTTGTCAAAAAACCTGACCTGCTCATCCCTTGTCGCAAAATTCTTTATAAGGATTTTATCAAGCTTATATTCGTTCAGAAAAAACTGCTTTAACTTAAGACCTTCACGGAAAATTCTCAGTCTCATACAGTCATTACGGGCAATCTCAACATTAACCGCACGCGCAAGCACACTGAAATCAAGCTCCTCATCAAAAGCTATTGCAAGAGGAATCTGGGTTGACTGCTTATGTACGGAATACTTCCACATATACTTTACCATTTCCTGAGAATGGATAAGCTTATATATCTGTTCACCGTTTTTCGGTTTCATGGATTTTCCTCCGACGCTCAGTTTTTAACACGCTTGATTTTTCCGATTGATGTCTTTTCAAGGGGAGTGTCTCGCACAATAAGTCTTGCAACAATATGTGAAGGAAGTGCATTCTCATTGAGCTTATCTGTAAGCTCCTCAAGAGCAGCATTAATATCGGTGATTCCGTTAAGCTCAGCAAATTCCTTATTGGGGAAAATCTCAGCAACAATCATATCCTTGTCTGCATAGACAAGCACCTCTTCAACAAGTCTGTTGGTTTTATATTTATTTTCAATTCCTTCGGGAGAAACATTTTCTCCGTTGGAAAGAATGATAAGATTCTTGAGTCTGCCTGTGATATAAAGAACTCTGTTATCGTCAACATAGCCTATATCACCTGTACGCAACCATCCATCCTCAGTAATTACCTCTGCGGTTTCCTCGGGACGCTTATAATAGCCCATCATCATACCGGGAGTGTCAAGCTGAATTTCATTGTCAACAATACGAACATCTATAGTGCTCATAATTCTGCCGACGCTTTCCTCGGGACAGCCGGGATCGGGAAGAGTAACCTTTGCGCTGGCCTCACTCATACCGTAGCCCTGTCTTAAAAGAATTCCGTACTGTGCAAATGCCCTGCACAATGCAGGATCAAGATATGCACCGCCCGACAGCATAAGGTCAAGATTTCCGCCTGTTACCATAGCTGCCGCTTCCTTGGGAGAAAGCTGAGGATTCTTTGCCTGAATACCGCGTATTCTTGCAAGAATACCCTGCGCAATAAGAGGTACAACTCTTATCTGGTCAGGCTTGAATAAAAGCAGATTCTTGAAAAGATCCTTCATCTCACCGTTAAGGCACACACATGTACCTATATTGAGAGGTCCTAAATAACCGCAGATAAAGCAGAAAATATGATGGAAAGGCAAAACAGAGAGCACCGTATCAACACGTATAACAATGGGGTCATACGGTTCAAAAATAAGGTTGCTTACGAGAGCCTCACTTGAAAGCATAACGCCCTTCTTATCTCCTGTTGTGCCTGATGTGTAAATAATCAGAGCACATGCTTCGGGATCCATCTCATAATCGGAAAGTGCAGCATATTCAGAATTCTCAGAAAACTCTTTATATATGTTTTCAAAATTATCGGGAGTAATCAGCATTTCATATGAAAGCTTAGGACAAAGTGTCTTCACTCCGTTAATTTTTTCGGCAAATTCCTCACCGTATAATACAGCTTCGGCATCACAATCGTTTACAATAGACGCTAAGTCCTCAACAGTTGAATCGGGATCTATGGGCACAGCAACATGACCTGCTGTGAGAACACCTGTCATACAGACAATATATTCATAGTTGCTCTTACTGATAATAGCAATATGTGTTCTTTCGGGAATATCGTGACGAAGCTTACGGCAGACTGCAAGTCCGTCGCTTCTTACCTCACTGAATTTCTTTTCAACAATTTTTTCATCTCGTACAAACTTTATAAATGTACGGTCATTATGCTTTTCGGGAGCAATATCAAGAAGCTCTCTTATGGTAGGCACATTTTCAAGTTTCATTTTTCCTTCACCTTTCGTGCAAGTGTTTAAAAATAAACATCGATATCCCTTTAAGTATAGCTGTTATTTTTATCAAATGCAATTTATTAAGACAATCATTTACAGATTATTAATATAATCTTCTCAGTTAATCCCTGAAAAACTCAAAAATTTCCTCAATATACCACGAAAGAACTGCATTCTCACTCATAAAAATCTCATGCTTCGAATTATTAACATTTTTTATTCTGACGCGTGCCCTTTCTGCAAACATATCGGTATATTCACCGAGAAGCTGTTTATCCTCTTCGGGCTTAAAAATCAGCATATCAGCTCCGATACTTCTGATATTGCTCAAATTGAGAAGCTTATCTCTTGCTTCAAGAGATGCTTTTACCCATTGAAAATCGGGGCCGCTTGTCTGATAAAGAGGCTCCTTTTTTCTCTTATTGTGATAATAATAAAATCTTACCTTGCTTGTTGCGTCCGAAGCTTCAAAGCTCTGATTTTCATTAAACACACACCTGCCGGGAGCACCTGCATTCTTTCCGCCTGCCTTACAGACAAGCTTTGCAGCCATTCCTGCCACAGCCGTGGGCATACCCATATTACCGCATATCATAGGCGATGAAAGAACAGCCTTAGAAACAGCATCATTATGCTTCATAAGATAAAGAAGCGCCGCCGTACTTCCGAGAGAATGGGAATATATGTATATTTTTTTGCTGATACCGGAAGGCTTTACTATATCCTCTACAAATCTGTGCAGGTCCGAGGCATACAAATCAAAGGATTCAATTGTAACACACTCCTTTTTACCTGCCTCATGATAAGATTTTCCGTGCCCCCTTAAATCAGGCACAAAAACACTGTAGCCTGCCTTTCTGAAATAATATGCAATCTCACGGAATTTTTCGGCAGACTCACAAAAGCCGTGCAGAATAATCACACTTCCCCGTGAAACAAGCTTATCATATGCTTCATAGTGCAGCCTTTTTCCGTCAGCAGAAGAAAAATATCCCTCTTTTCTCCTCTTTTCAAGATAAGGCTCAACCACAGACAGCATAGATGAGACATAATCATTCTCATTGACCATCAATGGCTTATCGAAAATTTCTAACATACAATCAACCCCCGGAATCATAATTTATCGGTCCCGGGACCGATAAATTGTGATAGCGAAATTCATAGCTTCGCTATGAGCGAAATTGTCCTTCGGACAGCGAAATTCATTCCTTCGGAATGAGCGAAATATTTGCCTTCGGCAAATGCTTCGGAAGGGCTGCGCCCTTAATTATTCAAAGCAAAGCGGACAAGACAGGTCGTGTCTTCCTCAATTTTGCGTTTTGCACTTTGCATAATCATAATTTATCGGTCAGAAGACCGATAAATTATGATTACAGGTGTCTGAGAGCTCCTGTGTATTTCTTTATATATCTTTCATTGATTTCGTCGCCGCCATCTACATTGCTGCTGGAAAAGACCTCGGGAGTAATGCCTTCACCGAGAAGTGTTTCTATCGCACCGGCAACAGCCGCATGAAGTATTGCGGCACCCGTACTTGTGGATGTGGGGCAGGCATTTCTGCCAAGCTCTTCAAAATAAACGCTCGCATCTCCGAGACAGCCCATATTATCAAGCACTATATCGGCAATTTCATAAAGTCTCTTTCCGCTTTTGTGTCTTGAAGGACTTGCAGATGAATGGTTTATGTTTGTAAGGGCAATTACGATCATTCCTTTTTCTTTTGCAAGAAGAGCCATATCAACAGGCACACCGTTTCTGCCTGAGTTTGAAATAATAACTATAACATCATCCTTCTTCATCGCGTATGACTGAAAAAGAATATCAGCATAGCCGTCAAGTCTTTCTATCTCCGTGCTCTTTGCTGCACCCTCGTGAAGCATCAGTGCCGTTTCAAGCACCGGCTGAATTTTTACAAGTCCTCCTGCGCGGTAAAAAAGCTCCTCTGCAAGCATATGGGAGTGGCCCGTGCCGAAAAGAAAAATACTTCTGTCATTTTTAAGGGCGTCTGCAAATGCAAGAGAGCATTTTTCTATTGCCTCTGTCTGGGAAGCAATTATATTTTCAATTATCGAGTTAAGATTTTTAAGATATTCAAGATGCTTTTTCATATTCAGTCTCCTTATCTCAGTCAAACTTTATTCCGTATGCATTACCGTATGATGAATTTTCAATAAATCTGAAACCGTATTTGTTGTAAAAGGCATTTCCCTGAATGTTATCTGCACTGACACTGAGCATAATTCCTTTTACACCCTTATTTCTGAGATGCAGACAAAGAGCATCAACAAGCCTGTGGCCCAACCCCATTCTGTGATACTCGGGAAGAATATCTATATGGAAATGGGCAGGATATTCAGCCTTATGAATTTTCTGAAGCTCAGCCGAAACCGTGGCATAATATCTCGCCTGTTCATTCTCAACAGGAATACGGGGCAGATATTCATTGAAAAATACTTCATTGAAACTGTCAAAATCCTCTGCACAGATGATATAACCTACCGCCCTGTCATTTTCATCAGCTGCAACAAAGCAGTTATAAGGCTCTTTTTCTATATAATAATCACAGTAAGTCGTCAGAATAAAATGCTCTGTGCTCTCCGACATATCCGACGGTCCGTCACAATTCAGACAAACAAAACGCACATCATTAAAGTCTGCTTTTTTATATGGTCTTATTTTCATCTTCTCTTCTCCGCTTTTTTCTTATAATAAGATTATCATTATTTCGCATGAAAATCAAGAACCGCAAAACAAATTCCTTCATGGTAATATGTAGGGCAAAATTTCAGATTTTTGTATTGTTTTGTGTTTTTTTGTTAAGTTTTTGTTAAAAAACATTTTTTTGTTTTTTTCCTGCTTGACAAAATAATTTTGTTTGATTTTAATTATAAATAAGAAATATTCAAAGGAGAACCTCGTTATGAAAAAACTTATTTCTGTTTTATTGAGTGTCATTATGGCACTGTCACTTTTAAGCGTGGCTGTTTCAGCTGAAGAAATACCCCTTGTAATTACCGTTGCAAATGACCTTCATCTTGATTCTGCTTCCTCCACTGCAGAAACCGTAAAGAAGCATAACAGCATCAGCGAAGAGTATGCACATGTATCCGGAGGCGGTCAGCTTCAGTATGAGTCTCTTGCCATTATCGAGGCATTTCTTGAGCAGGCAGGAAAAAATGACAGCCGTTACCTTATCCTTCCCGGTGATATCACCGACAGAGGTTCACCCGAGGATCATGAAATGCTTACCGGTCTTTTCCGTGAGTTTGAAGAAACATACGGCAAGGAAATTTTTGTAGTACCCGGCAATCACGATATGTTCAAAACATCCGTTGCAGAGTTTGAAAGCTATTATGCAGATTTCGGTTATTCATCAGCTATAGCAAATGATCCCGGCTCTGCCTCCTATACTGTAGATCTTGAAGGCGGATACAGACTTATTGCAATCGATTCCTGTCTTCCCGGTCAGTCCCCTGTTAATCTTCCTGCAGAAAGAATTGACTGGATTGAAGCTCAGTGCAAGGCTGCAAAGGCAGAAGGCAAAAAGGTTTTTGCTATAATGCACCACAATCTTCTTGAGCATTATATCCTTGCATCAAAAATCCATTCAACAGCAGTTGCAACAAAGGATTCCATGCGCCTTGCAGATATACTTGCAGACAACAATGTAAAATATATCTTCACTGCACATACTCACAATCACGATATTACATCATACACAAGTGCTGCCGGCAACACTGTTTATGATGTTGTTACAAATTCGCTCACTCAGTATCCCTGCGACTACAGAGTAGTTACATTCGGAAAGGATGTTCAGATAAAGACTGAATATATCCGCAAGATTGACACATCTCTCCTTCCCGGCGGTATCCATGAGAATGCACTTGCTCTTGCAGAAAGCAATTTCCTTATGTATGCAAAAAACTGCACATATCTCGGTGTTGAAAGCATGATAAAGTCTTATACAAAGGCTGCACAGCTGAAGAAAATTCTCAAAACCGATGACGAAACCATAAACAGTGTTGTGGATAAGGCTGCAACAAAAATTGAAGAGGTTGTTTCTCTGCCCTTCTATGCAGAAAACGAAACAGAAGAGGGCAAGAGCATTGAAGCTATGGCAAAGGAAAGAGGTATTGAGCTGCCCAAGACCGACTACAGAAATATGGTTCATCTTGCTCTGGTTATCTATCAGGCAAATGCAGAGGGCGATGAAAACTTTGCAGGCTATTCCGACGAAATGATTCTTATGTCACGCGCACTTGCAGTGGCACTCAACTATGCATTAAGTGATGTTACTCCCGAAGAATTCACGGCAGTACTTACATATGTTGCTTCTCTTCTGGGTGTTGATATTTCACAGGATATCATAAGTGCAATAGGCGGATCGATTGATAAGTTCAGAGGCTGTGAGCTGTTTGTAACATCCGTTGCAGTACCTCTGATTGCCGAATTCGGCACAGACGATGCACCTGCCGATAAGGATGTAACTCTCCCCGGCTACGGTAAAACAAGCTCTGCAGAAAGCTTCCTCGATACAATCAAAAACTTCTTCAAAAAGATTTTTGATTTCTTCTATATGATATTTGCTATGATTGCATAAGTATCAGTACAAAAAACATTCCGTTTTCCTGACGGAATGTTTTTCTTGATTTGAATAATTTTTTATGTTAGAATTGTCCTTAGAGGATTTTCCTTTTAAGAAATTTAATTCAAGGAGAAAAGATTATGAGCATTTTTCTTAAGCTTCGTTATTTACTCACATTGCCCCTTCTTATTCTTACAATTCTCACCACTCCTCCTGCAGTCAGCACAGATTCTGCAGAGCTGACAGGCACAGATACCTTTGTTTTTGACCAGGCACTGTTAATGGGTCAGGGGCTTACAACCGACGGTGAATACTTTTACACAAGCGGCTCGATTACCGCTCTTAACATAACAGCTTTATCAAGAATTAAAATTGACGGTATGGAAATAGAAGCAACCAATTTCAATCCGCTCCCCTCTGTATGTAAAGACAGAGGAAACAACCATATCGGCGGAATAAGCTATTACGACGGAAAAATTTACGCTCCCGTCGAAGGCGGCGAAGAGGTATATGCATGTATCGTCGTTTATGATGCAGCCACACTTGAACCCACAGGTGAGGTATATGACTTACCCAACGAGCTCTATCCTGACGGAGTACCTTGGTGTGCGGTAGATACGGACACAGGCTACCTCTATGCAAGTATGTGGAGCGATGCAGAGGTTATCCACGTGTATGACACAAACAACTCAATGGCACACGTAAGAGATATTGAACTTACCGGCACAGGCATCATTGACCGTATCCAGGGCGGTGAATTCCTTGACGGAACACTCTACCTTTCATATGATATCCACGACAACGGCACAATCAAAAACATTATGAAGGTTGACACAGCTACAGGCGAAGTAAGCCTCGCAGCCGAAAGAGATGTAGGCTCCGAAAACGTAGAAGCTGAAGGTATGACATTCACCAAGGGCGAAAACGGCCCCATCCTCCACGTACTCGACTACAACAAGCTCATCGGTGTCTTCATTCACCACTACAACGTAAACTTCTGAAACGAATAAAACCAACAGGGCACAGCTGCCAAAGCAGCTATGCCCTGTTTCTTTTGATAAAAAACCAAATGCGATACACAACACACGAATCAAAAAAAGAACCCGAGCGCGATGTGCAACGCACGAGCAACTCAATCTCCCCAAGCCCGTCAACCCCCAAAGTCCCCACAACCAAAAGTCTCATCAACTTCAACACATTCTCAGAAAATGCTTAGATTTTGCCGTAGTGCACTGTTTTTTCGCAAAAAAGCAGATGCAATACGGTGAAATGCGGGCATTTTATGATAATAACATACACCCCCTCATCATTCCGGGGTAAAACAACCTACAAAAGTCTGCTGAGATCCGGAGTAAAGGGGACAAAAATTGCCATAGTTATTGTTTTCGCCGCCGGCAAGCCGTACACACGTACTGCGAAACGGCAAAAACAAAGCGCATTTACAACCACAGAGCGTGTATCACACCCAAAGTCATAAATGCACTTAATTCTGTTATCGCACCATCAAATCAATTCTGCGCGCCAAATATGGTGATTTTTGCGCCCATTTACTAAGATTCGTATTCGCAGATATAACCGATATTGCCACCGAAGTAGGAAAGACCGGTGCTGAAAAGGTCATTACGCTGGTCATTCCACGACCACACACCCTGTACTCTCCACAGCATCAGATAAGCCTCTGGTGTACCATCATGGTCATTTCTTGAAGGCTCACCCGGATACCATGCCTGGAAATTAAAGCTTTCACCCGTAATCCAGTGGCCGTAAGCCCTGCCGTTACGTATAGAAGTATATCCGCCTATCCAGATATATTTAAGACCGCTGCTTTCGGCAAGAGCGCATACCTTATTCATTTCGTCCTGAGAAGTAATTGTAGCAAGATGTCCGCCTCTTCTGATACATTCATTGTTTGCCTCTGTCCAGGAAATATCGGCAGAAATAACCTCATAACGTGATGAATGGGGCTTTACCTTTATAGTTTCGACCGCCTTGAAGCTTGCATCAGGCTCATAAGAATAATAATCCTCATCAAGAACGATACAAGAAACATTTCTTGTTGTATATGCATCAGCCGTTTCATCTGAAACATACTCAACGCAATACATATCCTTCTGCAGACGGTGGATAGAATCAAGAATATCACCGACATCATCTATAGAAGCAACATTCCAGTATCTGCCGCCTGTCTGAGAGGCAATATTACGCAGAATATCCGCCTCTGCATCATAAGTGCCGATAAGATATACAGGCACTTCCTTTTGCTGAGCAAGAGTTATAACATCATAATAGCTGCTGTAGCTTTCGTTATCTGCACCGTCGGTAAAGGCTATAACACAGTTTGCCCCCGCGCGGTTACCTGCATTTTCAATACCCGAAATAAGAGCATCATACAAAGCTGTCATACCGCTTGTGGACATATTATCAATACCGTTAAGAAGTCTGTTGCGGTCATTGGTATATGTACACATATACATTATGAGACTGTCGAAAGCGATAAGCTCTGCGTGATCGCCCGAATCATATTCAAGGCTGTTGATGAAATCTCTGAGAGTATTCTGCATAATATAGAAATCCTCATCCATACTGCCTGACTTGTCTATAAGTATATCAAAGCCTACACCCTGATTACCGCTGAGCCGTGAAACGGACTTGACCTTTCGTTCAATTTCGGCACCGCCTGAAATTGTTTCCCTGATAAAAGCATTGGGAGAAGTCATAATTACGGGAGTACCGCTGTTATCCTGAACATTATAGTAAAGCTTTACCGTAGGATAGCTTTCAACATCGGAGCTTACAAGCTGAAGCTGAACTTCTGATGAATCTCCTTTTTCAAGAGATTTCTGTCCCTTTTCCAGAGCATCCTCAAAGCTTACCGGAACCTTGCTGAAGAGCCCCCCTTTTGAAGAATCCTCAGTACCGGATGAATGATTCCATACAATACCGATAAGCACACCTATAAGAATCACCACAACAACACCGAGCACTGCAAGAATTGCGATCGGCCCCTTCTTTTTGCCTGAGCCGCTGTTTACGGCTCCGGGCATACCGCCCCCCTGAATACCGCCGGGAATACCTGCAGCCGACATAGCGGCACCGTTATTTATGCCGTCATCGGCTGCGGGAGCAGAAGCCTTTTTTACCGGACTGCCGCACTTGCTGCAGAATGCTGCGGTATCGGGCAGCTGATTACCGCACTGTGAACAAAATGCCATAAAAATCCCCCCAGAACATATATACTGATATTTTAACACAGTAAATCGCTGAATGCAAATCCTAATTCGCCAATCGTTGACAATTTCCGTAATTTTACAGTTGATTTACCTTTATTTGTTTGATATAATTTTTACATAATTCTGTGATATCAAGGAGCACTTATGAAAAACACAAACAGATTTCTGACAATTTTACTTGTTTGCGCCATTCTGGCTTCTCTTATTCCCTGCAGCACATCATTTGCGACTACAGAAGCTGCAACAGAAAACACTACGGAAGCTGTTCCGGATAATACGGAAAAAGCCGATGCTCCCCCGTCAAGTGCAAAAAATATCACCGGCTATGAACAAAAGCTGAATGATATTGCAGAAAACATAAGCTCCTGCATAGTATATGATATCACCAATGACAAGCTTGTTTTTTCAAAAAATTCAACCAAAAAAATTTCAATTGCAAGCACAACAAAGCTTATAACATCCCTTGTGGCACTTCAGAATGCCGGTCCTGAGGATATTTTTACGGTTGGCACGGAGCTTGAGCTTGTTCATTCTAATTCAAGCCTTTGTTATATACAAAAAGGCCATCAGCTTAAATTAAAAACACTTATTGCAGGTATGATGCTCCCCTCCGGAAATGATGCAGCATACACCGTTGCCGTAAATATTGCAAAAAAGCATTCGGGCAATACCGAAATGACAGATGCCGAGGCCACAGAGTATTTCTGCGGTCTTATGAATGAATATGCCTCTTCACTGGGCTGCACCGGCACGCACTTTGTCAATCCCGACGGTTGGGATGACCCGGAGCATTATTCAACGGCAGATGACATGCTTATTATTACAAAGGAAGCATTAAAAAACAGTACATTGACTTCTGTAGTAAGCACGTATTCAAGAAGATTTTACTTTGCTTCAGGTGAAAATATAATCTGGACCAGCTCCAATTCACTTGTGAATCCCTCAAGCAAATATTATTATGCATTTGCCAACGGCATCAAAACGGGCACCACAGATGATGCGGGAAAATGCCTTATTGCTTCTGCCATGAAGGCAGGGAAACAGCTTGTCATTCTTGCCTACAACTGTACTGATGTAATCACAAAGGTTGACGAAAAGGAAATAACAGACGAAACCCGTTTCAGCAAGGTAAGGGAAATGTTTGAATTTGTATTCAACGCACCTGTAAAGGGCGATGTGGATATAAGCGGTGACATAACTGCTGCAGATGCAAGACTTGTCTTAAGAGCAAGTGTGGGACTTGAAGAAAAAACAGCAATTCTTCTTGAAAGAGGAGATGCAGACAATAACGGCAAAATCACTGCTTCAGATGCCCGTACCATATTAAGAGCAAGTGTAGGACTTGAAAGAATAAAATGATTCAGAAAACAGAGCTTCGCAGACAAATCAGAGAAAAAACAAAAAAGCTTCCTTTATCCTATAAGCTGAAGGAAAGCGAAAGAATCGGTAAGCTTCTGATTGACACTCCCGAATTCATCCAGGCAGAAAGCATCTTTATTTATATGTCATCTCCCGATGAGCCCGAAACACGGTGTATAATAAAAAAAGCCCTCGAATCAGGCAAGCAGGTTTATGTACCGTTATGCGTTTCAAAAGGTGAAATGAAGCTTGTAAAAACAGATAAAAATACCGTTTTCAGGAATGGCTATATGGGTATAAGAGAGCCTGTCAGCTATAAAGAAACGGCCCGTGATGCTGATCTTGCGATAATACCTTGCCTCAGCGCAAATATAAACGGAAACAGACTCGGACACGGAGCAGGCTTTTACGACAGATTCCTTAAAAATTCAAAGGCAAAAAAATTCTGTCTCTGCTTCCCTGCCCTTATAAGCGAAACAATCCCCACGGAAAAACACGATATCATTATGGATAAGATTATATACTAAAAGCTCAGATCTGCACGATCTGAGCTTTTTTATTATTATAATGAGAATGCCTGACGGACGCCTTCTTTTTTAAGATAACGGCTGAATACCTCATCTATATTGACATCCTTTTCAAACTGAACATTGAGATGTATCGTAAGCGTCGTATTATCAGAAGAAGCATCAATAACCGAGTCAAATATCTGTACTCCGTTTGCCTTAAGAAATGATTTCAGTTCAGCTACCGCAACAGGGGTATTTTCAATCTGTACAAAGCAGGGCACAAGATTGTCATTTGCAAGTACCTTGTCAAAGCCGATAAGAAATTTGTGAAAAACAATCTGAACCAGAAGCAACAGAATAACAGAAACCAATGCAACTATGTAAAGTCCTGCACCCATTGCCATACCTACTGCTGCAGTTACCCAGATACCGGCTGCAGTGGTAAGTCCTTTTATAGAGATACCCTTTACAAATATCATACCTGCACCGAGGAATGATATACCGGTAATTATATTAGATGCAACTCTTGACACATCCACCTGAACAGAATCAAGGAAAACAATATCAAGGAAGCCGTATTTGGATATAATAACCATAAGAGCAGCACCCATAGCAACAATAATATGAGTTCTGAATCCAGCATCCTTCTGTCTGAGTGTTCTTTCAACACCGATAATACCGCCGCATACACCGGCAAGAATAATTCTTATTACAAGAACCGGATCAGAGTATCCGTTAAAAAATTCAATAATTTCCCGCACTTATCAACCCTCCGAAAAAGTCATATTGGTATATTATACTCCAAAAAGAAAAAAAAGCAACAATGAATCATAATTTATCGGTCAGAAGACCGATAAATTATGATAATGCAAAGTGCAAAATGCAAAATTGAGGAAGACACTTTGTGTCTTGTCCGCTTCTCTCTATACAATTAAGGGCGCAGCCCTTCCGGCACATTTGCCGTAAGGCAAATATTTCGCTCATTCCGGAGGAATGAATTTCGCTGTCCGTAGGACAATTTCGCTCATAGCGAAGCTATGACTTTCGCTATTATAATTTATCGGTCGGAAGACCGATAAATTATAATCTGTATTCTGCTGCGAATTTTGTCAGGTCGGGGCCTCCGGGATGAATATCGTAGCCCTGCCAGCCTACGACCCTGTTTTCCGAAGGAATAACAAGCAGATTCTGACCGTTCATTCCGCCTTTATTATAAGAATCTCTTATTCCGTTGGGGGAAAATTCATATCTTCTTTCAAGAACCTTATTAACCCATTTTTCGGATACAATGCGCTTGCCCTGATACATACCCTTGTTAAGATATACACCGCCGATTTTTATCATATCGTCAGTTCTTATATAAAGTGCTGTTGCACCGATTGCGTGCCCCTGAGGACAACAGCTCCATGCGGCTTCCCTGAAGCCCAGGGGAAGGAATATGTTTTCCCAGCAGAATGCAAATAAGGGTTTACCGGCTCTTTTGTTTACAATTCTTGAAATAATGTAGTATCCCGCATCGTTATAATGTCTTTCGGTATCGGGAGGACAGGTCCATTTTTTGAGCATAATTTCCTTGAGATAATCGGGATCATAATGCGAAGCATCAAACACATCGGTATCAAAACCTCCGGGATAGCCTATCATATGGCGCATAAGCATATCAACGGTAGTCTGCTCCCAATAAGGGTCATATCCTGCAGGACATTCATCACCGAGAATATCCGTAACGGTTTCATCAACACTGAGTAAACCTCTGTCACAGAGAATACCCACCGCCGTTACACTGTAAACCTTAGAGACAGAATAAATATTCTGACACGCGTTGCTTTCGGCAATTTCAACTCTTTCGGGAGTATTATCCCCTGTCATTTCGGCTATAGAAGTAACTCTGCCGTTATTATCTCTTATAAATTTTTCAAAATCCTCTAAAAACCTGCTCATAATATTCACCTTCCGATAAAACAACTTAACTTATGCGAAAAGACCCGTCAGACGGGTCTTTTTCTCAATTAAAACATTTTGATAAGCCAGCCGAAGAAGAAATAAACAACCTTCATAAGTGAAGTAAGAAGTGCAGGTGTGAAGTAGTCAACAAGCACAACGGGAATCTCCTTGCCTGTAGCTTCCTTGTAAGTAACAAGTCTTGTTGAATAATTTTCAACATCATTTTCATTGAATTCGAAAACTCTTGCGCTTCTTTCATCGCCGACACCGTATGCACGGAAGCCTGTACCTCCGTTATAACCCATCTTGATACCGTCTTCTGTTACACCTACAAAATTATTGACATGGTCATGTGCAAAGAAAGCACCCATAACATTGCCTGTCTTTAACCATGATTCATACTGACCTGTTATATTATCAAAATCTTCGCTGCAGGGAGCTTCACCGAGATCTCCCTGTGCCTTTGTTTCGTCAAGCACATACCACTTATTGTCACGGCGTGAATAGATAGCGCCCTCTTCGTTATAATCACATTCTCTCATGAGCTTATAGATTTCTTTGGGGGGAATGTGCTGGAATACCATTGAAGGAACATCTTCACCGCCGTTGGCTGTTTTAAGATCTGCACTTACATTTTCATACCAGGTATTCTGATCGGCAACAACACCTGAATATCCGCCTGACTCTGCCTTGTTATGAGTATTCATCATAAATACGCTCATAGCAACATCTGTACCGTCAGAGGTAAGCACGGGAACATTTACGGTAAATTCATCCCAACCGTCTTCGGGCATATAGCAGTTGTCATAGGATGAATAAGCAGCTCTCTGCTCAGCCTTTGTAAATACATCAAAGTGGTCATGGTCGTGATTACCGAGAGTAACAATAAAGGGAATATTTCTTTCTGCAAGAGGAGCTATGATATTGTCAATACAAATTGTCATATCCTCTTTTGTGCCGAAGGGGTATGCATCTGAAAGCTGGTCACCTACAAAAACAACGAGGTCAGGCTTTTCCAGATCAAGAGCAGCCTCAATAAACTCAACCATTCTTTCATCGACACCGTCGCCTATATCCTGAGTATCATTGAACTGAAGAATCTTGAAGGTTCCGTCTTCATTGAACTTAAGCACCTTATCATTTTCCGCTGCCGTTGTCATTACAACGAGGGAAAAAACCATTACAAGAGAAAGAAGAATACATAATACTTTTTTCATTTTATTTTACCTCCGTAAAATTACTTTATTCCAAACTGCTTAAGACCCGACCATTTTACTCCCCAGGAGTTAGCCCAGCTTTCGCAGTAAAGATTATAATAAGAAACATTGTTCTTTTTTCTGTAGTTGTCAAAGAAATTGCACCAGATTGCAGAAGGAAGTGCAACAACAATCCAATAAAGAGGTCCTAAAAGAAGACACTGGATTGTATGTCCGTATTCGTGAATCTTTGTATTATTTGTCCAGCCTTCAGCCTTGCCCTCAGCAATAAAGATGAAAAGCCCCAAAGAAAGACCGCCCCAATTGCCGGGGATATACGTAATAAAGGCATTCTTAAATCTTTCCGTACGGTATTTTTTTCTTAAAATAAGGAAAATTATACCGCTGATAAGATTAACGGGAAGCCCCCATGTAAACTGCACAAAATAAAAAAGGAATTTAGCAAAACCCTTTGTTGCTATAGATTTGTCCTTTGGTGTTTTTATTCTTGCTCTTTGCATTAATCATCACACTCCGTCAGTTATATACATTATAGCAAAGCATCAAAAAATTAGCAATAGATAAATAATTTTTTATTTATACCGACAACAGATTTCAAAAATACTTGATTTTTTATGTAAAAAGATATATAATAAATTTAAAATGATTCTAAAAATAGGAGATTTATATGCAATATATTGTATCTTTTATTGAAGGTATAATAACCTTCATTTCTCCCTGTCTTCTTCCTATGCTGCCTGTATATCTTTCATACTTTGCAGGCGGAGGAGAAAGAAGCACAAAAAAAACCCTTATGGGGGCATTCGGGTTTGTTCTTGGTTTCACGGCAGTATTCACAGCTCTCGGTGCCCTTGCAGGTACGCTCGGCAGCTTTCTTAAGCAATATGAGACTGTTGTGAATATCATTCTCGGTCTTATTGTAATCTTTTTCGGGCTCAACTATATGGGAGTATTCAGACTGAAGCTTTTTTCGGGCTTAAACAAAACCGTAAAAACAGATATGGGATTTTTCTCAGCCGTACTTTTCGGTATTGTTTTTTCAATAGGCTGGACTCCTTGCGTAGGCGCATTCTTAGGCTCTGCACTTGCTATGGCATCAGGTGAAGGTGACATAATCAAAGGAATTATAATGCTTCTGCTGTATTCAACGGGATTGGGAGTCCCCTTCCTTCTCAGCGCAGTGCTTATAGATAAGCTCAAGGGAGCATTTACATTCATCAAAAAGAATTATAAAACCATCAATATAATCTGTGGTATTTTCCTTGTCTTTATCGGTATCCTTATGATGACGGGCCTTATGAACAGATTCCTTACAATACTTAACTGACGGAGGTACACTTATGAAAAACAAATCACTTATTGCCGTAATTGCGGCACTTGTCATAATTATAATTGCAGCAGCGGCAGTTTATCCCAAGCTTTCCGAAAAGGCTGATGAAGAAATCAGAAACGAACAAACCACAGCTTCAGAAAAAGAAACAGACAATCCCAATGCTGCACCCGATATCAGGCTTTTTAATGCCAGAGGTGAAGAAGTGAAGCTTTCCGACTTCAGGGGCAAGCCTGTGATACTCAACTTCTGGGCAACATGGTGCGGCTATTGTATACAGGAAATGCCCGACTTTGAAGAAGCTTATAAAAAATACGGAAATGAAATACAGTTTCTTATCGTAAACACCGATGACGGAATAGAAAAAGGCGAAAAATATATAAAAGACAAAGGATACACCTTCCCTACCTTCTATGACCTGGAATTTGATGCCGCAATAACATACGGCATCACGGGAATTCCCAGAACAATTGCACTGGATAAAGACGGCAATATCTGTTATAACCGGGCAGGAATGGTAGATTCCGCAACACTTGAAAGTATTATACAAGCTATAAATTAACAATAAAGTCTGCATCCGGCTTTTCCTTGATGCAGACTTTGATTTTTATGTAAAGAGCAGCTTTGCTCCATGAGCCAGAATTCCCATATACTCTCTCATTACGTAAGTTGCAAGAAGGGGTAAGGGTGTATAAGCATCGATGTATGTACACTCATATCCTTCTTCTTTTACGGAAATCCCTGCTCTGAACAAATGGAAATTATTTGTGACTATGGCAATATCAGTGCTGAGATTGTTTTCTCTGATAATATCCATAGAAAATGCAATATTTTCCCTTGTGCTTGTTGACTTGTCCTCCATAAAAAGTCTTTCGGAACTGATTCCTCTGTCAACAAGCTCACGGTACATACAAAGAGCTTCGGAAATATCCTCATTTGGGCCCTGTCCGCCTGACAGCACCGCCTCGGCGTCGGGATTCTGCTTAAGATATTCTTCAGCTGCATCAATTCTCAGTCTTAACATCTGACTGGGAGTTTCACCGTAAACGGCACAGCCGAGAACAATTACCGTTGTATTCTCAGCCGTCGGAGGCTTTGCAATTGCATCAAGCATAAGGACACTTTCAACGGAAAACAATAAAGTGAAAATAATATACCCTGTAATAAGTACCCGACGAAACACCCTTGCAGACTTCTTTTGTTTACTCTTTTCCTTAAGCCGCTTTCCGAAAATACCCCAAAGAAACAGTACGCCGAAAAACAACAGACCTGCGAGATTTCCGATGTTGAATATACCACTGAATACCACGGGAATCATAAACCACACCCAGCCTGCGGCACCGATGACAATTTTCAGAATATTTGCCATTTCTCTCACCTCTCTTATATACTACAATACAAAAAACATTATATCAATGACATTAATAATATCTTAAAGATTCTGCTGACTTTCTTAAAAAACAAATTTCTTCTTGATATTTTCTTTCAGTTGTAATATAATATGGAAAAACATAATATACGCTGGTGTGGCTCAATGGCAGAGCAGCTCATTCGTAATGAGCAGGTTGCAGGTTCGATTCCCGTCACCAGCTCCAGAAAAAGGGGATGTAAAAAAACTCGTTTTTTTACATCCCCTTTTTAGGGGCTAGGAAAAAATGCGCAGAATGAACAAAATCATAACCACCAGTTGAACTGGTGGTTTGCACAGGCCCTATAAGGGCCGCCTGCTGGCTCGCCGACTAAAAGTCGGCACAGAGGTTTGACATCGCATTACTATTTCAAGCAGCCGCTC
>JAZNEX010000060.1:0-13801 GCA_045588855.1 Acutalibacteraceae bacterium
GCACAACACAGGTACATTCCGATATTGTAACAGAAGTTTTGTCCTCTGACTGCGGAAAGGGTATATGCATAAACAAGCCGGCGCTACCCGATTGTGACGGTTTGATTCTTCGAAACCGGGAATCTGCGCATTCCCTATCCGCCCTGTGTGTTAAAACGGCCGATTGCGTACCCATTCTGCTTGCCGATCTTCGAACAGGCGATGTTTGTGCTGTACACGCCGGCTGGCGTGGCAGTGCGGCAGATATTGTCACAAAAGCGGCTGTGCTGTTATCCGGAGGAAATCCGTCTTTTGTTGCTGCCGCTATCGGCCCCTGTATCGGCAGATGTTGCTACGAAGTCGGGGAAGATGTATATTCTGCTTTTAACAGCTTGTTTAAATCCAAGCGGTATGACTATGATATGGAACATCTTATGCCGCTGCATCCTTCTTGCTCGGCAGCCACCAAGCGGCATGCCGATCTTGCTCTCATAAACAAAGAGTTGCTTGTGCTTTGCGGTGTAAAGCCGGAAAACATCGATGTGAGCGGAATGTGCACCTGCTGTTTTTCAAGCAACGGCATTCATCCGTTCTTTTCCCATAGAAGACAGTGCGGATATTCCGGAACTTTTTTAAGTATAATTGCCAGATAAACAATAATCTTTGTCGAAAATTTTTTTCAAAAAAATCGAAAAAACACTTGACAAATCAAAATACACATGATATACTACTCAAGCAGCGTTGCTCCGATGGTTATTTCGCCTGACGTAAACAATAGCCTGAGGGTATATACAGGGGAATAGCTGAGCTGGTAGAGCAGCGGTCTCCAAAACCGCGTGCCGAGGGTTCGAGCCCTTCTGCCCCTGCCAAAGACGACAAGTTTTCATAATTTGTCGTCTTTTTTTCTTTTTTTTGATTTTTATATGATATTTGTTGACAATTATATTGTTAATTGTTAAAATTTATATATATTATACAGAAAGAAGGTTAATTTATGGATTTATCTACTGTAACATTATTTGTAAAACAGGTGCTTGCTACCTTTCTGACTATGATTATAACGATATTACCTATTTCATCGAATGAAACAGTTGAGTCGTTTAGTGCTGAAGATCCCGATAACTTAATTATGAGTTTTTCTGCTGTTTCTGATATACATGTTGAGACAAACAACCCTGATTCTTATAAGGCTTTTTCAAATCTTCTTAAGGGGCTTGACGCCGGTGAAAATCAGGATGCTGTTGTTTTTCTCGGGGATAATGTTATGAACGGTCAGCTTCTTGAAAGCTTTTTCTTTTACACTGCAGTAAAGGGTGTAAATCCTGCTTCAAAAAATATTGTTGTTGCCGGTAATCATGATTTTGGTAACGGTGAAGGTGATTACGAATCTCTCCGCAAAAATTATATTTCAAACAACAAAACTTATCTCGGAAATAATATTGAAAATGCATATTTTTATAACGTAATAAACGGTTGCTATGTGATTAGTCTTGTTTCAGAAGATCCGACAACTCAGTCCTTTATCATGTCTTCTGAGCAGTTCTCATGGCTTGAAACAATTCTCATTAAAGCAGACAGTGAAAATGCTCCTATTTTTATTTTGAATCATTTCCCGTTGCGTTATCTGAATGGTGAAATTAACAGCTATGATCTCGCTGAATTATTGAATAAATATGATGTTGAATTATTTATACACGGACACATCCATAATGAGCTCGGAACTGATAATTTTTATACCTGGAGCGGTATTGATTGTATAAATCTTCCCAGATCAACCGAGGTTGTTGATTATGAGCCCGGCGATGGCATTGTTGTTGAAGTTTATGAGAATAATGTTCTTGTCCGCGGCAGAGATTTTATTAACGGAAATTGGATAGATGAGCTTGTTTATAACTATCCTGTTTCTTGATTTTCATTGATAAAATATGAATACACTTGCCTATAAATGCAACGGCAAGTGTATTTTAGTGAAAGGTTTTAATTATGAGTAATACAAATTCTGAATCTAACAAAAAACTGTATGTAGTTATAATTCTTCTGTCAGTATTTGTCATTGCTTTGCTCGGTATAATCCTTTTTTTTACTATGTCTGAAAATAAGGATATTCAGAATTCAACTTTAGTTAACGATAAATTTGAATTTACTTTAGATAAAAATGTAAACATTTATCCGACAATAAAATCTGAAAATGAAACTCAGGCTATCGACAATGAAGATAATTTTGATCCCGGAAAGTTATTCCGACCTGATGAAAGTTATTTTTGTGACCAATATCGCAGATAAGTAAGCGGAAATTTTGAAGGTCAGGGTTATGCTAAAATGCGATTTGGTCCCAGTAAAAGCAAATATAATGTTGTCGGACAGATAGATAACGGAAATATTGTTACTGTTGAAACACTTAGTTTTGACGGATGGACTATGGTTTATTATGAGGGCAAAGAAGGTTGGGTGCGAACAGATTTTCTGTTTGAAACATATGAAGATTGTTTTGATAAACAACCTGTCTATCCTGATATAGAACTATGCGGCTATTCAGCCCTTGTTGATGTTACAGGTGAATATGATGGCGAACCGCTTAATATGAGAGCCGGATTGTCAAGAGATTATTCATTGATTACCACTGTTCCTGACGGTGCATGGGTGTCGGTTTATGGTGAATGCTCATCTGATTCAACCTGGACTTATGTTGAATATAACGGTCACAAGGGTTGGGTTTTAACAAAGTATCTTATTTTTGGCGGTGTCGGAGATAAGCCTGTTTTATATCTGTATCCTCAAGAGGAAACAGAAATAAGCGTAAAGATCAATTTTTCAGATAAAGTTCGGTTTTCTTGCACTTATCCTGAATATAACAACGGATGGAATGTTGTCGCACAGCCTGACGGTACATTGATTAATTCTGCTGACAATAAACAATATTCATATCTTTATTGGGAACTCACAGGAAAGCAAAATTATGATTTCAGTAACGGGTTTGTAATTAAAGGCTCCGATACTGCGGAATTTTTACAGAAAACATTACCGTTGTTCGGACTTAATTCAAAGGAAATTAATGATTTTATAGTTTATTGGCTTCCGCGTATGATACAGAATGAATATAATCTGATCTCTTTCCAAAGTACCGAGTATACTAACAATGTAAGACTGCAGATTACACCAAAACCAGATAATATAATAAGAGTTTTTATGGCATATAAACCTCTCGACTCCTACATCGAAATAGAGCCTCAGCAAATTTATAAGACAGAAAGAAGTGGTTTTACTGCTGTTGAATGGGGCGGAGTTGAAATTACTGATTAAAAAACAAAGAGGATGTAAAAAAACTCGTTTTTTTACATCCCCTTTTTAGGGGCTAGGAAAAAATGCGCAGAATGAACAAACCGAGCCAAAATAAAGCGTTCAGCTTTATTTTGGTTTACCCGACGGCGTACAAAGGTACTCCAAGGGCGAGGTTTGTTTATAGCATAAAACGCAAAAACCTTGTTTTTGCCTGCTTTTGCTGATTTTTACAGTTTTAAAGGGTTTCTTTGGTAGTTAAATACCGAAAGAAACCCTTTAGTTATCTTGTTTTATGCGGTCTGCACTTTTTTACAGCCCCTTTATCTTGCATTTACCGTGTTTATGAAGTCTGTGTAGAAATCTTCAACTGATGTGGGCCAGCCGATTGTTCCCATAAAGCTTGCGTGCTGGAAATCCATAAGGGGATCCATCATATACCATCTGCCTGTTTCAATTTCTTCACCGTTTGCTATAGCCTCGGAATAGCTTTTTGCAGTGGCTGCATCTTTCATAGGACATTTTGCACTGGCAAAGGGTACGATACCGTCACTGATTGCCCATTCCTTTGTCATTTCAACACCGTCAATTGTCTTACCTTCACTTGCGCTTAAGATAAAGTTGGAGAATAAGAAAAGTGAGGGAGTGTTAAGCTTCTGCATACCTACAAGATTTTCTTCAGTAGCAATTGCAGTGTATGAGTAATAGTAGGTGTTGGGGCAGAGCTCTATTTTTTCATTAAGCACCTTTGCGCCGTCAATTGTCATATCATAGCCGCAGTTATCATCTGAATTACAGAAGTTCACAATATTTCCGATGTCAAAGCGTGCTCTGTCTTCGCCCTCTTTTGCTGTAAGTCCGAACTGACCGAATCTCAGGTGCCACATCATAACCTCATCTCCGAAGATAACACCGATAAGGTTTCCGAAGAAGCCGATAAGAGAGATAAGCTTAAGGTCTACAAGGAAATCGGCAATAGGTGTGCCGTCGTTGGGGCTTGAGAAGGTGGTACAGGAATGGATAACATCGTGTCCGCCTGTGAAAAGGGGAGAGGTTTCTGCGCCTGTTGCAGCCACCTCATCAGCGTTGCCGTGATATAAAAGAGAAGCAAAAAGTCTTACTGTGGGGCCGCCGAAGGAGTGTCCCATAATATTAAGGGGAGTTTCAAGGTCCCAGTTTTCACCCATAAGAGCCTTGCCCTCATAAGAATAGCCGTATCTGTCGTGGTTATGAGCCTCTGAGTGAGCAGCACCGTAGTCAACAACCGTACCTGTAAGCTGTGCATAGAGCTCGCAGGCTCTGTCCCATGCACTTGAGAAGGGACCTACGGATGCTTCATAGGTTTCTACACCGTAAGAATTGAGGATATCGACAATATTTGTATCTCCTGTTATCATCTGAAGACCGTCAAAGCTGAGGCCTCCCCAGTAGGGCATAGGTGCATTTTCTTCATAAGCACCCCAGCCGCCCATACCGTGTACAAAAATGAAGGGGTAGTCATTTTCTGTAAGGTCAGACCAGGTATTTTCTTCATTTTCTGCTGCAAATGCAGGTATAACCGACACGGTGAATACCATTGTAAGAGCAAGTAAAACGGAAATGATTCTTTTAGAGATTTTCATAAGTTACCTCCGGTTGGGAAATATATATTGATATTAACATTCTGTTCATGAGTTTGTCAATAATTCTTTTCCGAAAATAAAAAAAATAACGGCTCTTATGCGAAAGTAAATTACTCCTTTACATTTTTTTGTATAAGTGTTAAAATGATTTATAATGTGTTAATAATTCATGTGGTGATTTTATGAAAAATTATAAGCTTACAGCCGTTTTATTATCCCTTTCCTGCCTTTTTGCTTTTTCTTCGTGCAGTAAAACAGAAACTGAGGAAACAACTGCAGCTGCTCAGGAGACATCATCTGTATATGTACAGGAGACTATGCCCTTATACAACGAGACTGTCTCAGAGCCTGTAACGGCAGAGCTTACTACAGCAGAGCTTACAACGGCAGCGCCTGTTACAGAAGCTCCCGCAACTGAAGAGGTGACTGCAGAGTCTGAGACTGTTGATGAAACCTCATCCTGGGGAACAGAGCTTGTTGCCGAATATTATAAGAAAGCGGCGGCAGAAACCGGAAACGCTGTAAAATCAAGACAGACAATAGAGCTTAAGGATATTTCCGTAAACAACGGTGCATTAAGCGGTATGTTCAGATATGTAACTCCCATACTTTCAAAATTCCTGTCGGGCTCTGCTACGGAATCTGACGGAATTACAGGTAATTATAATTCCCTTGTTGCATCAGATATTGCAACTGCCAAGGCTTATAAGGAAAGCCGCGGTATTGTGCTTGAAATGACTCTTAATGAGCAGTCGGACAAGGCAAGTGCAGCTTCAACCGACGGCAGTGTGGGACACGCAATCTCCGTTGTAGGTGACCTCGGAAGCATTATGGGACAGCTCAATGATGCGGGTCTTCCTCTTGAAGTGAATGTTGAAAATGCGGTTATTACATACAGGGATGCGGTTGTGAAGGTGCTTGTTGATGACAGCGGTAAGATAGTAAACGGCACGTGGACCTGCGAAGTGGAGATAAGCCTCACTGACTATAAATTTGCAGGTGCAACTGTTGACAGCACTGTGGTTGTTCTTCAGAATACAATCACTGTAGGCGGCGGCTTTAACGGATAAGGGTTGAATTTTTGATATTTGCATAATATTTGTGCAATATATACAAAAAAACCTCTTGCAAATTTCCCTTCGGGAAGCAATATTTTGCTTGAATATCAAAATACCAGTATATATAATTAAACTGTGTGGCTTTATAAAAATCAGAAAGCCGTGCAGTTTTAATTTTTGTATTTAATCAGGTTGAGATTATTCAACAATGAAAGGTTGGTTATTTTTTATGGACAAGAAATTAAGAATCGGTATCATCGGCTGCGGCGGTATTGCAAACGGCAAGCATATGCCCAATCTTGCAAAGCTTGACGATAAGCTTGAATTGGTTGCTTTCTGTGACATCGTGCTTGAAAGAGCAGAAAAGGCTGCAAAGAAGTTCGGTACAGAGGATGCTAAGGTTTATGAGGATTACAAAGAGCTTCTTAAGGATGAAACCATTGATGTAGTTCACGTTTGTACACCTAACCGTTCACATTCATTTATTACAATAGATGCTCTTGAAGCAGGTAAGCACGTTATGTGTGAAAAGCCTATGGCTAAGACCTATGCTGAAGGTAAGGCTATGCTTGAAGCTGCCAAGAGAACAGGCAAGAAGCTTACAATCGGTTATCAGAATCGTCAGTGCACAGAAAACCTTTATGTCAAGGATGCATGTAAGGAAAATGAATTCGGTGAAATCTACTATGCTCAGGCACACGCTATCCGCCGCAGAGCAGTTCCCACCTGGGGTGTTTTCCTTAACGAATACGAGCAGGGCGGCGGTCCCCTTATCGATATCGGTACTCACGCACTTGACCTTACTCTTTATATGATGGATAACTACGAGCCCAAGATGGTTGTAGGTAACACCTTCAGAAAGCTCGCAGATCAGACAAATACAGCTAACGCATGGGGCGACTGGGATCCCGAAAAGTTCACCGTTGAGGATTCAGCCTTCGGTCACATCGTTATGAAGAACGGCGCTGTTGTTATGCTTGAAGCATCATGGGCACTTAATGTTGCAGATGCAAACGAAGCATGCTACACACTCTGCGGTGTTGACGGCGGTGTTACAACAAAGGGTGAGCTCAGAGTAAACAAGGTTAAGCACGGCAGACAGACAATTGAAACTCCCAACCTTGATGCAGGCGGTGTTGCTTTCTACGACGGTAAGAAGGGTGATTCTTCAGAGCTTGATATGTATCAGTGGATCAATGCTATTCTTACAGATACAGATCCTTGTGTTCTTCCCGAGCAGGCTCTTTGCGTAACAAGAATTCTTGAAGCTATCTATGAATCCGCAAAGACAGGTAAGGCTGTTTATTTTGAAGACTGAGGAGAGATAAAATGAAACTTGCTGTTCAGTTATATTCACTCCGACACCATATGGAAAACGGAGAGAACTTTATTGACATTCTTAAAAAGGTAAAGGAGCTTGGCTTTGACGGTGTTGAATTCGCAGGCTTCCACGGCTACAGTGCCGAAGACCTTAAGGCTGCTCTTGACGAAATCGGTCTTGTGGCTGTAGGCGCACATATGGGCCTTAATGATTTCAAGGCAGAAAATCTTGCCGAAACCATCCGCTTCGGTAAGGTAATCGGAGCAAAGACTCTCGGTATAGGCGGAGCAGACACCGAAACCGAAACCTCACTTAACGAGGTTATCGAAATTATGGGCAATGCAGATAAGGTAGCTTCCGAAGAGGGTATCAATGTATATTTCCACAATCATACACAGGAATTCCTTGAGCCCCTCTATAATACAGTGCCCGGCACAATTTTTGAAAGACTTGCTGCTGCATGCCATATGCAGATTGACACCTACTGGTCTTTCCACGCAGGCAAGGATAATTATAAGCTTATTTCCGAGTACAAGGATATAATCCCTCACCTTCACATCAAGGACGGTATTGACGGACATCCTATGGCTCTCGGTGAAGGCAACAATGACCTTGCAACAGTTGTAAGAGCAGCAAAGGACAACGGTATAGAATGGCTCATCCTTGAAAATGACGATCCCGAGCCCGACGGACTTTCTGATATCACAAGAAGTATGCAGTGGCTTAAGGCAAACGTATAAAGATACGGGGGACGGAATACCCGTCCCCCGAAAATAATTGATTCGGAGGAAAACACAATGAAGCTTGGTGTTTTTACTACACTTTTAAGCAATCTCTCTCTTGAAGAGGCTCTTAAATATTTTACATCTCTCGGTATTGAAATGGTTGAAATCGGTGTAGGCGGTTATCCGGGAAATGCACACGCAGATCCTGAGGTGCTTCTTAATGACGAAAAGGCTTTTGAGGAATTTACGGCTCTCATAAAGAAGTACAATGTTGAGATTTCTGCTCTTTCATGTCACGCAAACCCCGTACATCCCAACAAGGAAGAAGCAGCCGAGGCTGATAAGGTTATCAGAAATGCTATCCTGCTTGCAGAAAAGTTAGGTCTTCATCAGATCAATACCTTCTCGGGCTGTCCCGGTGACCACGAGGGTGCAAAGTATCCCAACTGGGTAACCTGCCCCTGGCCCAATGACTTCCTCAGTATTCTTGACTGGCAGTGGAATGAGGTCCTTATTCCTTATTGGAAGAACCTTGTTGAATTCGCAAAGGCACACGGTGTCAATAAGATTGCTCTTGAAATGCATCCCGGCTTCTGCGTATACAACACAGAAACACTTCTTAAGCTCCGTGAGGCAGTAGGTCCCGAAATCGGTGCAAACTTTGACCCCAGCCATCTTATCTGGCAGGGTATGGAGCCCGTTGCAGTTATCCGTGCTCTCGGTGACGCTATTTTCCACGTACACGCAAAGGATACAAGAATCGACAAGTACAACACCGCAAGAACAGGTGTGCTTGATACTAAGCTTTACAGTGACGAAATCAACCGTTCTTGGATATTCCGCAGTGTAGGCTACGGTAATGACGAGCTTTACTGGAAGGATATTATTTCAAATCTCCGTCTTGTAGGCTATGACTGGGCTCTTTCCATTGAACACGAGGATTCTCTTATGAGCCAGAACGAGGGTCTTTCAAAGGCTGTAGGCACTCTCAAAAACTGCCTTATTACAGAGGATACCACTGCTGCATGGTGGATATGATGAGAAGTAAGAAGTAAGAGGTAAGAAGTAAGAAGTAGAACGATTTTTGATTTTTACATATTGCAGAATAAAAAATTCCCGCACTATGGGCGGGAATTTTTGTTTTTTTACTGATTGAATGTGTTGTAGGTGATTATTACGGGGGCTGTTTTGTTGCAGGGGTCGTTTTTGTTGAAGATTGCATTTCCGTTTATGCTGACACTGCATACGGAAAAATCCTTGTCGAATATACCCTTTGTCTCTTTTTTCTGCTCGAGAAAGCTTATGTTGGTAAAGCCTGCATTACGGAAGGCTTCTTCCACAGCCTTGCAGTGAGTGCCCGTAAAGGTCCATGAGGCTTCGGGGATTCTTGCCTGCTCGGGAGGCAGGGCGTTAAAGCTCTGCACTGCTGCAAAGCCGTAATAGTATATCCTGATTTCACTGTCAAGGGGGAACCAGGTATTCATTTCAAATGAATTGTTACCGTTGATAATGACCGAAGCCACATTGCCGTCCTTGGTGAAAAAGCCCTTTGAGGGTACGGCTTCGGAGATTATATTTGAAAAGCCGTATTCACGGAACATTTCAACAACGGTATTTACATTTTTATTGGTGTAAAAAGCGGCATTTTCGGGAACGGGTATTTCACCTATAAGCTCAATAAGGGGTACATCGGGCAGCTCATTGTTTACGTGCTGCATAAATTTTGCGAATTTGTCGGTCTGTGCCCATTGGAAGCATTCATAGGCTCTTACTGCATTGAGGGGATGGTCATTCTGACTGAACATCAGAAATTCAAGGGTTTTGTTCCAGCCGGAGGTTTCCATCATATTTTTGTATTCAGCAGCCTGATTCATAAATTCATTCATATTGATTTCGCCCTTGATGTCCTTTTCAAAGCCTGAAAATCTCAGGCACATTTCAATTATGCTTTCGGGGCTTGTACACAGTGCCGCGGCACGGTCTGCAGAGTATTCGCTGCAGCGCATCCAGTAAGCAAAGGCAGGCTGAATAGGCATAACCGCACTTTCGGGGATGCCCAGATATCTTATTGCCTCGGAAAGTATTACCTGCCCCATGGTTGTATAAAGACAGTGATGGCAGGCGATATGTCCGCATTCGTGGGCAAGGACCGTGGGGATAAGCTCATGGGGCATACATTTAAGAAGTCCCGAGGTGATTACTATAAACGGCTCGGTATCCCCTGCGGTGTAGGCATTGGGACTGCCGTTAAGCTCAAGGTATAATTCAGGCACCTTTATGCCCAGCTTTTCGCAGATGGGAGGAAGCATTTCATAATATTCGGGAAGCTGATTCTCATTTATTCTGAGGTTTGTGGACATATTCTGGATTCTGTACTGCTTTTCGCTCCAGACCTTCATGAATGCATTGAAGACCTGAGTGAAGCCGGGAATTGATTTCAGTGCATTAAGCGCTTTTCTGTCGGAATCGTGTATGTATAAATTCGGACTTATCATTTTTATTCCCTCCTATTTCTTTATTTTGTGTCGATTGTTTCTTCGAGTATTGTTTCGCCCTTTGTGTTGATTGTGAGAAGATGTATTTTTCCGTTTTCCAGTGTGATTGAGGATGCCGCCCAGCCGTCACTGTATTTGCCGCAGGCTACAAAGGCGGGAATTTCTCCTTCTATGAGCATACTCTTGTGAAGATGGCCGCCGGTGATAAGGTCAAAGCCGAGCTCTTTGAGAGGAGCCTCCCAGTTTTTACCGAAGTGGTCATTGAGTCTGGGCTCGTGGCTGAAAACTATCTTGTATTTTCCCGTAAAGTCCTCCGGCTTAAGTGAATTTATCCAATTCAGCTGCTTTTCTCTGTAGGAGCTGAAATCTACAAGACCGCTGTATTCGGGATGGTCATCTTCCTTATCCTCGCCCGGGTCAAGCACTATTGCGGAAAGAGGGCCGAAGTCGAAGGTATAATAAAGCTCACCTGTGACAGTGGGGAAGTACTGAAGAAGCTGTGAAGCATATTCACCTCTTGTTTCGTGGTTGCCTCTTGCATATGCCACAGGAATTTCTCCCTTTGTGATAAGTGAGGCATCCTTAAGCACGTGATCTGTGAATCTGCTTTTGTTTCCGAAGTCAGAGCAGATATCCCCGAGAAATACCAGCATATCATACTCTTCGGTAAAATATGTGAGAGCCTTGGTTACATCATCCATCATCTCGTGTACATCGGTGACGGCAAGAAGCTTTATGCCGTCCTTCTTTTCTGCACCTCTGAAGCTTATGGGGGCACTTTCGGTAATACCGCCCTTTATGGCAGTGTAGCCCAGCTTGTATGCAACAAACTGAGAGCCGACAACATAGGTATTATTTCTTAATTCATCCTTGGGTACAATGATTTTGTGTACCGTATCATGGGTTGAGATTGTTCCCGAAACGGTATCCCACACGGTTTTTTCCTGACCGTTTACGGTGTATTTTACATAGCCGCTGCCCTTGAGGGAAGTGGCAAAAATGATACAATAGTTTTCGTCGCCCATATCAAAGACTGTGGGCTGAACGCTGATTTTCTGAGGTATGGCAAAAAGTGACACGGCAATTCCTCCTGCAAGAATGATTATGGCGAGTAAAATAATCCCCGCTGTTTTGAAAACTTTTTTCTTCATTACATTTTCCTCCCTTTTAAGAAAAATTTAACAGAAAAAACAGGTCAAGTCAATAAGCCATAATTTACATATTTTGGGTGTGAATATTATGTAAGTTTATTATTGAATTAGGAATTTTACTGTGATATAGTATATTTGTGAAATTTTGACAGTCTTTTACGGCTGTTTTATGAAAGGACGATTTTATTATGGCTGAAAACAGACTTATCGGCGATTATCCCGTTATCGGTATCCGTCCCTGTATTGACGGAAGAAGAGGACCTCTTGATGTAAGAGGCTCACTTGAAGAGCAGACAATGAATATGGCAAAGACTGCCGCAAAGCTCATTTCCGATAATCTTAAATATGCAAACGGCGAACCCGTAAAGGTTGTTATTGCAGATACAACTATAGGCCGTGTTGCCGAAGCTGCCGCATGTGCTTCAAAGTTCAAGAAGGAAGGCGTTGATATTACTCTTTCCGTTACTCCCTGCTGGTGCTACGGCTCAGAAACAATGGATATGGATCCTATGACAATCAAGGGCGTATGGGGCTTTAATGCTACTGAAAGACCCGGTGCTGTTTACCTTGCATCTGTTCTTGCTACACACGCTCAGAAGGGTCTTCCCGCATTCGGTATCTACGGTCACGACGTACAGGACGCTGACGACACCTCCGTTCCTGCTGACGTACAGGAAAAGATTCTCCGCTTTGCACGTGCTGCTGTTGCTGCCGCATCAATGAGAGGCAAGAGCTATCTTCAGATCGGCTCTATCTGTATGGGTATCGGCGGTTCATCAATCAGCCCCGAATTTATTGAAGAATATCTCGGTATGCGTGTTGAATCTGTTGACGAGGTAGAAATCATCAGACGAATGTCAGAAAACATCTATGATGAGGCTGAATATCAGAAGGCTCTCGCATGGACAAAGGCAAAGTGCAAGGAAGGCTTTGACAAGAACCCCGAATTCGTAAGAAAGTCCCGTGAACAGAAGGATGCTGACTGGGAATTCGTAGTAAAGATGATGGTTATCATCAAGGACCTTATGAACGGTAATCCCAATCTTCCCAAGGGCTGCGAAGAAGAAATGGTAGGTCACAATGCTATTGCAGCAGGCTTCCAGGGTCAGAGACAGTGGACAGACTTCTATCCCAACTGTGACTTCGGTGAAGCTATGTGCAACACATCATTTGACTGGAACGGCGCAAGAGAGCCCTACATCCTTGCAACAGAAAACGACGTTCTCAACTCAATTTCTATGCTCTTTATGAAGCTGCTTACAAACCGTGCTCAGATGTTCGCAGACGTCCGTACATTCTGGAGTGATTCAGCTGTAAAGAGAGTTACAGGCTATGATATCGAAGGTAAGGCTAAGGAAGCAGGCGGCTTTATTCACCTTATCAACTCAGGTGCATGCTGTCTTGATGCATGCGGTGAAGTAAAGGACGAAAACGGCAACCCCGTTATGAAGCCCTGGTATGATGTAACCGAAGAGGACATCGAAAAGATGCTTGCTGCTACAGAATGGGCACCTGCAGACAACGGCTATTTCAGAGGCGGCGGATATTCTTCACGCTTCCTTACACGTGCCGAAATGCCCTGCACAATGATCAGAATCAATCTTGTAAAGGGTCTCGGCCCCACAATCCAGATTGCAGAAGGCTACACAGTTAACCTTCCCGACGAGGTTTCGGATACACTCTGGAAGAGAACAGACTACACCTGGCCCTGCACATGGTTTGCTCCCATCTGCACAGGCGAAGGCCCCTTCAAGTCAGCTTATGACCTTATGAACGCATGGGGTGCTAACCACGGCGCAATCTCCTACGGCCACATCGGTGCAGACCTTATCACTCTTTGCTCAATGCTCAGAATCCCCGTAGGTCTTCACAATGTTCCCGAAGAAAAGATCTTCCGTCCCGCTTGCTGGAACGCATTCGGTACAAAGGATCTCGAAGGTGCAGACTACAGAGCATGCCAGGCATACGGCCCTCTTTATAAATAAGCTTTGACATTTTCATAAAAAGACATACGAGGCGTTGTATCCGCAAGGATACAACGCCAGTTTTATTCGCCTCTCGGCGAGTTTTATTGCTTCGCAGTTTTATTGTGCTTCGCACAGTGTTATTCGCTTCGCGAGTTTGCCTACGAATAAAATAACACTGAATCCGCAGGATTCAATAACACTATTGTC
>JAZNEX010000061.1:0-3414 GCA_045588855.1 Acutalibacteraceae bacterium
ATAAAGCAAGAAAACGGCTTCGCCGTACGCCTGCGGCGAAACGCTTTCGTATAGTCCATCGCCGAGGGAAGTTTACTTCCCTCAGGCGGGACATATAATCTTTTTACTTTATAGGAAGGAATTTCCTATAAAGTAAAAAAACGGAACCGTCAAAAGCTGACGGCTCCGTATTTTTTTGTTTAGAGCAGAGCAATAAATTTTCAGCGGCTTTCGGTGCAAAGTGCAAGCAGGTCATTGAGTTTTGCCGTTGCAAGGCATTCTACCGTATCCGATGCACCGTAATAAATCTTAACCTCACCGTTATCTTCTGCTATCATACCGCCGGGAAAAATAACCTGCTGACGGAAGCCCGTTTTGGTTTCGTAATAGTTTTCGGGAGCTATAAGGGGAAGCTTGCTCATTCCGACAATTCTTGTCGGACTATTAAGATCAAGAAGCATAATACCTGCACAGTATCTTTTCTGCCAGGATTTTTCCCAACCGTTTTTTCCTCTTGTTTCATCCTTGTCAACTGCGTGGAAGGTGGTAAGCCAGCCTTTTTCGGTTTTTATCGGAGGTGCTGCAGGTCCTATTTTATCATTGGCATAGGGTACGTCTTCAACAGCGAGAACAAGCTCGGTTTCGCCCCAGAATTTAAGATCGGGAGATGTTGAAAGCCACAGATCGAATCTGTCCTTTCCGCCTCTTGAATATACGGGGAAGGGTCTTTCAAGACGCACGTATTTACCGTTAATTTTTTCGGGGAACAGTACCATATTACGGTTATCGGGGGCAGATGCACTGATAATGTTAATCTTTTCAAAATTGTCATCAATTTCAGCAATACAGCCTCTTACACCGTGACGTGTGTCCATTGCCATACATAAATACGGTTTGCCCTCAAGGATTGTGATTCTCGGGTCATAAAATCTTTTCAGTTCATCCTCGGGCAGGAGATTCTTATTGTCAAAAATAACGCTATCTCTGACAAGCCAGTTTATTCCGTCATCACTTTCGGCAAAACCTAAGGAAGTTCTGAATTTTACCTGAGGATAAGTTTCCTCCGAAGGACCGTAATCATTACGGAAGACCATTACATATTTCCCCTTATATTTTGCAACTCCTGCATTAAAAATCAGGGAAGCCTCATACGGAATATCATCCTTTGTAAGCACGGGCTTTTCGATTTTGGTGATACAATCTGCACTGTAAAGACAAGGCTCAAGAATATTCATAATATCAACTCACACAAAAGAGATTTTTATAAAGACAGTAAATCATTTTTTTCCTTTTTTGTCAACGCTTCAGAAAAATTGTATTCAAAAATTTTTTATGGTGTGCTATAATATTTAAGGTGAATAATATGAAAAAAATAATTGAAACAGAGCGTCTTGTATTAAGAGAATATATTCCCGAAGATTTCAACCTACTTTATGAAATTCTGTCCGATGCCGAAAATATGAGTCACTATCCCAAGCCCTATGACAAAGACGGTACAAGCAGATGGCTTACATGGAGCTTTGATAATTACAGTAAATACGGCTTCGGCTTATGGGCAATTGAGCTTAAGGAAGCAGGGCAGTTTATAGGTGACTGTGGTTTAACAATGCAGAATATTGACGGAGAGTTTCTGCCCGAAATCGGCTATCATATCAAAAAAACACATTGGCGTAAGGGTTATGCAAAGGAAGCCGCCGCAGCCGTGCGTGACTGGTGCTTCAGCAATACTGAGTTCAATGCTGTATATTCTTATATGACACACACAAATATTCCTTCATTCTCCACAGCCGCATCGATAGGTATGAAAAGAATCAAGGAGTATTCTGATGAACAAGGTGTGCTTCATTATGTCTATTCACTTACAAGACGCGAATGGGAAGAATCGGGAAGGTGAGATTATGATTTTTGAAACAAAAAGATTGATTCTTCGTCCCTGGACTGAAGATGATGCTAAGGATTTATATGAATATGCCCGTGATCCTGATATAGGCCCTCCTGCAGGCTGGCCTGTGCATACAAGCACGGAAAACAGCCGTGATATTATAAAAAATGTTCTCAGTGCTGAAGAAACCTATGCCGTCTGTCTTAAAGAAAACGGAAAGGCGATAGGCAGTGTGGGACTTCACCGAAAAGACCTTGCGGAAAAAGATGATGAATATGAATTGGGATATTGGCTCGGTAAACCATTCTGGGGACAGGGGATTATTCCTGAGGCATCTCTTGAAATACTTCGTCACGCTTTTGAGGATCTCAATATGAATACAGTCTGGTGCGCTCATTATGATGGAAATACAAAAAGCCGCCGTGTTATGGAAAAGCTGGGCTTTATCTATCATCACACAACCGAAGGAATAGAGGTTTCTCTTTTGGGTGAAATACGGACGGGGCATGCGCTTATTATGACCAAAGAAATGTGGAAAACTAAATCGGAAAATGAAAGGAAGTCTGTTATGCGTAAAAATTTCGGAGCAAAAACCTGGCTTTATCCCATGCCTGTGCTTATTGTAGGTACTTATGACGAAAACGGTACCCCCGATGCCATGAATGCTGCATGGGGCGGTATTTATGAAACAAATCAGGTAATGGTGTGTCTTGCCCACGAGCATAAAACAACAAAAAATATAAAGAAAACAGGTGCTTTTACCGTGAGCTTTGCCACTGCAAAGACCGTTGTTCCCTGTGACTATGTAGGTCTTGTTTCTGCAAATGATGATCCTGATAAATTCTCCAAAGCAGGCTTTCATGCAACAAAAAGTGAATTCGTTAATGCTCCCGTTATTGAAGAGCTTCCTCTTACAGTGGAATGTAAGCTTATGAAATTCAATGAAGACGGAATCTGTATCGGTGAAATTATTAATGTCAGTGCAGATGAATGCATACTTGATGAAAACGGAAAGATTGATATAAGGAAGCTTGACCCCGTAATTTTTGACGGCGCAGCTTACGGTTATTGGACTTTCGGTGAGAAGGTCGGACAGGCTTTTTCTGACGGAAATAAACTGAAATGAAAAACGGATTCAGTAAAGAGAAAATATATGAGTTACTTACATTGATACCTTCGGGAAGGGTTATTACCTACGGACAGCTGGCAGAAATGGCAGGCAATGTCAGGTGGGCACGTGCAGTAGGTAATGCACTTCATAAAAACCCCGACGGTGACAAATATCCCTGCTATAAGGTTGTAAATGCTGACGGCAGACTCAGTTCAAACTATGCCTTCGGCGGAATAGAAGAACAAAAGCGTCGTCTTGAAAAAGAGGGGATAGCCGTTAAAAACTATACTGTTGACCTGAACAAATTCGGAATACAATATAAAAGGGGCTGTAAAAAAAGTGCAGACCGCATAAAACAAGATAACTAAAGGGTTTCTTTCGGTATTTAACTACCAAAGAAACCCTTTAAAACTGTAAAAATCAGCAAAAGCAGGCAAAAACA
>JAZNEX010000062.1:0-29123 GCA_045588855.1 Acutalibacteraceae bacterium
CATAAAACGCAAAAACCTTGTTTTTGCCTGCTTTTGCTGATTTTTACAGTTTTAAAGGGTTTCTTTGGTAGTTAAATACCGAAAGAAACCCTTTAGTTATCTTGTTTTATGCGGTCTGCACTTTTTTTACAGCCCCTTTATAATTTTATTCTGATTTACCTTTTGTTTTTGTAATAAGTCTTTTGGTTATAATGCTTGAAATGATAACGAAAAATACAATTGCAGCTACGGGGATCAGAGGCAACCACGGTTTGTCACCTATGCTTTTAAGTGCAATACCGAACCCGGTGTATACAATTACTAAAGGAAGCATACCGAGATTTGCGCCTATCATATAATTTTTATATGAAATATTCATAGCTCCGAATAAAAGACTTGATAAATCTCCGGGCAATAATCCTGCGAGCTTAACAACGAAAGTCATTTCTATTTCATTTGCGCCGGCAAAATCATCCAGCTTTTTAATTGCCTTGAACTTACCTTTTAATGTATCTACCATTCCGGCACCTGTAAATTTACCAAGGAAATAGGGGATTGACATACTCAGAATTACAGAAATTATATTAATTATTAACGCCACAAAGAAATTGGGCATCAGATATGCGCATACCGAAAAAACAACTGCCGGGGGGAATACGAGTGCAAAAGATTTAATGACAGAAAATACAATAATACCGATTCCTATTACTAAAGTTCCTACCTCAATCTTTTCAGCGATTCCGGGAATATTTGAAACCTTAATATTGTACTTATTAGTCAGCACAATACACAGAATTACCATTGCAAGCATAAATACACCTGATAAAACCTGCAGAGTCTTGATTAATTTTGAATAATTCTTATTTTCCATAAACATAACTCCTTATTTTAGGGTCATAAATTGCTGAAAGTCAAGTCATATTTTTCGGTATAATACCTGTTATTCAACGCATCTTTAATATCGGGATGAGCAACAAAAACTTGATTGCTGCTGTTCAGAATAACAATTCTTACCTTTTTTTGTAATAATTCAGAATAATGTTTTTTTAATCTTTTATAGTTCTTGTCATAAACAAATAAACAATCCGGTGGATTGATATTGACCGGGATAGATGCAAGATCGCAAAGTATGACTTCACGCAGAATTTCCGGATCACTTTTATCGGAGAAGTGATTATAGAATTGTCTGACAAAATCTTTTAATGACATTTTGTTGAAATCGGCACTCATACCAAAGGCGACAAATGAATCAAACGGATTTAAATGCAATTCTTCAAACAGATAATTAAGTGTCATCAGAAATCTTCCATTATTATACAATCTGTCAAGAGCATTTTCACAAGCTTTTAATTTTGCAATTTCTTCACCTTTGATAAAGGCATTACTGATAATTTCATACGGGGGAGTATCAGCGAATCTATAATCAAAATGTGATCTCATTTCATACATCGGCGACCCGTATAAAAGCTTTAGAAAGCCCAACTGAAGCATATTAGCTTTAATAGAATATGCCTGATTGAAGCTATCACGAAAAGAATCATAACTTTCATATGGGAGACCTGCGATAAGATCAATGTGAATATGAATGTTATTTAATTTTAATAATTTAATTACGTTCTCTTTCAGTTTGTTTATATCAGACTTTCGATTAATAGATTTAAGCGTAGCTTCATTAAAGCTTTGTATGCCGATTTCAAGCTGGACAAGTCCGACAGGCATTGTTCTGAGTACATCAAGCATTTTGTTACCGATAATATCAGCTGCAAATTCAAAATGAAAACAGATATTCTTGTTAATTGATTTACCGTAATTATTTCTTATGAATTCTAATATGCTGACAGCTTTATCTTCATCAGCATTAAAAGTGCGGTCAATGAACTTAATGATTTTTGAGCCTGAGGCTGATAGATTTATTATATTTGTAAAAACATAGTCAAGATCAAAATACCGCATCTTACCAAGTCTTCCCGAAAGACAATAAGCACAATTAAAGGGACAACCTCGACTCGCTTCAATATATGCAATTCTACCGTTAAGTTGTATAAAAAATTCATTGCTATACGGTGAAGGGGGAGTGACAGCGTGATACTCTTCAGGATTACTGATAATATCATTGCCGGCTCGGTAGCATAATCCCTCACTGTTTTCATAACCGCAATTACTTGCAATACAATCGACTAATGAAGAAAAGGACCATTCACCCTCTCCTTTGACAACATAATCGACATGATTATAGTCTTTTAAAATCTGATCAGCACGATACTGAACTTCAGGACCGCCTAAAACTACAGTTGTATTGAGCAGTTTTTTTATTTTAGCAGATAGCTCCAATACTGCATCTATATTCCAAATATAACAAGAAAAGCCGATTATATCAGGAGTAGCAGCAACTAAACCGGATAAAATTTTTTCAGCAGGTTCATTAATAGTATTTTCAATTACCGTAACTTCATGTTGATGGGAACAGAACTGTTCAATTCCGGACTTTATATACCAAGGAGCGATTGAAGAATGTATATATTTCGAATTTAATGAAGCTAAAACAATTTTCATAAATATTATACCGAATTATAATAAAAGCAAGCACCCGTAAAAAAGTACTTGCTTTATTAAAATATTAGTTAGCTGAAACGATTTCGAATGTATCCTGAGCAATCATAAGCTCTTCGTTTGTGGGGATAACAAAGAGTTTAACCTTGGAGCCGGGAACAGAAATCTCAAGCTCTTCACCACGTTTTGCATTTGCCGCTTCATCTATAGCAGTGCCGAGGAAGCCAAGCTTTTCAGCAACACGAGTACGGTAATGAGGATTGTTTTCGCCGATACCACCTGTGAAAACAACAGCATCAACGCCACCCATAGCTGCAGCAAAACCGCCTATGTACTTTGTGAGCTGATGGCAAAGCATTGATTCAACAAGCTTAGCTCTTTCACAACCATTCTTTGCATCGTTTTCAATAGTTCTGTTGTCGCTGGTCTTCTGAGTAACACCGAGCATACCGGACTTTTTATTCATAACAGCGTCCATCTGGTCGGGAGTAAGTCCTTCTTTTTTCATGATAATGGGAATGATAGCAGGGTCAATAGAACCGCATCTTGTACCCATCATTATACCTTCAAGAGGTGTAACACCCATTGTAGTATCGAAGCACTTACCGTCCTTAACGGCAGAAATTGATGAGCCGTTACCGAGATGACAGGTAACAATCTTAGTGCCTTCAGCATTACCGCCGAGAAGCTCAACACATCTCTTGCTTACAAAACGGTGGGAAGTGCCGTGGAAACCATAACGACGGATACCGTACTTTTCATAGTATTCATAAGGAAGTGCATACATATAAGCATAATCAGGCATAGTTGCATGGAATCCGGTATCAAAAACAGCTACCTGAGGAACGCCGGGCATTACCTTTTCGCATGATTCAATACCCATAAGGTTTGCAGGATTATGAAGAGGTCCGAGGTCAAAGCATTCTCTGATAGCATTTTTAACAGCTTCTGTAACAAGAACTGAGCCACTGAACTTTTCACCGCCGTGAAGAACTCTGTGCCCTACAGCAGTGATTTCAGACATTGAAGTAAGAACACCCTGTGTCTCACTTGTAAGTGTATCAATAACAATTTTAATTGCATCAGAGTGATCGTTCATTGTCATAGGAACAGCTTTACAATTTTTGGATTCATCAGCAGGAACCTTGTGGGTAAATGTGCTTTCACTGCCAATCTGTTCGCAGATACCTTTAGCAAGCATTTCATTGGAGCTCATATCAAAAAGCTGATACTTAAGAGATGAGCTACCGCAGTTGATAACAAGTATTTTCATTTGTAATACCTCCGATTATATCTTGAAAAAAAATTTAACCTTTAGTATTATATACTTAATTATTTGATTTTGCAAGATATTTAATCTGAGGAGTGAATTTTTTTTGAAAACTGCATTTATAGCATGTGAGTACAACCCGTTTCATAGCGGACATCGGTATCATATTCAAAGCACAAAGAATAACTTTGCTGATGCAGTTATTTGTATTATGAGCGGAAATTTTGTGCAGCGTGGTGATATTGCCGTCGCCAACAAATTTATTCGCGCTAAAACGGCACTGCTCAACGGTGCTGATCTGGTTATTGAATTGCCTGTAAAGTATGCAACCGCAGATGCTTCTCATTTTGCGGAAGGTTTTATAAGAACAATCAAAGCGACCGGTCTGGACGGATTAATTTCATTCGGTGCAGAAAATAACCTTGAAGCTCTTATAAGTACTTCAGAATTGATTTTTTCAGATGAAGCAGAAAAGTTCGCTGATGATAAACAGAAAGCAGGAATCAATTATGCTACGGCTAAATCTCTTTTTCTGAAGCAGCATATTGATAATGCGGATGAAATTCTCGGTGATGCAAATAATATCCTTGCACTTGAGTACATAAAAAACGCTTACAGAATACTTGACAAGCCTGAATTTTTTTGTGTCAGAAGAAACGGCAGCTCTCACGATTCTTTAATTCCCGAAAACGGATTTGCAAGCGCAGGTTATCTTCGAAGGATGATTGATTCTGATTCATCATCTGAAAAGCACCCAAACTTTCTTGAAGGATGGAAATATTATATACCTGATAACGCATATGAGCTTTATTGTGAATTGTTGCAATCGGGTTTATTTCCTGCTGATCGAGATAAATTTGATATTGCTGTGTTTTCCCGTCTTCTTACTCTTGACTCAACATATTTTTCTGATGTTAATAATGTTAACGCTGGGCTTGAGAACAGAATTGTCAGTTGTCTTCGCTCAAGCAATTCTCTTACTGATTTATATGATTTTATAAAAACTAAACGCTTTACTCATTCAAGAATCCGACAGATTATTTTACAAGCAGCTCTCGGAATTACACGAGAAGATATCTCTGCCGGAGTTTCATATGTCAGGATACTCGGTTTTAATTCAATAGGCAGGGAATTGCTTGCGGAAATGAGAAAAACCGCTGAAAAGCCATTAATTACTAACCTGTCAGATGCTTCAAAATGTGGGGATAATGCTATCAGAGATTCTCAGATTGATTATATTGCAGGTAAATTATTCAATATTTGTTGCCCTGTGCCGACAAAAGGTAATCCTGAATTTAATTATCATCCGGTAATTATTGATTGATATTAATCTTTTTTTCTTGACAATAATAATTTATTCTGATAAAATAACATAGCCGTAAGGTAAGATAAGGAGACGTATCGAAGTGGTCATAACGGGGCGCACTCGAAATGCGTTAGCTCATTCGGGCTCGAGAGTTCGAATCTCTCCGTCTCCGCCAAAAACAACCGATAAGCTGTAGCTTGTCGGTTGTTTCTTAATATATAAACAGGTTGAATTCTATTATGAATAATTATCTCAAGTTGGCAATTTCTTTATTTGCAAATTTATCAGGCGGTATTATTAAAAAAAGAATCAATGACAGATATGAGAATAATTTCTTTTCATATCAGCTTTATAATTGTATCGTTTCTCTATCTGCTTCTGTTACTCTTTTTTTTCTTTGTGATAATTTAAAAATTTCTTTATTCACAATTGTGTTAGCTCTGATTTTCGGTTTTGTAACCCTTTTGCAGCAAGCTGCTAATCTTATTGCTTTAGAAAACGGGCCTTTTTCTTATACATCGGTAATAATTTCGTTCTCAACGCTTATTCCTGCAATTTCCGGGCGCATTTTCTGGAATGAAAGTATTGATATGATTCAATATTTAGGAATTCTTCTTATGCTTATATGCTTCATTTTTTCTGTCGATTTCAGAAAAAAAGACAGAAAAGCAAATTTTCGTTGGTTGATTTACTCTTTCAGTGCATTTTTGTTTACAGGTCTTATTGGGGTTATGCAAAAACAGCATCAGAGTTCTGTATATAAAGATGAGCTCGATGCTTTTCTGATAGTTGCGTTTGGCTTTTCATTTGTTTGTTCCTGTGTTCTTATGGCTTTGTTCAGAAGCAAGCGGAAATTATTTAGTTCAGATAAAAAATCAATTTTGACTTTGATGCCGCTGGTACTTATGCTGTTGAGTGGTTTTTTTGCTGCGTTGAACAATAAATTAAATCTGTATTTGTCCGGTGTAATTGACAGCGCTGTTTTTTTCCCGATTGTTAACGGTGGTGGTTTGATTCTCACTTCTGTTGCTGCTGTAATTATTTTTAAAGAACGGCTTACAATCAGACAATGGTTTGGGCTTGGTATCGGTATTGTATCTGTCATACTTCTTTGCAATCCGTTTTAATATATTCTTTTGATGAGGTTGAATTTATGAATATTAAAACAAGAAGAAATATTTATCTTTTCGTTGGTGTTGTTTCAATGCTGTTTTCCGGTGTTTTATATGCCTGGTCCATACTTAAAATTCCTTTCGCTGAAGAATTCTGCTGGTCGGCGGAGATGTTAGCAACAAATTTCACCTTGACAATGACTTTCTTTTGTCTTGGTGCATTTTTCGGAAGTATTGCCGCCAAAAAATTTGGTGTAAGAAACTCGCTGCTTATTTCTGCCTTTTTAACAGGCAGCGGATTTATTGCAACAGGATTTTTAAATGCTTCTTCCGAAATATTTCTTTTTATCACATATGCATTTCTTGCCGGTAGTGGCATAGGCATTTCTTATAATGTTGTTGTATCTACAGTAACCTCATGGTTTCCCGATAAAAAAGGATTCAGTTCAGGTTGTCTTATGCTCGGATTTGGTCTCAGCACTTTGCTTCTCGGCAATCTTATCGATAATTTGTATAAGAATGATTTATTCGGAAGAAAAAATACCTTTATTCTCATTGGCGTTTTACTTTTTGTGGTTCTCGTATTTTCTGCTTTAATTCTCAGAAAACCTGATGAAGAAACCGTTTTATCCGAAGTTCAAGAATCTTCTTCGAATAAATGTGTTAAAACGCATGATTTTACAACAAAAGAAATGCTCAGCAGTTTTACATTCTGGAAAGCTTTTATTTGTATGACATTTCTGACAGCTGTCGGAAACTCTGCTATCAGTTTTGCAAGAGATCTTGCACTTTCGGTAAATGCTTCTGCCCAATTTGCCACTACAATGGTAGGCATTCTCGCTGTATGCAACGGATTCGGCAGAATACTTACAGGTGCTGTGTTTGATAAATTCGGCAGAAAGACAGCAATGTACGCCTCTAATGTTATAACAATCGTTTCTGCTGCGGTCACACTTTTTTCAATTATTTTCGGTTCGTTACCTCTGTGTGTTGCCGGACTTTGTCTGATTGGTATTTCTTATGGTTCCTGTCCTACGGTTACTTCCGCATTTACTTCAGCATTTTTCGGTCAGAAACACTTCTCCGTAAATTACAGTATAATGAATTTCAATCTTATCATTGCCTCTGTTATTGCCGGAATAAGCAATAAGCTGTTGATTATCAGCGGAGGATATGTGATATCATTTGCGGTTCTTTTAATTTTGTCGGTTGTTGCAATGGTGCTCAATCTTACAATAAAACAACCTCAATAAATTTAATTTAATTATTTTTCGATTGACGAACTAAATAAATGCATTTATAATTATATAAGGAAAGGGGAGAGATAAATGCTTAAGAGATTTTTAAGTTACTATAAGCCGCACTATAAAATGCTTATACTTGATATGTGTGCTTCCTTATTGATTTCCGTAATCGGAATGGTTTATCCGATAGTAACCAATAAAATGCTAAATGAATATATTCCCGAAAAAATGTATTCAACCATTGTTATTGCAGGTGCTTTAGTTCTTGCTTTATATGTAATCAGAATGCTTCTTCGTTATTTTGTTCAGTATTACGGACATGTAATCGGTGTCAAAATGCAGTCATCAATGAGAAAAGATTTGTTTTCTCATTTACAGAAGCTGCCATTCAAGTTTTACGACAATAATGAAACCGGTAAAATAATGACCAGAATAACCAGTGATCTTTTTGAGGTCTGTGAGCTTGCTCATCACGGTCCTGAAAATCTTCTTATCAGTTCTGTTATGATTATCCTTTCATTTATATACCTTGTAACTATAGACTGGATTCTGACTTTAATAATATTTATCTGTGTTCCGATTCTCGTTATTGTTACCATGCATTACAGAAAGGCAATGAAAGAAGCCTTTGATGAACGACGGCAGAGTAACGCAATTATCAATGCTGCTGTTGAAAGCAGTATTACAGGAATACGGGTTACAAAAGCTTATACCAATTCAAAGAAAGAAATTGAAAAATTCTCAGTAGGTGATGATGCATTTGTAAATTCATCGGGGAAAGCTTACAGTGCAATGGCAAAATTCCATTCATCCACAACTTTTATTACTGATATTTTCAATGTATTTATTCTTATTGCCGGAGGCTTGTTCTTGTATTCAGGCAGAATTTCTTTCGGTGACTATTCTACATTTATTGTTTCGGTTAATCTTTTTATAGGTCCTGTTAATACTCTGATCGGTTTTATGGAACAGTTTCAGAATGGTGTAAGTGGATTCAAGCGTTTTACCGAAGTTATGGATGAAGAAGCTGAATTTGAAAAGCATGATGCAATAACGCTTGATAATGTCAAGGGTGAAATTGAATTCAGAAATGTTAACTATTCATATGAGGAGGAAAATGAAGTTTTACATAATGTAAATCTTCATCTTTCAAAAGGCAGAAAGCTTGCTTTGGTTGGCCCCTCAGGCGGTGGTAAAACAACTCTTTGTCATCTTCTCCCCAATTTCTATGCATTGAGTGAAGAAAATGGTTCAATCCTTATTGACGGTAAAGATATCAGGGATATATCACTTGAATCTCTGCGCTCCAATATTGGCATTGTTCAGCAGGATGTGTTCCTTTTTGTCGGCACAATCAAAGATAATATTATCTATGGAAAGCCTGATGCTACTGATGAAGAAATCATAGAAGCAGCTAAACGTGCTAATATTCATGATTATATTATGACACTTGAAAAAGGTTATGATACTGAAATCGGAGAAAGAGGTGTCAAGCTTTCAGGTGGTCAGAAGCAGAGATTAAGTATTGCAAGAGTATTTCTTAAAGACCCTGCTATTCTGATTCTCGATGAAGCTACGAGCGCACTTGATAACACTACCGAAGTTCTGATTCAGCATGCTCTTGATGAACTTTGTAAAGGCAGAACTACTCTTGTAGTTGCTCACAGACTCTCTACCATCAGAAATGCTGATGAAATTGCTGTTGTTATTGACGGTGAAATAAAAGAGCGCGGTACTCATGATGAGCTGATGGCTAAAGACGGTACTTATAAAAAGCTTTATTCTCTTCAGTTCAGAGAAAATGACTTGATTGATTAAATATTAAGACTCTCATTATTACATTTATAATACGTAGTAATGGGAGTTTTATTAATTATAATCAAGTATTAAGCAATTAAACTAAATAATCAGATATTAAAATAACTGTTTATCTTGAATATTTCATTATGAACTGATAATATCAAATTATCATAAATATAGCTGAGGTTATAAAAATGAATCATTTAGAACATTCAAATGCCTTAAATTGGAGAATCGGTATTTCCGATTCATCTGTGAATGGCACAATGGCTGAAAAATTTAAAGCCTATTTCGAAAATGGGATAGCTTATATGGAAATTTCAAGAGGTTATATGGATGATTTTGCCCAATTGGATTTTGAACATATAAAAGAACTGATCGCGGAATATCCTGATGTTTCCGTATGGTCAGTGCATTTACCTTTCGGTCCTTTTGATCAGATTAATCTTGCTTCTTCAGATACAGATTTAGTACATAGGTCAATTGAATATTATAAAAATTGTATTGATAAAGCCGCTTATATCGGAGTGAAAATCGCAGTTATACATCCGAGCGGAGAACCAAATACAGATAAAGAAAGAGATACCTTGATTGAAATCTCATCAGAAGCCTTAGCAAAGTTGGCTGAGTATGCAAAATGTAAAGGGCTGACCATTGCAGTTGAAAATATTCCGAGATCCTGTCTCGGCAATTGTTCTTATGAAATGAAAAAATTAATTTCAAAGAATAAAGATCTTAGGGTCTGTTTTGATACAAATCATTTATTAATTCAGAAAAATGTCGATTTTATCCGTGAGTTGGCTGACAAGATAATTACTTTACATATTTCTGACTATGATTTCTTAAATGAACGACATTGGCTGCCTTATGAGGGGGATAATAATTGGTTTGAAATTGCTAATGCTCTTGAAGAAGTCGGGTACAACGGGCCCTGGATGTATGAAATTAATTTCGGAATCCAAAGTACAATTCAGCGACCATACCTGTTGACTTATGAAGAAGTAAAAGAAAATTATAACAATTGTGTAAATAAAATTCGATCAAAACCATTCGGAAAACAAATTTCAGAAATATGTTTGTCGACGGCATATATAGAGCCTGACAGTAATAAATGAATATGCGGATTGCAATATATTTTGTTGAGTTTTTTGAGAAAATTATTTTCTAAATTTGGATTTTTATTGAATGATTTAAAAGCGTATTGAATTTCATCTCGTTTTTGATTTCAGTTTGCTGTAATGCTTGTGTAATTTCCCGGTGTATGATTTATGACTTTAATTCGTCAAGTTCGCAGTATATACGTATGTTTTCATGGTCTTGCACCTTTTTAATTGTCGCATATTGTTCAGAAATAAAAGAAAAAAGAACCTTCTAATACAGTATAAAACTCCGTTGTTGACAGATAATAGAAATGTTATCAAATCAACAAAGGAGTTTTGTATATATGAAAGCAACTGGAATAGTTAGAAGAATTGACGACCTCGGCAGGGTAGTCATCCCAAAGGAAATCCGCCGCACAATGCGTATCCGTGAGGGCGACCCTCTGGAAATTTATACTGATGCTGAAGGTGAAGTGATTTTTAAGAAGTATTCACCAATGGGTGAGTTAGCTGAGTTTACTTCACAGTATTGCGAAGTTTTATTTAAGGCAATTCAGATGCCTGTATTGATTACGGACAGAGATCATGTGGTGTGCAGTATGGGAGTTACTAAGAAAGATGCGGTTGACAAAAGAATTACTTCACAGCTCGAGAAAATAATGGAAAACAGAGCATCATATATTGCGACATCGTTCGAAAATAATGTTCTGTCACCCGTAGAAGGATTAGAAAAAAATGCTTGTATTGCAGTTCCTATAATTGGTAATGGGGATGTTTCAGGATGTGTAGTTGTATTATTCAATGACAAAGGTGAACTACCAACCGGTGCTGAAATTAAACTTGCAGAAGTAGCAGCACAATTTCTGGGCAAACAAACTGAAGAATAATTAGGTGTTTTTGCATAAAATTACTTGACTTCACAAAATAGTTTTGTTATTATATAATCATAAACTTACTTGAGGGAGTAGTTTGCGCAAAACTTGCGTGGTATGTCAACATTCATGGCTGTATAGCCTGGCATACCTTAAATAACCAGACTCATGGACAGTTATTGCTGTGCAGGGTCTTTTTTTGGCTTATGACACAGATTCATAAGTCTTAATTTTTTTCTGACAGTAAGTTCAATTTTTTGAAAGGATCTTAAGTATGAAACACTATCTTGAAACCGTAGAAAATGTATTTACAGAAGTCGGTTCATCTGTTGCTGGTTTATCATCAGCTGAAGCAGAAAAAAGACTTTCCGAACACGGAAAAAACAAATTGGCTGAAGCAAAAAAAGATTCCATGATCAAAAAATTCCTTGATCAGATGAAGGATAAGATGATTATTATCCTTATTGTTGCCGCTGTAATTTCTGCTATAACCGAATTTATTGAGCACGGTTTAACAGTTCCTACAGATACACTTATTATCCTGGCAGTTGTTATCATAAACGCAGTACTTGGTGTTATTCAGGAAAGTAAGGCTGAAAAGGCTGTTGAAGCTCTTCAGAAAATGTCTGCAGCAACAACAAAAACACTTCGTGACGGAAAAGTTGTTACAATTAAGAGTGAGGATCTTGTTGTCGGTGATGTTATTCTTCTTGATGCCGGTGACGCTATTCCTGCCGATTGCCGTCTTTTTGAATGTGCAAGTATGAAGATTGAAGAGGCAGCTCTTACAGGTGAATCTGTACCTGTAACAAAGCTTGTAAATGCTCTTATGGGAAAATCAGATGATAAAGAAATTGCTCTTGGTGACCGTAAGAATATGGCTTATATGGGATCAACTCTTGTATACGGACGCGGCAAGGCTGTTGTTGTGGCAACAGGCATGGACACTGAAATGGGCAAGATTGCCAATGCTATTTCTTTGGCTGAAGAGGGCAAAACTCCTCTTGAAATCAAGCTTGAACAGCTTTCAGGTATACTTACAAAAATTGTCCTTGGAGTTTGCGCCGTTATCTTTGCTTATAATATAGCTGTTCATTTTATCAGCGGCAGTGATGCTGATTTTGTTCCTGTAGCAATCAATTCATTTGTTACAGCTATAGCTCTTGCTGTTGCTGCTATTCCCGAAGGTCTTGTAGCTGTTATGACCATTGTTCTTTCTATTGGTGTTACCAATATGTCAAAGAAAAATGCTATTATCCGCAAAATGAATGCTGTTGAAACTCTCGGTTGTACACAGATTATCTGCTCCGACAAAACAGGTACTCTTACCCAGAATGTTATGACAGTTGTTGACCATTACGCAGAAGATGAAATATTACTTGCAACTGCTATGGCTCTTTGTACAAACGCTGAAGTTGATGAAGATGGCAAGGGTACTGGTGAGCCCGATGAAGTTGCTCTCATAAATTATGCAAGAAATCTCGGCCTTACAAAATCTGCTCTCGTTTCAGAAAAACCCAGAGTCGGGGAAGTGCCTTTTGATTCCGGAAGAAAAATGATGAGTACCGTTCATTCATTTGAAGGCAAGTTTATCCAGTATACTAAGGGAGCTCCTGATGAAATTCTCAAAAAATGTAACCGCATTCTTATAAACGGAAATATTATTGATATTACCGAGTCTCATCTTAAAAAGATATTTGATGAAAATACAAGAATGGGCAATAAAGCTCTCCGTGTTTTTGCTGTAGCCTTCAAAGAATATACAACAGAACCTGCTGTTTACGAATCTGCAGCTATTGAATGCGATATGATTTTTATAGGACTTACAGGTATGATTGACCCCGTACGTCCTGAGGTTAAGGATGCAATTGTTGAATGCCGTGGTGCTGGTATCACACCTATTATGATTACAGGTGACCATATAAATACTGCAAAAGCTATTGCAAGAGAGCTTGGTATTCTTACAGAAGATTCTCAGGCTATGATGGGTGCAGATATTGATAAGTACTCGGACGAAGAATTTGAAAAGGTAGTTGAAAATGTCTTTGTTTATGCGCGTGTTCAGCCTGAACATAAGACCAGAATTGTTAACGCATGGAGAAATAAAGGCTATGTTACTGCAATGACAGGTGACGGTGTTAACGATGCTCCTTCCATTAAGAGCGCTGACATCGGTGTCGGCATGGGAATTACAGGTACCGACGTTACAAAGAATGTTGCAGATATGGTTCTTACTGATGATAACTTTGCAACAATCGTTTCTGCTGTTGGTGAAGGAAGAAGAATTTATGATAACATCCGTAAAGCTATTCAGTTCCTTCTCGGTTCTAATCTTTCTGAGGTTGTTTCTATTTTCTTTGCAACTATAATGGGCTTTACTATCCTTGGTGCAAAACACCTTCTTTTCATTAATCTTGTAACAGACAGTATTCCTGCTCTTGCTCTGGGACTTGAAAAACCCGAAGCAAATATTATGAACAGAAAACCCAGAAGTAAAACTGACGGTATTTTTGCAGGTGGTCTCGGATTTGACTGTGCATACCAGGGACTTCTTGTTAGTGTTCTTACTATTATTGCGTTTTACATTGGTGAATATCTTGAAACCGGTCATCTTATTTTCAGAAATATCCCTGATAGCTCCGAAGGTATGACTATGGCTTTCTTTACAATGGCAATGTGTGAGATTTTCCATGCCTTCAACATGCGCTCTCAGAGAGATTCCGCTATCGGTCTTGTTTTCAAGGGTCATCACAACTTAGCTCTCTACGGCGCAATGGTTGGTTCATTCCTTCTTACAACAGCTGTTGTTGAAGTCGATTTTATTGCAAACATATTCGACTTTGCTAAGCTCGAGCCTAAAGCATATGCTATTTCTCTCGGTCTTGCTTTCCTGATAATTCCTCTTGTTGAAATTGTTAAGGCAATTCAGAGAGCTACTTCAAAGAAATAAATTTTCCCGGATGGTTGTTACCATCCGGTTTCTTTTTTGTTAGCTGACAGATTTACTTGAAACTGCGCTTGATGAGTCAGGCAAAAAATAAAAAGTGCACAGTGAGTAAATTCTCAAGGTTTCTCGCGAATTTTATAGAAAACAAAAAATAATAGATACTCCTTTAGCATAGAAAACCTTATTTAGCTTTCTGCCAAGGAATATCTATTATTTTTTCACTTTGCAAGAAATAATTCAGCAATACACCCTTAGTTTAATTATTCTAGAATATTTGAAGTAATATAATCAATGCCCCAAGAAGCCATATCTTCACCAGCACACTTATCATCGCATGTCCAACAATTAATTTCAATGCCTTTATCATGAAGAAGCTTTATTCTTTCTTCGGAAAGTTCCGTATAAAGTATATCAAGATCAAACTTATGCTGTACGAGAATAGCAGGAAGTTCTTCAAAGTACTTACTTGTCAAAAACTGAACCTTCTGTTCCGGATAAATTTCACGAAGCTTAACAAGGTTATTAAATGCAAATGAAATAAAAATAACATTTTCAAGATAATCAAGCTCTTTAATTTCATCACAGATTTTAGCAATATCTTCTTTTTCAAATTCATTCTTAAGCTCAAGAACAGCAATTTTTTCATATCTCTTACAGGTTGAAATATACTCTTTAAGAGTGGGAATTTTCAGATCCTCTCTGCCTTTAATGCCATCCCGATCAGTAAGCAATAATTTTCTTAATGTATCAAAAGTTGTTTCTTCGATAACCATATTATCAATTGCAACTCTGCCTGTTGTATCATCATGGAAACAAACAAACTTGCCGTCAAGTGTTCTGTGAACATCAGTTTCAATACCGAAATAGCTTCTGTTGCCTGCAGCAACAAAAGCAACATTTGTATTTTCTTTTTCTATACCGCTGAGCCCTCTGTGGGCAACTACCTTTGAGTTGAGTGAATTAAATTTAATAGTATTCATTATTGCACCTCATTAAATGTTTATTAATTTTAATGTAACATATTACGGACTGTTCTTCAAGCAAAAAGATAAAAAATTTTTTATAAGGTTGAAATATACTTTGCGCAATTGTATAATATCAATAATAAGATAAGAGGGGATTAATATGAAGCTTGAACCGATAGTAATTTCTTTACTTGATACTGATCTGTATAAATTTAATATGGATCAGGTTATTTTCCATAAACATACTGATTTATGCGGACAATATTATTTTAAATGCAGAAATAAAAATGTTATTTTTACTAAAGAAATGTGCGACGAAATCAATGCCCAGATAGACCATTTGTGTTCATTGAGGTTCACTAAAGATGAATTGGAATATCTTCGTTCTATCAGATTTATAAAAGATGACTACGTTGAATTTCTCAGATTATGGTATCCGATACGCGATTATGTTACAGTTTCGCTGAGCGAAACAGGGGAGTTAAGCATTGTTGTTGACGGGCCTCTTTTTTCCGCTATGCAGTTTGAGATATATCTTCTTGAAATTGTCAATGAAGTCTATTTCAGAATGTCCTATGATTATGAGGCGTTGAGAAAGTCTGCCTCTGAAAAACTCCGTAAAAAGATTGAAGCTATGAATAACGGAACATATACATTTAAGTTTGCTGAATTCGGATGTCGTAGAAGATTATCAAGAGAATGGGAAGATGAAGTTGTAAGGCGACTTACCACAGAAACAGATAACTGTGTCGGCACATCCAATGTTTATCTTGCAATGAAATATAATCTTACTCCTATCGGAACTTATGCACATGAATTTGTTCAGATGTATCAGGGAATTGATTCAATTCCTTTGGCATATACCAATCATTTTGCAATGCAGGATTGGTATGACGAGTACAAGGGTGATAACGGGACTGCTTTGACTGATACTATTACGACCGATCTTTTCCTGATGGATTTTGATCGTTCAATGGTCAACAACTATACTGGGGTAAGACATGACAGTGGAGATCCGTTTGAATGGGGAGATAAAATAATATCTCATTACAAAAAATTCGGAGTTGACCCAAAAACCAAGCTTTTGCTTTTCAGTGACGGTCTTGATTTTGATAAAGCTCAGGAATTACATGAATATTTCAGCGACAAAACCAAGGTATCTTTCGGAATCGGTACTTTTTGCAGTAATGATACCTGCGAAAAAGCCTTAAACATTGTTATAAAACTTCAATTTGTTAACGGACGACCGGTAGCTAAATTATCAGACAACCCTGAAAAGTCAATGTGTAGGGATAATGAGTATCTTGATTATTTAAAAAGATCTGTAGCATTCAGAATTCATAGAGAACAATAAGAATAAAATGCATTCCTTAATGAGAGGAATATATTTTATTTTTATACTTTACCGGAATATTAATATTTATTTCTTATCACCCTTAAACTTCATAACACCTTTATTGAAAATCGATAGGAGTTGAAGATTAGCAATACGGCAAAACAAAATTTAATGCCGACAAAATAAAAAGAGCGTTTCAGAAAGGGCACACCTTACCCCAACTGCAACGCTTATTTTTATTACCCCTTAACCATAAGACATTACGACAACAAAATAAAAATACCACCATCGATACGATTGTATCAACAGCGGTACTTGATATGGCGGAGAGTAAGGGATTCGAACCCTTGATACGCTTATGACGTATACACGATTTCCAATCGTGCTCCTTCGGCCAACTCGGACAACTCTCCAACGGACGTCTGCTATTATAACCGAAGAAAATCAAAAAATCAAGTGCTTTTTTAATTTTTAGTAAATAATATTTATTTTGTATCCAATACTTTCTCCGCCAATAATTTTAATTCATCATAGGTTTTGACGTTACTGAATTCATTTCTGAGTTTTGCAGAGCCTCTTAGTCCTTTGGTATACCATAATGCGTGTTTACGAATTTCACACATTCCACGCTGAATACCGTAAGCCTCACAGATTTTTTCCGCATGCTCAAGCATAATTTTCATTCTTGCTTCAGGTTCAGGATCGGGTAGATAAGAACCTTTTTCAAAATAATCATTAATCTGCTCAAACAACCATGGACGTCCGAGAGTTCCTCGTCCTGCCATAATAAGATCACAGCCCGTATATTCATACATTTTCTTTGCATCGTCAGGAGTAAAAATATCACCGTTTCCGATTACGGGTATATTGACAGCATTTTTTACTTGCGCAATTAAATCTAAGTTTACAGGAGGAGCGTACATCTGTTCTTTTGTTCTTCCGTGTACCGTTACGGCAGCAGCTCCGTTAAATTCGACAATTTTAGCAAATTCAACACAATTCAGTGAATCATTATCCCATCCTGTCCTGAATTTTACCGTAACTGGAATATTGACAGATTTAACTACAGCTTGAGTAATTTTCCCTGCTAAATCCGGGTTTTTCATAAGATAACTGCCCGATTTATTCTTAATAATTTTAGGTGCTGGACATCCCATGTTTATATCAATTATGTCAGGATTAAATTGCTTTGCATATTGAGCCGCATCAGCCATTACTTCGGGCTCATTGCCGAATAATTGAATAGCACAAGGGTGTTCACTTTGATCAACCTTCATTAAACCTGCGGATTTTTTATCATTCATGCTTACACCTTTTGCACTGACCATTTCTCCTACAGTATAAGCAGCGCCGAATTTTTTACATAAAACTCTGAAGGATAAATCAGCAACACCTGCCATAGGCGCAAGTGCACAATAACCTTCAATATTTACATTGCCGATTTTCATAATTATCACCAAAATGATAATACCACAAAAAAAGTTAAAAATAAAGTAGCAAAAGGATTTATATTGTGTTATAATGAAATAAATATGCGCAGGAGAAATTTTTATTATGAAATATCTTGTTATAGACGGTAACAGTATCATTAACAGAGCTTTTTACGGCATCAAATTGCTGAATGCGAAAGACGGTCATTTTACAAATGCTATTTATGGCTTTATGAATATACTGCTTCATCTGAATGAAAAATATATACCTGATTCAATTATTGTTGCTTTTGATGTTCATCAACCAACTTTCAGACATAAGATGTATTCTGAGTATAAGGCTGGCAGAAAAGGTGCTCCGCCTGAATTAATAGAACAGTTTGAACCTCTTAAGAAGCTTCTTAAAGCTTACGGTTGTTCAATTATTGAGTGTCCCGGGTATGAAGCTGATGATATCATAGGAACTGTTTCAGTTTCAATTAATGACGATGATCATTGCTATATTGCAACCGGAGACCGGGATTCATTACAGTTGATCAGTGATAATGTGTCAGTATTGCTTACAACTACAAAAATGGGAAAAACTCAAACTGTTGAATATACCAAAGAATTGCTTAAAGAGGAATATGGAGTTTCACCTTCCGGTATGATCGAAATCAAAGCCTTACAGGGTGACAACTCCGATAACATTCCCGGAGTTTCCGGAATCGGTCCTAAGACTGCAGGTGATTTAATTAAAAAATATAATAACATTGATAATATATATTCTCAGATTGATACAATTGAAGTTACTCCCGGGGTACGCACAAAATTAATTTCCGGTAAAGAAAATGCTTATTTTTCAAGAGAATTAGGAACTATTTGCACGCAAGCTCCCATAAACACTAATATGACTGATTATCTGAATATTCAGTACGATAACAATGCTTTACTAAAAGAACTTGCTTATCATGAAATGTTTAAGATGATAGATAAGCTTCATCTTAATACAGGTATTAATAACAATCTTTCCGATGAATGTGTATCAGAAAATAATAACGCCGTTAATATTCAACTTGCTGATATTTCTGATGCAAAATCAATGCTTTCCGAAAAAACACAAATTGTAGTATCAATAATAGAGGAAGATTCAACTCCTGTTTATGCTGTATTTGCTGATAACAGGGATATTGTTGTTGTTGAAAATAATACTTTAGGATTTATCTCATTTATTAACGACATTTTTTCTTCGGGCCATGAATTTATAACAGAAGATTGCAAATCACTTTATTCCGCAGCTTTGAAGAACGGTCTGAAAATCACTAATATAATTTTTGATATAAAGCTTGCTGCTTATCTTCTTGATGTAAACTCAAATGATTATTCTGTTCCGTCACTTGCACTTGCATATAATGTTAATAATGTTCCTGTTGAATTTATCGGTTCAGACATTGTTTCGTTATATGATAAATACGCCGATGTTTTTAACTCAGCTTCGCTTAGTTACCGTCTTTATAAACGCCTTGAATCAATCATTGTTGAACGTGAACAGGAATCACTTCTTAAGGATATTGAAATCCCGCTTGCAGAAGTTCTTGCAGCAACGGAAATCAACGGAATGAAAGTCGATGTTAAAGGTATTGAAGACTTTTCACAGCTTCTGACCACACGTATTGCGGATATTGAGAATTCAATCTACGAGATTGCCGGTGAAAAGTTCAATATAAACTCTCCCAAGCAACTCGGTACAATATTATTCGAAAAATTAGGACTTCCCGCCAAGAAAAAGACAAAAACCGGTTACTCCACAAATGCCGATGTTCTAGAAAGTCTTGCAGAAGATTATCCTATTGTTTCAATGGTCCTTGAATACAGAGCTCATACAAAGTTAAAATCAACTTATTGTGAAGGTTTGCTTAAAGCCGTAGATTCTGACAACAGAGTCCGATCGACCTTTAATCAGACCGAAACCAGAACCGGCAGATTATCATCTACTGAGCCTAATCTTCAGAACATACCGGTCCGGACACCTCTCGGACGTGAAATGAGAAAGTTTTTTATTGCTGAAGATGGCTACAGCATTATAGACGCAGACTATTCACAGATAGAACTTCGAGTTCTTGCAGCTTTGTCCGATGATAAAAATATGACTGATGCGTTCAATTCTGATACAGATATTCATTCTGTTACTGCTTCCAAAGTGTTTAATATTCCGATTGATACGGTAACATCTGAATTAAGAAGTAAAGCAAAAGCTGTGAATTTCGGAATTGTATATGGCATCGGCGCATTTTCACTTGCAAAAGATATCAGATCAACCCGTGCCGAAGCTGATGCTTTCATAAAATCATATCTTGCCTTATACTCATCAGTTGATAAATATATGAATGAGTGTATTGAATTTGCCAAGGCATCAGGTTATAGTGAAACTTACTTCAGAAGAAGACGTTATCTTCCTGAATTATCTTCATCAAACGGGATGATACGATCTTTCGGAGAACGAGTTGCAAGAAATATGCCGATTCAGGGAACTGCTGCCGATATTATAAAGATCGCAATGATTAAGGTTTTTAACAGACTAAAATCCGAATACCCTGATACAAAGCTTATAATGCAGGTTCACGACGAACTTATGGCAGAGGCACCTGAAAAGGATGCTGAGGCTGTTGCAGAAATTATAAAACAAGAAATGGAAAATGCTGTTAAGCTGTCAGTTTGTCTTAAAGCGGATACGGCTATCGGTAAGTCATGGTATGATGCTAAAGAATAACATAATTTTAAGATTTGCAGAAAGCGCTGACGCTGAACAAATTGCCGATATTGAAAAGACTTGTTTTTCCCAACCATGGAGCGTTAATCAGATCAGGGATGAAATCACTAATGAAAAAGCGATATTTATAGTTGCCGCAGCAGATAGTACGATCTGCGGATATATAAGCGGACAGCTGATTCTCGATGAGTTTTATATTTCAAATATTGCAGTAAAATCCGATTACAGAGGGAACGGCATAGCTTCGGCAATAATTAATTTTGTTATAGATGTTCTAAAGAATAAAGACTGCAGCTTACTAACATTAGAAGTTCGTGAATCTAACTCAATCGCACGAAAATTATACGAAAATAACGGATTTATCAATTTAGGAATACGCAAGAATTTTTATTCGGCTCCCACTGAAAATGCTTGTATATACACTTTATACGTTAAATTATAATACCAAGGAGTGTAACGATTGAATATATTAGCTATTGAATCATCCTGTGATGATACTGCTGCCGCAATTGTTAAAGACGGTAGGGAAGTACTATCTTCCGTTATAGCATCACAGGTCCCCGAACATATACTTTATGGGGGTGTAGTTCCTGAAATTGCTTCAAGAAGGCATTGCGAATCAATCACGGGAATTACCAAAAAGGCTTTAGAAGAAGCCCGAATGACAATTAACGAGGTCGACGCCATAGCATGCACATATGCCCCCGGACTGATAGGTGCATTGCTTGTCGGAGTTAACTTTGCCAAAGGATTGTCTTACAGCACAGGAAAACCGCTAATTCCGGTTCATCATTTAAGAAGCCATATTGCTTCAAATTACATTACCGATATGTCACTTGAACCTCCTTTCCTGGCTTTGGTTGTATCAGGAGGACATACACATATTATTAATGTCAAAGGATATACAGATTATGAAATTGTCGGCAGGACACGTGATGATGCAGCTGGTGAAACGCTTGACAAGGCTGCAAGAACTCTCGGTCTTCCTTATCCCGGAGGTCTCAATCTTGATAAGAAATGTGTCAACGGAAATCCTTATGCATACAAATTTCCTTATCCTAAGGTTCAGGATTCTGACCTTGATATGAGTTTCTCCGGACTCAAAACTTCAGCAATCAACTTAGTTCATAATTTGTCACAGAAGGGAGAAGAAATAAACATAGAAGACATCGGTGCATCATTTATGCACAATGTCGTAATGTATCTCTGTGACAGAACTCAAAAGTCTTTAAATATTACCGGAGCAAATAAACTTGTTCTTGCCGGCGGAGTATCTGCAAATTCCGTACTCAGAAAAGAAATGAATTTGCTTGCCGAACGCAACGGTACTGAACTTTACATGCCTGAACTCAGATATTGCGGTGATAATGCGGCTATGGTCGGTTCACAGGCTTTTTATGAATACAAAGCAGGGAATATTGCAGGATTAAATCTTAATGCAACTGCTGCATTAGATATTGACAAAAATATCACAATATAGTATATTATTACTGATTATGAAATTTTTTCTATAATAAGGAGAGAACCAAATGGCACTTACTACTAACAAGTCAATTCTTTCTTGGATTGATGAAAAAGTTGAACTCGTAAAGCCTGACAAAATTGTCTGGATTGACGGTTCAAAAGAACAGATTGATGCCTTAAGAGCAGAAGCTTGCTCAACAGGAGAAATGGAAAAGCTTAACGAAGAACTTCTTCCTGAATGCTACCTTCACAGAACACATCCTACAGACGTTGCTCGTGTTGAAGACAGAACTCTTATCTGTACTCCCACTAGGGAAGAGGCAGGTCCTACAAACCATTGGATGGAGCCCGGTGAATGTTATGAAATGCTTTATAACATTGCCAAGGATTCTTACAAAGGAAGAACAATGTATGTAATTCCTTACTCAATGGGTCCCGTTGGCTCAAAGTTCTCAAAGGCAGGTATTGAGCTTACAGACTCTATATATGTTGTTCTTAATATGGCAATTATGACAAGAGTAGGTAAGTCAGTTCTTGATGTTCTCGGCGATTCAAATGATTGGGTTCGCGGTCTTCATTGCAAGTGTGATATAGATCCCGAAAAGAGATGGATCTGTCAGTTCCCCCAGGATAATACAATTATTTCTGTTAATTCCGGTTACGGCGGAAACGTTCTTCTCGGTAAAAAGTGTTTTGCACTCCGTATTGCTTCATACCAGGGTTGGAAAGAAGGCTGGCAGGCTGAGCATATGCTTATCCTCGGTGTTGAAAATCCTCAGGGTGAAACAAAGTACATCTGTGCTGCATTCCCCTCTGCATGCGGTAAGACAAATCTTGCTATGCTTATTCCTCCCGAAGGCTATAAAAAGGCAGGCTACAAGGTATGGTGCGTAGGTGACGATATTTCATGGATCCGCAAGGGTGAAGACGGCAGACTTTACGCTATCAATCCCGAAAACGGCTTCTTCGGTGTTGCCCCCGGTACAAATATGAAGTCTAATCCCAATGCTCTTCTTTCAACAAAGCAGGGAACTATCTTCACAAACGTAGCTCATAATCTTGATGATAACACTGTCTGGTGGGAAGGCCTTGATAAGAATCCTCCCGAGAATGCAGCTGATTGGAACGGCAATCCCTGGAACGGCAAAACAAGTGAAATCAAGGGTGCACATCCCAACTCAAGATTTACAGCTCCTGCTGTTAACTGTCCTTGCCTCAGCTCTGAATTTGAGAATCCTCAGGGTGTACCGATTTCAGCATTCGTATTCGGCGGCAGACGTGCTAAGCTTGCTCCTCTTGTTTATCAGTCAAAGGATTGGAATAACGGTGTATTCGTAGGTTCAATTATGGCTTCTGAAACTACAGCAGCTGCTGCAGGTGCTGTTGGTGTAGTTCGTCGTGATCCCATGGCTATGCTTCCTTTCTGCGGATATAATATGGGTGATTATTGGCAGCATTGGATTAATGTTGGTAAGACTCTTGATCCCGAAAAGGCTCCCAAGATCTTCAATGTTAACTGGTTCAGAAAAGATGATGACGGCAACTTCTTATGGCCCGGCTTCGGTGACAACCTCAGAGTTCTTAACTGGATCCTCGATCGTTGCGAAGGCAAGGTTGACGCAAGAGAAACAGCAATCGGTTATGTTCCTTATGCTGACGATATCGATCTTTCAGGTATTGAAGATGAAGTTTCAAAAGAAACTCTTGAATCAATTCTTGTTGTTGATAATGATCTCTGGAAGGGTGAAATTCCCGGCATCGAAGAGTTCTATGCTAAGTTTGGTGATAAACTTCCCGAAACTCTTAAGAATGAACTTGAGAATCTCAGAAGTAGCTTAAACTAAAATATTAAAAGCTATGCAGACTTTATGTTTGCATAGCTTTTTTTGTAAACTGATTAAATTGTATTACTTAAATAATTTTGTGAAATTTTTACTTTAATAAACCGTATTCTAATAACAATTCCCGTAACTTAATTTCATTATCAATAGTTATTTTATTCAAAGGTAACCGAAGGCTATTATTTAAACCGAAAATTGTACTGCAAGCGTATTTTATCGGAGCAGGATTTACTTCACAAAAGATCGTATTCATCAATTTCAGATATTTTTTGTGCAAATCTGATGCCAAAGAAAAATTATTATTTAAACACGAATCTGTTATTTGTTTCATAACTGTCGGAATAATATTAGCAACAACTGAAATTACTCCTCTGGCGCCGTAAACCATCATTTCCACAGTCTGATCATCATTGCCTGAGTAAAAAGTAAGATCGTTTTTTCCAGTAATTGATCGGTTAAAAGAACTGATATTACCTGTTGCATCTTTAACAGCAACAATATTTTTATGTTCAGATAAAGCTTCATATGTATCGGGCAGAATTTCAACACCTGTTCTCGACGGAACTGTATAAACTATGATTGGCGTTGAAACTCTGTCGGCTATAAAATTATAATGTTCTATAAGACTTTGCTGAGTACATTTATTATAATAGGGAGTCACGATTAACAAACCGTCGACTCCCTGTTTTTCAGCTTCATTTGATTTTATTACTGCCTCAATTGTATTATTTGAACCTGTACCTGCAATTACCGGAATGTGACCGCAATTATCTCTGGTTATTTTGATTAACTCAGATTTTTCATCAGGTTTAAGCACAGGTGCTTCTCCTGTTGTTCCTGCGACGACCAAAGCATCTGCTCCGTTATCAATCTGAAAACTGATAAGTTTCTCAAAAGAGGCGTAATCAACTTCTTTTCCGTCAGCACTGAACGGAGTAATCAAAGCCGTTGCAGTACCGGTGAAAATAGTTTGCTTCAAATAAAATCACCATATTCAGTTTTTGGGTTCTATATAACCTTCCGCACAAAGAAGCTCAGCTGCAAGAACTGCACCTCCAGCTGCACCTCTGAGTGTATTATGAGAAAGACAAACGAATTTATAATCATACTGTGTATCTTCTCTTAATCTGCCAATTGAAACAGCCATACCGCCTTCAAGATCTCTGTGAAGCTTTGTCTGAGGCATATTATCTTCAGTGAAATAGTTAAGGAATTGCTTAGGAGCGTGGGGGAGAGCTAATTCCTGAGGTCTGCCGGAGAAATTATTCCAAACTTCAATGATTTCTTCCTTAGAGGGCTTATTCTTAAATCTTACAAACACTGCTGCCATATGACCGTCTGAAACGGGAACACGAAGACACTGAGCAGTAAAACGAGGTGATGTTGCAGGAACAATTTCACCGTTTTCAACTTTACCCCAGATCTTAAGCGGTTCTTTTTCACTCTTTTCTTCTTCTCCGCCGATATAGGGGATTACGTTATCAACCATTTCGGGCCAACGTTCAAATGTCTTACCTGCGCCTGAAATAGCCTGATAAGTGCAAACAAGTACATCTTCAACACCGAATTTTTCATCAAGAGGATAAAGAGCGGGAACATAGCTCTGAAGAGAACAGTTAGATTTAACTGCAATAAATCCTCTCTTGGTTCCTAATCTTTCTTTCTGAGAAGCAATAACTTCACAGTGCTTTCCGTTGATTTCAGGAACAATCATAGGAACATCAGGAGTGAATCTGTGAGCACTGTTATTTGAAACTACAGGACACTCAGCCTTTGCATAAGCTTCTTCAAGTGCCTTGATTTCATCCTTCTTCATATCAACAGCACAGAATACAAAGTCAACAAGAGATGCAATCTTCTCTATATCTGCCTGAGCATCAAGAACGGTCATAGCCTTTACCTTTTCAGGTAATTCTGTTTTCATTACCCATCTTCCGCCGAGAGCCTCTTCATAGGTCTTACCTGCTGAACGAGGGCTTGCAGCAAGAACTGTAATTTCAAACCAAGGATGATCATGAAGCAAAGAAATGAATCTCTGACCAACCATACCGGTTGCGCCGATAATACCGACTTTATAATGCTTTTCCATAATAAAACCTCCGTCACAAATATTATATTCAAAAAGAACTGATTGGGTATTGCGTCTTTTAAATATTTGTGTTAACATTATTAAGATTTTTTAATAATATCATCTAAATTTGATTATGTCAATGAGTATTTATGCAAAACTTATAAATAAAGGTAATATTTATTATAAGATTTTCTGATAAATTAGTTAATATGATACATTTTGACAATTGCGTTTTTGAGTATTTGATATAATAAGGAATTTGATTATGAAAAAAAGTGATTTTTATTTCGATTTGCCTGAGGAGTTAATTGCACAATCTCCCGCTGAAAAGCGTGACCATTCCCGTCTTTTGGTTATAGGTAAGAATTCAGGAAAGCTCGAACACAGACATTTTTATGATATTCTTGATTATTTTGATGAGGGCGACTGCCTTGTGCTAAACAACTCAAAAGTTCTTCCTGCAAGAATATACGGAATCAAGGATAAAACCGGTGCGAAAGTCGAATTTCTACTGCTTAACAACAGAGGAGATGACATATGGGAATGTATTGCAGGACCTGGAAAGCGCGCAAAAGAAGGTTCCGTCTTTACATTTGGTGAAAACATCCTTTCAGGTGAAGTTTTATCAGTTCTTGACAACGGAAACCGTCTTGTAAAATTTTCTTATGAAGGGCTCTTCCTTGAAAAGCTTGAAGCAATAGGTGAAATGCCGTTGCCGCATTACATCACAAAAAAGCTCGAAGACAAGGACAGATATCAGACCGTTTATGCTAAAACGGACGGTTCTGCTGCGGCTCCTACAGCAGGCCTTCATTACACGCCTGAATTACTTCAGAAAGTCAAAGATAAAGGTGTTAAAATCGCATATATTACACTTCACGTCGGCATCGGAACTTTCCGACCTGTAAAAGCAGAAAACATTGAAGATCATAATATGCACTACGAAAATTTTATGATATCTCCCGAAGCTGCAGAACTGATAAATTCTACTAAACTCAATGGCGGCAAGATAATATGTACGGGAACAACGTGTTGCAGAACACTTGAATCTGCTTGCGATGAAAACGGCTTGGTATCTTCTTGCAGTCAGAGTACAAATATTTTTATTTATCCCGGATATAAATTTAAATGTATTGACACACTGATTACAAATTTTCATTTACCCGAAAGTACTTTGATTATGTTAGTATCCGCTTTCTGCGGAAGAGAAAATGCATTGAATGCATATAACACAGCAATAAAAGAAAAATATCATTTTTTCTCATTCGGCGACTCCACAATCATTACTGATAAAATCTAAAGGTGATTATGAATGTATAAACTATTAAAAAAAGAGGGACACGCACGCCGCGGTGAATTTACTACTGTCCACGGGACTGTTCAGACTCCCGGATTTATGAATGTTGCCACTACAGCCGCTATTAAAGGCGGATTGTCTGCATTTGATCTTATGGATATAAAATGTCAGGTTATGCTCTGCAATACATATCACTTACATGTAAGAACAGGGGACAAAGCTATAAAGGAAATGGGAGGACTTCATCATTTCACAGGTTGGGATAAACCTATTCTTACCGACTCCGGTGGATTTCAGGTTTTTTCTCTTGCAAAACTTCGTTCTATCAAAGAAGAAGGTGTAACTTTTAATTCCCATATTGACGGCCGAAAGATTTTTATGGGTCCGGAAGAAAGTATGCAGATTCAATCAAATCTCGGATCTACAATTGCTATGGCTTTTGATGAATGTGTTGAAAATCCGTCAACATATGACTATTCCAAAAAATCCTGCGAACGAACCACCCGATGGCTGTTAAGATGTAAAGAAGAACATGATCGTCTTAACGCCTTACACGATACTATCAATAAAAAGCAATTATTATTCGGCATTAATCAGGGATGTACATTTCCTGAACTTCGAATTAAACATATGCAGGAAATTGCAAAGCTTGATCTTGACGGTTATGCTATCGGCGGACTTGCAGTAGGTGAACCGAGTGAGGTTATGTACGAAATCATAGATGCAGTTGAACCACATATGCCGGATAATAAAATCCGATATCTGATGGGAGTCGGTACACCCGGTAATATTATTGAGGCCGTCTGGCGTGGTGTTGATTTATTTGACTGTGTTATGCCGTCAAGAAATGCAAGACACGGACACTTGTTTACATGGTCAGGTGTCATTAATATCAATAATGCTCGTTTTGAAAAGGATATGCGCCCCGTTGATGATCAATGTGATTGTCCTGTGTGCTCACGTTTTTCACGTGCTTATATCAGACATCTTATGAAAGCAAAAGAAGTACTTGGACTAAGATTAGCTGTTATTCATAATCTTTATTTTTACAATTCGCTTATGGAAAGAATCAGAAATGAACTTGATAACGGTACTTTTGAAGCTTTTTATTACCAATACAGAAATATACTTGATAAACGCGCAGAAATTATCGATTTTTAAAAATTATATTTTGTTAATTGCTAATTTTTTACTTGCTTTTTGATTGTTTATTCATTATAATATATGCATTAACTTATTTGGAGGAAATATAATGTTTTTTGACACACTTAACTACTTATGCATGGGTATGTCTGCAGGCGGTTCAGGTGAAGGCTCAGGCAGCTCAAGCAGTCCTGTTACTATGATTGTAATCATGGTTGTTATGGTTGTCGTTATGTACTTTATGACAATCAGACCCCAGAAGAAAAAGCAGCAGGAAGAACAGAAGCTCCGTGACTCCGTGCAGATTGGTGATGAAATTACTACTATCGGCGGAATCAACGGCAGAGTTGTAACTGTTAAGGAAGATTCAATTGTTCTTGAAACAGGTGCTGACAGAACTAAAATCAAGCTTATGCGTTGGGGTATTCAGACAAACAACACCGCTAATGACAGAGCTAACGAAGAAAAGGCTAAATTTGAAGCTGCTAAAGCTGCTGAAAGAGAAGAGAAGAAAGCTTCTAAGAGAAGATCAAAAAAATCTGACGAAGAATAATTCTAAAAGGGGATGTAAAAAAACGAGTTTTTTTACATCCCCTTTTTAGGGGCTAGGAAAAAATGCGCAGAATGAACAAACCGAGCCAAAATAA
>JAZNEX010000063.1:0-14049 GCA_045588855.1 Acutalibacteraceae bacterium
TTCTTTTGTTTTCGAGGAATTTCCTATAAAGTAAGAAAAAATCTTACGATTTGTCAACCCCCTGCCCCCAATCTTGGGGGAATCGGTGTTTCTTGATATATGCAAATTGCTCACTTTTGCGAGCAATTTCCTATATATTAAAATAAATACCGGAACCACAAATTTGAGGTTCCGGTATTTTTATTGCCAATCAGCACAATAGTCCGAGTTAATTTCAATATACGAGTCCATTAATTTTTCTGCGATTGAATAGGATTCAACTAAAGGATGCAAAGCAAGTGCTTCAACAGCTTTGCTTTTATCTCGAGAAAGAATGGCACGCGCGGCAATTCTTTCATAACATTTCATTCTTCGTATCAATTCGCCAGCGTAAGAATCAATATCACATAAATCAAAAGTGTGCGGAGTCACACTCTTAGCGCTGACATCACAAGTAATTTCCACAATATCATTGTCCTCAAGAAACGGTATTGCACCTTTGTTCTGAGTGCAGAAAATCATTTCACCGGTCTTTCCTGAGTTTACAATATCGATATAACGTAATGCAACACCGGCATAACCGCCTGAATCTTCAGAAAACGGATCAAATTTCCATAAAAAATCTCTTTTTATCCCGGTTTCCTCAGCCATATAAGAATTCTCACGCATACCGTAATACTTTTCAAAAATTTCAAGAGCATGTTCAAAATTATTTTTCACATCAATATCCGAAAGCTCTTTTAACATCAATTTATTCACTCTCTCAATCAACTCTCCTCTTGTTTCGGTTGCTTTGAGAATATTTTCAACTGCTTTTTCGCGGTTAAAAAAATAATAAAGATATTCATTTGGTATAAAATGTCTGAATTGAAGCAAATCAGGAGAAAAATATCTCATATCTGTCTTATTGTAAGCATCTTTATTATGAATCAGTTCCTCAATTATATTTAAACCGTCAAGTGTTACACTCTTAAAAAAAGACAAATGATTCAAACCGTAAATATCACCGTAAACCCTGTCTGAAGCAACACCCAGCAACGAAGCAAAAGTATGAAGCATACCGCTCGGAGCATCGCAAATACCATATGTAAAGTCATATCCCTTGTCACTAAGTGCCTGAGAAACTAAACCTGCCGGATTAGTAAAGTTAAACACCTTAACATTATCCTTGGCATACTTTTTTATTAATTCACAATAATCAATCAACACCGGAATACTTCTCATTGCAAAACTAAATCCTGCAGCACCGGTTGTTTCTTGTCCAAGTATACCAAGATTCAACGCAATACGCTCATCTTTGACGCGAAGACTGTCACCACCGACACGTATTGTTGTGATAACATAATCAGCATCTCTGACAGCATCTATAACATCTGTAGTAAGCTGAAATTGCAGATTCGGATAAATCAAGAATGCAACTCTTTTTGCCATCTCACCAAAAACTGATAATTTTTGCTCATCATTATCCATAAAGCAAAGCTCTGTGATACCAAGCTTCTCGGCTTTCTGCGCAATTGATTTTGCAAGAAACATCGAACGGACACCGCCGCCACCGATTACAGTCAATTTCATTTAATCACCTGCTTAATTTTGTTCTGTCGGCTTTTTTTGAAGGTGTTTTTTTGAATTTTTTTATAAGATACCATATAACCCCAACCGGAATAAGACAAATTGCAACCAAAATTATCTTATCAATCGGAATCCAGCTAAAAATAGCATCACCAAGAATAGTAAAGAGAATTACTCTCCACGATATTCCGGCTAATGAAAGTAAAGCATATTTCAGATATCGGCATCCTGAAGCGCCATAAAACAGGCTTACAAAATCTATCGGAAACGCCGGAATTGCTCTTATAGACAAAAGCACAGCTGATTTACTCTGTATATCTTTCTGAAGAAGTTTTCTGCCGGTTTCTTTTTTTGAAAGCATTTTATAAACAGCCTCTTTTCCGAGAAAACGACCGAGAAAATATGTTACACTTACCTCAATAAATATACCTGAAAGATTTACAATTACCGCTGGAAAAGGATCTAGTATTGCACCTACTGCAACATACACAAGTGATGCAGGAACAACAAACACAAGAGCCTTAACAAGATAAATTCCAAGGACAATTGAAATAATTATTGCAGTATTATCCGTAAATGCCACAATATCTGCAACATCAATTGTTGATAATTCATCATAATAAATTATTGCAACTGCAAACAAAGTCAAAGCAATAACACATCGTAAAACAATAAAAAATATTTCTTTTTTACTCATTCTTCATCCTCTTGTCTTTTAATTTTCCCGGGCATTTCAACCCTGTAAATACTCTGCCCTGAAATATCAAGATAAGGAAGGTAAACAGGCGGAATATTTGAATTAGCAGTCAGACTTGTTATAAAGGCTTTTATATACGGAAATAAAGCATCATATGTCATCACGTGAAGCTTTTCCTTCGGAACTTCAGGCGAAAATACAAACAGCCCCTTCATAAGAACGTCAATTCGGAATCTGTCAGGAGAATTCTTATCAAATATTTCGGCCTTGAATTCACCTGAACAGGTATTAAGCTTTGAATAGGCAACATTATATGAATACTTATTACTGAGCTCGATTTTTACATTCGGAGGCAGCTTATTCAAGAACTCAACATGCTCTATTTTAGTTGCTTTTAATTCAAAATCTTTCATTGAAAACTCTCCTTTCGGACCATTGATAATTTAACATATTTTTCACACTATTACAATGATTAATTATTACGATTTTATTGATTATATTGACATTTTATATTATAATACAAATATAATAGTGAGGTGTTTTATATGAAGAAGAAAATATTAATACCATTAATCATTATATCTGTTCTTTTAGTATTTACAGCCTTGTTCCAATTAACAAAATTCCCTGTTTCATCAAAAACACTATTTTCATCATACACTTCATCTTCACAAAATCTGATAGCCCACCGTGGCTTCTCATCTGTTTACCCTGAAAATTCTATTCCTGCAATAGAAGGTGCTATTGAAAAAGGTTTTTACGGATGTGAATTTGATATTCACACCACTAAAGACGGTAAATGGATTCTTAATCACGACAGTGATATTGATAAAATGACAAATGGAACCGGAAACATTTCCGATTTGAATTATAATGAAATACTTGAATTCTCGGTAGATAACGGTAACGGAATAGAAAACTATACAGATCTCAAATTGCCCTTATTGGAAGATGCCCTCAAAATAATATCTGAAAGTCAGATTGTTCCTTTTATAGAAATAAAAGGTTATGATCCCGTTTCATTCAACAATTTGTTAGAAATTATTGATCAATTTAATCTAACTGAAAAAGCGGTAATTATATCTTTTGATATGGAAGCCTTACTCGGTATTCGCGAGAAAAATAATCAAATACAATTAATGTATCTGACCAACAATCTCACTAAAGAAGATGTTGATTTATGTATTAAAAACGGTAATATCGGTGTCGATATAAACTTCGGCAACATCCTAAAAATGACAGATGCATTAAAATATGCACAGCAAAACAACCTTGCCATTGCAGCCTGGACCATAGATATCCCTATTGCTGCTGATATAATGAATATGTTTGGTATCAGAAATATCACAACAAACAGAATATATCCGTAAAAGAAGGACAGTTTCAATTATCTGCAATGATAATTTGAAACTGTCCATATTATTCAGAATATTATTATTCAGCTTTTTCTTCTTTTTTCTTATGGAAAAGAATTTTATCAACGGGGAAATAAAGGAAGAACTGCATTGCAGAACAAACCATAGTGGCAATATTTTTTGCTGCAGTCTCTTCAAGTCCCCATCCGATGCAAAGTTCCTTTGCAGTAGGATTAAGCCATGCGGAGAAAAGAATAAGACCAATTGTAAAAGCAATATAGATAGGAAGTGCAACAGCAACATTTGCACCTGAATTAAAAGTCTTTTCTTTATTTACAAAGAAAGCAACAATCTGAGCAATAATGTTTGCAACATTAGAAACAATAAAATAACCAAATCCGCCAACTGCAACAGGATAAATAAATACCCACCACTCAAAGGGCTGTTCATAAAGAGCATTTATTGCAGGAATAAGATTAAGAGTATTGAGCAATACAAACTGCACAATCATTGCAAGAAGACTTACAACAATAAATTTTACAAACTGCCAGATAGTAACAAGAAGAGAACCTTTATCTTCTGCAGCCTTATCAATCTGATTTAATTTTCCCATAATTTAACAACTCCAAACTTTTTTTTGTTATCATATCATAAATGTTATAAAAAATCAACTAAAATTTATCATCAAGATTAAGTATGAAATCACAAAATATCTTGACTAAACAATAATGCGCGTGTATAATGAATTTAACCGATAGGTGAGGCTACTACAGGGATATGGACTGCGGCCGCAAAACGGTGGAGACAACGTGCGCCGGTCAAACAGGATATATCGAAAACGAAGGTATATTCCAACGCAGTTACACGACATAAATTTGTCATGCCCTGCAAAGCTAAAGCTCAGACGGCTTTGTTTTCGTTTTTACACGTATAACCGCAAGCCGTTGTGCCTGCGGTTATTTTATTTCAATTTAAGGAAGTGAGTTTATGGATACAGGTGAAAGTAGCACGAACACAGGCGGTCGAAGTATGTGCTTTAATTGTGATAATTTCAATATCCCAAACTCTAAAAATTATTCTGCATAATAATCACACTTCCCCACCCGTTTCAGTGTTGCTCCTGTTAGACTAATGCCCGTTTAATATGTAGGAGGAATACAAAATGGATGAAATTATTGATATAGAAATAGTTGATATCAAACTAATCGAAAAAGCTCTCGAGCTTCTTGAAAACAAGCGTTTTGCTGAATTAAAAAGTCTTCTCGAAGAGCAGAATCCTGTTGATATCAACGACATTATTGATGAATTAACAGATGAAAAATCTGTTCTTATTTACAGACTTTTGCCTAAAGAGATTGCCGCTGAAGTTTTTGTTGAGATGGACAGTGACAGACAAGAGTATTTAATCAATATATTCAGTGACTCTCAGCTTAAAGATGTTCTTGATGAACTTTATTATGATGATACAGCCGATATTATTGAAGAAATGCCTGCAAATGTTGTAAAACGAATTCTTAAAGTTGCATCCCCGGATGTCAGGAAAGCCGTTAATGAGCTTTTAAAATATCCCGATGACAGTGCCGGCAGCATTATGACTACAGAGTTTGTCAGATTACGAAAATCTTTTACAGTAGAAGAATCTCTTGATTTTATAAGAAGCGTCGGCGTTAACAAAGAAACGATATATACCTGTTATGTTACTGATGATAAAAACCACCTTATCGGTATTGTAACAGCTAAGGACCTGTTGCTTTCTGACAGATCAGAATTTATCAGTGAAATAATGGAAGATAATGTTATTTCCGTCAACACACTTGCCGATACCGAAAACATAGCTTTGATGTTCGGTAAATATGACTTTCTTGCATTGCCTGTTGTTGATAACGAAGACCGCTTAGTAGGAATAATCACTGTCGACGATGCTATTGATGTTATGCAAGAAGAAACAGAAGAAGACTTCTCCAAAATTTCTGCTATTACTCCCAATGACACAGAATATCTTAAGACTTCTGTTTTTAAGCTGTGGGCTTCCAGAATCCCTTGGCTGATGATTCTTATGATTTCAGCCACATTTACCGGTATGATTATATCAAAATTTGAAAGCGCTCTTGCCGTTCTTCCCATACTCACTGCATTCATTCCTATGCTTATGGGAACAGGCGGTAATGCCGGCAGTCAGGCTTCTGTTACCGTTATCCGCGGTATTTCTTTAGGACAAGTTGAATTCAGTGACTTTTTTAAGGTGCTCTGGAAAGAATGCAGAGTTTCTATCCTCTGCGGTGCTGTTTTAGGAATTACTGCCGTTGGTAAGGTTATGCTTGTTGATAATATACTTATGCAAAATCCGGATGTCACAATTTTTGTTGCCATAGTTGTCGGACTCACTCTTTTTGCAACAATTGTCTCAGCTAAAATAATTGGCTGCGCGCTTCCCTTGATTGCAAAAAAGACCGGACTTGACCCGGCTGTTATGGCAAGTCCACTGATTACTACACTAATCGACACAGTTTCATTACTTGTATATTTCTATTTTGCAACAATCATTTTGAACATCTAAAAAAGGTTTGCTGATATTTTGTCAGCAAACCTTTTTTAGAAATTTGAACCGTTCCAGCCCCAATTATTTCCGCCTTCATAACGAACATAAATTCGTGAAGATGGAATTCCGAGCTTGTTTTCAAAATAATCACATAATAAAGCGGTAAATCTGTCGGCACTATTTTCACAAACATTGCCCAAAAGCTTTACTTCAACAAAAGCACTTTCTTCAGAATTATCCCCTTTAAACCATATTTTATTATCGGAATCAATATTGCACATAAGCCAGTTTTCAGTCTTTCCGGGAAAAACCTCAATCATTTTACCAAGTTCGGTTTTTAATGAAACAGCTTCGCATTCAGTAATTTTTTTTGAAATTTTTACATCTATAAAAGGCATATAATTTCTCCTTAATAACTCGGGACTGTTATTTAAACAGTCCCGATTAAAAATATTATTTAACTACTTCAACGCTGATTATGGCCTTTTCACCGTTAATATCCCATTCTTTGGAAATTTCATAAGATTCATTTATAGCAACACTATCAGCAAGAACATCATCGGCAATTTCTGCAGCATTTGCAGTGACAACAGCATTCAGTTTTTCATTTGCAGAAATACCAACCTTGATATGATCTGTTACATTAAAATCAGAATCCTTACGCATTGTCTGGATCTTTGAAATAAGCTCTCTGACATAACCTTCTGCAATAAGCTCTTCTGTAAGCTTTGTATCAAGAGAAACTGTAAATCCGTTATCAGAAAGTGAGAATGAATCATCCATCTGAGTAGCAGTAATAAGAAGATCATCAGCTGAAAGCTCTATATCACCTATAGAAATTGACAATGTGATAAAGCCCTTGGAATCAAGCTCCTTCTTGGCAGCAGAACCATCAAGATTATCAAGCAATCCTCTGATTTCACCTAACTGCTTTCCGTATTTGGGACCAAGAGTCTTAAGCTGAGGTTTGAAAGTATATGAAACAAGTCCGTCTGCATTATCAGCAAAATCAACAGCTTTTACATTAAGCTCTTCGCGAATAATTTCAGCATACATTTCACTGAGTTTATTTTCAGAAACAACAGTAATTGTGCTCAAGGGCTGACGGTTCTTGATATTTGCTCCGTTTCTTGCAGCACGTCCGAGGACAACAATATTAAGAACCTGATCCATATTCTTTTCAAGGTCTTTATCAATAAAGTACTCATTAACCTCGGGATAATCACAAAGGTGTACGCTTTCAGGTGCATTAGCATCAAGAGAGCAAACAAGGTTTCTGTAAATATCCTCAGCCATAAACGGAATAAGAGGAGCAGAAGCTTTAGCAATAGTAACAAGAGCCGTATAAAGAGTCATATAAGCATTGATCTTATCTTCAGGAAGTCCCTGAACCCAATAACGCTCTCTGCCTCGTCTTACATACCAATTGGAAAGCTCATCAACAAAACTTTCAAGTACCTTTGCTGATTCGGGAATTCTGTAATTTGCAAGATGATCATCAACTTCTTTTACAGTTGAATTAAGACGAGAAAGCAACCATTTGTCCATTACCGGAAGCTTATCGTAGGCAAGCTCGTATTTTGTGGCATCAAACTTATCGATATTAGCATAAAGAACAAAGAATGCATAAGTATTCCAAAGAGTACCCATAAACTTTCTCTGACCTTCCTGAACAGCCTTGCCATAGAAACGGTTAGGGAGCCAAGGAGCTGAATTGGTATAGAAATACCAACGAATTGCATCAGCGCCATATGTTTCAAGTGCATCAAAAGGATCCACTGCATTACCCTTTGATTTTGACATTTTCTGACCGTTTTCATCCTGAACATGTCCAAGTACAATAACATTCTTATAAGGAGCTTTATCAAAAATAAGAGTAGAAATAGCAAGAAGAGAATAAAACCAACCTCTGGTCTGATCTACAGCTTCGGATATAAAGTCTGCGGGGAACTGAGCATCAAAAAGATCTTTATTCTCAAAAGGATAATGATGCTGTGCAAAAGGCATTGAGCCGGAGTCAAACCAACAGTCAATTACTTCAGGAACTCTCTTCATCTCTTTGCCGCATTCGGGACATCTGAGAGTAACAGCATCAATATAAGGACGGTGAAGCTCAATATCATCAGGACAGTTATCGGACATTGACTTAAGTTCTTCAATGCTGCCGATGCAATGTCTGTGTCCGCATTCACACTCCCAGATATTAAGAGGAGTACCCCAATAACGGTTACGTGAAAGACCCCAATCCTGAACATTTTCTATAAAGTTTCCGAATCTTCCCTTACCAATGCTTTCAGGCATCCAGTTAATAGTATTATTATTCTTAACAAGATCATCCTTGACTGCCGTCATTTTAATAAACCATGATTCTCTTGCATAATAGATAAGAGGAGTATCACATCTCCAGCAATGAGGATAATCATGTTCAAACTTGGGTGCATCAAAAAGCAAACCGTCTTTTTCAAGATCAACAAGAATAGGCTTATCTGCATCCTTAACAAAAAGACCGGCATAAGGAGTTTCCTCACTCATTTCACCTTTTGAATCAACAAACTGAACAAAAGGAAGTCCGTACTTTCTGCCGACATTTGCGTCGTCTTCACCAAAAGCAGGTGCAATATGAACAATACCCGTACCATCTGAAAGAGTTACATAGTTATCGCAAGTTACATAATGACCTTTAACTTTCTGCTTTTCAACTGCTTTACCGGTACATTCAAAAAGAGGCTCATATTCTTTTCTTTCAAGAGCTGTGCCGGGGAATGTCTCGATAATCTCATAAGCCGCCTCACCTTCAGCTCTTTTAAGACCTCCGAGAACCTTGTCAAGAAGAGCTGTTGCCATATAGTAAGTATAACCATCACAGGCCTTTACCTTACAATATTCATTTTCAGGGTTTACGCAAAGCGCAACATTCGAAGGAAGTGTCCAGGGTGTAGTAGTCCAAGCAAGAAAATAAGCATCCTCAGCTTTAACCTTAAATCGAACAACAGCAGAACGCTCCTTTACACACTTATACCCCTGAGCCACCTCATGAGAAGACAAAGGTGTTCCGCAACGAGGACAATAAGGAACTATTTTGAATCCCTTATAAAGAAGCTCCTTTTCCCATATGGTCTTAAGTGCCCACCATTCAGATTCAATAAAATTATTATCATAAGTTACGTAGGGATCATCCATATCAGCCCAGAAACCGACAGTACCGGAAAAATCTTCCCACATTCCTTTATATTTCCATACACTTTCCTTGCACTTATCAATAAAAGGCGCAAGACCATATTCTTCTATCTGTTCTTTACCGTCAAGACCAAGAAGCTTTTCAACTTCTATTTCAACAGGAAGACCGTGAGTATCCCATCCTGCTTTTCGAGGAACCATCTTGCCCTTCATAGTATGGTAACGGGGAATCATATCCTTGATGACACGTGTGAGAACATGGCCGATATGAGGCTTACCGTTTGCAGTGGGAGGTCCGTCATAAAAAACATAGGACTCGCCGTCAGCACGAGCAGCCATACTTTTTCTGAAAATATCATTATCTTTCCAGAATTGCTCAACTTTTTTTTCTCGTTCTACGAAATTAAGATTTGTCGAAACCTTTTCGTACATCGAAATTACCTCCTGAAAATAAAATAAACCCTTGCCGCTTAACAGGACAAAGGAACTTCGTTATACCACCTATTAACATACGTACATATGCTGTCCAGATAACGGCAGACATCCGTCAGAGCTTACTTAAAATTCAGCCCTGCAACTCCGGAGTGATTTTCGTCAGACGATACTTGTACAGGTATTCCACCATCCCCTGCTCTCTAAGACTTTCTCTGCTGATTACTGTCTCCATCATAGTTTTTTATCATCAATATAATAAATTATATTAATATAAAAGTCAAGCATTTTTTACATTGTAACAAATGATTTTAACTACCATATTATAAACCGAGGAGGAAAAATAATGAACAAAAAACCTGAACTGGCAGTTATCGGAGGAGATTCAAGACAAATATATGCAGCAGAACATTTTGTAAAAAAAGGGTTTGATGTAAAAATTTTCGGTTGTGAGCTTGAAAACATCACAGACAAGCTGCTTCATTGTAATAATCTTAAAGAAGCAACTGACAGCACCATACTCGTATTTCCGTTGCCGTTTACAAAAAATAACAAATATATCAACAGTCCGCTTTCTGAAAAAAACATCGCTATTTCAGAAATACTTGAAATGATTAAAAGTAATCACAATATTTTTTTAGGAATGGCAAACAACTCGATAATCAGACATTTTCGTTGTAAAACTAATGAGGTTACCGATTACTATTCAGATGAATCATTTATGTTAAAAAATGCGCTTCTGACTGCCGAAGGAATAATTAATATAATGACCGATAAGCTTCCGACTACGCTGAATGGTTTGAATGTTGCAATCACCGGATACGGCAGAATTGCATATTTTACAGCTAAGCTTCTTAAAAATATGGGGGCATTTATCACTATATCAGCAAGAAGCAAAGAACAATTAGTTAAAGCTGAACTTGACGGACATAAAACAATTTCATTAACCAACATCAGTGATGGCATTAACAAGTTTGACTGTATCATAAATACAATTCCTCATCAGATAATAAATTATGAACTTATTAACTTAAGTAAAAAGGATTGTGTTTTTATTGAAACAGCGAGTTCTCCATATGGGATTAACGCAGATGATTGCAACAAATCCGGAAGATTGCTAATAAAAGCTTTTTCTTTGCCGGGCAAAAACTCGCCTAAATCTGCAGGAATTATAATCGCAGATACTATCAGTGAAAAAATAAAGGAGGTGCAATTATGACAAATATAACTATCGGCTTTGCACTATGCGGCTCATTTTGTACTTTTGAAAAAGCAATCCAAACGTTGATTAATTTAAAATCTGAAGGATATAATATTATTCCGATAATGAGCTTCAATGCATTTAATATCGATACCAGATTCGGTAAGGCAATTGAATTCAGAAAGAAAATCGAGAAAATTTGCGAAAACAGAATAATTTCAAGCATACCGGATGCAGAGCCCATAGGACCGAAAAAAATGTTGGATATACTAATAATAGAACCATGTACCGGTAATACTCTGGCAAAACTTGCGGCAGGGATAGCGGATACACCTGTCACTTTAGCTGTAAAATCCCAGTTAAGGAATTCCCGCCCGGTATTGATAAGCATATCTACAAATGATGCACTATCAGGAGCTGCAAAAAATATCGGCAAACTCCAGAACTATAAAAACATTTACTTTGTTCCGTATCGACAGGATGATTATAAAAACAAACCAACTTCAATTATATCTGATTTTTCAAAAACTTTATCAGCTGCAAAAAGTGCACTGAAAGGTGAACAGCTTCAACCTGTTTTATTGGATTCCGAATAAGCTATCTGCAATAATTCTGAAAACGGGAGCGCAGTCAACCGATGCTGCGCTTCCCTTTTCGTTAAAAACAACAATTACATATTGCGGATTTTCAAACGGAACAAAGCCTGCAAACCAAGTACAAAGTAATTCATTTCCGTTTGTATCATATCTTCCGGTCTGGGCAGTTGCAGTTTTCCCGGCGCCGCTTACATAGGAAGGACAGGCATTTACACCTGTACCGTTAAGCAAATTATTATACAAACATAAATTAATAATATCACAAATTTCCTTATCAATAATCCTCACGGAATCATCTCTTTGATAGTAACCATAAACATTTATTTGTTCATCAACCAATTCCCTCATAAGAGTTGGTTGATTATAATATCCGCCATTGGCAAAAACACAATAAGCAGCTGCAATCTGTAAAGGAGAAGCTAATAATTCCCCCTGCCCGAAACATAGATTTGCAAGCTGACTATCCGATTTTATTTCAACTGCTTCAGGAAGATAGCCTCCGCTGTCAATAATCTGAGAGCATAGTTCTACAGATTGTCCGAAACCGAAATTCTTTGCAATATCAATTATGATATCTGCACCGCAACTGATTCCGATATTTATAAAAAACAAGTTACAGGAATCTGAGATAGCATCATTCAGATACTCAGTACCATGAGATTTTGAATTATAACAATTAAAAATATTGTTGCCTATTTTTTCATAACCGCGACAAAAATAATCGTCCGATAATTTATAATCGTTTTCAAGAGCAGCTGCCGCAATTATCGGTTTAAAAACTGAACCTACAGGATAAGAATTAATCACCCTGTTAATAAAAGGCGAATCAACATCATTTATATATGCTTCAATATTATCAGGATCATAGCACGGCACACTCACACTTGCAAGAATTTCAGCTGTATCAGCCTTTAATACAACAACAGCTCCGCAATCAATTTCTGATTCTCTTAAAGCTTCTTCGGTAATTCTTTGAATATTTTTATCAATTGTTAAAACAACTCCACCTTGAGAATTATATCTGAAATCATTAAGTTCAGGCCCGCTTCCTCTGATAAACATACCATTTCCGTCAACTTTATATTTCAATACAAGTTGACCTTTATAAGAATCAAGTATTCTGTCAAAAGCTTTTTCAATTCCGTTTACTCCATAGCCGTCAGCATCAACATAACCTATAATATGCTCACAAAGTTGTTGTTCATCATATCTCTTAACAACATTATAACTTAAAATATCATCAGTATTGTATATAAATTCATCTGATATATTATAAAAAATACCGTTTTTCAAAGTACTTTGTCTATTGTTCAAATTGTTCAAGTATAAATTTGGACTGTTTTCATCAATTAAACAAGCAAATTTGCCGGATGAATTATTTACCAACGGTTCATAGTTTCTGTCATAGATATATCCCCTTGTTTCAGCTAAGATAATTTCACTATCAGACTGTATATCAGCAACGACAGAAATGTCACTATTCTGAAGATTGATAATTCTTACACAAAGAATTATTAATGACAACAAACTCATAAACAACAACCGAATAGGCCTTCGTTTTATGTTACTATAAGTAAACAAAAATATCACCAATATGATTATTCCAATCACAAACTAAAATATTACAAATTAATTAAAATATTTTTAATTAGTTGAAATCTTAATCATTTTGGATTATAATTTAGAAAATAATGTTTTATGAAGATATAATCAGGAGTTCAATATGCCAATAAAAGAAATGCCTGCTTTTATCAAGTCACATAAAAATGTCAGAAATGCCATACTATATTGTATCGCTTGCTGCATATGTCTGTTTTTGCAGTTAATTTTAATGGATAAAAATGCTATCAACATTGTTTTTGATATCATTATCCCCTTTACTGCCGCTGTGTGTTTTGCCTGTTATGCAATTACTATGGCTATGGACAGGCCGATTATACTAATCTGTCCTCCTACAGTTTACTTTGTGTCTCTGCTTATTAATCAGCTTATAGCTGTTGAGGTTGGTGTAAAAGACACTTATCCGTTTATAACTATGCTTGAAATGGTTCCTTATTTGTTTTTCTGCATTTGTGTTGCGACTTGTAAATTCAAAAAAATTACTGATATTATCATTAAATTTTTCTGCATTGCACTGAGCTTATCAGGTTTAATACTCATTATTCTCGCTGTATTTTTCAGAATAATTATATTTATAAACAGAACTCATTATATAATGAATACATTTGCGATGGTAATGGGATTTTGTGCTTGTCTGTTTATCTATGCTACCATGCTTGAGCTTCTGAAAATTGCAGGAATTGCAAAAAAAAGCAGAAAAGACAGAATTTGCGCTAATTTTTAATCATAATAGCATTCAAAAAGGGGCTGTAAAAAAACAGCCTGAAAAATCCGAGATTCACGATATTGTGAGTCTCGGATGATTTTTTATGTTGTTAATTTGTTGAAAACTGATTTTTCTTAAAATCAAGATATGCAAAGCAGACCGACAGTAAAAACTGTCA
>JAZNEX010000064.1:0-5164 GCA_045588855.1 Acutalibacteraceae bacterium
AGGTAAAAAGTAATAAGTAATAGTGAAGAAGTGAATTTTTAAATCCGTTAATAACACTCATACCAATCTTGGGGGAATCGGTGTTTCTTGATATATGCAAATTGCTCACTTTTGCGAGCAATTTCCTATATATTAAAAAAAGGTCTGCTCCGTATGATTTACGGAACAGACTTTTTTGTTATACCTGATAGAAGCCTACCTTTTTCATTACCTTACGCATTGTCTTATGTGCAAGATATGATGCCTTTTCGGCACCTTCCTTTGCACATTTTTCGATATATGCTTTATCGGAAAGAATTCTCTTGTATTCTTCCTGCATAGGTCTTAATTCCTCAACAACCGCTTCTGCAACGGCAGCCTTGAAATCACCGTAACCCTTACCCTCAAATTCCTTTTCGATAGCATCAAAATCAAGTCCGGTACAGCAGGAATATATTGTCATAAGATTGTTTATACCTGCCTTGCCCTCTCCGTAATAAACTCTTGCTTCGGAGTCGGTAACGGCACTCTTTATCTTCTTGGCTATAACGCTTGATTCATCTGCAAGAGAAATAAATGACTTAACATTGGGATCGGATTTACTCATCTTCTTTTCAGGCTCCTGCAATGACAGGATTCTTGCACCCTTTTTGCCGATATAGGGCTCAGGCACCTTGAATACATTTCCGTAAATACCGTTGAATCTTTCTGCAATGTCACGGGCGAGCTCAAGATGCTGCTTCTGGTCATCACCCACGGGGACCTTATCCGCACCGTAAAGAAGGATATCGGCAGCCATCAATATGGGATATGTAAAAAGACCTACGTTTACATTGTCTGCGTGACGCTGTGACTTATCCTTGAACTGAGTCATTCTTGAAGCCTCACCGAAGGCAGTGTAGCAGTTAAGCACCCATGCAAGAAGTGCGTGGTCCGTTACGTGGCTTTGTAAGAAAACAATATTTTTTTCGGGATCAAGACCCAGGGCAAGAAGCATTGCATACATTTCTATTGAACGGCGTCTGAGATCGGCAGGCTCACTTCTGACGGTAATTGCGTGAAGGTCGGCAACACCGAAAATGCAGTCATTTTCAGCTGCCATATTGTGCCAGTTCTTAAAAGCACCAAGATAATTACCGAGAGTGGGTGTACCTGATGCCTGAACAAGACTCAGTACTACATTCTTTTTTTCGTTTGTGTTTTCCATTATCAAATCTCCTGTCCGGGGATATATCCCGTAAAATTTCTTAATAGCTTTTCCCTTTCTTTATAATCGGGAAGTATTTTTTCTATTTCTTTATAGAATTCCTTCGAATGGTTATGATGAATAATATGGCACAGCTCGTGCACAACAACATAATCTATAGCTTCTTCGGGGTATCGCATAAGATAAAAGGAAAAGGAAATTGTATTTTTACCCGAACACGAGCCGAAGCGTGTTTTTGCCCCCGTAATCGTAATTCTTTCCGGGCTGACACCTGCAAGAGAAGAATACATCTCAACTTTACGGGGAAGTATTTCCTTTGCTTTTTGTCTCAGAAGCTTTTCTTCCTCGGTGGAAGCAGTGCTTCTTATTTCTTTTTTATCCTCTGCTCTCTTTTTTGCCTTCTGAAGCCAGAGAGAATTTTTTTCGACAAAATCTCTTATAACCTTATCAGATGTTCTGAGAGGCGCTCTTACAACAACGCTTCCGTCTGCCCTTACACATAGGGCTATTGTTTTTCTTTTTGAGTATATTACTTCAAATTTATCAGATAACATCTTCTATCAGATTCATAAAGCTGTACATTCCCGTAATACCCTTATAAATTTTATATCCTTTGGGAACACTCTTACATTCTGCAGGAACAGTTGAAGAAATTTTTTCAATTACGGTGTCGGAAAGATATTTGCCGGTTCTGTCAAGGGATACAAGTCTCACAAGCTTGTCACCGTTCATATAAACCTCTGTGACACCGTCAGCATCGGTATAAGAATAAACCGTACAGGTCGTTCCTCTGAATTTTTCGGTTCTGAGCTTTCTGAGCTTGCTGAATTCGGGCATAGATGAAAAGTCAATATCTGATTCACCGAGAAGATCCTCTGTTGACAGACCCGCCATGGCAAGCACCGTATCGGACAGAAGAAGTGCTGATTTTTTTGCGGGATAAATCATATATATATCACCGTCATCCACAAGCATACCCATCTCTGCACCCTCAAAATCAGATGTCATATATACTGTTTTTGAGGTAACAGCCATTACACAGGAATCATAATTCTTTTCATTAGTAGATATCTGACCCTTGATATAGAAATTTTTGCTGCGCACGATTTCATACTGATTGGATGAAGAAGAGGGAGCATCATCAACAAGTCCTACAGATTTACGGAGAATGCTTCTTGCATCGGCTGCGGTAACCTTTCCGTCTCCGTTCATATCTGCACGGGCAGTTTTGTTTTTATCAAATTTTTCAAGTCCGACACTGTTTCGGAGAGCAAGTCTTGCATCGACAGCTGCAACCTTGCCGTCACCGTTGACATCACCCAATATAGCTGCGGATGAAAAAACGGGGAGCATACATATTATAAGTACAATGAGCATTGAGATGCTTAATATTCTTTTTTTCATTTTTCTTTGCCTCGCTTTTCTTCTTTTTTTATGATTATAATCCATATAACAGCGCATATAAGACATACTGCTGCTGCAGCTATGCTTACAATATTAAGAAGCTGTGCATCGGCAGGGTCAATAAAATCCGCATTGTTATATGTAAACAATCTCAGCACAACCGTAATCCCTGCGCTTAACAGTAAAAGTATTTTCAGTAATTTCATATTATTGCACTATCTCTCCGCAGAAAATTTCTTTTTTTGTTCCGTCGGGGAAAAGAATTTCTGCTGCACCTGTTTTTTTTATATCCGTCACAATACCCTCACAGACAGTGTTCTCAAGGATATATTTTACCTTTTTTCCTATGGAAAATGAACGAAGACGGATTTTCTGATAGATTTCATCACTTACTTCAGTAAGCTGATATTTCTCATATACATATTCATCTGTTTTATTTACGATTTTTTCTATGAGCTGCTTTTTATCGGGCACCGCTATACCCTCAGAGGCAAATGAAGTCATAATAGCCGAAAGCTCAGCAGGAATATCTTCTTTGCATATTCCGAGATTTATGCCTATACCGACAACGGCACACATATATCTTCCGCAAACAAGCTCACACAATATACCACCGAGCTTTTTACCGTCGAGATAGATATCATTGGGCCATTTTATACTTGTTACAGTCCCCGTGATTTCTTCTAAAGCTTCACTTACCGCAAGACCTGCCAGCAAAGTTATAAAAGGTATATTATTCTCTTTTCCCGTAAGCGGAAGCGACACGGAAAAATACAGACCACCATCGGGAGAAAAAAACTGTCTTCCCAGTCTTCCTCTGCCGCCGTGCTGACTGTCAGCGGAAATTACGGTAAAAACCGGAGAAGATGAAGCATAAACCGCTTTTTTTACATCATTATTGGTAGACTCCGTTTTATCCGTAAAAATAAAAGTTCTTGTTCTGTCAGAAAATTCCGTATACATTCTGAATCTCTCCGAGGGAAAATAAATAACAGTCCCGACGCAAAGCACCGAAACAAAATGCAGATATTGAATAAGGTAAATTGAAAAAGGGACAGTGTGAAGCATATCAACCGTCCCTTTATCTTCTTTTTGGCGGCGGAACTATTCCGCACTTATTATTCTTCGTTTGCCAAAAGCTCTTTGAGAGCCTTTATGTCATTTGCCGAAAGAGTGATTCCCTTACCCATCTTTTCGTGGTCGGGACCCCAATCACGGATGTCATACTTAGGCTCCTTGCCGTTCCAGCTGATAAGGTTGAGCTCCTTTGCCCAGCCGCCTGAGCCCTCTGAGATGATACCGAGATGCTTTACGATTTCATATGTAAATTCGGGCATTTCGACAGCCTCCTTCCGATAATTATTATATATACATATTTATATAATATATATATTTTTAAAAAAATCAAGTATTTTTTAAATATTTTTGTCCACATTTACGGATTTTTATAATAAACACGGTTTTTTCTGTATCGGAACACCCCCCGGACGGACTTAAGAAAATCTTAAATAAATAACAAATCGTCCTTAAATCAATTCTTTCCTGTTTTAAGCTATAATAACTCTACAGAAAAATTGTGAGGTAAAAAAACAATGAACAGGAAAAAGACTTATATAATAATATGTATGATGGCAGCCACCGTACTTTTTCTGATTACAACTGACCATATTGTAACAGCCTTCCGTGAAAATTCCCGTGAAGCTTCATTAAGCGCGGCTGATATCAATGAAGCAGACAAAATAATAGATGCCTTCGCAAAGGAAAACGGACTCACTGCCGAAGACTATCCCGAAAAAATCAGAGAATTACTTGCAAAGAATCCCGAAACAGAAGAATTCGTTCTGAACTATCCGTTAAAAAAAGACCTTAATGAAAAATATTCCCTTGAGGAATACATAAACTGTGATTATATCCCTCATCTTATGCAATGGGATTTGAGATGGGGATATAAAAAATATGCCGGTGACATAATGGCTTTTTCCGGCTGCGGTCCGGTGTGTCTTTCAATGGTTGCAATTTATCTTACGGGTGACATATCATTTACTCCTGACTATATAGCCGACTTTGCGGAGAAAGAGGGATATGCTTCCGAAAACAACGGTACAAGCTGGCTGTTAATGAGTGAAGGTGCAGAAAAACTCGGTCTTGTTTCCCGTGAACTGCCCCTTCATAAGAAAAGTATCGTTTCAGCGCTGGAAAACCGTAAGCCCGTTATACTTATAATGAAGCCCGGTGATTTTACTACAGAAGGGCATTTTATTGTCCTGACGGAATATGATGAAGAGGGCTTCAGTGTGCTTGACCCTAACTCAGAAGAAAGAAGTCAGAAAAAATGGACCTATGAAAAATTAGAAAAACAAATCAATAACATATGGTGCTTTTCAGCTGAATAACAGAATTTCTCACGGTAATATAAGCCGTGAGATTTTTTTAATATATAGGAAATTGCTCGCAAAAGTGAGCAATTTGCATATATCAAGAAACACCGATTCCCCAAAGATTGGTATGAGTGTTATTAACGGATTTAAAAATTCACTTCTTCACTATTACTTATTACTTTTTACCTCCGGAAAT
>JAZNEX010000065.1:0-10393 GCA_045588855.1 Acutalibacteraceae bacterium
ATAAGTTCTTCATAATGTTCTTTGAAAATTTGTTGTAATATATTCATGTGAACATTATACAACATAACTTCTAAAAGCAATACCCCCTCATGATTGAGGGGGCAGGGGGTAATGATTTGTCGAAGACAATTTTTTATAAAACAAATTATGTAAGATGAACTGCGGTCTGCTGATTGCCTATACGGATGATGAATTCTCAAGGTTCGACCTCTTCCTTCATCTTTTCATTTATAAAGGCAAAATCCCCGAAGCCTCGTGCCGAAACCTTGTGATTACAGAATGCGGGAATATGACCTGCCGAACGCCGGAAGGAGATTGGCAGCCTTCCACCGGGGTCTGTTTCTCCGAACAGAATCTGAGATAGAGCATAGGCCGCCTTGTTTACATAATCAATATAACAGGCTTTCCTGCAGCAGCTACAGCTTCCATAAGCTCCTGATGACTGCCGGGAATATCAAGGCTGTGAACGTCAAAGCCTTCACCGCAGGCTACCGCAGTCTTGCCGTTTGCTTCACGAAGCACCCTGATACGGATATTTCATAAAACACCTCCGATTATTTATTCCTTACTTGATTATAGCATATATCTTATATAAAGTGCAGGTTTTTGAAAAAATATAAAATATATGTTTTTTTATCATAACGGATGTGATATGATATAATCGGAATGTTGACATAAACTTTTACGGAGCTGAATGTATGAAACTAAAAGGACTGATTCTGATGACTTCAATTTTTCTTTCTCTTTTCGGACTTTGTTCCTGTGCTGATAAGAATGATAATGAAAATACTGCTGAATATATAACGGAAGACATAACGCAGAGCAGCACGGATGTTTCCCTGACCTACAATCAGATTTCTCAGGAAGAGGCAAAGAGGATTATGGACAGCAAAACCGAGTTTGTCATAATTGATGCACGTACACAGTCTGAGTTTGATGAAGGTCATATCAGAGGAGCAATTCTTATTCCCGAATATGAAATTTCTGAGCGTGCAGAAAATGAAATTCCCGATAAGGATACACTAATTCTTGTTTATTGCCGAAGCGGAAGAAGAAGCAAGATTGCTTCCGAGGCTCTTGTTGCTCTCGGCTATACTAATGTAAAAGAATTCGGCGGTATCATTGATTGGCAGTATGAAACAGTTAAATAAGGTGACACAATGAAGAATAAACGTAAATCAATTGCAATACTTATATCAATTATTACGGTAATTGCCGTGCTTGCAGGCGGCAGTGCTGTGTATCTGTGTGATTATTACAGGTCGGATTACGAAGCAATCGGTGCTTTTCTGCCGCAGCATTCCGCGTGGAATGAGGAGCCCGATAATACTGTTGTTTTTAAACCCGAAAAACCCGTAGCAGGCTTTATTTTTTATCCGGGCGGCAAGGTGGAGCACAGATCTTATATTCCTCTGATGCAGAAGCTTTGTGAACGCGGAGTGCTTTGTATTATCCCCGAAATGCCCTTTAATCTTGCAGTTTTTGACATTAATGCCGCTGACTCAATCATGACAGAATATCCTGAAATTGAAAGCTGGTACATAGGCGGACATTCTCTCGGAGGTTCAATGGCTGCGAGCTATCTCGGTGCACATAGTGATGAATTCGACGGACTTATTCTTCTCGGCTCATACTCAACCGAAGACCTTTCAGATTCCGATCTTGATGTTCTTTCCGTTTTCGGCAGTGAAGACAGGGTTATGAATAAGGAAAGCTATGATGAAAACAAAGCCAATCTTCCTTCTGATTTTACCGAAATTATAATCGACGGAGGCTGCCATGCATATTTCGGAATGTACGGTCCCCAGGACGGTGACGGTATTCCTTCAATTTCCAACGAAGAGCAGATAAGGCTCACGGCAGAATATATTTCTGAGCTTATCAGCCGATAAATTCCCGAAGTTTTATAAAAGGAGTAATTGTTACGGTGACAATTACTCCTTATTAAATTAAATGTTGTATTTTTTTCAGTATTTTGCTAAAATAAACACAAAATAAAGTTTTCAGCAAAGTGAGATTATTATGACAGAGGTTGTAGCAGCTTTAATACGGGAGAATGGAAAATTTCTGATATGTCAGAGACCCGTGACAAAGTCCTGTGCTTTGTTGTGGGAATTTGTCGGAGGTAAGGTTGAACAGGGAGAAACCAAGGAGCAGGCACTTGTGCGTGAGTGTCGTGAGGAGCTTGGCATAATTATTCAGGCAGGCGATGTGTTTACCGAAGTTGTTCATGAATATCCCGACATAACGGTACATCTGACGCTTTTTAATGCTTCAATTAAGAAAGGTGTTCCTCAGAAATTAGAACATAATGATATCAGGTGGATTACCCCTTCGCAAATTCCCGATTACAATTTCTGTCCTGCCGATATTGAGATTATAAAAAAGATAGCAGAGGACAGATGTAATGATTAAAGAGCTTAAGGTAGGTATGGCAGCAAATATGCCAGGGGGGCTTAAAGCGCATTATTGCTTTTGATAATGACGGCAGATACACTGTAATTTAGTTCAAAGTAAATTTTTTTTCAGTAAGGGAGATTATTATGAATTATACATACACTCGGGAAGATATTGATTTTTATTCAAACGGAACAAGATGCAGCGCATGGCTGTATCTTCCCGAAACGGACAAAAAATGTCCTGTAATAGTTATGGCGCACGGTCTCGGCGGTACCCGTAAAATGCGTTTATATGAATATGCCGAGAGATTTGCAGAAGCAGGATATGCCTGTTTTTTGTTTGATTACCGCAATTACGGTGCGAGCAACGGCGACAAAAGACAGCTTATAAATGTAAAAATGCAGCTTCAGGACTGGAATACGGCTATAGATTTTATTAAAAAAGATTGCCGTGTCAATGCTGATTTGCTGCTTCTTTTCGGCTCATCCTTCAGCGGCGGTCATGTAACTTATCTTACTGCTCACAGAAATGATGTCAGGGGTACCATTGCTCAATGCCCTTATACCGATACTTTTGCAACAATAAATGAGGTCGGTCTGCCGTATATCATTAAAAGAGCCCCCTTTGTTATAGCAGATATCCTATCGAATATTACAGGTTATCATCCCGTTATGATGAAGCTTTCCACATTTTCGGGTGAGCTTGCATTTATGGAGGCTGACGAAAAAACGACAAACGATTTTATTGAAGGTGCGGACTATATAAATGAAGCACCTGCAAGAACGCTTCTTGAGTTTCTTAAATATTCTCCGGGTAAATATTTCGGAAAAATAAAAACTCCCATATTCGTTGCTGCCTGCACAAAGGATAATCTTGCTCCTGCCGCAAAAACCTTAGAGCTTGCAGAAAAAGCCGAAAAGTCAATCTGTAAAAAATATGACTGCGGACATTTTGAAATTTATTGTAATGAGCTTTTTGAGGAAGTAATTGAGGAATATATCAGCTTCTTTAACGCAATTACAAAGTAAAAGAAATACCTTTATTCCGTAAACTGGCTCGGTATCGGTTTTTCATACTCATATTACGCAACAGGGGATGTGCGCTATTACTGCATGTGGCGCGGTTTGCGGAATTTTATATAAAAACACAGGTGATATCTTCAGATCCCGTTATTGACGGACTGTGGTTCCGTGCCTTTGATATGGATTTGAAAGAGGTTTACGGCTGTCCTCACGATGTCGGCTGGGCTGCCAATTGCAGTGAATCGGGATGGACGGATGCTGAAATCCTTATGGGGCTTATGATGCCCGATATTCTCGGAATATCTCCTGACAATTCATATTTTCCGAAAAGAGGTAGTCGTTTATGAATCCGTTACTTCCGAAATACTTTTTTATGCCTGATGCAGAGGCTCGGGTAATGCCCGACGGCAGACTCTATCTGTACGGCTCTCAGGATATTTCAGGCTCTGAGGATTATTGTTCAAAAGAATATCATGTTTTTTCAACGGATGATCCGAAGCTTGAGCGCTGGACGGATCATGGTGTTTCGCTCAGCAATACAAAAGAAAATGCAGGAATTCCTTTTTCCCCGGATGTTAATCTCTATGCACCTGACTGTGTTTATTTTAACGGAAAGTATTATCTTTTTGTTTGCGGTGCCGACAGAACTGAGGCGGTTCTCGAATCCGATTCACCCTCAGGGCCTTTTGTGAATGCAAAGCCTGTTACAGTAGCAGACGGAGACGGTATTGACCCTGCAGTGTTTGTTGATGATGACGGACAGGTGTATTATTTCTGGGGGCAGTTCCGTCTTAAGGGGGCAAAGCTGAAATCAGATATGGCAACTCTTGATACGGCAAGTCTTAACGAAAGCATACTGACAGAGCCTGAGCACGGCTTCCACGAGGGCGCGTCAATACGAAAATACAACGGCAAATACTATATGGTATACACTGATATTTCTCGAGGAAAAGCAACCTGCCTTTCTTATGCCATGTCAGATTCACCGCTGGGACTCTACAAAAAACGGGGCGTAATTATTGATAATATTTATTGTGACCCTGAGTCGTGGAATAATCACGGTTCAATAGAGTGCTTCAAAGGACAATGGTATGTATTCTATCATCGTTCCTCTCAGAACAGTAACACGAACAGACGGGTTTGTGCCGAACCGATTTATTTTGATAAAGACGGCTTGATAAGAGAGGTGAATATGACCTCTCAGGGCGCATCCGAAGCAATTACGGCATTTTCTGAGATTGATGCGTCTGTTGCCTGCAGGCTTAAAGGAGATGTGTATATTGCCCCTGAAAATGATTGCTCAACAAATGAAGTACTCACCGACGGTGGTGACGGAAATCTGATCGAGGATTGGGCACAGTACAGTTATATTGATTTTTCCGACGGAGCCTTCAGGTGGCATATAAGAGCAAAGGGCAACGGTACGGTAGCCGTTATGATTGAGGATTACGGTATTATCGGTACCGTTGATATAAATACAAATGAGTTTTCCGTTTTGTCAGGTGCATTGTCACAGAAAATAACAGGAACAAAAGTCGTCTGGCTTTTATTGAACGGAAAGGGAATCTGCGTCGATTGGTTCAGATTTGAAAAATAAAAAAATACTGATTATCTTTCTTTACTAAGTTAAGAATTGACAGGGGTGAATGCAATGGCAGAATATGAAAACAAAAATTTTATTCCCGAAATTCCCACCGATACAGGAAATTATTTCTGCACCTGGGATTCTCAGTGCAAAACAATGTATCTCAGAAATCCCGATGCTGACAGAATTCCTTCTCGTGATGCGATGTGTGAGGAATATATATTCGGAAAAGACGGACTTCTTAACAGCTTTAAGGGGATCAGAGAAGATCTGATTGTTGTGCTTGATGACGGATGGGATGTGCCTTACGGAACAACCGACAGCCGTGTTTTCGGTTCATTGGAGGCTGATCCCGAAAGATTTCCTTCGCTTAAAAATATGACACCTCCCGAGCGCCTTAAGGTATTATCCGGATGGGTCCGCGAGCTCGGTTACCGAGGTCTCGGACTGTGGATTCCTACACAGATGCCGTACTTCGCCGACGGACAGGAGACAGAGCACACTATAGAAGAAGAGCGCAGTCATTGGGAAGAGCGTGCAAGATGGTGTAACTATGCTGATATCGTATACTGGAAAGCAGACTGGGGCAAGTATCAGAATGACCCGGATTATTGCATTATGATGAATGAATGTGCAAGAATATTTGCTCCGGGATTAAAAATTGAACACGGCTTTGCAGATTATCCTTTGTTTGAACCCGAGGAAAGAGGATATGAAATTGCAGATTGGCAAAAAGATTATCTCAGAAAAGTATTACCGGTTGATGATTATCTCAGAACATATGATGTTGTACACGAATTAAAGTATGCATCAACGCTGAATCGTACCGCAATCTGCCTTAAAGAGGCATCTGAGATAAGCGGTCCCTGTGCAGTACTTAATATTGAGGATACCGCACTTATCGGTGCAGGACTTGGCTGCTGCATAGGAGTTATGCGCCACGACTTTGAAAAGAAGGGTACCTACATCCCGCTGCCTCCGAGACTTGTTTCGGAATCAGCCTGTGCTCTTTATTGGCAGCGCATAGCACCTCCTTTTTCTGCAAATGCAGTAAAAGTCTGTATTTCCGATGAACGCCTTAAGGATATCTGGCATTGTCCGGGCAGAGCAAAAAATGTGTGGCCGCGTGTTTCACCGGGGGATTATTATGTAACTGCTCCTGCAGCGGTTTCGCGTAATATGCCTTTGCCCGAAGTATCGGCAAACGGCGAAAAACCGTATGTAGTATGCTCAGTACATCCCGAAAACAGTGCACTTTGTATTGCCGTAACTCCGAGAACCATCGGGGGAGAATTCCATGTAACACCTCTTGCGGACATTAAAGTAAAAGGAGAGTGTGCTGTAGCTCCCATCGGTATTTTCGGAAGATTCAATTCACTTACAATAGAGTTTGAAAAATCCGTTGAAGGCTGTAAGGTTTATGCTCAGAATATGCTTTCCGATACTGCGAAGGATATAACAGCGTGTGTAATACTGACCGGAAACTCTATGACAATCGACGGCAGGCTGATGCTTGATATCGGAGCTCCGGAGGATGAAGAAAACGGAATTCCTGCTGTTATTTTCAGGTTGGCTTTCGATATATAACAATTATAATGCTGCATTTTTTTGTAAACACATAAGAGGAATAATTATGAGTACCGAATACAAAAAAGATTTAGATGAAGTAAGAAAGATATTTGCACACGACCGTTTTGCAACAGAAAACGGAGCTGTTATAGAAGAAATCGGTGATCGTACGGCAATATGCAGTCTGACAATTACCGATTCGCACCGCAATGCAATGGGTGCTGTGATGGGCGGCGTATATTTTATGCTTGCAGATTTTGCTTTTGCGGTTGCTTCAAATCTTGAACGCATAGGCTGTGTGTCACTTCACTCCGACATTTCTTTCCTGACTCCCGCAAAAGGTAAAAAGCTGACAGCAAAGGCTGTTTGCGTAAAAGACGGCAGGACCACGGCATGCTACCGAGTTGAAGTGTGGGATGAACTGGAAAATCTGACAGCCACAGTCACGGTAACGGGTTATTATGTTCAGATAAAAAGCTGATCATTATCTGTTGGCGAAAGCTTCGGAAATGCAGGTGGCTTATGCTTATCGTAACCGCTGCAAGAGACTGATTTGCAGTAGTAAAAACAGTATTCTGCAAAAATAAGGGACTGCCGTTTTGTGCAGTCCCTTAACTATATTACTTTTAATTTTTTACGGGAATCCATACGGTCATATCGGTTTCGCCTCTGTTTTCCATGCCGTAGTAAGGAATAAACTTTATTTTTCTTGCTTCGTATTTAACCGATGCTATATCCGAATACAGACTGCCGTTATCAATCTTCATAAAACCGTCTGCGGTAATCACGGGCAGACCGAAATATGAATCCTGTGTTATACCGAACACACTGTCAGTGCTGACCGAAAGTCCGAAAATATCTCCGTCATTATCAACACCTTCAATACAATAAACAACAGGACCGTACATAAGAGCTGTTTTGCCTGCATTTTCGTGAACCCCGGGTGCGGAAACAACAAAACGCGGAGCAATATTGAAATCAAAATCAATAATTTCCGATGCATCAAAATATGCATAGCCGTCATCCATAATATACGCAGCAGACGCGTCAAATTTTTTGCACCAGGAGGGAACACGGACAGCAATTTTTTTGTAATTACCTTTCACTGTCAGCCTGACCTTACCGCAGACGGGGTAAAGTGTACTCTGCGAGATTTTTTTATTGTCATATTCGGTCGAGCTGTTCATAAAATGATGTACATAAAGTGTGTCATTATCTTCGGTATAAAGAAAATCACCGACAGAGTTTATGTATCTCAGTATATTAGGAGGACAGCAGGAGCAACCGAATATCTTTACTCTCTGTGTAATGGGGTAACGCTCCTTTTCACGGGTTGCGTGGTTTTTGTCATGGCTTGCAAGGTCAATGGTAAGCGGATTTTCGTAGAAGAATTCATCACCCTTTACGGAAACACCCGAAATACTGCCGTTATACATTGCAAGCTCTGCAATATCTCCGTAAAGACCTGCGGGCTTGATTTTTGACATTCTCTGACAGAAAAGAGAAAGTGCAAGGGTAGCACAGGTTTCCGTATAAGCCTGTTCATTTTTAAGGTCATAGTCTACGGTAAATGCTTCACCGATGTGTGTGGATCCGATACCGCCCGTAATATACATACGCTTTTCAGCAACGTTGTGAATAATTGTGTCGCATGCCCTGAAAAGAGCTTCATCATTACATTCAAGTGCAAGGTCTGCCATTGCCATATAAAGATACATAGCACGGACAGAGTGTCCCTCTGCAGTAGTCTGTTCGCGCACGGGAAGATGATCCTGAAGATAATGGTCTGTCATCCAATCGCGGATATTTTTGCGGTCCGTCTCATTATTACCGCGGCTGTTTACAAAAAATTTCGAAAGCTCAAGATATTTTTCTTTGCCCGTAAGACGGTAAAGCTTTACGAGGGCAAGCTCAATTTCTTCGTGCCCGGGAGTTGTGAATTCTGCGCTTTTTTCTTCGACAAAGATTCTGATAACAAGGTCGATATATTTTTCAACCATTTTCAGAAGCTTATCTTTTTTTGTGGCATGGTAATAAGCAACAGCCGCCTCAATAAGATGACCGAGGCAATAAAGCTCGTGATTATCCCTTACGGTAAAACGCTTGTCGGTGTCATAGACGTTGTAATATGCATTGTAATAACCGTCTTCACGCTGGCTGTTACACATCATATCTATAAGTTTGTCAATCTTTTTTTCAAAACGCTCGTTTTTTTCATATTCAAGAGTAAAGGCAGTACCCTCAATCCATTTTGCTGCATCCGAATCCCAGAAAATATGAGGTTTCCAGCCTTCTCTCTCGTGCTGCTCACGGTCACATTTCATAGCTTCAAAGCGCTTTGTTTCTTCGAATCTGTCATAAACGGCATCTACAGTGACCTCTCTTGAGGTTTTCTGCTTATTTCCCCAGAAACCGCCTTCAATTTTAGTACAATAAAAAGGTATCTGATTCATAATTGTCACCAATCCTTTTTTTTGAGATTTTATTTATACTGTTGCTTTGATGCTTATTATATCATAATATTCGGGATGATTTCAATCAATTTAATCACAACATCTGCTGAAAGCATAAAAATTATCATGAGGATATTATTACGGGATTACAGTTAAATTAATGATACTTAGATTTAGTGTCAACAGTAATTAAAACTGTGGAATTTCAATTTTATTTATGTTACAATAATAACCAACCAGAATATCGAAGGTGATAATATGAACAGTGCTGAAAGAGTTAAAAATACAATTCTCGGAAAGGAAACAGACCGTCAGCCGGTTTACGCTTGGGTAAGAGAAAATCTGACAGAGGAAATTTCCGCAAAATTCGGAAGTGTTGAAGAATTTGAAGATAAATATGAATTTGATGTCGCGCATATTTTCGGAGGTCCCTGGTCATTTGACGGAGATTCATTTGACAATATCAGAAGCCGTCACGATGAGCTGTCTCCCGATGTTCTGCTTGATTATGATCTGTTTGTTTCTCCCGATAACGATGCGGATTATGATAATGTAAAAAGACAGATTGAGCATCATAAAAAACGAGACCGTTTCTGCTATATGCAGGCCCCCGGGCTTTTTGAACATTTCAATACGGTTTTCGGTATTGAGGATCATCTTATGTATACGGCACTCTATCCTGATGAACTTAATGAGCTATACAAAAGACAGGCAGAATGGACAATCAGATTTGCCGACAAATGTATTGAAGCAGGTGCCGATATGATACATCTTTCCGATGACTGGGGTTCACAGAAGGATATGCTTTTCAGTCCCGATACATGGAGAGAAATTATTTATCCCAATATGAAAATGATAGTTGATCACATTCATTCAAAGGGGGTATTTGCAAGTCTTCATTCCGACGGCTGTATAAAAAAGGTTGTTGACGGAGTCAGTGAACTCGGCTTTGATGTTGTTCATCCCTGGCAGGAAAATGCGGATATGCCCCTCAGCTTATATCTTAATAATTACAGTGATAAATTTGCCGTAATGGGCGGAATATGTGTCCAGTCTGCAATAGGAATTATGGCAAGAGAAGATCTTGAAAATGAAATCAGAAGAGTGTTTTCAATTCTTCGTGGTAAAAGATGGATATGCTGTACATCACATTTTGTTCAAAAGCATTGCAGTATTGATGACCTTGAAGCCGCATACGACCTTATTTATAAACTGGCAAGAGAATAAAAAGGGGCTGTAAAAAAAGTGCAGACCGCATAAAACAAGATAACTAAAGGGTTTCTTTCGGTATTTAACTACCAAAGAAACCCTTTAAAACTGTAAAAATCAGCAAAAGCAGGCAAAAACAAGGTTTTTGCGTTTTA
>JAZNEX010000066.1:0-25375 GCA_045588855.1 Acutalibacteraceae bacterium
CCGCTTGGCCTCCGACTTGAGTGTGGGATACAGGTCAACAAGAACAGCTGAGTTGTTGCGTTCAGTTCCGATTTCACCGAGAGCGCCGTCAGCATTGTCCCAACGTATCATGAAAGGAACCTTCTGACCGCCCTCATAGGCTAAGTACTTGCCGCCTCTCAGGTCTGCCACAGAGCCTTCAAGAGCAGGACCGTTGTCACTTGTGAATACGATGATAGTGTCTTCAAGAACACCCAGGTCTTCCATGGTGTCAAAGAGAATACCGAGATAATGGTCAAATTCGGTTACACAGTCAACGTATGTACCCATGCCTGTTGTGCCGTCAAAATCGTCACCTGCATAAACAGGTCCGTGAGGCCATGGTGAAGCATAATACGCAAGGAATGGCTCGTCTGCCTGAGCTTTTTCAGTAATCCAGGCAGTGATTTCATCGTGAATCCACTTTGTAGCCATGCTCTGGTCTTTAAGCTCGTCTGTGCCGTGGGCAATTTCCCATTCGCCGTTTTCTTCAGTTACATGATAGAAAGGCTTCATGTCGTTGACATGATGGCTGCCGTAGAAGTAGTCAAAGCCCTGATTTGTGGGAAGATATTCACCGTAGTCACCGAGATGCCATTTTCCGAATGCACCCGTATTATAACCGGCAGCCTTGAAGGTCTCGGCAATTGTAATTTCATCACCAAGCATACCGTCGGCATTATTACCCATTTCTATAGAATTGAATATTCTTGTCTGAGCAAAGGGAGAGAGTGTGTCAACCGTGGGATAGATTACATTATCAGCATATCCTCTGTAGGGATATCTGCCTGTAAGAGCTGCAAAACGTGCAGGTGAACAAACTGAGTATGCAGAATAAAAGTTTGTGAAATTAAGACCGTTTTCACCTATAGAATCAATATTAGGAGTATCATATATTGCACCGTTGAGAGATACATCACCGTAGCCCAGATCATCCATCATAATAAAGAGAACATTAGGTGAATTTTCGTCGGCATTTTTATCAATTTTGCCGAGATAATCATCGTGTCCCTCCCACAGTCTTTCTGTGTTGGGCTTTGAACGAAGATTCATTGTAAGCACGTATACCACGCTTGTACCTAACAGAAATATTGTCAGCACGGCAGTGATAATCTTTTTTACAATTTCTTTACCAAAGGAGTGCCTTGCGACAAAAAACAAGCCCCATAATGAAAGAGCTGAGGGTAAAACAAGAAGAAGATTACCGAGCAGCCTTGTAAAAATATTACCTGCACCGGTAAGAAGCGGATGCTCTGCAGAGCTGAAGCCTGCAAGACCTGATGTAAAAGCACCAAAGCCTGCATCAGCACCCCATATTACATAGTAAATGACAATACCTGCACTTGCAGCGGCATAAGCAAATACCATAGGGGCATAAACCTTTTTTTTGATTATAAGAGACAGTGTGATTATTGCCGCAGTAATGCAACAGAATGCAACATTAACAACAGCTACAATATTAAGTCTTGCAATCAGAAGTGACAGCATAAGACCGATTCCCGCAATCATTATAATAATCGGAAAAATCTTTTTGCCGGTATCAAGTTCGATTTTTTTCATAAAAATACCTCCTGTTCTTTTTTTATTATATTTTAACGAGCATTACATTGTCAAGTTACAGTAAATTACGAAAATCTTTTGTTAATTTTATTTGCATATCAAAGCGATATGTATTATAATTACTTAAAAAACTTCAGGTGAAAAAAATGTCAGGAAACAAAGATATCACGAGCAGACTGGCAACAGCCCCTGTAGGAAAGCTTATGCTTTCTCTTGCTGTTCCGTCTGTAATAGCACAGCTTGTAAATCTGTTATACAATATAGTTGACCGTATTTACATAGGACATATGGAGGATACAGGCAGCACTGCCCTTACCGCTGTCGGTCTTACCTTTCCGATCATCTGCCTTATCGGTGCATTTGCCATGCTTATAGCACAGGGCGGTGCTCCGAGGGCTGCAATATTTATGGGTAAGGGAGATAACCGCTCGGCAGAAAAAATTCTCGGAAGCAGTTTTACGGCACTTATATTTATGTCAATTATACTCACCGGAATTTTTCTTGTTTTTGCCGATAATCTGTTATGGGTGTTCGGTGCCTCGGAAAACACCATAGGGTATGCAACCGAATATATAAACATATATACCCTCGGTTCTGTATTTGTTATGGTTGCATTAGGACTGAATCTCTTTATTTCAACACAGGGCTTTACACTTTTCAGCATGGCAACGGTGCTTATAGGTGCAATACTTAACATAATACTCGATCCGATATTTATTTTTGTTTTTGATATGGGAGTAAAGGGAGCAGCTGTTGCCACTGTTATATCCCAGGCTGTTTCGGCTATGTGGACAATTCTGTTTCTGACGGGTAAAAAAACCAAGCTCCGCCTTTCTTTTGCTTTTATGAAACTTGATCTCAAGTTGCTTCTGCCGTGTCTCGGGCTGGGGCTTGCTCCTTTTGTTATGCAAAGCACCGAAGCCGTGATAAATATAGCATTTAACTCATCTTTATACAGATACGGCGGTGACACTGCAGTCGGTACAATGACGGTAGCGGTAACCGTTATGCAGATTATGTGGATGCCGGCACAGGGCATCGGCATGGGGGCTCAGCCCATAATCAGCTATAACTACGGTGCAGAAAATCCCGACAGGTGCAAAAAGGCATGCAAGACTATGCTTTTTGCCCAAGGGGTATATCTGATGTCTTTATGGACACTTGTTCAGATTTTCCCCGAAAATGTCATTAAAATATTCAATGATGACCCTGCTTTACTCGGTAATGCAGGATATCTGAGATTATATATTGCTGCAATCGGATTTTTCTTCATACAGATGACGGTACAGCAGGGACTTGTTTCTATCGGCAAGGCAAAAGCATCTTTATTTATTGCCTGTTTGAGAAAGCTGATTCTTCTTGTACCTCTGATTTATATACTTCCGAATTTCTTTGAAAATAAGGTTTTTGCAGTTTTTCTTGCAGAACCTGTTTCAGACATAATATCAATTATCACATCGGCAATAATTTTTATTATTGTTTTCGGCAAAGAAATGAGACTTCTTGAAAACAAAAAAAACTGCATTGACAACAACTGACATAAAAATTATAATAAAAATACCGTTATCAGGAGGGGAAATAAATGAGCACACTTCTTATCAGAATTCTGGCAACACTGCTTGCTGCAATTTTCAGTCTTTTCAATATTTCGGTAGATATTCCCGGATTTTCGGATGACAACATCTCAACCACAACCATTACATATCTTAATGAAAAAGCAGGCTCAATGGATGCTGTCATCACAACAACAACCACCACTGACGGCACATATAAATATTATTGGGCCGATGAAGATTTTGCAAAGCTTACCTTTACTCTCGGTGAAGAAGAAATTCAATACAGCGAATTTGCAGAAATCACAACATATTTCGGCGAAGGCTCACTTGATCTGCCCGATTACACAGCAATCCCCGACAATGCTGCTGCCATTCTTGTTACTCTTAACGGAGAAACCCTTGAAATTTTTGATATTCCTTATGAAAAAAGAGCTGACAGAGGCGAAGAAATCTATTCATTCGGTTCAATAAGTGACCTTCACTTCAACCGCTATGAGATTGAAAATAAAGGTGATGTGGCAGATGAATCCTTCCCCCGTGCACTTACCTTCTTTGATAAGGCGGGAGTTACTCTGGTTGCGATGCCGGGTGACATTTCAACAGACGGTGAAAAAGAAGCCTTTATGTCCTTCAATTCAATAGCTGCTGAATATGACTTCCCTGTATATACAGTAACAGGCAATCATGATGTAAGAGAGAAATTCTCAAAAGATAACTGGCGTGAATATATGAATGCCGGTGTATATTCAGACACACCTGATGAAAACATCGTAAATGTTTCTGACAACGGTCTTGACTTCGTTTACAAAGAGCCTGTTTCCGGTGATATCTTCATTTTCCTTCATCAGACTTCAAATAACTACGGTATTGTTGTGAATTCACTTCTCACAAATGATCAGCTTGACTGGCTTGAAGTACAGCTTGATTTATATGAGGACTGCACTGTAAATCTCTTCTTCCACACATTCCTTTCACGCGCAAGCGGTAATCCGTTTATGTCAACAGGTAACCTTATAAACGAGCTTGGCTGGCATTACTTCCTTTATTACACAATAGGCTCAAATGATGAAGCAAGAATCAGAGAGCTTTTAAGAGAGTATGACAATGTTAACTTCTTTAACGGTCATTCTCATTGGGCATATCACTTACAGTCAATAAATCCCGAGCTTAACATTTCCAAAAACGGTGAAGACGGCGCAACCTATATCCATGTATCTTCTGTTTCTTCCCCCAGAATTACAGCAGACTATCAGGTATTATGGGAAGGCACGGATCCGACTATGAGCGAAGGATATCTTATTAAGGTTTACGAGGACACTATGGTTCTTTACGGTATTGACTTTGTAAACAACAGAATACTTTCTTATGCTACATATGAATGTGAAAAATAATTTCTGATGCAAAAAAAACAGCTTTTCTTTCCGGAAAGCTGTTTTTTTCTTGCATATAGACCAATATATGATATACTGAACTTAACATCTGATACGGAGTGATAATTATGAAGACATATTTTGATGTAAAACGGAACAAATGGAATTTTTCAACTGTTTCGGCACTTCCGAAGCACAATCTTTTTTTCGGTACACCCTGGAATAAGCCTACGGCAGGTATTCCCATCGGCGACGGTGACACAGGGTCTCTTATATGGCTTGAAAGAGACGGAATACATATAAATATCGGCAAAAGCGATCTGTGGCAGGATGCACCGAGAGGTGTCCGTCCCGGAGAAGACTGGTTCAACACAAATAATGAAGAGCTTCATACACTCAACAAGCACGGCGGTGAAATAGTAATCAGACTTGATTGCCCTATGTTTGATTATATGTATCAGAAAAATTTCCGTCAGAAGCTGTCATTAAAGGATGCAACCGTTATCTCTGATAATGAAACTCCGTTCGGAGAGGTACATTTCAGAGCATTCGCTTCAAACCGTGAAAAGGTAAGCATAATGAAGCTGAATATAAAATCAGATGAAGGAACAGCACCTGAATTTATATTGAAGCGTTGGGGCAGCAGAACCTTGTGGAGATGGTATTGGCAGCAGAGATTTGCACCTGAGATAGGTCTTGACGGAACAGAAGCTATCGTTGAGGATAACTGCATTTTTATTACTCAGGATATAACCACAACAAAATTCTGTCTCGGATTAAAAATTGTAAACTCCGATTCTTTTGAAAGACACGAAAAAAAGAACTCCCACGAAGGAAGCATTACCGCAAAGAGAAAGCATGAGCACAGCATTACTCTTTACTATTGTATAAGAATTGCAGATTCTGTTGATAAAGCAGCTGCAGAATGTAAAAAATCACTTGAGTCAGCTGAAGCAAAAGGTGAAAATATTATTTACGAAGAACATTGTAAGGATTGGGAAAGCTTCTGGAATAAATCATTCATTTCTCTGTCTGATGATTATATTGAGAATCATTTTTATCTTTTCCTTTACTATATGAACAGTGCCTCAAGAGGCTCTTCCCCTATGCACTTCATTCAAGGACCCTGGGGCTTCTATCACGATTTTGTTCCGTGGAATTACTATTTTCACTATAATATGCAGCATCTTTATGCTCCTCTTGATACAACGGGACACGGAGACCTTGCTGATAATTATTATAAAATGAGAAGAGACGGCCTCGGCACTGCTATGCTTTATGCAGAAAAGGTAATGGGCAAAAAAGGAGCTTTTTACAATGACGTAACCGACCGTTACTGCCGCGGTGCGGATTATGCACTGGAGAATCATTCTGCAGGCTCACAGATTGCAATGCAGCTTTATAATCACTACAGATATACGGGAGACGAAAAATTCCTGAAGGATACTGCACTGCCGGTAATGAGAGAAACCGCAATTTATTATCTTGATAAGCTGCAAAAAGAGGAAGACGGTCTTTATCATATCCACGATACCTGCGGTTATGAGGGCACACACCTTATGGATGATACTTTGTCTGATATTGTTATGATAAAAACAATACTGCCCGCATATCTTCCTTATGCCGAAAAAGAATTACAAAAACAGATTGAAGATGTACTGGCGCACCTTCCGGGATATGCATTCACCGATATGTATCTCGGTGATGACTGGGACGGAGAAAAGCTTCTTTTCGGTCATAAAAAAGGGACTGTTCCCTATGAAAACGGGCTTGTATTTTCAATCGGAAGAAATAAGGACGGCTCATTGCAAAGACGCCACTGCGGAAGCAACCGGGAGCTTATTCCAGAAGGAAAATGCCTGTTTCCCTATGTGGAATTCTCACCTCTTTATCCGGCAGGACTTCTGGGACTTAAGGACAAGGGAACAAAGGCATTTAATGTAATGCTTAATCAGCTGGGACTGATGGATGTGCCCCTTAACGGAGGTATGCACTGGCACACTATGGCAATTTCCTTTGCCAGAATGGGTAAAGGAGAAGAAATGTATGAAACCATAAGAGGGATGCTTGATCAGTTTCAGGCTTATCCCAACGGCTTTAATGCAGAAGAAGGAGAGCCTGCCTGCAAGCCCCCCTTTGAAGTGCGTCAATGGTACAGACCTTATAATACAAACACAAATGAAGTATTTATGCTTTGCCCCGATGATTTCACACATTTTGACTTTGAAACAACACCTGTGATTTCAAAGGCTGTTACAGAATCCCTGTTACAATCCCACGAGGGACTTATAAGAATATGTCCTGCAACCCCCGAAAGCCATAATGTCAGTTTTTCACTGTTTGCACAAGGTGGATTCACCGTCTGTGCTGAGGTTTCTGCAGAAACACTTGTTGCAACGATAACAAAAACAAGAGGCGCTGATTGCTTTGTAAGCATTCCCGAAAGATTCAATGGCAAAACACTTTATGTATACATATCGGAATCAGACTCTGATTTCAGCGAAACCGTCATAAATAAGTGCATCATAGGAACTGAAGAGGTGCTTGACTTCAGATGCCTGAGAACAGGTTACACTGTTCTTATTTCTACAGTAAAAGCTGACGAGCTTGAAAATGTAGTTCCTGCAGAAGAAAAATCAAACAATACTATGAAGCAATGCGGGAAAGCACATCTGGGCACACCTGAGCTTATGCACAACTGATTACATAAAAAAAGGGCATCAGCCGATAAAGCTGATGTCCTCATTTTTTTACAAAAAAATCAATAATCAAAAACGATTTCCTTATGAGAAGCAGAAGAATCGTATATTGCCTGAAGAATTCTTGAAGTACCGACGGCAAATTTTATGTCATTACGGTTTCTTTCGCCCTTTCTTACACATTCAACAAAGTCAACAACCTCATCATGATGCATACCGTTGAGTCTGTAATCGGGAGTTTCCGTGATAAGCATACCGTCTCTTGCTGTGTAGTATGTATACTTTCCGCAATACTGAAGTCTTACACCGCCCTTATCACCCATAAAGTCAATGAATGTTTCGTTTTCACCGATATTCTGTGCCCATGCACCGTTGAAGCTTAATGTTGCCCCCTCGGTTCTTACAAGACCTGTTACAGAGTCATCAACATCATATATGCCTGTTTCAACATTCTTGGTATCCTCTGCCCACATTGAGGTGTATGTATAGTTTTTCATATCCTTACCGAGCTTACAGAATGCTTCACCGCTTGCAGTGCGAAGAGCAGGATCTCCGAGACAATAAAGAATAAGGTCAATATAGTGAACACCCCAGTCAATAAGAGCACCGCCGCCCGATGAAGCAGAATTTGTAAAATCACCGCCGAGACCGGGAATTGAACGGTGTGCACGGAAGGATGCATACACATGGAATACTTCACCCAGATCACCTCGGGCAATCATTTCCTTGATTTTATTAACTGAATTGGAGTATCTGTTACATACACCGATCGAAAGAATTCTGCCTGTTTCATAGGAAACCTTTTCCATTTCGAGAGCCTCGGAAAGGATTCTGGCGGCAGGCTTTTCGCAGAGAACATCCTTACCGTGGCGCATAAAGTCAATTGAAATTATACTGTGATGGTCATTATGGGTACATACTGAAACAGCATCAAGCTCGGGATCATCAAGAATTTCGTGATAATCATATATTGCCTTGCCGCAGCCGTATTTTTCAACAGCAGCATCTGCTCTTTCGGGAATAATATCACAGAAATACTTTATTTCCGCATTTTCACAATCCATATATGCGGGGATGTGAGCGTTGTTTGCAATATTACCGCAGCCGATAACGGCTACTTTGATTTTTTCTTTCATTTTATTTTCCTCTTTTCAAAAGATTTTTTATTTCAAGAAGACGGTTCATTCTTCCTTCATAAACCGAACTGTCCTCTGTTTTTACCGAAAATGAGCTGATTATTTTTTCATTCCTCAGAAAATCATTTTCACAGTATATTATGTCAACCGCTCTGTCAGAAGCAGCATATGAACATCTGTAAAGATGCGACAAAGAAAACGGAGCTCCGCAGATAATACAGCCGTCACACTTAAAAAACAGACTTTCGGAAATAAAGCTCTTTGTTGCAATCAGAATACAGCATTTCCCGTTACGGAATCTGTCAAGCTCATCGCGTCTTTCGGACATACTCATACTTCCGTCAACACGGCAGAAAGGCGTACCTCTCTTTGAAAGAAATGATGCAAAATCAAGAGCCTCGGAACGGGAATTGAAATATATACATACTTTTCTGAATGCTGATTTTTCAGCCTCGGATGCAGTAATTCTGAATTTATCATAAACATTCAATGCTTCATAACAGGTAAAATCAGTCTGCTCACATTCTCCGAGAGAAATAACTTTTTCACAACCGAAATAACTGACATAATCAGAAATATCCTTTTCCGTAGGAGAGAAAAAAGCAATAAGCTGACAATAGATTCCCGTCTCTTCCCTGAATTCACCTGCAGAGAAAAAGCTTCCTCTGTATCCGTATTGAGAGATATCCGAACATTCGCAGAACAGAAGAATAATCCTCATAAATCTGTTTTTTATCAGATAATTTCTGAATGACTGATTATTGAGAAATCTTATATCCGCAACAACAAAATCGCTTTCCTTATTATATATTTCATCCGATGAAGCTTCTCTTATATCCGAAAATTGCGCACCGTTATAAACGGTAAATGATCCCGGGAGAAAAACAGCGGTTTTTATGCTGTCGGAATAAAGCTCACCCGGATCGGGAATACGCATTTTCAGAAATACATCTTCATGGTTTTCAAATGCTATATCCAGGAGAGATTTTACATTACCGTCAAATTCCATAAGCTTACCTGTTGACAAATATAAAGAAAATATTATAATCAAGATATATTTTATGTTTGCGCCGTGTATTTGTCAATACATACAATTTTTTTTGTGGCGCCACTGAAAATATTACATATTGATGCATAAAAAACTCTTGCAATTTAAAAATACCTGTGGTATAATACTCAAGCGTTCTTGTGGGTGTGGGCTCTCCCCTCACCGCGATTAGTGAACAGCAAAACTAAGGCGGATGGTCCTCTGACAGCTTTTGCCGTGAATGAACATCTGATAAAAATAACGGAGGTCTTATTATGGACGCACTCAAACTTATGACAGAAGGCATGCTTAAAGAGCAGCCCCCCGTAATCGAAATCGGTGACACAGTAAACGTTGCCGTTAAGATTCGTGAAGGCGAAAAAGAAAGAATCCAGGCATTTGAAGGCACAGTTATCGCTCGCAGAGGCAGCGGTGTTGCTGAAACCTTCACAGTTCGCAGACTTTCCTACGGTGTAGGCGTTGAAAGAGTATTCCCCATTCACTCCCCCAACGTTGACAAGGTTACAATCGTAAGAAAAGGTAAAGTTCGCAGAGCTAAGCTTTATTACCTCAGAGGCAGAGTTGGTAAGGCTGCTAAGGTTAAGGAATCACTTAAGTAAGCAATGCACTTTGAGGAACATCATTTCGGTGTTCCTCTTTTTTGATTTATCGGCTATGGAAAATAAAAATGTAAAATTAAATAAAACATATAAAACCGTGACGGAATATATCTATTCCGTCTTTTCGACTTTGCTTATATGTATGCTTGTTATTTTTACGGCATTTACCTTTTTCTTCAGACTGGCTGTCGTTGACGGCGATTCCATGTACCCGACTCTCCGAAATACAGAAAGAATAATTATCTCAAACTTCTTGTATACACCCGATTATGGTGATATAATAGTGCTTAATAAGGAAGAAACCGAAGATAAGGCAATGATCAAAAGAGTTATTGCGTTACCGGGCGATACAATAAACATTGATTTCAACTCCCACATAATCACTGTAAACGGAAAGGTTATCTTTGAAAATTATGAGGTTTACGAGCCTATTTCCGAAAAGGGTGACTTTGACTATCCTCTGACAGTACCCGATGATTCGGTTTATGTATTGGGAGATAACAGAAATAATTCCATTGATTCAAGATATTCTGATGTAGGCTTTGTAAAGCTTGATGAAATAAACGGTAAAGCACTTATAAGAGTATTCCCCTTCGGAAATTTCAATATATATTAATGGTGAATAATATGAACGAAAACACTGCAGAAAACAAAAAAGGAACAGAAAACGAAAAGGTCTCAATAGTATCTTCTGTATACGAAGGTATATCCGTTGTTATATCGGCAATTGTTATTATTGCCCTCGTATTCACTTTTGCATTCAGACTGGTCGGTGTAAGCGGCGGCTCAATGCTCAACACACTTGTTGACGGTGACTGGCTTATTGTTACACCCTACTATACCGAGCCCGAATACGGTGATATTGTTATATCAACACACAAGCTCAGCACAATGGGGCCTATCGTTAAAAGAGTAATTGCTACAGAGGGCGACGAAGTAAATATTCTTGCTGACGGCTCTGTTTATGTAAACGGCGAAAAGCTTGATGAAAGCAGATATGCAGTCCCCGTTTCACATATGCACGGAGATCTTACTTATCCCGTTATAGTACCCGAAGGACATGTTATGCTCTTGGGAGACAACCGTCCTGTTTCATCCGACTCAAGATATTCGGATGTCGGCTTTGCTGAGGTCGACGCACTTCTCGGTAAAGCACAGATAAGACTCAGCGGCGACTATGACATTTATTATAATTTCAACAAATAAGGATTAGTATTATGCCTGATACACAAAAACAAACAGTTCAATGGTTTCCCGGACATATGGCAAAAACGCGCAGAAAAATAAAAGAAAGTCTTTCTCTTGTTGACGGAGTTGTTGAGCTCAGGGATGCAAGAATTCCTCTTTCAAGCCTGAATCCGGAGCTAAACGACCTTATTGAAGGTAAGCCGAAAATAATACTTCTCAATAAATGCGACCTTGCGGACGAAAAAACAACCGCGGAATGGATTACCTATTACAAAAAACAAAATATTGCAGCAATTCCCGTTGACTGTAAAAGCGGCAAGGGACTTAACACATTCAAGCAGACAGTTCACGAGGTTCTGGCAGATACAATTAAAATAAACAACGAAAAAGGAATGTCCGGCAGAGCGCTCCGACTTATGGTTGTCGGTATTCCCAATACGGGCAAATCTTCATTTATAAACCGTTTCTGCAAGGGCGGTAAGGCAAAGGTTGAGGACAGAGCCGGAGTTACAAGACACAATCAATGGTATGTTATCGGTGACCATATTGAGCTTCTTGATACTCCCGGAGTATTATGGCCTAAATTCGAGGATCCCGATGTGGGATACAAGCTTGCTTTTACGGGCGGAATCAAGGATGATGTCCTTGATGTGGAGGAGCTTGCGGTTAAGCTTCTTGAAATTCTCCGTGACGATTATCCCGAAAGACTTGAAGAACGCTATAAAGTAAAGAATTTTGACGACTTCAGCGGATATGAGCTTCTGGAAGAAATCGGAAGAAAAAGAGGAATGCTTATCTCAGGAGGAGAGGTTAATACTCTTCGTGCCGCAACCACGCTCTTTGACGAGCTTCGCGGCGGAAAGCTCGGAAAAATTACATTTGAGAGGCCCGCAATATGACCTATGAATATGAAGAATTGCTGCATTCGCAGGGATACAGCATTGTATGCGGAATAGATGAAGCCGGAAGAGGTCCTCTTGCAGGTCCTGTTTTTGCCGCTGCCGTTATTTTGCCCGATGACCTTGATGACCTCGGCATAAATGACTCAAAAAAGCTGTCCGAAAAAAAGAGAGACGCTTTGTTTGATGTTATAAAAGAAAAGGCAATTGCCTATTGTATTGCAAGTGCCGATGAAAAAGAAATTGATGAAATAAATATTCTCAACGCAACATTTCTTGCAATGAAGCGTGCTGTTGAAGGACTTGAAATAAAGCCTGACATTGCACTTGTTGACGGTAACAGAAAGCCGGGGACGGGAATTGAAGAAATGACTCTTGTTAAAGGAGATTCAAAATCCATTTCAATTGCGGCAGCTTCAATTCTTGCAAAGGTAAGCAGAGACAGATATCTTACTGAGCTTGACAAAGAATATCCTCAATATCAGTTTGCAAAGCACAAGGGTTATCCCACAAAGCTTCATTATGAGCTGATAAAGGAGCACGGCATCTCCCCTGTTCACAGATTATCATTTCTTAAGAATCTCGGTGAAAAGTAATGGGACTTCCGATTCATCTGAGGAGAGGTCTCCGCGGTGAGCAGCTTGCGGCAGACTATCTTCGTAAAAATAAATATGATATTCTTGCTGCAAATTATTCAACAAAGCTCGGAGAAACAGATATTGTTGCATTGTCCCCCGATAACATAATGTGCTTTATTGAAGTAAAAACCCGATCTCCCGGGCAGATGTTTTCTCCTGCCGAGGCGGTCGACAATAAAAAACAGGAAAATCTGAAAACAAATGCTGCGGCATATTCAAAAAGAATGAAGATAACCCAGGAAATACGATTTGATATAATTGAAGTTATTCTTCATGATATGTTCACTGCAGACATAAATCATATAGTAAATGCATTTTAAAAGCACAAACGGACCGTATATGATCCGTTTGTGCTTTGTTTTATCAATTAATAATTTATACGCTGTTCTTCAATTACCAACGGTTTTTCATCTGAAGCTTTTAATGTAAAAATTACAAACTCCCACATAAGCGCTATAATTATAAGCAATATGCAGAAAATAAAAGCTGTCAACCTGAGAAATAATACTGCGGAAATTACAGAATAATCAGAACCGATAATACCCGGAAGGCAGAATACAAAAAATTCAGCAAAAAGAAGAAGCATAATAATAAGGCTGAAAATAATAATTCTTCTCGGTAAAATTTTTGAATACTGAACAATTCCGCATATAGCAAAATCGTAATACTTGTTAAGATTAAATTTTGATTTACCCTTTTTCCGCATATCCTGTGTAAAATAAACCACATCTGTTGATGATGCATATTCTAACACAATACCGCGCAAAAACGGTTCAGCGGGCTTCAGCTTTTTCAGAATGCCTATAAATGATTTATCAAACAATTCAAACTCAGTAGCATGGGGAGTAAGCTTTATGCCGAAGATATGTATCATTACAAAATAAAACACAGTACGCATAAAATACATTAATTTATTTTCGCGACTTTTGTTTTTTACACCCAACACAACCTGAGCACCGTTTTCCCATTTATCAATGAATTCGGGAATTTTTTCGGGAGGATTCTGCAAATCTGCATGAAGAAGTATTGCGCAATCCCCTTTTGCCTGCTGAACGGCATAAAATGTGTTTTTAAGGTACCCTGAGTTTTTTGCATAAAATACACTTTTTACATTACTGTGATTTTCGCAAAGCTCCTTAATTTTTCCGCGGGTGCCGTCTGTTGATCCGTCATCAAAAAACACAAGCTCGTAATTATACCTGCCATCTGATGTTAAAACACTGTCAACCCTTTGAAATATCTCTTCTATCATATCCTGTTCATTATAAACGGGAACAACAACGGAAACTGTTTTCTTTTCAGAATTCATAAAACTACCCCTGTCAGAATTATCATCTTATACTTAATAAATTATTTTTCACCAATCTTAATCCGTATACAATATAATTTTTTATTATTATCGGTTTTTTGATAGCGGCAAAAAACTTTTTGAGTATATAAGACGGACGAAGGTAAAACTTCATCAGGTATTTTTTCTTTAATTTTTTAATTTCGTCCATTGGAACGGATCGGGTGCCATAGGTGTTAGGAGAAAAATAATCATTCCCCCATGCCTCACTCTTTATGGTATCATATTCTTTACAAAGATCATAAAGACCCGTGCCGTAGTAAGGCATTGCTATATGTACTTCTATAAAATCTGGCTTAAGCTTAAATGCAGATTTCAGAGTATTAATAATATCCTCTTTTGTTTCCCACGGGAAGCCTATCATAAGAAAGGCAAAAAGCGGAATCCCTGTCTTCCTTATAAGCGCTGCCGCCTTAAGGTTATCGTCTACGGTTGTCCCCTTTTTTATAATACTGAGAGTGTTTTCATTTGCACTTTCAAAGCCTACAGCCAGCATAAAGCAGCCTGCTGTTTTTAGTTTTACAAGTAAACCTTCACTCAGAGGCTTTACTCTTGAATTTACGGTAAATTCTATTTTTCCATGCAGAGGTGAATTAATAATTCTGTCACAGATCGCCTCTGCCCATTCGGTTTCAATTGTAAAGGTATCTGCCTTGAAAAAAAAATTTTTTATGCCGTATTTATAATAACACTCTTCTATTTCGGCAAATATATTCTCAACACTTCTTTTTCTGACCTGTTTTCCTGAAATAACAGGTGTAAGACAATAAACACAGTTTGCAGGACAGCCTCTTGATACAGCTATAGTTGCCATAGGCTCACCCGTATCGGGTCTGACATATAATTCATTTTTCATCAGATCCCTTGCAGGGAAAGGAATACTGTCCAGATTCTGAAACCAACAATCAAAAGCTGTTTTTTTATATTCCTGTTCTGATTTATAAATTATCCCGGGGATATTTTCGATACTGCCTTCTTTTTTTAATATAAAATCTGCAAGTTCACCGATTACAGTATCTACTTCTCCTCCCATAAGATAGTTTATATTGTTCAGCTTAAGAGTATTCAGCAGCTCATCGGGGGTATTAAAAAATATTGCGCCCTTTAATACAAATTCACACTTATGAAAAGAATATATATGATTGACAAACTCAATATCAGAAAGTACTGTGGCATTTGTAATGCTGATAAAAATCAAATCAGGGCAAAACATCCTGATATCACTGTCAACTTCATTCAGCTCCGTTTTTTCTGTCTGATAGTCCCTAAGAAAAACCTCATATCCTTTATTTCTGAGAATTGCTGCTGCATATCCTAAGTCATTGCAGGCATGGATTGAGGTTGCGGCAGAGTCATCAATGTTACACTGAGCTCTGTCCTCACTTCTCTGATATGCTTTTCCGGGGGGATAAATTAGCATAATCCTATTCATTTTTTACCCTCTTGTCACTGAAAAATATCTTGTTGCTTCATTTAAATCTTCATACGTATTGATATTGAATTCTTTTTTTGCTACACGCAGACATAAGCCTTTTTTGCCTGATTCAACAAGGTAGTTCAGATAATCACACAGGTCGCAGGGCATATTTTCAGTCTCATTATAAATTTCTTTCAAAGAAAGCACACAATCATTGTCAAATATGCAAAAACCTGTCCCTTTTATATTATTAACTACTTTTTCAGGCTTCTCTATACATTTTTTCAACAAATTATTGCTCTGTGTCTCAACCGAATAATTTGCTTTTATTTTTACCTCATTTTCCTCAATGGTTATACCGCAATAAAAATCATATTGTTCGTCTGAGACAGAGCTTTTTATGTTTTCTGCATCAAAATCAGAGAATATTTCATCGGCAAGCTGGAGAACAATATACCCCTCATTTTTTATTGATTCAAGGGCACAGACAAATGCATTTATAACACCTTTTCTTTCAGCCTGTTCAACATAAGATATTTTTATTCCTCTGTAATTGTCAGAAAGAGTTTTTCTCACGATATCGGAAAAATGACCGACAACAATAACACACTCCGTTATTCCCAGTTCAACAAGATTATCCAGAGCAAACTGAATGATATATTTATTATTTATTTTGTTCAGAGCCTTGCAGGAATCGTGTCCCGTACTGGTACTGAAACGTACACCGTCCCCTGCTGCAAGAATTACTCCTGTCATATTTTTCCTCACTTAATTTGTATATAATAAAACTTTTATCCGTTGGCGATAAATAAAACTCCGTTTTCAAGATGAGTCTTATGACACTCAATCATCCATCTAAGTTCAAGTTCCAGTTCAAACGAATAATAGTCGTTGCTGATATAAATATATTTCGGAATCTTATCGGGATTCATAATATAGTAGTTTTCTAATGACCCGACATTAACAATTTCGCCCCACGACGAATAAGATGCTGACGGACGGTTCAGATACAAATACGGCCATGAGTAATGAGAGAGAATCAGTACAGCATCATTTTCTTCACTGTTCAGCGAAATATAATCAAGATCTGCTAACATTTTGTTATATTCCTTACTGTATTCTTTTGACACTAATGTCCCCTTCAGCGGGCCGTCTGTTACATAAATGCTGTCCGAGTAAGAAAGTTTTGGTCCCGCATACCATTCATAATAGTTAACACTGCAGTATGTCTGAAAAACGAACTGAAAGCACAGCGTTACAACAAGAATACCGACAGAAGCACGGCTTACAATCTTCTTCCCCCGTTTTCCTTTGTTTATAACAGTCTTTATTTCCGTAAACAATTCTTTTATCAGCTCTGAAACAAAAAAGACACCGGCAAAAGCAGCGGGAAGAACCACACCGCCAAAAGCCACAAATGTTGATCTTGAACCGAATAGCTGAAAAACAGCACCGACAACTCCCGGAACCCAGACTGTAATAAACAACAGTCTGTTCCTTCCTTTTTTGTCCGTAAGTATATAACAAATATGAGAAAACATTGTAATCGGCAACAAAACCGAAAAAGTACCGGGTTCAAAGCAAGTTAAAATGCGGACAGAATACAGCACAAACAGACAAAACGCAAAAAACAGATAAATCAGCTTATGCAAAACTCTGTTTCGGTTTCTGTCTATAGCCAACACAAGAAAGAATATCGGCAAAAGCCAAGGCATATTGAAGCTGAGATTGCTGAAAACTGCAAATATATTCGTTATTTTTTGCAGCAAGCCAGATGAATACTCTGAAACATTAATCATCATTTTTATATTGTCGAAAATGTTACTGAAGCTGCCGTTTGTAAAAACAAAAAACAGAATGCATATCGCAGCAATAATTGCTATTCCGTAAAAAAATAAAAAAAGCGACCTTCTGACAAAAAACAGTTCAATAAAATCCGTATCTTTGTTATTTGCACTTTTTCTTTTGAGCCGTTTTCCCCTTCCGAAAAACAAGCACAGTAATGCATATATGGGGAAGATACAGCAAACCAACGGATTGCAGACACAGCAGCAACCGTATAGAAAACCGGCAGTAATGAGGAAAATGTTATTCCGGCATGTACAAAAAAGATACAGAAACACAGACAAGCCGAAAAGACATAAACCATATACAGTATGATAACTTACCGCAAACATATAAAACGGAATCATAAAAACAATACTTGCAATTACGGCAATATTACCTTTATTACGAAAAACGCGGTAAAGAAAAAAAGCAAAAAGAAAATGCAATATACAATACAGTATCCGCATATACAGTATAATTCCCGATGTTGAACCACTGAGCTTCACAAACAAAAACACAGGTACTATATTAAACAGTGCTGAAAACTGGGTCATATGCCACTCGTCGGAAATCAGACTGTCTCCGTTAATAAGCCGCAAAGCTACAGACGGATAAAAGCTTTCATCCATCATAGGAGATGAGAATAAATAATTATGCAGAATCACCAGAAAACTGAAAAACACAGCAGAAAAAAAGAATACATCTGATTTTTGCAGTCTGATATGCATAAATACCCCCCGTTTCCTTAAAAAACCGAAAGCATTTTCAACAAAAAACTGCTTTCCGTATTCTTCTGTATTTCAATTACTTTGTCCTTACAGTATATAAATATAGTTTATCAAAAACAAAAATCAAAGTCAATCTTTGTTTTTTTGCAATTTTCATCATGAATTTACAGGCGCTTTCTTATCATCAAAGCAAAATACGGTTTTTCCGTCTCTGATTTCAAGAAAAGCCGAGAAAGCTTTTCCGCTTTTACCGACAAAACCGTCCATTTTGTCAGTTTTACCTTCCGAAAGAAGAATTTTTGCAACATCCGGAGTAATTACCTTTTTACACAAGATGCCGGGAATACGGAATTTGCAGCCCTCTTTATAGCCTTCACACTGATAGCCGTATTTTCCCTTTGTTACTTTGCTGCCGCATTCGGGACATATTCCGATTTCGTCACCTGCAAAACCGAAATATTTATCAGAATCGGGATGGTTTTCGGGGGCATTGAAAACACCTCTGATTTCGTCTGCCGCCTGCTTTACACTGTCATCTATGGTTATATCTCCGTGATAAACCTTTTTAAGCGCCTTACCTAATTCACTTGTTTTGTATTTATCCATTGAAATACCCATAAGAGACAATTGTTCAATCAGATATTCACCGTCGGGAAGAATTCTGTATACGTCCTTTTTGAGTTCAATATACTTACTCTTTATTGCATTTTCAATAATGCCTGTTCTTGTAGCTTCGGTGCCCAGCTCCAGTCCTTCAAATATAGCCTTGTAATCCTCGGCATCATCCTCATTTTCTGCGGCAGCCTTATCTTCCCTGAAGGGATTTTTAAGATAGTTATTGAGTGTTTCAATTGTATAATGTTTTGGGGGACTTGTTTCTTTTTCCTTAGGCTTAAAATCGATGTTAACACGGTCACCTTTATTGAGATTCGGCAGGATTTTATTGTTTTTACCTGCTTCATCATACTTAGTCCAGCCGGGTTCAAGAATCATAAGTCCTTTGAGATTATAATCCTCGCACTCACCTACCGAAACAGTAATTTCAGTTTTCTGAACAACACATTCCTCACTGCAGAAAACCGCAACAAAACGACGCAGCACTGCGGAATAAACAGTTTTTTCGTCCTCTGTAAGCTGACCGGGCTGAGGGAATTTGTATGTGGGAGTAAGTGCTGAGTGGGATTCTATTTTACTGTCATCAAAAATAGTCTTTTTATCCTTGAATTCTACGGGATACCCCTTACCCTTTACAATTTCAATAATCTTTTTTATTTTATCTTTTTCGGCAGTAGCAAGATATTCGGAGTTTGTTCTGGGATAGGTAAGAAAGCCTTCCTCGTAAAGCTTCTGGACGATACTGAGAGAGGTATCCATGGGCATTTTATATTTTTTTCCGAGGTAATTCTGAAGCTTTGATAACGAATACAGCTTACCGGGATTAAGCTTATCCTTTTTTGTCTTTTTTGCCGTTACAATTGCCTCCTGAGCATTGAGCTTATCACATGCCCGCTGTGCAAGAGCCGCCTTTTCATAGGGAAATTTATGCTTTGAAGTAAGCTCTACGGTCTCTCCGTCAGTTTCGGCAACACTTACAAGTGCCCAGTATTTATCGGGCACAAAGTTTCTTATTGCCATATCACGGTCATATATTGCCTTTACAACAGGTACTATTACCCTGCCCACGCGAAGCAGCACACCTGTGCGAAGAGAAGCATACCGTGTAAGATTAACTCCGTAAAGCCAGTCAATATAAGTCCTTGCAAAGCCTTCGTTGGCAAGAAGCTCATATTCACTTTCATCCTTCATATTATTAAGTGCATCCGCAACGGTTTCGGGAGTCTGGTCAGGCAGCCAAAGACGAAGGAATCTTTTGTTTCCCTGTAACGCATTATTTACACACAGACGCACAATGATTTCACCTTCGCGGTCGGCGTCTCCTGCATTTACGATAGTATCAACATCATCACGGTTACAAAGTGTCTTTATCAGCTCAAACTGACGCATAATTCCTGCATCGGGCTTTTTATCATTTCCGTTTTTCAGCTTAAATCTGAATACTTCGGGAACACAGGGAATATTTTCCATACTCCATCTGCCTGTAGAAGTCTCCCCTGTATAATCTTCTATGTCGCAAAGGGAAAACAAATGACCGAAAGCCCAGGTAACAATATACCCGAGACCTTCAAAATATCCGTTATTCTTTTTCATCTGTCCTATACCTGCAACAATATTTCTTGCAAGTGAGGGTTTCTCTGCAATTATAAGTATCATAAGGGATATTGTAATACTTTTTGTACCTCTTGTAAAGTATCAGTTGATAAGATCCTGCCACAGACTGTCATCTTTTCCTGCATAAATTTCGGGAATCTGCCCTATTATCACGGTTTCTGCAACGGGAATACTTGTAAAAACCTGCGATGTGAGATTTTCGCCTACAGAAAGCACATAAACATTAGCTGTAACATCAAGAAACACCTTATGCATTGTCTGATTTATTCCCGAATATTCGAAGGTGTTTCTCACCTCAATCGTACACGAGCAGGATATATGTACATTTAGCTCTATCTGAGGTCCTCTTCCGCGCAGGAAAGCATTTCCCGTAAGCGTTCCCAGAGCTATACTTATGCTGCTTTCTTCTATCTGCCCGATTGCATCGGTTATGCTGACACTTATCATAGATTTCAACCTGTTCATTTTTATACTGTCTGCAGAAAGAGACGAGATTTTTCCGTTTTCGTCATATTCGATTTTCATAAGATCGGTAAATGAATTGTTGTCAGCTGAAAGCATTTCACTGACAGTATTGTTTATTATCAGTGTAGTAAGATTCTGTGCTTTTGTAAGCGCCAGAGTATTTATAAGAGGTGTCATTTTTTTATCTGCAAAAACAGCAGTAAAAAAAATTATCACCGCAAGAAAGATAAATATAACCGAACTGAATTTTACCCGTCTTCTGCTTTTTCGCATCTGTATCACCTCTTTATATTATATGCTCAATTAAATAACGGTTGATTTTTATCTTATATATGTGTAATATAATTAGTATGTAGAATAAGGAGGTTTATTCTTATGAAAGAATCTTTCAAAAATACAATAAGACAAAAGAATCTCTGTCCCGTATGCCATATGAAAAGACTTATGGCTGCAACAAAAATCCACGTTAACGGGGCAGACAGATTCAATAACGGTGTAGCTCTTACTCCCCCTATGGGATGGGCAAGCTGGAATCTTTTCCGTCATAATATAAATGAAGATATCATCAAGGAAATTGCAGCCGCAATGAAGGCAGCTCACCTTGACGAGCTCGGATATCAGTATGTGAATGTTGACGACTGCTGGATGTCTTCGGTAAGAGATGAAAACGGCAGATTGCAAGGCGACCTTTCAACATTTCCTCACGGTATCAAAGCTCTTGTTGAGGCTGTCAATTCATACGGATTAAAGATGGGTATATATACATCAAACGGCACACTTACCTGCGAAGACCTTCCATCAAGCCTTTATCACGAAAGAATTGATGCGGAAACATTTGCCGAATGGGGTGTCGAATATTTCAAATATGACTTCTGTCATAATGAAGCGATTCCCACTCTCGCTCCCGAAATTGAAAAAATCCTTATTGCAAAAAAGGGAGAAACAGAAACAATCACCCTTACTGCCGATATGGCACAATTAAGAGGAGATGCTATTATCCTCGAGGATGAAAAGCTCACTCTTACGGGTAAATATATTTCAGGGCTTTCAGGCGGTCTCGGAAGTGCCGTATTCTATGATGTGGAGATTCCCGAAGACGGTGAATACACACTGACACTCGGAATCAGAAAGGCTGTTAATAAGGATAAATACTGCGAGGTTATTGTTAACGGAACTGATACATATGCATTCAGAATCCCCGGTTCAAAGGGCTTTACACGTGAAGGCAGAAACCAGACAACGGTTTTCCTTACTGCCGGCAAAAATTCATTCCTCGTGCATAATCCCATCGGTTCACGAATGGACTCTGCAGCAAAGCAGTATCAGAATATGGGCAGAGAGCTTATGAGAGCATCTGCAAAGGTAGCCAAAGAAACAGGAAAAGAAGAAAAGCCTATATGCTTCTCAATCTGCGAATGGGGGCTTAACCGTCCGTGGAAATGGGGTATGACTGCAGGAAATCTCTGGAGAACAACTCCCGATATCCGTCCCGAATGGGCATCAATTATAGGTATTTATGAAGCAACCGTACGTCTTTATGAGTATGCGGGTCCCGGAAACTGGAATGATCCGGATATGCTTGAGGTCGGAAATGGAGATCTCACAGACGACGAAAACAAGGCACATTTCTCTTTATGGTGCATGCTTGCAGCTCCCCTTATTCTCGGTAATGATATAAGAAAATTCATCAAAGAAGACGGAAGTGTTGATACCAACAACAAGGTTCTTAAGGTTATTTCAAACAGAAAGGCAATCGCAATAAACCAGGATAAGCTTGGTATTCAGTGCCGAAGAATCAAAACAAACGGTTTTACCGATGTACTTGTGAAGCCTCTTGAAAACAGAGAAGTTGCTGTTTGTCTTCTCAATAAAACAGGATCTTCAAAGGATGTTTCTTTCAGCATTAAAGACCTGCTTAATCTTTCTTATGTTGAGCTTCCCGATTCTGCAAGATACACAGTACACGACATATGGGAAAATACCACCTTTGTTGCAGGAAATGAAATTTCCGCAAAACTTAAGGGACACAGCGTAAAGCTTTACAGAATTCAGTCAATGGGGTAAACAGCTATGCAGAAACACATAATAAAGATTTCCTCTCCTGCACAGGATTGGGAGCATGCAACACCGATAGGCGGCGGCTCATTCGGAGCAATGATAACAGGTAATACCGATACCGAAAAAATATATTTGTGTGAAGAAAGTATCTGGTCCGGAGAAGAAAGAGATACTACAATAAAGGACTTCAAAGAAAGAACGGAAACTCTCCGGAAAATGTATCTTGAAGGACGAATTACAGAAATCGATCCATGGGCTGAAGAATATCTCGGGGAAGGCATTGAAAGAATTCAGTCATATGAATATGCAGGACTTCTTTCAATTGATTTCAAAGATAAATCAGAAGTAACCGATTACAAAAGATTTCTTCACCTCAATACAGGTATTGCCGAAATTTCATATAACAAAAACGGAAATCACATAACAGAAACCGCATTCTGTTCTTACGCAGATGAAACTACAGCTGTAAAAATTGAAGCAGAAAAGGAAATCAGCTTTGATATTTCTTACAGCCGTGAATGTATTGAAAGTGTCACATTTCTCAATGACCTCCTGCTGATCCGTGCAAAAACCGCATGCGGCAAGCACGGCTTTGCGGTGGGTATAAAAATAGAAACAGACGGTGATATTTCATATAAGGACGGCATAATCAGCATTACAGATACCGTTGATACCGTTATGTTTATTGCAATTGCGACACAGTTTAATTTTGACAGTGATTTTGAGACAGTCTGCCTTGATATACTCAGCGAAGCAGAAGATTTTGAAGAGATGAAGGATGCATCAAGTGCTGACTTTGCGTCTGTGTTTGAACGCTCAGATATAGAATTTTCCGAAGATGAAGAAATCACATCAATGTTTACGGATGAAAGACTTACAAGACTTAAGGAAAACAAGGATGCAAAAGATGACGCACTTCTCAGTCTTTACTTTGCTTTCGGTAAATATCTTCTTATTTCTTCATCACGTGAAGGTACATTACCTGCAAATCTTCAGGGTGTGTGGGTTGAAAAAATGGAAAACCCGTGGAATTCGGATTATCACACAAACATCAATCTGCAGATGAATTACTGGCTGCCTGAGGTTGCTAATATTTCAGAATGTCACCTTCCGCTTTTTGATTATATGAATAATTTCCTGCTCGAATCAGGCAAGAAAACAGCTAAGGAAAACTACGGCTGCCGTGGTACCGTGCTTCACCACCTTAGCGATATATACGGCTTTACAACACCTGCTGACGGCATATGGGGCGTATGGCCTATGGGAGGTGCGTGGCTGAGTTTCCATATGTGGGAGCATTATCTTTTCACAAAGGATATTGACTTCCTCAAGGAAACCGCTTATGAATATATTCATCAGTGTGCATTGTTCTTTATGGACTTTATGTTTGAAGGAAAAGACGGATATCTTCTTTCCGGTCCTTCAATGTCACCCGAGAATGATTATTATCCGATAAAGGGAAATACGGATATTACCGCAACAATTGCATTCTCCCCGACAATGGATATTGAAATCATATACGGTACCCTCAGAAACTTCATTGATGCTGAAAAGGTTCTCGGCATTAATTCCGAGGACAGACGGAAAGCTGAAGAAACAATCAGAAAGCTGCCCCCCCTTAAGGTTGGTGCAAACGGCTGTCTTATGGAATGGCTTGAGGACTATGAAGAGCCCGAACCCGGTCACCGTCATATTTCTCATGCTTTCGGACTTTACCCCGACAATATGATTACCGAAGCTACCCCCGAATTATTTTCGGCAATAAAAAATACTCTTGACAGAAGACTTTCATTCGGCGGAGGTCATACAGGCTGGAGCAGAGCATGGCTTATAAATCTTTTTGCAAGACTTAAGGACGGCAACAAGACCTATGAGCATCTTAACAAGCTTCTTACAAAATCAACACACACAAATCTTTTTGATATTCATCCTCCGTTCCAGATTGACGGCAACTTCGGCGGTGCAGCCGGTATTGCAGAGAGTCTTATACAGTCACATGAGGATTATATCAGCATTCTTCCCGCCGTAAAAGAAGGACTTACAGGTTCATTCACAAACCTTAAGGCAAGAGGAAATATAACCGTAAGTGCAGAATTTGCTGACAGTAAAGTTACTTCAGTTACTCTTTTTGCTGACGAGGATATGTCAGTTAAGGTAAAAGCAAACGGAGAATTCTATTCTGTTGACCTTATAAAGAACAACGAAGCGGTAATAACTTTATAAAAAAATTGTCTTCGACAAATCATTACCCCCTGCCCCCTCAATCATGAGGGGGTATTGCTTTTAGAAGTTATGTTGTATAATGTTCACATGAATATATTACAACAAATTTTCAAAGAACATTATGAAGAACTTATCTGTCTGCTAAATCCTCAGAAAACCGTTATCGAAAACGTAGATAGAATGATTCACTGCGGAGATTCTTCCTTCGGCGGTGCTTTGTTCGGTTGCGAACATTGCGGTAACCTAAAATTCGTTCCTTTCCGTTGTAAAAGCAGATTCTGTCCTTCCTGCGGTACTAAATACGCAATTGACCGTACCACTGCTATGTCCTTTAAGCTTGTAAATTGCATTCATCGTCATTGTGTTTTC
>JAZNEX010000067.1:0-46410 GCA_045588855.1 Acutalibacteraceae bacterium
CGGTAACTGTGTAATATCCGTTGCTTTTGTTTTTTATCTCGAAAAACTTAAAAAAGCAAATAACATTTTATTTTTAAACCGAATATTTATACACAAAAAAACCACAGATTTTCAAAAAAACTGTGGTTTTTCAGTGCCCTTGTAAAATAGGGCTTTTCACCACCTTTCCTGTCGAAATTTGTGTAAGATTTTGTGTTGCTTTTCGCTTAATTTATGGTTCTATTTTAACATCTACAGGTGCCATTGCTGCTCCCATATTGGATGTGTCGGAAATACCTGCGTCTCTGATTTTGCCTATTAACACTCTCGGAATTGCAACACAATTTTTTGTTTTTTTCCCTATTACAAATGCGCCTGCACCTGTTACTGTGCGTTGAGCTGCAGGAGCACGTTGTCCGCCGTATTCGAGAGGATATCGGAATTGTTTTTCGGCTGAACAGAAATGTGAACACGCTGCTGCCATTATATTTGATCTTGTATTTCCGTCTGCATATACCGCTGCCAGTGCAAGAGATAATGCCATAGTTGAACAGGCACCGAACAAACCACACACCGGAATCTGCGAATCCCTCAGCGCATAAGTTGTTGCAGTACACTGATTCATAAGATCGCCTGCAAAAATCATTTTGATTTCTGCCACAGAAAGACCGGATTTTTCTACTGCCTTTTCAACAGCAGTTTTCATCATATGGCTTTCTGCTTTTTCCCAGGTTTCCTGCCCCATACCGTCATCCGGAAAACAATAATCAAAATAATCGGAAAGAGGACCTTCGCCTTCGGTTTTTCCCACAACACCTGATGATGAAATTATCCCGGGGGCATTTTTTAATGTTATAACCCTGTTTTCTCTCAGATATCCCATAAACTACCCCTTAATAAAAAAATAATATATCATTCCGTACAATGAAGCGAGAGAGCAACCATAGACAATTACCGCACCTGCAATCGTAAACATTTTTTCAGCTGTACCTAAAATATGACCTTCTGCGGAATACTCTATTGCAGGGGCACATACAGAATTTGCAAACCCGCTTATAGGTACACTTACTCCGGAGCCGGCAACCTTTGCGATACGGTCATAAATGCCGATGCCCGTAAGTATTGCAGTTAAAACAATAAGTGACATAGATACAATGGTTCGTGCGGCTGTTTCATCCTTAAGCCAAGAAATGTACACAGAAAAAAGTAATTCACCAAAAATACAAACAAAACCGCCGGTAAAAAACGCAAAAATACAATTTTTGATTACAGGGGAATCCGGGGTTGCCTTATCCACCATTTTCTGATAGCGTTTATCTGATGTGGATTTTGCCATAATAAAACACAACCTTTCGCAGATATTTTTTACCGAATTAATGCGGTTATTCTGCTGCAAATAAGAAAAAATCTTACGATTTGTCAACCCCCTGCCCCCAATCTTGGGGGAATCGGTGTTTCTTGATATATGCAAATTGCTCACTTTTGCGAGCAATTTCCTATATATTAAAAAAACCGCATCCCATATGGGATGCGGAATTCATTAATAATAATTAGTCACTGATGTAAGGAAGCAGTGCTACGTGACGAGCGCGCTTGATTGCAACAGTAAGCTCTCTCTGATGAGCTGCACATGTACCTGTAACTCTACGGGGTAAAATCTTTGCTCTTTCAGAAATAAAACGACGAAGCTTCTGAGTATCTTTGTAATCGATAAATTCAGACTTCTCAACGCAGAAAGTACAAACCTTTTTACGGCTCTTTCTGTTCATGGGGCGACCGCCCTTTGCATCTTTCTTTTCGAAAGCCATATTAATATCCTCCTTAAATACTTTTAAGAGAATCAGAACGGTAAATCGTCATCATCAACAACTGTAGAAAAATCATCTGCAGTAGTATTATTGTAAGATGAAGCATTACCGGAATCGTTGCCGTAAGTTCCGCTTTCGGATTTTGAACCGCAGAAGCTGATCTGCTCTGCAACGATATCATAAGCTACACGCTTGTTTCCGTTCTTATCCTCATAATTTCGGGTCTGAAGAGAACCCTGGACAGCAATCATAGAACCCTTACGGAAATACTTTGTAACAAAATCTGCCTGCTGACGCCATGCGACAACATTGAGGAAATCCGTCTTTTTCTCTTCACCTGCTCTTGTATAGTTTCTGTCAACAGCAACTGAAAAAGAAGTAACGGATAAACCGGAAGATGTAGTACGAAGTTCGGGATCAGCTGTTAATCTGCCCATAATAATGATTGAATTCAACATACTGTTATCTCCTTATCTTGCAACAATAAGAGAACGAAGAACGCCGTCTGTGATGTTGAAAACACGGTCAAGCTCAGCGGGGAAAGCTACGTCAGCGTCATATGTGTAAAGCACATAATAACCGTCTGTTTCGTAGTTGATGGGATAAGCAAGCTTACGGGTACCCCACTCATCTACAGCCTCCATTGTGCCGTTAGCTTCGATAAGAGACTTGAACTTTTCAACAAGCTCCTTAGCCTTTTCTTCACCGTTCTTAAGTGAGAATACTGCTACGGTTTCATATTTTGCCATTTCGATGCACCTCCTTTTGGACATTGGCCCCTTTATCCGGGGCAAGGATAGTTGTAACTTTATACAACTGCGATATTATAACAAATTAAAAACCGCTTGTCAACAGCTTTTTTTGTAAAAATCTGACAAGCGGTTATATTATCAATTATTTAAAGTAGACAGTTTCGTTGCATTCGGGAACATACTTACCAAGGTTGAAGTCTCTTGCGATAAATTCAACTCTGTCTTCGTAAACTTCCATAATGTAGCCTGTTCCGGATTCATTATAGAAATCACCGTCAGCATTCTTAGGACCGATACCGGGAAGGTTTACGCCTGTAATGTTACCAATTGAATGAATTGACCATTCTGCGCTGAAGCCCATATGAAGATGTCCGGTAATGAAGAATACATTGTTATATTTATTCATTATGGTCTGAAGGGCATCACTCTGAGCACCGATTGTACCTGCATTATCATCGGGAGAATTCCATGCCTGCCATACCTGATGAGTATTCTTAAGAGGCTGATGAGTAACAACAAATGCGGGCTTACCGTCGGCTGTAGCTTTTGCAAGCTCTGCATCAACCCATGCAAGTGCTTCATCGGAAATATAGGCTTCTTCAAATACGACCTTATCAGTACCAAGCATAATAAATGTATAGCCGTTTACTTCATATGTATAAGAAAGCTTACCATCCTTATAATATTTTGCATTGTCTGCAAAATTTGCGTTTGCTGCATTACAGAATTCACCAAAGGTGCTTACAACCTGAGAATAAGATCTGAGTCTTACATCGTGATTGCCTACTGTAAAAAGGTGATTTTCAACATTGTCGGCAACAGAGAGATAGTCAAGAAGAAGCTTATATTCAGCGCCCTTGCCGTTTTCTGTAACGTCACCGGCAACTACGAGAGCATCAAAAGTACCTTCTGCATTTGCAAGGTCAATAGCTGCATTCTTTGAATACTGATGTCTTTTTGCATCATAGTCTGAAAGCTGTGTATCACCCCAAAGAACAACAGTCATAGCTGCATCTTCATTAACCTTGATCACATCATCGGTTGAGGGGGCGGGTAAGGTTGCACCGAAAAGTGCTGTGAAGGATATAAACCACAGAAGCAGTTTATACATAATTGCTGTAAAAGCTGAAGTCATAATTGAAATACTCCTTTATAAAAAATTTTTTTACCTGAATAAGAGGATATCGGACCAACCCTTACCTCCGAAGATCTTAAGCATAAGCTCACTAAAGAACTTCAGAAGATTAGTAAGGAATGCAAGGAAAGCATCCGGTGTCTCTACGGGCTTTTCCTGTCCGTTTGCAATTTTATAAGTTACAGCATCAAATCTGTCCTTTGCTGCATTGAATTCTGCAGTAGGCATACATGTGCTGTTTATAGCCTTTTCAATTTCGCTGAGGGCATATTCAAATTCAGCAGCGTCCTCAACAGAAAGCTTAGACGTATCATAATTCTTCCATGAATTGTAAGTACGGATGATTCCTCTTGAATCACGCGCATAGTTAAACTGAGGATACGCAGGATCTGAATATACATCCTTGAATGATTCATCAGTAAGAATTCTTATAGCGAGATGCATAATAACATCATTTCGTGCAGTCTGTTCGTGATTCTGACCCTTGAAATAGAAGGTTGATTCACAGAGAATACCTGTTGAAGCATCGACAAGTCTTGCTTCGTCAATATGGTTATGTGAAGGATCAGTGCAGTAAGTATTTGCCTGGACATAATCCTCGGGAAGAGACTTATCAACAGCTACGCTTGTTGCACCGAAAGATTCGGAATCAAGATGGATAATACCGTCGGCATTTACGTCATCCCAGCAATCAACAATCTGATACATTGTTACATTATAGTCAACAATATCAAAGAATTCAACACCCTTTGACTTATAATCAAGAATATACTTTCTTGAATTTACCTGAGCATTGTAATACCAATCCGTCTGTTCACGCACAATAGCATCCTCGGGATCTGAAAGATACATTTCACGGCAATCGGGATAATCCTTGGAAGGTATAAGAGCCCAGAGCATTGTTGAATATTCAAGATAATCCTCAACAAGCACATGAACAGCAGTATCAAGAATGTTATTCACATCCGCATTGGGAAGAATTCGAAGAATAAGATTGATAAGATATGCAAGATATTCCTGATCCTCATCAAGAAGTGAGGGGAACATATAACCGTAGAGAGCATCATCATCATCAAGAAGACCGTAATGATAGATATCACCGAGAACAGATGCACCGTCTGCAGCGGGAACAACATAACATACTCTGTTTATATCCTCTTCAAATGCAAGACCGTTATCGATATAATACTGCATAAGAGCATTTTCAACAGAACCACCCTGGCTTATGGGAACAAGATTAACCTTGTCATGGCCTGTTTCCTCTTTTGCAATCTGAATAAGTTCATAAAGCTCTTTCACATTATCAATCATATTACCTGTTGAATGATAAGAGAAGAAATAAAGATGATCAAGACCTGCTATGTCAACATAAAGATCAAGAGGAATCTGATCAAGAGCATATGCGCGCTGTTCAGCCGTAAGATTTGCAAGACTTGTTGTGTATCTGTCAGCCTGAATGTTCTTGATTACACGACCGGTATTATCAAGAGCAATATTGCTGAGAAGAGCGTCACCGAGAACTTCAGCGACAGCGTTTGCACAGCGCTTATCAATATCAGTCTGAGTAAGCAGAAGACCGCCGAGAGGAACAAGAGCTTCCTCAAGTGCCTGCTTTACAATATCACCGGTCTCTTTCATAAAGAAAGGCTCTGCATAAGGCTCACCTTCAGAATTGAGCATCTCATTTCCGTTTTCATCAAGATATCTCACCTTTGATTGGAAGATACCGGGAATAACAATAGACGGACAGTGTTCACAATTGCAATCTCCGTCAGCAGCAGAAGCAATTATTGCTGCTGTGGAAAAAAGCATCACAACTGCGAGAGTTACCGAAAGGAATTTCTTAAAAACAGAATTCATTTTCAAACCTTCTCCCATAATTTTTTAATATTATAACACCACTGTTTATTTTTTTCAATCGGTTTAAGAAATTTTTTGCATTTTTGTTGTTTATCAGCACAAAAACTGTTGCATTTTAACATAATTTTCTGATAAAATCAGTATGATAAATTTTCGGAGTGTGAGATTTATGATAAAAAAAGCTGTGAAAGAATTTATTTTTGAAAAAAATTCGAAAGCACCCAGCTGTCACGCATCAACCGTTCTTCCTCTTGATGATTCATCTGTACTTGCTGCCTGGTTCGGAGGAGCGAGAGAAGGCGACAACAGTGTTGAGATCTGGGTTTCAAGAAGAACTGCCGAAGGTGTCTGGACAGAACCTGTATCCGTGAGCGAGGGTGACAATGTTGCTCATTGGAATCCTGTTTTATATCAACAGGAAAACGGCACAATAATCCTTTATTACAAGCACGGTGAAACAATACCTGATTGGATAACACGATATATTACAAGCAACGACAACGGACTTACATGGAGCAAACCCCAGACGCTTGTTCCCGGAGATACAAGCGGAGGAAGAGGACCTGTAAAAAACAAATGCATAAGACTCAGCAGCGGCAGAGTTCTCGGCCCTGCATCTACAGAGCAGAACAAAAAATGGATTCCGTTTATAGATGTATCCGATGATGACGGCATCACTTGGGATTTTTACGGTCTTATGGAAAGACCAAAATACAAAGGTGCATTCGTAGGACTTATTCAGCCGACATTATGGGAAGATAACAATGGAGATGTACACTGTTTCCTCAGATCAGACAAGGGAGCTATCTACAGAAGCGATTCATCCGATAACGGAATCACCTGGTGTAAGCCTTACAGAACAAGGCTACCGAACAACAACTCCGGAATAGACATCACAAAGGACAACAGCGGAAGACTGTGGCTTATTTATAACCCTGTTGATGTAAACTGGGGAATAAGACATCCTCTGTCACTTGCCTGTTCAAAGGATAACGGTAAGCATTTCACGGAAATTCTTATTCCCGAGCCCGGAAACGGTGAGTTCTCCTACCCTGCAATTACATGCAAAAACAACACTTTATACATAACCTATACTTACAAAAGAAAGCTGATCGTTTTCTGGAAAATAGAGCTTGAAGATTAAAATAAACCCGTGTCGGCACAGACACGGGCTTTTTTTACAGATTAAATTTAGCAAAGGTCATATACCCGGACGGATATGCTTCATACAACAGACCGACAGTATTATCGGCAAGGCAGCTGAGACACGAATACGCATAAAAATCAGCATATTTTCCGAAGCATGCATACTTGTCAGCATCTGTTATATCATATTTTTTAATCCAACTGACTTTCTCACCGTCAATTCTGCCGAGAAATACTTTACCTTCAGTTCTTGTTGCATCCTTACCGTCATGACCGGTTGGAGCAGCGAGGAGAATATATCTTCCGTCATTTTGCAGACCGTCGGGAAGAATAAAATCAGAAGGAACATTAATAACACTTCTCTGGCACTGAGGCACATGCGGCGCACAGGGAGTAAGCTTACGGAAGGTCTCTCCTCCGTCATCAGAAACGCTGAGCGGAACATTTCCGCCTCCCTTTGGTCTGCCGAAACAGAAAACTTTACCGTCGGGCATTTCAATGAGCTGACATTCATCAATATTTTCACAAAAATCAGCTTTGTTGCGTCTCCACGTCTTTCCGTTATCATCACTTATCAGTACAAGCGCCTTATTAAGAATATAACACGGAGCAAGAATTCTGCCTTTATAATTTTCGTTTTCAAGAGTTATTCCGACTCCGGGGCCTACTCCGAGAAAAATTCCGTCACTGTCCTTTTTGTAAAACGGAGTAATATCAACGGGCTGCGAAAATGTTTTTCCGCCATCGCTGCTTTCAAGCATAAATATATATGAAATCATAGGAGCTCTGAAAGGCGCAGGAGATGTTTCATAACAAAGGAATTTTCCGTTTTTGTCTGTCACCTTATTTTTTGTTACCGCACGAGGCTCGCAGCCGTTATACACATCCTTTGTTTTACTGACATAAATATTACCGACATATATGTCATCCCCGTCTTTATTCTCGGGAAACAGAGGAGCTTCAGTTTCAAGGTAATGCGGTTTTTCACCCACGCAATAATACATATCACCGAATGTTGAATAAGCATTATCCGGGGAATGTTTAAGCGGCACATAGAACCTGGTTTTTTTACCTTCAGCGTCATAAACAAAACCATCATTGCGTAAAGTGAATTCCTTGCCTTTTCTGACAAACATTCCGTCAAGCTTTGTTTTACCGGAATACAATTTTAATGCCGGTCCCTTGTCAGTATTAACATATCCGCTTCCCTTCTCGAGAAAACGCGGAGCATGAAGCCCCTTACACTCAGGGTAAAAATCGACAAGCATAATTACTTTACCGTCAGTTGTCTCCATAAGAAGCGGATCTATAGCAAAAGCGGATGTATACTCCTCACCGTCGAAGGGATATTTCCTCACCGGAGGAGTGAAAACAGTCTTCATTTTATCAAATGTTTCACCGTTATCATAGCTAAGACGCACCGCAATTTCGATAAAGCCCCAGTCTGCACCGCAGGATGCCTTGTCTGCAGCCGCAATTACGGTACCCTTATATTGACCGTTACGAATAGTCAGAAGTGACGGTATCCTTCCGTCAATCATACCGCTGAACTGTTCTTCATCAGTATAAAAACGTGAAAATTCACTATTATTTGTTCCGACAAAAAGAGGATAATCGTTCATACAAAGCTCACCTTTCATGGTGTTTTTTTGTTATAATAACACAAAATTTAACATTTATCAATAAGCTTTCTATTGCAATTTCTTATCCGTTGTGTTAATATGATATAAATAATAAAATAAAAGTTGGCGATGTTATGTCAGAGAAAAAAGTTTCTAAACAAAATATTTTTCAGTTCATCAAATTTGCTCTGTTTTCTGCCTCGGCCGGTCTCATACAGGTAGGCAGCTTCACCTTGCTTAACGAAGTTCTTCTCAAGGCCGATTTTATGCAGCAGATTATCAACAGCAATGATACTCTCGGAAAAGTTCTTACAAATGAATACGGTCCTTGTTATCTCATTGCTCTTATTCTTTCTGTTATATGGAATTTTACATTCAACAGAAAATTCACTTTTAAATCTGCAGCAAATATTCCTGTTGCCATGCTTAAGGTTTTTGGCTATTATCTTGTATTCACCCCTGTTTCAACTATTCTCGGTGTTTACTTTACGAATAAATTTGCGTCATTTGCAGCCATCGAATATATTGTTCTCGGTGTTACAATGGCATGCAATATGATAACCGAATATCTGTTCTGTAAATTTGTTGTTTATAAGAATCAGGAAAATACTGCCGTAAGCAACAAATAACACAAAGTTTTTTTACAAGGAGGAGAGAAAACTTATGTCGGACTTTTTTTCTTCAAAAAAGTTTGTCAGATTCACCGAAAAACTACTTTACGGAGCACTTGGCGGCTTTGCCGATTCTCTTAACGACGGTCCGCGTTTTGTTTCTGCTGCCGAATACGACAACAGTTATTTTTACAAGGGCAACGAAAAATTCCGTAAGAATCCCGCCAAGAATGCACACTGGAGCTTAGGTTATGCAATAGTTGACCTTACGCCTGAGGATTACACAGAAAGAGATTATTATCTGGGTGGCTATCTTACACCTGATAACGGCTTTAACAACCGAATCCAGAAGGTAGTCGACAAAATGCAATGCCGCATTATTGCCATTGATGACAACTCAGGAAACGGCACATCCCTTTTTGCAACAATTGACTGTATCGGAATCGGAAGCACAGATATTAGACTGATCAGAAGACGTTTTGCAGATCTGATCAGATATTCCCACCCTGATGCAAAAATTGCTTCCGTCAATGTATTTTCAACTCATGCGCATTCCTGCGTTGACACACAGGGCTTATGGACAGACACAATCTCAACCCTTATTCACAACAAAAAGAAAAATAAAAAGGGCAAGGGAACGTATCAGAGCGGTGCAGACAGTGAATTTATGAATGCTCTTGCTTCAAAGATTGCCGAAGGTCTTCTCATGGCATACGAGGATATGACACCCGGTACGATGAAGCTTGCTGTAAAGGATATCGGCACGGATTATTTCAACAACAAAAACAGAAAATCCGCAACAAGCCTTGTAACAAAAATAACACGTCTTGTTTTTACGCCCGATGACGAAGCAAAAACTCCGACAATTATTGCAACAATGGGGGCACATCCCGATGTTGCCGGTCTCCCCACTTCCGACGGTGAAGGCACCGGCAGAGATCTCTGCGGTGAGTATATCTACTATATGGGTGACATTATCAACAAAGCAGGTTATAACTTTATGTTCTTTAACGGTGCAATCTGCGCCATTTATATGTCCTGCGGAAAGACAAATGACGGAGTTAATTTCACACATCGTTATGAACGATCAATAAGATACGGAAAGGAGCTCGGAAGAATTACCCTTTCTCTTAGCAAGACTCTTGATGAAATCAAAGCTGATCCTATTCTTTATAACGAAAGAGAAATTGCTTTTGATTCAGACTTATCCGCAAGAAATAACTGTGAATATTCTTTATGGTGCGACAATTGGGAGCCTGTAAAAGAGACTGTTGTAAAGCCCCTTCTTAATATACGTCTCAGAGAGGTTGCTCTTACTGTTACCAATCCCCTTATTCAGATTGTTGGTAAGCTGAATCTTGTCTCCTATAAGGTTATCAGAGAAAAAGACGGCACATATACTGTTATAACAGAAATCGGTCTTATGGAGATAGGTAAAGATCTCAGTATTGTTCTTGTTCCCGGAGAGTTTTGTGCAGACCTGCTTACAGGCGGTGACTCATTGAAAGCAACAGGCTCGTACAATAATTATGACTTCCCCTATCCGTCACTAAATGAGATTTTCGGAAAGAATCTTACTGCGTTCGGCCTTGCTAATGATGCTATCGGTTATATTGTTCCCGACAATGACTATGTTCTCGGTGAATTCGGCAATCATTATCACGAGCTTATAGGAATCGGCGAACATACAGGTTCTACTATAATCAAAAATTTCATAGAACTGAAAAAAGAACTGGAGGTATAATTAATGGATTTTTCAAAAATTGCCTCTTCTGCATTAAAAGGCATTAACTCCCTTGCAAAAACCTCTTATGCCGAAATGCTTCCTGACGGTGAGTTTGACTATACAAAGGAAGCTTCCTCAGAAGGCTTTACGGCAGGCTTCGGCAAAGCTGTTATGCTTCCTGATGATATAAAAACAAAAAAATACTATATTGCAGGATATGGAGAAAATAATCCTGCAAAGGGCGTTATCGACCCTCAGTATGCTCATGCATTATGGCTTGATGATAATTCAGGTAAGGGCGGTCACCTGTTTGTTTCTCTTGACATTGTGGGACTTCTCAACAAGGATGTCAACAATCTCAAGAAGGCACTGGGTGAATTCAAGGAAATCACCGGCTGCCGCACAATTACAATAATGAGCACACATAATCATGCCGGTATTGATACGATGGGTATCTGGGGCAGACTTCCCCATACAGGCAAAAACAAAAAATTTATGACAATTATGTTCAATGCCGTCATAACTGCAGCTTCGGCAGCTTACCGTGACAGAAGAAAAGGTAAGCTTTATCTCGGAAGAATTGAAGTTCCCGACATGCAGGAGGATATCAGAACACCTGAAGTATATTCAAAAACTCTTACTCGTCTTCGTTTTGTTCCTGATGACGGAACAAGAGAGATATACTTCATCAATTTTGCTTCGCATTCCGAATCACTTCAGGGATGTAATTCTCTTGTCAGTGCAGACTTCCCCTGTTATCTCAGGGAAAAAATCAGAAATGACACAGGTGCTGAGACAATTTACGGAGTTGGTGCTATCGGCGGTATGATAAGCATGAAAATCGACGACGAAGACAAACTCCGAAAAGAAAACCGTCTGCTTGAATCCACAAGAAATATTGGTTTCAGACTTGCCGATTATGCTATGTCTATTACGGATGAATATGAGCTTAAGGCAAGAATCAGCCACATAAAGCAGGAGTTTTATGTACCTGTTGCAAATCCCGTTCTTACAATTGCTTGTCAGCTTGGCATTCTCAATGCCGATGCTTATACACTTCCGTATTCGGATGACAAGGTACTAAAAACCGAGCTTAACTATTTCGAAATTGATTCTCTTAAAATCCTTATGATTCCCTGTGAGCTTTTCCCTGAACTTGCTTACGGCGGATATCTCAGCGAAGATGAATCTGCAGAAGGACTTCCCCCTGAAATAAATCCCGAGCCTCTCATAAACATTGCAGGAGATGAAAAGCTTCTTATTTTCGGTCTTGCAAATGATGAACTCGGTTATGTTCTCCCGCCAAATGACTTTATGCTTAACACTGATTCGCCTTATCTCGACAGAGCAATCGACAGATTCGGCAGAAGGCATTATGAGGAAACCAATTCAATGGGCCCGGACACAGCCGCTATTATTGCAGAAAATTTCGAAAAAATAATTAATCAGGTTAATACTGTTAAAACAGTTTAATAAATCAAAACGGAGGAAATAAAAATGAAAAAAGCAAAGAAAATAATTGCTCTTGTTCTTACAATTGTGATGATTATGCTTACTGTGGCAGTTCCCGCATCTGCTGCATCCAAGGTTGATCCCAGTGAAAGCACAAGCGCAAAAATTGAAGCAACCCTTTATCAGATTCTCGACAAACTCGTATTCTATCTCGGAAAAGTGCTTAATATGCTTATTCCCGGCCTTAATCTCGGCTCAAGATGGCAGAATTTTGACGATTATCAAACCCCTGACGGATTCTATGCAGGTGAAACCGACTTTGACACCACTGTATACAGCAATGCACAGTGGAGCGCAGGTTATGCATACGCATCCTTGCTTGAAGGTCTTGACATTTTTGACGGTTCTTACTTTATGGCAGGTACTCTTGAAGTTATGGAAGGCAGAGTTCCCACAAAGGTTATTGACGATCAGGGTGTAAGCGTTTATGCTGTATCTGACGGTATCAGCGGTATCGCTGTTCAGGCTGTTCTTGACGGTTACGGTCTTGCAAGAGGCGACGTTCTTCAGATCAGAAACAGACTCAAGGATTTTGCTGAAGAAAACAACATTATCAGCATCAATGTTTCTGTTCTTCATCAGCATTCATGTATCGATATACTCGGTATGGGCGCTCCCCTTGTTCCCGCTATTTTCAAGAATCCCGCACTCAGCCTTATCGGTGCTGATCTTGATCAGTATGTAGGCGGCAAGTCTGTTCAGTTTATGAACAACCTTTATGATGTAGTTGCAAATGCTGTTATGACAGCTGTCAACGATATGGAAACAGGTACTCTTTACTATGGTAGTGTGGATGCAAGCGAGCTTATGTATGATAAGCGTGAGCCCATCACATTTGACGGTGAGCTTCACAGATTCCGTTTTGATCCCGACAATGCTGCATCAAATGAAATCTGGCTCTGCGAAGCAGGTATCCATTGCGTAGGCTTCGGCGCAGGTGCAGATGTAATTTCAGCTGACTTCCCCTATTATTTCAAAGAATATGCAAAGGAAACAACAGGTGCTGATGTTGTATATGTTCAGGGTGCTGAACTTGCAATCACAACAGAATATGACAACATCACTACTGAAGATACTGCTGAAAATGCAAGAGTCAAGGCATACGGTCAGGAGCTTGCAAAAAAAGCAATGTCAATTGATAACGAAGTTGAACTTGATCCTGTTCTCAATGTAACCTTCAAGGAGGTTGCTATTGAAACAGACAACCAGATTCTCACCCTCGTAGTAAGAGAAGGTCTCATCAACAGCGTCATCACAAAAGCAGGTCTCGGATACAATATCATTACCGAAATCGGATATATGGAACTCGGCAACAAGGTCGGTGTAGTATTTATCCCCGGTGAAATTGCTCCCGAGCTTATCTGGGGCGGTGTTGTAGGCGCAGACAAGAGCTGGACCAATGACACATGGGACTATGCTTCTATGGCAGAAACAGCAGGTGTTGAAAAGCTTCTCTGCTTCGGTCTTAACAATGACCAGATCGGTTATATACTTGCTGACAACGACATTCACTCAATGTTCACAGAAAATGAAGAGATCAACGCTTCTTCAACAACATCCGGCTCTGCATTAACAAAGGCTTTTGAAGCTCTTATTGCAGAAGTTAAATAATCAGGTTTAATAAATTTACGAACCCCTTTTCATTAACGAAAAGGGGTTCGTTGTTTTGTTTATATTTAATTGGTCCTGACATTACGTATGATAGAATGAAATTATATCTGCTATATCCGTATCATTAATATTACCTCCCAGCACATCACCGTTAGCACTGATACTGATTGCTTTTATATTTTTAGGATCTTCGGCATACGGATTTCTGAAATCATTAACTTCTGAGAAGTATTCAGCGAAATATTTCAAAGCATTCCCCTCAGGAAAAACATTATTCCCCTGCCCTTCTTCAATGCCCATTGCAATAAATTCTTCAAGCAAATGTTTTGTCATAATATTATACGGATTCTCGGCATTTCTGCCAGAAAGCCATGCTGGATTGGTTTTTATCTTTATATTATTCTTCATTATTTCTTCAGCAAACAATCTGACATATTCAACAGGAATTGTTTCCTGATGAAAAGCATCAACCGACAGAAGAATTTCATTGACACCACTGTCAGTCAATTGATCGGCAACATATTTGATTTTTTGTTTGTCTTCTGAAAAATAACCGTTAGTTATAAGCTGTCTGTTAAAAATTCCGTTTTCTTTTGCTGCTTTATGAATTTCACATACAACATCAGGGAAAAGCAATGCCTCACCGCCAAAGGTCATAACCGAATTTATGTTATATATCCGGGAAATTTTTCTTATAACATCAGCGGCTTTATTTTTATCAAGACAACCGTTTTTTGAGTGTTCTCCCTGTGAACAATGTTTACATTTTCCCGTACACGCATCGGTAACTACAAATTCAATGCGTCTAAGATTTTTCAAATATTTATTAATCAATTAATTCCCTTCTTTTTTCTGCAAATGTCGCAATATACTGAGGATAATACTTACCTATTTCACTTCCGCCTTCACGGTCACGGTCTTCATATAAATCTATAAGGATGAAGCCTGCTTTCAGCTGACCGCCTATCTGCTCTTCCAGAGTATGACTGAACTGTATACCGTCTCCGTCAGCAATCATTGCTTCACGCTTAGCTGCAGGCATTTCAAGCGGATTGAAGGGTAACGGATTTACAACCCTCAAAGGATCTTTTTCTTCGAACAGATAGTTTATACCATTATCAAGTCCCGAAAGCAATCTGCCGCCTTTTTTAAGCACTCTGTAGCATTCATTCCAGATGCGGTAAACATCCTGAACATATACATTGGAAACAGGATGAAATATTATATCAAAGCTTTCATCATCAAAGGGAAACGGCATTGACATATCACCTTTTATGATATCAATTGCATACCCTTCCCTTTTTGCAACAATTCTTTCCGATTCAAGCTGTCGTTCCGAATAATCAAATACCGTACATTCGGCTCCGAGCTTTGCAAATACGGGCATCTGTTGACCGCCGCCGCTTGCAAGACCCAGAATCTTTTTATTTTTCAGTTCACCGAGCCATTTATGGGGGACTGTAATACAAGGAGTCAGGTAAACCGCAAAATTCTCCGAAGTAGTCTTTTGATATTCTTCATGACTTATCGGCAATGTCCATTCACAGCCGGCCTCAGCCCAGATATCCCATGTTTCGGAATTAATTTTAGTATAATCTATCATTTAATCACCTTTTAAACTGCTGATATACCTATCCGCTTCTTCACGACTCTTAAGTATAACAATTTCCTTTTCATGATATTTTTTAAATAGTTCAAGGATTTTAGGCTTGCTTTCAATTTCAAATTTTTTTATAAACTCAAAAAATTCTTCATCGTCCTCTGTTTCAACCCACGGCATATCGGGACGGAGCTTCCCCTTCCTTTCACGAACACCCTCAAGACAGGTTTCCGCAGTAAAATCCAAAAAGATTACCGTATCACACTCAGCCATACGCATTTCCATTGTTGATCCGTAATTTCCGTCAATTATCCAGTTTTCAAGCCCTAATACCTTTAGCAGCCTTTCACGGAAAAGTTCTTTGGTTACGGTTGTTCTGTCACTGTTCCAATACATCATATCAAGATAATACAACGGAATGCCCGTCATCTCATTCAATTGTCTCGAAAACGTGCTTTTACCGGCCCCGGGACAGCCTATTACAATTACTTTGTTCATTATTATATCTTTCCTTTTTCAGTCTAAGCTTAAATGCTTACTCTCGGAATAAATACTTCTGCATATATACCAGATTCTGATATCTGCCGTCCTTCAGTTTATATGCGTCAGGTTTAACTGAAACTTCTCTGAATCCGAATTTTTCATAAAGCACCTTTGCTCTTTCGTTTCCCTCTACATATTCAAGTTCAAGTATTTCAGTACTCTTACGATCGTTGGCAGCTTTAATAATTTCATTAAAAAAAGCCGTACCTATCCCCATATTCCAATACTTTTTCAGAACGGAAATGCCGATTCCTGCACGATGAAAGCTTTTTGAACCCGTTAAAAATGAAATTTCACAGCATCCTGCAGCAACACCATCAATAAAACAAGCTATAACAAGATCATTTTCAGATTCACGGTTATTAAGTATCCATTTTGATTCACTGTCTACAGAGAAGTCTGCCCAGTCCTCATAATAACGGGCAAGAAATTCCGTTTCGGCACTGACAGTCTTAATGAGATTCAGCATAATAGCCGCATCAGAAACTTCTGGAGTTCTGAGCGTTGCAGTCACTCCGCTTTTTAATATAATGTGTTTTTCATCAAAAATCAATGTTTTCACCCCACAAAAAAATTAAGACATCTTCAAAGAAACAAACGAAGATGCCTCAGTGTTTACATATACAACTATGATAAAATCAACAGCAAACAGACAAAAGCATCATATATTTATCGATCACGAGCATATTAATTGCCATTTTGTCCGCCTGCCCTTCTTGCTATTTTTATATATTTTAAGACCTGTGAGTAACTTTGTCAACTCCTTAAGTCTAATACTTCAAAAGTGTCCGTTTTAAATGCAAAATTGCAGGATACACTGAGATATCCTGCAATTCCAATTACTTTTCTTCTTTTATCTCAATTCCCTTTTTCATAAGGATAATAAGCGGGATGAGTGCTACTGCTGCAGCAACAGCCGCGTAAGCAAACATACTTGCCGAGGGAAGAAGCTTCTGAACGTGAACTTCATTTTCATAATAAATCTGTGAACCCTTACTTGCGATTTCTCCGAGTTTAGGACCGATAACCATAGGAATGAGAACAACAAAAATCATTCTGACACCCTGGAAAAGTCCTGCTTTTCCTTCGGGGGTGAAGTCTCTTACAAGAGCACCGAGCTGAATTGAAAAAATGAAATATGCAACAACTGCAGGAAGAGCAAATGCTATAAAGTAGAAAATGTTATTTCCTGCAAACATAGCACCCATAAGACCTACAAAAACAAATACGATACTGGGAATAAAAATTGACTTTTTATCCTTTGCCGCCATTTTCATAAACACAACCGCAACAGCACCTGATACGACAAGACCGCAAACTACAGCTGCTATATGAATAAAACCGATTTCAATTGTTTCGAGACCGGGAAGAAGTGCATGCTGAATATAAATGAAGAAATAAGGGAAAAATGTCTGGAATGCAACGCTTATGCAGCAAAATGCAGCAAGAGCCAGGTAAAGACGGCTGTTTTCCTTTATAACTGAAGGACGGAATGTATACACAAGATTCTTGAAATAAGGAATCTTTTCATTTTCGGGGCTCTTGGATTTCGGTTCTTCAAGAATGAACAAACCGAGTACACCGCAGAGAATAACGAATACACCGAGACCGATAAAGAAGGTTGTGTAAGAAATTGTGCCTGACTGAGCCAGAGTATTGAAGCCGAGAACAACAACAGTAGCAACAAGCGGAAGAACTGCAAGTACGGTTTCTACCGTAGGTCTTACGGCAGGAGTTGTTATATCCGTAACCCAAGCATTGAAAGCAGAGTCATTACTTGTTGAGCCCATACATGTCATAACACAGTCCATTATAATAACTGCCCATACGCTTGCAAGAAGAAGCTGTACTTCATCGGTAATGCCTGTAAGTGAAGATATATTGTCCTTTGTTATGAATCCGAAAAGTCCTGTAACAATACCCCATGCAATGTAACCGACAGATATAAACAGGCGTCTGTTTCTGAATTTATCACTGAGATTACCCATAATAAATGTGGTAAGTACAGCAATAACGGCAGAGCAGGCAACCATTACATTTACAGCAGACATTGCTTCAAAGCTTGAAGCAGCCTCCTGTGTGGCATCTGCATAAATTGAATTGTACATAAATACATTGAAACACATATTTTCAACGTTCCATGCAAGCTGACCTGTCAGACTGAAAAGAATTATATTAAACCAGGTCTTTTTTGTAAGTTTCTTTTCCATAAAAATCCTCCGTTATTTCCCCAAGGTGGCCACATTATTTCAGGACACCGTCTTATAATTATTTGTTCACAATTTTTGAGAAGAAGAACTCTTTTCTTTCTTCAGTATTAAGACAGATAACAGGCTTAATCTGATTAAGAACCCTTCCCTGAGCAACAAGTGAAGCTTTGTATGCATCATAAGCACCCTTTTCAAGCTGAGCCACAAGAGGTTCTCTGAGCATACCCCATCTTCTGTACTTATCATACTTTTCGTTACATTCTCTGAAGCACTTGTCAATAAATTCCTCAAGCTCCTTCTTTCTTACAGTCGGAATATCGGAATCTGTATCACAAAGGAACATATATCTGGGTAATGCACCTGCTTCATCATTATCTCCGTAATAGCTGTAACCACGGAAAGAAATATTAAATTCTTTCTGAATGCAGTTTGCAACATAGTCAAGCATCTGAGTGGTTGTCTTTTCATTGGTTACATTGACACCCATATTTGAACGATAAAGGAATTCAATTTTGGGAGTATTATTATACATTCCCGTTACCTTGACAATATCAAGAATACGATATCTGTAAAGTCCGGAGAAGTTTGTAACAATAATTTCATAATCCTTACCGACTTCAAGCTCATTCATAAACAACGGTCTTGTTCCGTCAGGAGCATCGACGGGAAGGAATTCATAAATAATACTTCTGGGAAGAAGCACATAGTCATTGGCATTGAGAGTAACAGGCATAGCCATATATCCTTCAGATGCGGCATATCCCATATTGTGCATAGGCATATCGCCCATATATCTGTTAAGCTTTTCAACATAAACCGAAAGGGTTGAGCTTATCATACCGTAGCCCCAACAAACCTTGGGCCAGATTCTTTTTGCAATCGGAATATCAGTATCAAAGCCTTTTTCAAACTCTGCACGCAATTCTGCAGCACGCTTGGGATTGGGCTTTATTTTTTCATATTTTTTTCTTAAGGATTCCGGACATCTTACTGAAGGGTCAATTGTACCCTTTTCAATATCATTACAGATCATTTCCCAGTTTGCCTCAAGATACTCAAACATTGTAAGCATCAGTGTGATAACCATAGATCCGAGATATGTAACCTTACGGTCAACAAGAGCAAATCTCAGCTGGAAATATGACATATCAGTATTTTCTTCATCCTCGGGAAAAAGAATATCCATAGGAGTTGTTGAGAAAAACGGAATAAGAGGCAGAAGGTATGTAAAAGGAACCTGTCCCGCACCGTTACAGCGCATACCGTTTTTAAGAGGATGACCGTTAAGAGAAAGAAGAAGCGGTCCTCTCTGTGCAGGAAGTTTCTTTGAAATTCCCTGTTCTCTGAAATACTTTGCTGCACATGCAGGTGTTGCGGCAAATCCCATTGACTGCATATTAAAGAGATCTCTGCCGGTTTTCGGCTGAAGCTTAGGAATACCGACACTGCCCGAAGATGAGCAATAACGGATAACCTTACTGCCTGTAATGATATTCTCTTCATTATTGTCAATCATTCTGTTGATAAGAGGCAGATAATCCTCAAATGTTGACAACGGAACCTTATCCTGAAAGTCTTTTAGAGTGTGAATATTTGCAAAATCGTACTTTTTGCCAAGTTCACAATCTTTATTTTTTTTCATTATGGTTTCAAGTGTCTTCTGCTGAGTTTCCATCGGAATCTGAGTAAAATGATTCACACCCTTGAAAACTATATTGCCGAAAAACACACCGATATCAGAAACGCCCATTATGTACACTCCTAAAATTATATTTAATTATAATAATAACATACCAGTGTTAAAGTTTCAACAGATATATGTTTTTAATTTGTTCACAAAACAACACAAATAATATTTTTGCTGATTATTTATGTGAATGTTCACCGACAAATTTCTCCATCCAAATCATATCATACCATCTGTCAAACTTATATGCACATTTATGAAATGTACCCACAAGTCTGTAACCCATATGTTCATGAAATTGCATACTGTTTTTATTCAGATATTCATCATCTGTTTCAGTATAAGCTATGCAGGCATTGGCATTTGTATATCCCATACGGGAAAGCTCTTTTTCAAGTGCAGTTATAAGAATTCTTCCGTAACCCTTTTTCTGAAGTCCCATTCTGAGATAAACAGTTGTTTCAACACTGTACTTATAAGCCTCTCTGGTTTTGAAAGGCCCTGCATAACAATAACCTGCAATTTCTCCGTTTTCTTCAAGCACAAGATACGGATATTTTTTAAGCGTGTTACTTATTCTTTCTCTGAATTCCTCTACAGCAGGCACTTCGTATTCAAATGAAATTGCAGTATTAAGAACATAATGCGAATAAATGCCGAGAAGCTGCTCTGCATCGCTTACTCTTGCTTGTCTTACAACCATAAATTATTTTCTCCGTAAATTTTCTGCATTCTGTTAAGAAATCTTATTAAACTTAATTATACCACCGGTAATAAGTATTGTAAAGTATTCATATAATCAGAACATTCTATTGACTGAAAAATACAGCCATGATAAAATTAAATAAAAACGTTTTCAGGGAGGTAAACATGAAAGTTTTCAGAAAAATTGTACTTTTTGTTTTAACGCTGACAATGATTATGGGGAGCTTTGCCGCGATTAGCACTGCGGCAGATACATCTGCTTCTCTTCTTTCTATTTATCAGGACGGTATGCTTTTCAATCAGACAAAAGCTGCTGTTATTGAAGGCGTTGCAAATGCAGGAAGTGTTATAAGCCTTGAGCTTAAAAACAAAAACAATAAGACTGTGCTTACAAGCACAGCTGTTACAGCTTCAGACGGAGTGTTTTTTATAAGCTTTACAGCTCCTGCAGGCAGCTTTGATGAATACAGCATCGTTCTTTATGAAAACGATGTAAAATTCCGTACTCTCAACAATATTCTTTTCGGTGAATTGTGGCTTGCAAGCGGACAGAGCAATATGCAATATCCTTTGATTCAGTCACCTGAGGGGGCAAAAGCCTATGCTGAAAAGAAAAAGCTCAGCTATTGGCTGAGAGTCCTTCTTGTGCCTCCCTATCCCGAATACAAAGGCTCAACATCACTTGTTCCCTGTGAGCCTCAGAATGACCTTACGGATGCAATATGGGTAAACGGTGAAAACATTGCAGTTTACAATATGAGTGCCGTTGCATATTTCTTTGCAGAAAAATTAGCAGAAGAAATCGGTATGCCCGTAGGTATCCTCAATTCATCGCTCGGAGGCTCCTCAATACGCTCCTGGCTTTCCAGAGAAGCAATTGACAATACACCTGAAGTAAAGCAATATCTGTATGATAACGGGGAATATATCGAAAAGGCTGCCTGGGATGAAGCCAACCGTAATGTATATCAGGATATGTGCGCCAACTACAATCAGAAAATAGCCCCTATAACAAATTTTGATATATCCGGTATGATCTGGTATCAGGGTGAAACTGATCTTATGCTCAGCAACACTCAGTATGATAAGCAGTTTACACTTATGCAGAAAACTTTTACCGACGCATTCAACTATAAAGAAGGTCTTCTTCCCGTTATATATACTCAGATTGCATCATTTTACTATTCTGAAGACGGAATGATTCTTTCAGACTGGAACAAGGATTATTGTGACATACAACGCTCCGGTACTGATTCAAGAGCTATGATAACAATATACGATATACCTCTTACTTATATCCCTGAGGCAGGTCTTATTCATCCCGAAAGCAAATCTGAAGTCGGTAAAAGAATGGCTTACAGTGCAGCAGGACTTGTATACGGCAAATCAGACACTTATACTGCAGCTACGGTAAAATCATATACAATTGAAGATAATTGCATTTATGTCTCTTTCGACAATATCGGAGACGGTCTCACATGCACAGGCAATGCATTAAACGGCTTTGCAATATGCTCCGATAACGGTATTTATGTTAATGCAAAAGCAGAAATAACCGCACCCGACACCGTAAAGGTTTATTCCGACGGTATTGATAATCCTGTTTCGGTTTCATATGCTTATTGTGTAGCAAATCAGAATGCAAATCTTTATGCAACAAAAAACACAGAGCTTGCACTTCCCGTTGCACCTTTTATCACGGAAAACACCAATATTCAACATTATTGGTTTGAAAAGCCCTGGACCGATGCTGACTCAGATAAAATATGGTATACGGAGGATGACAGTCTTTCGGGATATTATGATATGTGGAACGGCAAAAAAGCTGAGGTTTCATCCACGCAAACTGCAGCGTTCTCTGGTGTAGGCGGTCTTAATATAAAGGCAACCTCAAAGCAGTTTTCTGTTTCCCCTACACTTACATATAAAGATGGTCTGAAAGAAATCTCTTTCAGAAATGCAGATACCGATTACTCTTACTACGGTACAATGAGCTTTTATGTAAAAAACACATCTTCGGAATGTGTAAAGCTCGAAAACATAAAATTCTTAAAAAATACCGCTTTGTGGTATGCACCTGCAATTGCCGATACACTTGACTGTGCAACAGAAATTCCCGCAGATAACCAATGGCACAAAATAACCGTTGACCTCAACCGTGTATACCATCTCGGAAATGAATGCAGTCTTTCATACGGAAATAACACCCTCAAAGATATTAAGAATATTGAGTTCTGCTTCAGCACAGAAAGCAATGATGCTGTTGTATATCTTGACGACATAAGCTTTTCACCCGAAACTGAAATTATCGGCACAAGATATGATGTTGACATTAAAAATGCAGACAACATCATTGAAGTCTTCACTGCCATATTCCTTACAATTTTCGGAAAATTCGTTTCTTTGTTCGGTTGCTGATTATGATACAGAATATAAACTTACCCTTTGACAATCAATACAGAAATACCGTACCAGCGGATGATGATTTAATAATCTGCATTGAAGATGACAAAATTCTGCTTAACATAAGCAACGGAAAAATTAAATTTCCGACGTCAGATGAAGCAGAAAAGACAGAATATTATCTGTTCAATCTCGGAGGAAAGAATTTTTTCTCCGGAAAAATCCAGGAAAATGATTCCTATTCATTTTACAACATCCGTTCACTCAGACAGTTGAAGGATAAACCGTATGTTTTTGCCGCAATCACGGCTTATCATATCTGCTCATGGTATGCTTCATCTCATTATTGCGGAAAATGCGGGAACTGTATGACGCACAGTACAACAGAAAGAGCTATGGTATGCTCCTGCGGCAACTCAGTTTATCCGAGAATCAATCCTGCTGTTATCGTAGGAATTATCAGTAACGACAGAATTTGTCTTACAAAATATAACCGCGGATATGCACACTGGGCACTTGTTGCCGGATACTGTGAAGCAGGTGAATCTGTTGAAGAAACCGTACACAGAGAGGTTATGGAAGAAACAGGACTTAAGGTAAAAAATCTTCGTTTTTACAAATCTCAGCCCTGGGGTCTGAGTTCTTCATTGTTATTCGGTTTTTTCTGCGAAACTGACGGGACGGATGAAATAATTGTAGATAATGTTGAACTGAAAGAAGGCAGATGGTTTTCACGGGAAGAAATTGATTTTCATAACGATGATTTTTCTCTTACCCGTGAAATGATTGATATTTTCAAAAAAGGCTTATAAAAAGTTTTCGGAGGAAAATCATATGCAGAAGATACTGATTTCAGCAGATAATTTTTCAAAAACCAATGACGGTATATTTGAAGGCTGGGGCACAAGTCTTTGTTGGTGGGCAAACCGTATGGGGTTCAGTGAAAAAATGACACGAGACAGTGCAGCGCTTTTCTTTTCGGAAAACGGGCTGAATCTCAACATAATGCGCTATAATATCGGCGGCGGAGATAATCCTGAACACCATCATATAGAGCGGACTGATTCGGAAATGCCCGGTTGGTGGAAATATTCTGAAGAAAATAAAGCTTTTGAATATAACTTTGATACAGATAAAAATCAGCTTAATTTACTTAAGGAATGCTATAAGGCTGCAGGTAAAAACGCTTATGTTGAAGCCTTTTCCAACTCCCCTCCTTACTATATGACTGTCAGCGGCTGTACATCAGGGTCACATAATAGTGTCAGCAACAATCTGAAAAAGGAATGCATTGTTCCCTTTGCTGATTATCTTGCAAAGGTGTGCAGTTATATTAACAATGACCTCGGCATAAAAATCAACAGTCTTGCTTCTATGAATGAGCCCTTTACAAATTTCTGGAAGGCTTATTCGGGCAAACAGGAGGGCTGCTATGTATCTCCCGGCAAAATGCAGAGCGATCTGATTATTGCTGTAAGCAATGCACTGGAAACAGAAAAGCTGAATGATATAACAGTCACAGCAAGCGATGAAACAAAAGCTGTGCTGCAGTACATTGCGACAAAAATGATGTCAGAAGCGGCACTGAAAAAGGTCGGAAGAATCAGTACTCACACTTACGGCAAGGCAACTCCTCACATAGGCATTCTTGCAAGAAAAAAGAACAAAAACATATGGATGAGCGAATCAGACTGGAGCGGTGTAAGCGGCAAAGAAAGCGGTGAAATGGGACCTGCATTATGGCTTGCCGAAAAAATCATTGAAGATATCAATACAATCTCCCCTAGCGCGTGGGTAATATGGCAGATCGTTGCAGCCTACATTTCTCAGTATCCAGACGAAAAAGGCCGGTATGATATGAAGTGCCTGCCTGACCTTTCAAAAGGCTTCTGGGGAACTGCGTTTGCAGATATTGACAAAGAAGAAATAATTCTTACAAAAAAATACTATGCTTTCGGTCAGTTCACAAGATTCATACGCCCCGGTATGACAATTATTCACACGGCTGACAATCACTTTATCGGTGCCTATGATAATAAAAATAAGACACTGATTATTATAGCCGTAAATACAGACAACAAGGCCTCAGATATTATTTTTGAAACCAAAGGCTTTGAACTGAAAGATAAAAAGATTTCGGCAGTAAGAACAAGCGGCAGTATGGCAGACGGTGAAAATTGGCAGGTAATCTATTCAGGTGAGCTGAAAAATAACGAATTTTCTGCAAAACTGTCAGAACACAGCATAACAACATTTATAATTGAATAAATTTTTACCCCGACTGAAAAAAATCAGTCGGGGTATTTTCAGTTTACATAAGTCCTAAGCCTTTTGCAACAAGTGTAATAAAATCCTGAACATTGGCAACAACGGTAATTGCACTGAGGCTGCCGCGGTCAAGCAGCTTATTTACAACAAACTCATCTATATCAACGGTATAGATGTATACAGGTCTTACGCTCTTATCCTCCATAACTCTGAAGGACGGAGTCATATTGCCTGTTGCAATTGTATGAAGCATTGTAGCCATACAAATAACCGTAGTTGATTTTTTGACAAGTCCTCTCATAGCGTCTGCTGCCTTATAAACATCACCTATAACCTCAGGCAAAGGACCGTCATCACGGATTGAACCTGCAAGAACAAACGGAATATCGTTTTTGACAAGGCTGCACATAATACCGTCATCAAGATTATAGTCTTCAACAAACTGCTTGATTGAACCGCTGTTTCTTACCTTATTGCAGATATCAAGATGATTATAATGTCCGTTAGGCTGTGAGCGCTGAGTATATATGTCCTGACCGAGAGCTGTATGAAGAAGCGCTCCCTCAAGGTCATGTGTTGCAAGAGCATTGCCTGCGAGTACACCGTGGGCGTAACCGTTATTTATAAGAAGCTCCATTGCCTTTCTGGCATCTGCATCAAAAGCAAATGCAGGACCCATAACCCAGAGAATATTTCCGTGTTCTTTTTCATGCTTAAGAAGCTCAAAAAGATTATCATAATCACGGGAATATGATGTTTCACGGCTTCTTCCCTGTCTGAAAACAAACTGATCATCAAGCTCTGCCTTCTCCTCTACAAAGCCGTTTGCATGAAGATATATTCCGTCTTCGCATTTTTCTGTTCTGCCGAGAATTACCTTCTGACCTTTTTTCAGATTTCTTGCTTCAACAACACAGAGCTCATTATTTTCTCCGATAACAACACATGAATCCATACGGCTCTCTTCGGCAAGAAGCCATTTTCCGTCGAGCTTATAATATTCAGGATACATAGATGTGCTGTGAAAATTTTCAGGAGCAACACCGTCAGCAGGGGCATAATCATATACAACATCAGGGGCATTAACAAATTTTTCGGAATTAAAATCGGGATGATGGTATTCGGGCATTACAAAAGACATAAATATTCTCCTTCTGGTATTAATTTCACACATTTATAACGGCAGTGCTTGCGCCTGTTTTATCTTTTTTTACAATGATTTGTTTATCTATTCGCTGCTTCAGATCATTTACATGAGAGATAATTCCTACAAGACGGTTTCCTTCAGCAAGCCCTGACAAGGCATTTATTGCCTGAGCCAGAGATTCATCGTCAAGAGAGCCGAAGCCTTCATCAACAAACATCGTATCTAACTGAATTCCGCCGCCGCTTGACTGTATCTCATCGGAAAGCCCCAGAGCAAGTGCAAGAGAAGCCTTGAAGGATTCACCGCCTGACAGTGTTTTTACACTTCTGACACTGCCGTTATAATAATCTTTTACATCAAGCTCAAGACCGCTTTGCATTTTATAATTATCAGTTTCTTTTCTTCTTATAAGCTCATACTGTCCGTTTGTCATGGAAAGAAGACGGGAATTTGCTCTTTCTAATATTCTGTCAAAATAATTCATCTGAATATAAGTTTCAAGCATTATTTTTTCTTTTTTTCCGCCGAGATTTCCGTTGGCGGTTTCAGACAGTGTGCGCATACAGGTAAGCTTTTCTTCAACAAAAGCTATTTCATCACATTTCATCCTGATATTTTCAAGTGAAAAAGCATTAGCCTGGATTCTTGCGTGAATATTCTTCTGCTTTGTTATCAGCATCGTTTTTACTGCTTTCAGTTCATTCTGCTTTTCCTCTTCAGCAAGAACATCGGTAACAGCAAACTGAGAAATAAATTTTTTACTTTCCTCAATCTTTCCTGCAACTAAAGCAATTTTCTTTTCGGTTTCACTGATTTCTTCCTTAGCAAACTTTATACTGTTTTCAATGTCCTGCAAAGTGCTTTCCATATGCTTCTTTGCCTCTGCGGCAGCAAGCTTGCTGTCATATTTCAACTTTTCGGTCTGTTGAATTATACGTGCTTCAAACTCGGATATTTTTGCCTTTGAAACAGCATTACGTTCATTCAATCGATTAATTTCAACCCGGACACTTTCGGTTTTTTCTCTGGCAACAGGAAGCTTTGTCTCAAGCTCGTTTTTTCTTTCCTCACGCAGCTTTATCTCTCTGAGCTTAAGATTCAGCTTCTCTATCTTTTCTTCAGTTTCCGCTTTGATTTCTGCCAGTTTATTTTCACCGAGCAGCTCCTGTGAAGCCTTGTTTATTGCAGCTTGCTTCTCTGTTGCAATACCGTTGATTTTACCTGCAAAGGCACTTGCCTCATTTACCTGAAGCTGTGCTTTTTCGGCAGATTTTTTTGCTTTTTCAAGTTCATCCTTTGTAGGGGCCTGTGTAGATTTGCCGGCTGGATTGGGATGCTCGGTAGAGCCGCATACGGGACAAGGCATATTTTCTTTTAATTCACCGGCAAGAATACCTGCCTGTTCATCAAGATAAGCTTTATTGAGCCTTTCGTAAGTATTCTTAAGACTTACAGCAGTATTTTCCTTATTTTTATAGTCCTGCCTTGCAGCTTCGAGGTCACACTTCAGTTTTTCAAGCTCTCTGACATCCTTTTCAAAAGAATCAAGTGAAGCTTTCTTTATATTAAGCTCGGCCAGTGCTGCTTCGGCAACTGCTCTTTCTTCACCTGTATTTTCAAGGGCTTTAAGCTCTTGCTGAGCCTTTTCACATCTGCTGAGCGCCTCTGTAAGAAACTCGGTTTTATTTTTAAGCAGCTCTTCATCGGTTGTAAGTAAATATCGTATTTCCTCAAGACTCTTCTTATCCTGTTCAAGAATGTCATATCCGGGAAGCTCTGCATCAATTGCAGCAATATTTCTGACAAGACCTTCTGTATTTTCACTGTTTTCTTCAAGCTCTTTCAGCCTTTTGAGAGTTGTTACTTTTTTATCTGTAAATACTGCAAGATTTTCTTCAGATTGCAACAATTCGGATTTTGTTTTATTTACCGTTGCGGCACGGGTAAGAATACCTGTAATCTCGTCAAGCTTTTCATCTGTCTCACTTATGGATTTTTCGGTGTCTTCAAGTGCTTTATTATCATTATCAATCAAAATCTCAAGCAGCTCAATAATTTCTGCAATTGATGCAAGGCCGTTTTTTGCCTGTCTTACACTTAAATAAAGAGGATCCTCCTCACTGCAGATTATACCGTTTATATACTGAGTAATGCTGTTTGATACCGTTTCATACTCTCTTGAAAGCTTTGACGCTTCTGCTTTAAGTTTTTCCTGCACGGCAGCATATTTCTGAGTTTTAAAAAGCTTACGGAAAATTTCCTTTCTTTCGGAGGTAGATGACAGAAGAAGCTTAAGAAAATCCCCCTGAGCTATCATCACAGTCTGAGTAAACTGATTTCGATCAACACCTATAATTTCCCCGACAGCATTATTTACTTCAGAAATTTTACTGATAATGCTGCCATCAGGACAGTGAAGCTCTGCATTAGCTTTTTCTATAGTAAAGCCTTCTCCCCTGCTTTTCGGTCGCTCATATTCGGGATTTCTTTTTATATAATATTCTTTACCGCCGTAAACAAAATACAATTCAACAAAAGTAGGAACTTCGGGAGCAGCATATTTTGAACGAAACATTGATGATTCACGGTTGCTGCCGCTTGCCTCTCCGTAAAGAGCATATACTATAGCATCAAATATGGTCGTTTTTCCGGCACCTGTATCGCCTGTTATAAGATACAAGCCTGCAGTTCCCAACTTATCAAGAAGCAGCTCCTGTCTCTGAGCATAGGGACCGAAGGCTGACATTATTAGTTTTACAGGGCGCATACATCACACCTCCCGCATTTCATCAAAAAGCTCAGTCATAATTTTACACTGTTCTTCACTCATAGGATGATTATTCTGCATCTCAAAAAATGCAGCAAAATGCTCCAACGGGGACTTTTTTTCTATATTTTCAAGTTCTGATATAACAGCATTACCTGCTGTCCTGCTGTTATCATAGCTGAGCTTCATAATATTATGATAAACCGTCCTAAGCTTTCCCACTGCATCATTTATTTCATCTTCGTCTGTCAGAATTATGTGCACATAATCTTCTCTGTAAGAGGTGTTTTCATAAAAATCCTTGAGCATCAGTTCTTCATATCTGCCTTTGATCACTGCCATATCTCTCATAGGCACAAGAGGAACTGCTCGTACGGAAAGCTCACCTTTGCTCCTGATTTCCGCAACAGTAACGCTTTTTATGTCTTTTGCTTCAGAGAATGAATATTTAAGCGGAGTACCGCAGTACCGTACATTTTCAACAGTACAATTCTGCGCACGGTGGATATGTCCGAGAGCAGTGTAATCAAAGGGCTCGAAAGCCGAAACATCAACATTGTCGGTCCCACCGACACTTATTTCTTCAGACTCCGTTCTTTCTGAGCCTGTGACAAACTGATGTGTAATGAGAACATTCCGTTCATCAGTATTTATGTCCATACTGTCAATAACTGTTTTTACAGCATCTGTATAAGTAATAATTTCTTCATCGGGATAAAACGGCCTTACATTGACCGGCTTTACAAACGGGAGCATCCATACAGAAATTTTACCGAACTCATCATTGAGAACACATGGGGTAATCCTGCCGTCAAATACGGGAGAAACAAATATGCCGCTGTTATTCATAATGCGTCCGCCGAAAGCAATACGCTCAGCTGAATCGTGATTACCGCTTATTATAAATACCTTGAGATTCCTTTTTGACAAAGAAAAAAGAAAATCATCAAAAATCTGCACGGCTTCGGCAGAGGGTACGGATTTATCATATACATCCCCTGCAATTATAACAGCGTCGGGAGTTTCAGCATCTACTATACTAAGTATTTTTTTGAGAATATACTCCTGATCTTCTGTCATGGAATACTCATTGACTCTCTTTCCGATATGCAGATCGGACAAATGTATAAATTTCATAATTTCCTCCCGACGGGACTGTTTTTATGCCTGCAAAGGCAATCAGAATACTATATCTGTAAAATAAATATCATTGGAATTGAGCGTAAACTCAAAAACTATCTTTCCGCCTTCATATACAAACGGGATTTCTTTTGTAACAGGGCGGCTGTTATTACGGATTGTATCAATCTGTATCGGTGTGGGCACCTGCGGTGAACCTTCATTTTTCCATTCTTTAACAGGATTACCACTGTTTTCATCAATTATCAATGCAGTTACGCTCAAAGGTTTTTCTGAACTTTCAACTTCGAATATAACCTGCTTTGTTCTATCTGTGTTATCCGTAACAGGATATACACACACGGTGCTTATGATATTATTGTCTCTGAATGCCGCTACAGTAATATCAATGTCAGTTTCATTCAAAACGATTCTGTTTTCCGGCATTTTACCAAGCTTTCTGAGTGCGTGATAAACCGGCTTTTCTATACCGCTTTGTGTAAGCATTCCGAAACCGCCGTGAAATTCCTCAGGAAAAGGATGAAGCTCCTCAAACAGGTCAGTAAAGCACCACAGCGATGAACCGTCTATTGTTTTTCCTGTTCCTAAAACAGAATGTAATACATATGCCGCCTGCATTCTTGTATCATTACATTCCGCAGAAAATGATGCGCAAAGATTCCACTCTGTATAGAAAAGGGGGATATCTCCCGATATTTTTTTAGCATTTTCCGAGCTGATAATAAAATTGTCTTTCTTAAGATTCTTGTATACATCATCGGTTTTCATAAGAGCCCTGAATGCACCGAGAATTGTTTCGGGTCGTTTTTTTGAAAGACAAACAAAGGGGTTAATATTAATTTCTGCCTTTTCTTTACTGTCAGCAATTCCTCCGATCGGATCACCTGCATACTGATGCGTAGAAATAAAATCAACACTTACCCCATTATTACGGCAGTATCTGAGGAACTCAGGCAGCCACTTACTTCCTGATGTCGAGGGGCCGCCGACTCTGATATTTTTATCTGTTTCCTTGATTGCGCTGACTGTTACGGCATAAAGCTCAAAATAATCCTTCTGTGAGCCTGCAAAAAAGGGCATTTTAAGGTCAGGCTCATTCCACACCTCAAAAAACCAGGCTTCAACCTCTTCTTTTCCGTAACGCTCAATAAGAAAACTGATGAAGCTTTGTATATACTCTTTCCATTTCTGCATATCACGGGGAGGTGAAATACAGGGCTTATAGAAAAACATTCCTTTTTTGTTTTTCTTTGCAAGATGGCGGGGCATAAAGCTCAGTTCAACAAACGGCTTCATACCTGCTTCAAGGACATTATCAAAAGCGGCAGCGCTGAATCTGAAGCTCTTTTCCTCTGTTTTTGAGCCTCCGGGCACGGGAAATATATCAGAAAACTTATGATAGGTATGCATATCGTCGCAGAAAATACCGTGAAAACGTACGCGTTCAATACCAAGCTCATCTCTGACTTTTTTAAGCTGATTTGTCCAATCGTGCCGCAGTGCATAAGTAGCGTGAGGGCTGCCTGTGCAAAACTGCCAATGCTTATTGAATTTTTCTGTCGGACTATCTTTTCTGACAGTGATTTTCATATTTTACTCCCATTCATTACCTGTTACGGTATTAAGGTCAACTCCCTTGGTATCGTGCGTTTTTTTCATCATAACAATAAGTGCTGAAATAAACCCGGGAACAATAAAGAAGAAGCAAATTGAACCTATTGCAGCATTTCCGAGTACGGTAACAAGAGGCAGACCTACTACATACGAAAATGCTATACCGATACCCATTGCAAAAAACTGAGTTGAAAGAATCGAAGAACGAAGATTTGTAGGAGCTGATTCACTTATCATCAGTGCATTAAGATCACCTGCTCCCCAATATGAACCGATACATGCACCTGCAAGAAGTCCTGTTATAACAGTAGAAATTCCGTATTTTGATCCCAGCGAAAAACCAAGGAAGGACAATGCACACAGTGCACACATAATAATTGCTGCCTTTTTTCTGCCAAGCCAATCACCGAACACACCGACAAAGAACTGTAATACAGCACTTCCTATGGGGAAGAAAAATAATGCAGATGTTACCTCATTAAGACTTACCCTATTAAGAATTTCATCAGTAATCTCTCCGTATCTGCCTGCATAACCGTAAGAAATAATAACCTGATAATACATGGTGATAATATATCCGAGATTTGTAAGAGCTGAAACCACATAGAGCCAGCGCAGCTGCTTATGCTTCCATACAAACTTAAGTGCATTCACAATTCCGCCCTGAGAATTATCCTGTGCCTTACTGAGCTTTTCGGCTTCTCTTTCTTCATCTGTCATCCTGAGATAACGAAGTCTTGAATCTATAAATGCATCTGTTTCGCGAGCAAGAAGAAGTGCAACACCTGATGAAACAAGTCCTATAATTGCGGGCACAAGAAAAACTATTCTCCATTGGGACATATCTGCCATGAGAGTTCTTCTGAGAATGGGTACGAGCATTATACCCATTGTTGCAAAACTCTTTATAGCGAAGTAAATACGTGCTCTGTGCTTCGGCGGAACAGATTCCATAATGTAAACAACCTGCATATCGTGCGGTACAAAAAACTGCATAATACATGTACCTATTACATAAAGCGGAATATTATCGGAAACAAAAATGATAAACATTGCAAATCCCATACCGAAGGTGTTTATGACAAGAAATTTCTTTCTGCCGAATTTATCCGAGAAGGGTTTATAAAAAATAGCAAGAACCTGAAACGGTATGGCAATCATACTGAGCGTGTCGAGAATACCCACAGAGCTTTCTCCGAAGGACGCAAGAAGACCGTTGGCAATTTCGGTTTTCATAAGCGGTCCTATCTGAGAAGCAACCTCATCCGTAAGATAGATAAGACTTATGATAAAAATAAGATACGGAAGATAGAAACGACCTTTGGGACGAAGCTTTTCTTTTTCCCATTTTTTTATTTCTTTGTCTCTTTTCTGTTGCAGAACAAGCTTTTTTTCAGGTGTCAGGATTTTCTCCATAATAAACAGCCGTCCTTTCATTTATTCTCTACGTATTTTACATTATTTTCAGTTAATATGTCAAGCAAAGCGAAAGCCCCGTAATTTACCGCGCGATAAATTACGAAGCTTCCGCTTCAAGGAGTAAAAATTATGTTAAAATTCGGGAAATGCTGTCGTTTGATTCGCATTTTATATACAATGCAGACCAAATTGTGAGCTTTTTCATAACTCTTAACATAAAGCCTGGGATTTTCACTATAGTATAAATATGCTTTATAAAAGCTGAGCCGACGCATATGGTTCACTCTGATTTGCATCTTCACAATGGAGCTTTTCTGTTCATTGTTTGCACAGTATCTTCCTGACTTTTTATTTGTACGTTCAATCACGTATATAGTGATGTATGCGGTAATGCTTTTCTTTATACTATATACCGTGAAACGCTCATCCGTAAACTTTTTACCGCAGATAATAGATACAATGCCGAGAGGTATTTTTATCGCTCTTATAATTTTTGATTTCACAGGTTTTTATAAAACCTTCGGAAATATGAACACACTTTATAATATACTCTACACCATTTCTACTATAGGTGTTTTAATCTGTGTTATTTTCTTTGTACTTAAAATATTCACTCTTACATATCAGCAGAATGAGATTATTAAGCAGTTTAATGAGCAGAAGAATTTCTCAGAAAAAATGCTCAAGGGTGATGAAAATCTCAGACGCTTCAGACATGATTACCGCAATCATATGATTGTTATCAATGCTCTTCTTGAAAGCGGAAGCACTGACAGGGCAAGAGAGTACATAAACGCAATGAATGCCGATATAAACGGTACTCTTAATAAGATTTCAACAGGGAATCTTGTAGCAGATGCAATTATCAACACAAAGGCGGTTGTTGCAGCCGGAACTGAAATAAAAATCAAGTTCAGAGGTCAGTTCCCCAATGAGGGAATCCGTGACGTGGATATCTGCACAATACTTTCAAATGCACTTGATAATGCACTTGAAGCCGCAGAAAAAACAGGTAAACCCGAAACAATTACAATTGAAGCTGCCGTAAGACAGAATAACTTTATTCTTGATATATCCAATCCCGTTGCGGAGGATATAAAAATCGGCAAAAATAATACATTAAAAACCACAAAGAAAAACCGAAGCGAGCACGGCATCGGTACAAAGAATATTCAGAGAGTTGTCAATAAATATAACGGCATGCTTGAGCTTTCCTGCGAAAACAAAGTGTTTACCTTCTGTCTTATGCTGAAGCTTGAAAAAAAAGAAAATGAAGCCGAATAAAAAAAGAAGAAGCTTCCCGTTAGATTGGGAAACTTCTTTTTTTATTCAGTTTTCTGATTCTATTGAGCAGGAATATAATGTGCCGTCCTCATTAAATGTGAAGTGATATGTAAGACCGGACTCATCGTTGTTTTCATATGATAACTGATCATCAAGATTATAACCGGATTCAAAGCCTTCTGCCTCGTTGGGATTGCCGAAAACAGAAAGAACATCGGCGGCTGTACTGTCAGCAATAATACCGCCGGGTAATACAAAATCGGTTATATCTTCCCATTCAACATGAAGGCTTACTCTTGTAATTGATGCTTTAATCAAATTATGAAAATGACCTGATATTGTTTTCAAATTCGGTAAAAAATGCTTCGAGAAGCTGTTTGTCTTTTTCGTTACCTCTGAGACACATTGATACCGAAAGATTATTATTTATGGTAAGCGCTGTCATAACTGCACAGGGCTTGTTTTTTGCAGCACCTGCCACAAATGCATCAAAGGGACCTTTTTCACCAAGTACAAAATCAGAAGGACTGATTACACCTACATTGCTGACTGAAAAAACAGGATTGTTATAAAAAAGCTTCACAATAGTCTCAGCCTGAATATAAATCATATTTTTGTATGCCATCCTCAGAAGCGGTAAGCCGTGAAGACCTGCAAACTCATCATCCTTCATAAGTGCAGTCCGGTCTCTTACAAAGCCCAGCGTCTGTTTCAGGTCTCTGCCCTTTTTATCCAATGTACAATGCATAAACGAAACGTGGTTTGTATAGCCTATACCGGACAAATCCTTTATATGTCTTCTTAAATCGGTAGCACAGGCTACACTCACCTTTTCATTTTCAGAAAGACCTGCTATCTTTCCGAAAGCATCTAAATAGGAAGCAAGTAAAAGATCGGTTACCGTTGCACTCTGTCTTTTTGCGTATTCTTTTGCATTCAGGAAATATTCCGAAGAAATTTTTCTTGAAACAATAATTATATTGTCCTCTTTATTATCATTTTCAAAGGGGAAACGGAGTTTAAGACGGGGAGAAACATTAGCAAACTGCAATTTTGCTTTTTTTGCCTTTTCCTTCGGCATATCCTTATAAACTTCGGTATACCTTCTTGAGCCTGTAGAGAAGCCGAGAGGAGAAACACCGAGATTTACATAATCGGAGTAATTCTTACAGAAATCACCCCAGAACATTCTGAAGCCTCCGCCATCCATACACATATGATTCCAGATAAAATTGACATATGTTCTGCCTTCATAATAAAACAGCCCTATATTCATCTGGATATTGCTTTTAAGGGGAATCTGACGTCTGAAAAACTTTTCTCTTGTTTTATCAATATCATCCGTGTGCTCAACAATAACAAAATCATTGACATTATAGTCAGCAACCCTCCAATAAGGGGCAACGGGATGATTTATGACCTGTGAACGGAGAATAGGAACACTTTCAAGACAGCATACCGCGGTATTTTTAAATTTTTCCTCATCAACAATAAAATCATAATCCATACTGAAACGAGCAAGTCTGTCCATAAAATTACGGCACATCAGATTTACCTTATCATACATTTCGGTAGGATATCTGTTTTTCAGGATGTGAGGATTATTACACTTGAACTCAATAAGGTCCTTTATAACTTTTTCATCGGTAAGACCTTTTTTTCTAAGCAATACTGCTTCACGGTCGGTATCCGTAAGTTTAACAGTTTTCATAATATCACCCGTATTATCACTCAATATGGGAGAAGAAGAATTCCTTTTTCTCTTCGTTATCAATTACCTTGATGGGCTTGACCTGATTGAGGTTTGCGCCTCTTTTTCTGAGAACCTCTCTGTATTCATCGTAAGTGCCGTGACGAAGGAATTTAACCTCGGGATGCCCCAGAGCACCGCTTTTAATAAGGGGCTCAACTGAAACATTACCCTTACAAAGCATTTTTTCAAAGGCTGCATCGTATTCTGCCTTCTTTTCGTCACTTATTTCCTTGGCAAGTTCAAGAAGCAATACATAATGTCCCGGCGAAGTAGAACGGTCGGGATAAATACTGTATCCCACATACAGATCATCCATATACTCCGAAAGATTTTCAATCATCTCGTCAAATGCCATCTGACTTACCTTTTCACCGCTTATATTTGCTATCTGATTAAGACGGTAGCAGAAGGTAATTTTAGGAGACTGATGATAATATCCCGTGCATTTTACAACGTCCTCAATACGGTAACGGTAGAATCCGCTCATATTGGTAAGAATAAGCTCATATTCCTTTCCGGGTTCAAGATCCTTGATTGTGAGAAGATTGTCATAATCGGGACAGTCAACAGGTCTGAATTCATATACACCGTTCTGAGGAAGCATTACATATTCAAAAGAATCAAGCTCAATGGGAACAGCCATAAAGGCTTCTGTTGCAGTATAGCCGAGATAATGAATAGGCATATCCTCACCTATATATCTTCTGAGCTTTTTAGCATAAAGAGAAAGTGCACCCGTACCCATACCGTAGAGCCATTCAACCTTGGGCCATATACGGGGAATTATGGGCGATTCGTCAAAGCCCTTTCTGAATTCATTTCTTAATTCCTCTGCTCTTTTCGGCATCGGTTTAAGCTTCTTGGTAAGCTTTGCTCTTATATCTTCGGGCATTTTTATGCTTTCGTTTATAGTTCCCTTTTCAATATCATCACAAAGCATTTCCCAGTTCTCTTCCATATAGAAAAACATTGACTCAAGGGTTGTAATAAAAATAGTACCGAGATAACTTGTCTTTTTGTTTATGAGGGCAAAACGCAGCTTAAGATAATGCATATCCATATCTGCGCCTGCAGGCGGAAAAAGAACTTCCTTGGGAGATGTTGCAAACATAGGAACAAGAGGTCTTATATTGAGAAGCGGAATTGATGAAAGACAGCTGACAGTACCGCCCTTGACCTTTCTCCATGATGTTTCCGCAGTAAGAAGACCTTTCTGAGGAGGCAGTAATCTGCCTTTTCTGAAAAAGTATTTTACCGCACAGCCTATAGGTGCGGAAAAGCCGAAGCACTGTGCAACCCATTCTGCCCATACCGAAAGGGGTACAAGCTTGGATTTACCTGTACTGCCTGAGCTTTCGGTAAATCTTCTGACAGGCATATTGGTAAGAAGACCCTTTTCGCCGTCCGCCATACGCCATACATATTCGTCATAATCTGCATAGGTTGACAAAGGAACAATTCTCTGATAATCCTCTAAGCTTTTTACATCCTTGAAATTATGCTTTTTACCATACACCGTAGACTTATTTCTGAACATAAGAAGACGTATGTTGTTTTCCTGCATTCTGTAAGCGCGCCTTGAATAAATATTGAGCTTTATATGCTCACAAACGCCTACAAAAGCCCCGTATGAAGAAAGCAAATAGCCCTTTACATCAATCATAATCAAATCTCCCTGAATTTAATCGGAGAAATTATATCACACAGATGTTTATAATTCAATAACGCAAAATATTTTCAATTAAATACACAAAAGAACTTCGAGATTATGTACAAATCTCATAATTGTAATATAATAATAAATATAGTAATATATATTTTGGGGTATTTTGTATTAAATGCAACTCTGAAAACAGAGGAGAGAATTATGAAGCCTGAAATTTATACTATAGCAACTGCTCATCTTGATACATCCTGGTTATGGAAGCTTGAACAAAGCATTACGGAATACATTCCCGAAACTCTTAAAAGAAACTTTGAGTTTTTTGAAAAGTTTCCCGAATACAAATTTAATTTTGAAGGCAGTATCAGATATGAGTTTATAAAGGAATACTATCCCGAAGAATATGCAAAACTGAAAAAATACGTTTATGAAGGCCGTTGGCATCCTGCCGGCGCCTGTTATGAAAACGGTGATGTGAACATCCCCTCACCCGAAGCTCTCATAAGAAATATACTTTACGGCAAAGACTATTTCAGAAAAGAATTCGGAGTTGAATCTGAGGATATTTTTCTTCCTGACTGCTTCGGCTTCGGCAGGGCTTTGCCGACAGTCGCAAACCATTCGGGGGTAAAGGGCTTTTCCACAGGAAAGCTTTTCTGGGGAAGCTCCGTTGAAATCCCGTTTGATACGGGAATATGGAAAGGTATTGACGGAAAAGGTGTATGGGCTGCACTGATGCCGTTTTCATACACAACAGCCTTCGGAGATCTGAGAAAAGCAAAACGAATCAACGAAAAGATTGAAGAAAACATAAAAAAGAAGCTACCCACATTTACTTTTGTTTATCACGGTGTCGGAGACAGAGGCGGTGCACCTCATAAAACCTCTGTCAAGAATGTAATAAAAGCAGCAAGAGATAAAAGCCGTGACAAGAAGGTTGTTTCCGCTACAACAAAAGAATATTTTGATATGCTTGAGACTCTTCCTGAAGAAACGAAAAGCATAATGCCTGACTATACCGGTGAATTTCTTCTGACGGCACACGGTGCAGGAAGCTACACTGCAAGAAATGTCACAAAAAGATGGAACCGAAGAAGCGAGCTTCTTGCCGATGCAGCCGAACGGTTTGCAAGTGCAGCGTTTATAAACGGTCTGGCGGAATATCCGCAATACAGACTTGATGATGCATGGAAAAGGGTTATTGCTCACCATTTCCACGATGATATAACAGGCACATCATTTGAAGAATGCTATCTAAGAAGCCACAGTGACTATGTTCAGGCAATGAATACATTTTCGGACGAATATACTGCAGCCTGTAAAAAGCTTTCGGGAATAATCGATACTTCATTTTGTCAAGGTATACCTGTAGTGGTTTCAAATCCCGTAGAAGGAAGCACAGACAGAAAAGAGGCTGTACGTGTTAAAATCAACAGCAAAGCCGATTTTTTCACTGTTTATGACAACAGCGGAAGCACTGTACCTTCACAGGTGACACATATATCTGACACGGAAAAAGAGATTATATTTATAGCCGAAGTACCTTCTGTCGGCCTAAGGGCTTATGATATCAGAGAATCCGATATTAATGAAATAGTTAAAACAGGCATTACCGTTTCACAAACCCTCCTTGAAAATGATAAGATTGCTGTAAGCATTGATGAAAACGGGGATATTTCAGGGATTTTTGATAAGAGTCTGAACAAAGAGCTGCTCTCATCACCTGTCAGGATGCAGATACTCAATAATACACACAGCTTTGACTGGCCCGCATGGGAAATCAAGTATGAGGATTGCAGTGACAAGCCTTATATGTATCCCGAAAAGCCTCTTATAAAGATTAAAGATAACGGTCCTGCATTGTGCTCATTGGAAATAACGAGGAAAGCGGGAAAATCCGTATTCAGACAGATTATTTCACTTGACAGCGTCAGTCCGTACGTCAGTGTTTATAATGAAACGGACTGGAGAGAAGAAGCGTCTTTGCTTAAAGCACATTTCTCATTTACCGCTCAGAATGAAAATGCATCCTATGACATCGGATGCGGCAGCACAAAAAGACCTACAAATACCGAAAAGCTTTATGAAGTACCCGCTCAGAAATGGGCAGATATAACAGATGACAAAGAAGGCTTCGGTGTAAGTGTTTTCAGCGACTCAAGAGCAGGCTGGGATAAGCCTGACAAATCAAGTCTGCGACTTACGGTTGTACATACACCCATGGTCAATTACCGTTGGGAATGCTCGCAACACATTATGGATATGGGACTAAACCGTTATTCTTTTGCAATTATGGGGCATAGCAGCGGATGCGATAGTATACAGACCTTTGCTGAACGCTTCTGTCAGCCTATGCATACTTTTGTCACAGACAGACATACAGGTAAGCGTACTGAATTTTCCTTCGTAAAAACCAATAATGAAAATGTGCGTATCACGGCTATAAAGAAAGCTCAGAATTCCGATGATATTGTGCTGAGAGTAACAGAAACCTCAGGTAAAGACCTTAAAGATGTAGCAATTTCACTTTCTGCTACACTGCTTAAGGCTTACGAAATCCGTGGTGACGAAACACATCCGGAAGAATTGAGTATTTCTGACGGAAATCTGAAATTTGATATAGGTCACAACTCAATAAAGAGCTTCTTATTGAGCTTCGGAAGAAAAGAAATATCCGTAAACACCAAAGAAATTCCTCTTTCTTTTAATGCTACAGGTATTACAACAGATAAAAACCGTTCCGATTCCTCTCTCAGAGGCGGCATTTCTATCCCGCGTGAAATTACACCAGATACACTTCTGACAACGGGAATCAGATATTCTTTCAGTCAGGAAGACAAAAACTGTCTTGTTTGTGACGGCAGAAAAATAACTGTTGACAGCGGTTATGATACATTACATCTTCTTGTAACATCCCTTAACAAGGATAAATATGCTGAATTCGGTTGTAAAGACGGTATCAAAAAAGTGCTTATCCCCGACTGCTTCGAATCCCCCGGACACTGGGATATGATGCAGCAGAAGCTGACGGGATATATAAAAGAATTTCCACAGGCAATCACACTCTCACACTCTCACGAAAAAGATAAAAATGCCGTGGCAAAGCAGTTTTATATTTTCAGTATTGAGCTCCCCGTGGGAGACACCGGAGAAATTACACTGCCTGAAGATGATGAGCTTGTAATTTTTGCGGCAACTGCTGAAAAAACGGATATTCGGTTTATAAAGGGTGATGAACACTTTGATACTCTCAGAAAACGTGAATTTGATTACACCTTCTCTGAATATGCCGTAAAGCATATGTATCCGAATAAGCTTGAGAAACTTCTTGAAAAGATTATTGACCCCTCATACACTATGTATATAAAAATCGGTGAATTTCATAACAAGTATGCATTCAATGAGCTCTATTATATCCTCAGAAGTCTCAATGACAGACTGCACTACAAAAAAGAGGTTGAAAAGCTTATAACCAAGCGCAAAACAGATATGTAAAAATCCGTATAAAGGAGATTATTTTATGGCTATAGATAACAAAAGTTCAGATGCAAAAGCATTTGAAGAGCTTAAACGACTGGACAAGCTGGCTGAAGAACAAAGCTTTATAGGTCAAACTCAGGACAGACGATATGTTAATTCCAAAGAAACACTCGGTTTTGTTATATGGGACGCTGCCCAGAGCTTTAACATCAACATATATTCCACGCGATTCATTACAAGTATCGTAGGTGTTGATCTCGGTCTTCAGACACTTGTTAACTCAATCAACAGTGTATGGGATATTGTAAACGATATTATCTTCGGTGCAATTGTTGACAAAACCCGTACACGCTGGGGTAAGTTCAGACCGTATCTGCTGTTTCTTGCATTTCCCGGATGTTTTCTTACCTGCCTTTATTGGCTTATGCCCTATCTTTTTGCAGGTACAACACAGACAAATATGCTGAAATTCGCTTTTTATCTGATGCTCAGTGTTGCCCGTGAAGGTGTAACCACATTCCAGACCATTTCAAGAACAGGTCTTATGTCCACAATCACACCCCATCCGAATGACCGAACAAGGCTGATTACAATGGCTAACTTTGCTTCCGGATTTTTTGGTGAAAAACTTCCCGAACAGGCTGTTACCATACTTATTGACGTTTTAAGAAGTAAATACCTCGATAATTCTGCTCAGCTTTCAAAGGCATATACAGGCTTGTTTGCCGGTATGGGTATTTTCACAACCCTTTGCTCAAGTACCGCATCATTCCTTTTCTTCAGAATGTCAAAGGAAAGAGTTATGCAGTCTATCAAATCCCCCAGTGTTCTTATGTCTGTAAAATCCGTTATCAATAATAAACCCCTTCTGCTTATTACATTATCAGACTTCTTAAGCGGTTTTGCTATTAAGGGCAGTCAGGATGACTATTACACAGATGTTCTTCATTTCTCATCAATGACGCTTGTTGCGGGTATTCCTGCTGCACCCATAAGCCCTGCAAGCTATGCCTGGGTTCCATGGATGAGAAGACATTTCTCCAGCCGTCTTCTTTACATCCTCGCAAAGGAAATCGGAAATATTCTTTATATCCCCGTATTCTTCTTCGGCTGTATCGGTCTGAAAAAGGACTTTTCGGGCGGTATGTATCAGAAGATTGTTCCTATGGGAATTGCAATGGCATTGTGGGAAATCATATGGACATTATTCTTCGGTCTTAAGTCTGTTATCGGTACAGAAATGTACAATGAAGCAATGGATTACTGCGAATGGAAGAACGGCTACCGTACTGAAGCTATGGCATCTGTTACAAAGGATATTGCAGCGAAGATTTCTTCAAATACAAGTAATGTTGTAACTACAGCTATCAAGAAGTTTATCGGTTATGAAGCTACTGCATTCAGAACAGGTAAGGAACAGACTGACAGAGTTAAATTCTATCTCTTTGCAATGTTTACAATTATTCCTGCAGTTACCGGTTCATTGGGTATTATCCCTATGCTTTTCTATGATCTTAACAACGAAAAGAAGGCAAAGATGTATTCAGAGCTTCTTGCCCGCCGCAGACTTATGACACAAGCTGTAGAAAGTGAAGATGGCAGTTTAGTTGATCTTGCAGCAAAGACACAGATTAAAGCAGGAAAAAAAGATTGATAATGCCCTTTATCCTCAGGAAGGAAAATCAAACAGATGGAAATACGCTATATAACAAAGGATGAAGCTGTAGATTATCTCAAGGTTTCTGCTGCATCCTTTATATGGAAATTCAATAAAGAAGTAGACACAGCAGTTGATATACCCGTGCTTGCCGCTTTCCATGAGGGAAAGCTTATTGCAGGGGTAGAAATGTACGACTATCGTACGAATTATTGCGGTAATTTTATAGATTCTCTTGTTGTCAGCGGTGTTTGCAGTATACCCGAATACCGCAGAATGGGAGGAATAAGAGCAATTTTTGACCATATCGGAAAAAATGCAGTAGAAAGCAACTGGCATATGGGTTTTTTGCAGCCTTTTTCAATTACCTATTATGAAAAATTCGGATATGCAAACCTTAATCGCATGTTCGCAATAAAAATTCCTTTTGAAAATATGTCGCACATCCCCCGTAATACAGATATGATTCTTTATACCGGCGCTCAGTTTGAAGAACTGAGCAATCTTCACAGAGAATGTGCATTGACGGAAAATCTTGTTACATTACGGGATGACAGAAAGCATTTCTGCGAAACACCTCTGGAGGAAGCAGACTATACATATTTCAGAAGAGACAAAAACGGCAAGGCTGACGGTTATGTAAAATTCACAGTCAAAAGACCGGATTATGTAAGAATTGAAGATCTCTTCTTTTTAACTCCCGAAGCGCTTTACGGTATTCTCGGTTTTTTGAGAAATTACGACTGTATAACAAAATACATTCTTGCAAGAAAACAGTATTCAGGCTCTCCCCTTTCGGTTATTGCCGACAGAATACACGGAATATCCTATGAATATGACAACGGTGTTGCAGGCAGGATATATAACCTGAAAAATATCCTCCTTAATAATTCTTATCCGCAGGAATACGGAAGATTCAAGCTTTTATGCAATGACAGTCTCAGTCAGAATAACGGTGTTTTCGAGGTAGAATATGAACACGGAAAAGCTGATGTCAGATTCAGCAACAGCACTGCATATGATATTTCAGTCACAGCTCCGGCGGCAGCCAGGCTGATTCTTGCGGGCGAAGGACATACAAAAGAGACCGCAGCCTTTATTGACGGTGTAAAAATCAACGGCAATTCAGAAGACTTTTTCAGAGCATTTCCTCACAGATATACAAGATTTTCTGACAGTATGTGGTCTGAGTAATAATTTGTAAATACATTCAAGGAGGCATTTTTATGAAAAAATTCAGAAGTCTGATAAGTTTATTTATCACCGCTTGTATTTTCTTTTCTATGTTTTCACTCCCCTCATTTGCTGCTGAAAATTCATTTCCTGTTTCTGAAGCGGTAATTGTTGTTTCTGATAACAGAACAATTACAGAAAACTATGCTGCCGAAAGACTGCAATATTACCTGTCCGAAATACTCGGCAAAAGCATCGAAATCAAATCTGACAACGATACCTTCAGCTACGAAATATGTGTCGGTAACACCTCAAGAAGCAATACATATGATAATTCCCAGGCAGACGGCAGCTATAAAATCTCATCCGACAAAAACCGTATAATTATAAACGGTGCCGGCAACAAGGGTGCAATAAACGGAGTTTATGCCCTTCTTGAAAAATACTGCGGCTGCCACTGGTACGAATCAGATGTTATCATAATTCCGAAAAACAGTTCACTTACACTCCCTGCTGATATAGATGTGGACTACACACCGTTTTTCGAATATTCCGAAACCGATACGAGAAGTCCGAGAGATGCTGAATATTCAGTTGCAAACGGACTTACGGGCGGTATATACAAGGATCTTTCAGATGAACAGGGCTGTGCGGTTGAATATATCGGTGGCTCCAGCCATACACTTGTTAATTTCTATTGCAAGCCTGAAAAGTATTTTTCTTCTCATCCTGAGTATTATGCCTTAAGAGACGGAGAAAGAATCCCTAATCAGCTTTGCCTCACCAATGAATCGGTAAAAGATATCGTAACAGCAGAAGCTCTTGAATTGCTTAAGGAAAAGCATAATCCCTCAGCTTCCGTTCAGATTCTTTCAATTACTCAGGCTGACAACAGTGATTATTGCCAGTGTGACAGCTGCAGTAAGCTTGATAAGCTCAACGGCTCACAAGCAGGAACAATGCTTACCTTTGTGAATGAAATTGCTTCAAGGCTGAAGGCAGGCGGAAGATATGACAATGTTGCAATTGATACATTTGCATATCAATATACAAGACCTGCTCCCTCTAATGTTATTCCCCGTGATGATGTTATAATAAGACTCTGCTCAATTGAATGCTGCTTCGGGCATACACTTGATGATCCGAAATGTGAAAACAATGCAGCTTTTATGGAAGACCTTGAAGCATGGAGTAAAATCTGCAACAGACTTTATATCTGGAATTACAATCTTAATTGCGACGAAAGTGTTAACATTTATGCAAACTTCGGCACACTGCAGAGAAATACACAGATTTTTTATGAACACAATGTAAAAGGCATTTATCAGCAAGGTGTATTCTATATAGCAGAATGCGATGCTGAATTCGGTGAAATGAAGACATATCTTCTGTCAAAGCTTATGCAGAATCCTTATATGGATTATGAAAGTGAAAAAATGGGTTACTTACTCGGAGTATACGGACCCGGAGGTAAATATCTTTACGAATTTATTGATATTGTTACAGAACACGCAGTTACTGACATTACCCATCTTTATCTTGAACAGGATTCAAGATTTTCATTGCTCGGCATTACTCCTTGTGAAATAAAGCGCTGTGATGAACTGTGGGAAATGGCAAAGGCTGAGGCTGAAAATGATGAACAGCTTAACAGAATTCTTCGTTCGGAATTATGCTGGAGATATTGGAAATGCTCAACTATGAACTCGGAATTTTCAAGATTGCAGCATCCGTATCTGTGGATGAAGGCTAACAAAGATCTCTATAATGACTTTGTTAAATTCGGAGTTACAAGACTCGGCGAAAGAGTCGGACACGATCTTTCAAGCAATGATTTAAGACATCTTACAAGAAGAATATACACCTGGATTACTCTGTATGACGAGCCCGTATGGGATGCAATTAATCCACTTGCCGTGTATATGTATAATCTTCTTGAACGCTTCTACAATTTCTTCCATCCTGCACTTTATTAATTGAATCAACAAAAAAACAAAGGGGCTGTAAAAAAAGTGCAGACCGCATAAAACAAGATAACTAAAGGGTTTCTTTCGGTATTTAACTACCAAAGAAACCCTTTAAAACTGTAAAAATCAGCAAAAGCAGGCAAAAACAAGGTTTTTGCGTTTTATGCT
>JAZNEX010000068.1:0-18593 GCA_045588855.1 Acutalibacteraceae bacterium
TTTTTGGGAAAGAAAAAATATTATATAAACCCCCGCCCGGCCTGAAGCCCCCCTGCGGTATTGTCATGTTAAAGCTTAGTTACAGCCGCAGCCGCAACCGTTGTTCTGATTGCAGCAACCGCAGTTGTTATTCTGGTTGCAGCATCCGTTATCGCCTGTAAGAACAAGGATAAGAATGATAAAAAGAATCCAATAGCTGTTGCATCCGTTACCAAAGAGCATATTTCCTGACCTCCTTTCGCACCTTCCAATACATAATATGAATCGGGTGCAAAAGAGTGCAGAAAAAATAATGCTCAATTACAGAATCTTTTCGTAATAAGGCTTACCGTTTTTTATGTTAATCGATGTAATCCATTTGCCTGAAAAATAGTTTTTAGGACGAAGAATGACTTTATCGGTATATATTTCAAGCTGAAGCCCCGTACCGAGCTTCTGATATTCACCGTGATGATTGCCGCAGGCAAGGGAAGGAAGATTGATAAGTGTAACACCGTCCTCCTCCTCAAAGCTTGCATAACCTTCTTTTTCTGACATATCTTCACCGGCAAGACCCATATGGGAATGACCGCTGAAGTAAAAAACATTCTTATATTTTTTGAGAATAGAAGCTATTTCATCGCTGCGTTCACCTATACCGCCATCATCAAGAGGACGGTCGGGAATTTCGTTTCTGTCCCACGTGCGGGGGAGTCCGTGACGCTGATTAAGACTCTGATGACAGAAGACAAATACGGGATTGCCCGTATTTCCTGCTTTTTCCATTTCATCTGAAAACCATTTCATCTGTGTATCGCTGATTGATGCTTCACAGCCGCTGTCCGAGTCAGTTCCGATGCATATGAAATAATAACCGTTGATTACTTCCGAAAAATACGGAGTATCAATTTTTCTTCCGCAGATATCTTTATAAGCGCTGTAATACTCTTTTATGGCGTCATCAAAGCCGTTGTCATTCCAGCCGTCGTGATTTCCTATGGCAAGAATGATTTTTTTTGCGGCATCGGGATATTTCTTAAAGCAGTCTCTTGTCATATTCCAGTTGACGGTGCTGCCTCGGGAGGTAGTATCGCCTACGGTTATAAAAGCATCCGAGCTGCTGCTTTTTGCTCCTTTGAGAGCTCTTTTCAGAAGCATCATAGGAAACCATTTTGTAGGATGCTTTTCGTCAATATGCGTGTCGGAAACAATAGTTGCACAAAGCTTGATGTTGTCGTATAAATAAGTCATATTATCCACCTTTGTCTTATCAGGCATTTACCGTAACGGGCTGAGCATCGGGCAGATCAACCCTGATGTTTGCAAGATGGCGGATGATATCCTTTCTCTTTATAATGCCGATAAATACGCCTCTGTCATCAATTACGGGAACAAAATTCTGATAGTAAGAACGGGTAAGAATTTCATCCATTGATGCAGATGCAAGTACAGGCTGATAATCTGTTCTTAAAATTGTTCTGAGCTCGGTTTTTTCAAGCTTTTTAAGGTCAGGATTGTTGTTGTTATAAAGAGCCCATAAGAAATCGCCTTCTGTTACGGTGCCTTTGTAATAACCGTCATCATCAATTACGGGAATTGCGGCATAGCCGTGGAATCTCATTTTTTCAAGACCCTGTCTGACGGTACTGTCTATATTTATATATTCAACTTCTATTTTAGGGGTTAAAAATCGAAGTATATTCATCACAATGCTCCTAAGTAAAGTTAATCTGTGATTATATTAAAGAACGGAAAACTGAATATTGTCTTAAATCAGTCAAGACCGAAATATGTTTTTGCGTTTCTGAATGCAATATCTTTTACTGCATTGCAGAGGAATTCGAAATCATCGGGATATTCTCCGTTTTCTACAAGATTGCCTATGAATTCGCACACAATTCTTCTGAAATATTCGTGACGGGGATATGAAAGGAATGAACGTGAATCTGTTACCATACCTATGAATTTTGAAAGCACACCGAGATTTCCGAGAGCCTTTATCTGTTCTCTCATACCGTCAATGTTATCATTGAACCACCAGGCTGTGCCGAACTGAATCTTTGATGCTGCTTCGGATGACTGGAAGTTGCCAAGCATTGTGCCGAGAACATAATTGTCCTTGGGATTGAGTGTGAACAAAACAGTACGGGGAAGAGAATCCTCAGAATCAAGAGAATCAAGAAGACGGGAAAGATTGTATGCGATTTCGTTATCGGCAATTGAATCATATCCTGTGTCGGGACCTAATTTCCTGAACATTTTTGTGTTATTGTTTCTCATCGGTCCGATATGGATTTCCATGCCCCAGCCTCTCTTGTAATATTCTTTTGCAAGGAAACGGAACAGCTCGGTTTTGTAGCCTTCAGCCTCATATGCTGAGATTTCTTCTCCTGAAAGCGCCTTTGCAAAAACAGCTTCAATTTCATCGTCTGTCATTCTTACATAAGGTACGGGGGTAAATGCGTGGTCTGTTGCACGGCATCCCATTTCGGCAAAAAGCTCAATTCTTTCAAGAAGAACATCCTTAAGCTCAGCATAAGTGTTTATTGCTTTGCCTGACACCTTTCTCAGACTTTCAAGCCATGGCATATATGCAGGAGCTTCTATTGCGAGTGCCTTGTCGGGACGGAATGCGGGAAGTACCTTACAGCTGAATGATGTATCCTCTCTGAGTAATTTGTGGTATTCAAGTGTATCTGCGGGATCGTCGGTGGTGCACACACAGTAAACACCTGATTTTTCAATAAGCTCTCTGGGTGTAAAACCGCCTGCTGCTATCTGCTTGTTTGCGTTTTCCCAGATGGCATCTGCTGTTTTTTCATTGAGCGTTTCATATATACCGAAATATCTCTGTAATTCGAGATGTGTCCAGTGATAAAGGGGATTGCCGATGAAATTTGGCATAGCCTTTGCCCATGCGCAGAATTTTTCATAAGGACTTGCGCTGCCGGTGATATATTCTTCGTCAATGCCGACACCGCGCATACCTCTCCACTTGTAATGGTCGCCTGCAAGCCAGAGCTGTGCAATATCGCGGGGTGTTTCATTTTCATAAATTTCTTTCGGAGAAAGATGGCAATGCCAGTCGAATATAGGTTCTTCATTTGCAGCGGCAAACAGTTTTTTTGCAGATTCCGTCGACAACAGGAAATCTGAATCCATAAATTTTTTCACGGTAATTCTCCTTTATTTTGAATTCAATATTTTTATTGTATCATTAGGACAGCTGTCAGTACACTGACCGCAGCCCGTACATTTGTCATAGTCAACCTTTGCAACAAGATTATCCATGCTGATTGCCCCTTCCGGGCAGGTTTTTACACATTTGGTACATCCGAGACACCCTGCAGAGCATTCTTTTTTTACAAGTGCTCCTTTGTCGTGGTTACGGCAGAGCACTGCTGCCTTGCTTTCGGATTTCGGCATTAGCTCAATCAGCTCTTTCGGACAAACCGCAATACATTTTTTACATGCCTTGCAAAGCTCAGGGGAAACAATTGCAACACCGCCGCAGATGTTGATTGCATCATACGGGCATTCTCTTTGACAGTCTCCCAGACCGAGACACCCGTATATACAGGTTTTGTCTCCGCCGAAAAGCTGCGAAGCCATTTTACAGCTTGAAACGCCTGAATATATCAGCTTTTTTTCGGCGCAGTCATCATTACCCATACAGCGTACAACTGCAGTCATGGGAACAATTGTTGAGGCTGAAAGCCCCATAATTTCCGATATAGCCGCAGATACCTCACTGCCTCCGGGGGCACAAAGCCCGGTATCCCTTGTTTTACCCTTTGCAAGAGCTGATGCATATCCCTGACAGCCCGAAAAACCGCAGGCTCCGCAGTTTGCTCCGGGAAGAGCCTGTATTACGGCTTCTTCCTTTTCATCAACGGGTACAGCCATAAGCTTTGAAAGCACTGCAAGCAAAAGACCTGCGATAAGCCCTATACCTGCAACTATCAGAACAGGAAATAAAATCTCATTCATAGCTTCACCTCTTTACATAAGGCCCAGACCTTCAACAATACCCGAGAAGCCTAAAAAGCTCAGCGATACTATCGAAGCGGAAATAAGAGTGATGGGAAGTCCCTGAAGGAATTTCGGTACATCCGCAGTTTCAAGTCTTGAACGCACACCTGCAAAAAGCACCATTGCAAGCATAAAGCCTGCGCCTGCAGCAAATGAATTGACCATTGAGTGAAAAAAGCCGTAATTCTGCGCGCTGTATATTGTTATATTGTCAATATTCAGAATCACAACACCGAGAACTGCGCAGTTTGTTGTGATGAGGGGCAGATATATACCCAATGAATTATAAAGTGATTTGATGTATTTTCTGAGAACGATTTCAACCATCTGGACAAGAGCTGCTATAACAAGAATAAATACTATTGTCTGAAGATATTCAAGACCGTTATGTTCAAGAAGAACGTTAATCGGATATGTAACTGCTGTGGAAAGAAGCATAACAAAAATTACAGCAGCACTCATACCTGCCGCAGTGTTGAGCTTTTTTGAAACACCGAGGAACGGACATATTCCGAGAAATTTTGAAAGAACAAAATTCTGTGTGAGGATACCCATAACAAGTAATGCGATAAAGAATTTCATTGTTCAGTATCCTCCTTGTTATTCTGTTTTGTGCCTTGTCTGAGAAAATCGGGAACAACCTCGGAAATTTTATCTGCTTCTTCAGTCTTGCTGACGGCAGCAGACTTTTCGGTGTTGCCGGTTTTTTTCGCAGCCTTTATTTTTCCGCACTCTTCACTGTTTGTTGTATCATCAGAAAAACGGGCACAGAATGAAGCATGGGGACAGCCCTTACAGCCGTTGAGAGCTGCGCTCTGAAGACCTTTTCTTTCGGCAAGTCTGTTTGCGAAAGCCATAAGAATGCCGAACACAAAGAACCCTCCGGCAGGAAGAATAAATAAGGTCATAGGTGCAAGACCTGCCGAATCAAGCACTGCCGTAAAATCAAAGCCTGTGAATGAGCCCAGGTCAATATATGCACCGAGCATTGTATCAATGCCCGAAAGAAATGTTCCCGCACCGAGAATTTCTCTTATTGCACCCATGCAGAAAAGAGCAGCCGTAAAGCCGATACCCATTCCGAGACCGTCAACTGCAGAAGCAAGAACGGGATTTTTTCCCGCATATGCTTCGGCTCTTCCGAGGATTATACAGTTAACGACAATAAGGGGAAGAAATACGCCGAGGGATTTATCAAGAGCAGGGACAAATGCTTTTACAAGCATCTGGACTATAGTAACAAAGGAAGCGATTATTACGATATAAGCAGGGATACGTGCCTTTTCGGGAATAACCCTTCTGAGAGCAGATATTACCGTATTTGAACAGATAAGAACCAGTGTTGCGGCAATTCCCATGCCGACACCGTTTACTACAGAGGTTGATGTTGCAAGGGTGGGACAGGTGCCTAAAACAAGTCTTAATACGGGATTTTCTTTAAGGAAGCCTTTTGTCAGCTCCTTGCCGAGATTGTATTTTTTCTTTTCTGCCACGATTATCCCTCCTTTACCGTACTATATATGCCGAGAGCCTCGTTTACCGCTTTTGTTACGGCATCTGACGTGATTGTTGCACTTGTTATTGCCAGAATATCATTTTCGGATGAAACGCTGTTTTTTACAACGCTGAAGGGACCTGTTTTTCCGTTATACTGCGAGGAAAAGCTTTCTCTTTTTGCATTCATGCCAAGTCCGGGCGTTTCGTTTATTGAAAGAATACTGATTCCCGAAACCGTGCCGTCTGCATTAACTGCCGTCATTACCTCAATGGTGCCGCCGTAGCCTGATGCATTTGTTATAAAAACATATCCGACAGTAATATTTTCTTTTGTTCCTTTATGATACACTGTGCCGTCTTCCGTTCTTTCTTCTGTAAAAGCGGAAGCGGACGGCAGAAGCTCAATTCTTGCTTCATCAGCGGCTTTTGTGTTGTTAGCCGAAATAATAGGGGCTGTAACGGAATTTATAAAGGCGAGCAGGCCTGTTGCAACAGCGCATATAAGAAAGAGGGAAAGCGCTGTTTTCAGTATAATCTTTATATCCTTAGAGGACATTATGACACAGCCTCCTCTTTCTTTTCTTTTTTGCTTTTTATAAAACCGAAATACCGGGGAGCTGTGGCTTTTTCAATAAGAGGTACTGCAATATTCATAAGAAGAACAGAATACGAAACACCTTCGGGAAGTGAACCGAAAAGACGGATGACTGCAGTGAGAATACCGCAGCCGATACCGAAAACCAGCTTTCCCTTTTTGTTTATGGGACTTGTTGTGTAGTCTGTAGCCATAAAGAATGCTCCGAGAAGAAGACCTCCGCCGAGAATTTCATAAACCGTGAATGATATATTAAAGCCTGATGCAATGAACATAAATACAGCAACCGTCAGTATGTAGCTTACGGGGATAACGGGACTGATAACCTTTCTTGCTATCAGATATATACCTCCGATAATAATTGCAACAGAGCAAACCTCACCGATACAGCCTGCTCTCAGACCGAAGAGCATATTAAAAAATGCGGGAATATCACCGTTTGAAATAAGCTCATTTATCTGAGGGGCAACATTTAAAGAAAGATCAATTGAGCCGAGGTGTGCCATCGGGGTGGCAGTTGATACGGCATCTGCCATTGAACGGGCAGGGATTGTGAAGTTTGTCATAGCCGAAGCAAAGGATACAAGAAGCACAATTCTTGCAGTAATTGCAGGATTTGCAAAATTCTGTCCGATACCGCCGAACATCTGCTTTACCACAATGATAGCTACGGCTGAGCCGATAACACACATCCATAACGGAATGGTTACGGGCAGATTGAAGGCAAGAAGAATTCCCGTGACAATTGCACTGAGATCGCCTATTGAAGATTTTCTCTTCATAACCTTTCTTGAAATAAATTCAAAAAGCACACAGCTGATTACGCATAAAGCTATAACAACAGCTGCTCTTAAGCCGAAAATTGCAATACCTGCTCCTGCTGCAGGGATAAGGGCAATTATGACATCGGCCATTATACCGCTTACTGTTAACGGACTGCTTGTGTGAGGTGAAGCACTTACGGTAAGCTTTACGGAATCGCTCATTTGATGCCCGCCTTTCTCATAACATCTTTTGCAAGGCGCATATGCTGAACCAGAGGTTTTCCTGCAGGGCAGGAATATGCACAGCTTCCGCATTCCATACATACGGAAGTTCCGAGCTTTTTCAATGCTTCGGCATCGCCTATTGACGCATATTTTTCAATCTGAGTGGGAATAAGACTCATAGGGCATACCTCGTGGCATCTGCCGCAGCGTATACAGTCTCTTTCGGGTTTGAGTCTTATGCCGCGGTTTGCAAAGGCAAGAATCGCGTTATTACTTTTGAGAAGTGGGACCTCCGTATTCATAACTGCGGTACCCATCATGGGACCGCCCGACAGAATCTTATACGGCTCACCCGTGAAACCGCCGCAGAAATCAATAATCTGCTGAATCTGCATCCCGATAGGCACTCTCACATTGCGGGGTTTTGCTATGCACGAGCCGCTGACTGTTACGGTACGGCTTGTAAGGGGTTTACCTGTTTTTATATATCTTGCAATAAAGGCAACGCTTGCGACATTCATAACAATGCAGCCTACATCAGAGGGCAGACCTCCCTCGGGAACCTTTCTTCCCGTAGCCGAAAGCACCATCATTTTTTCGGCGCCCTGAGGATAACGTGATTTCAGTGTCATAAGGCGCACAATATTGCCGTGGTCGCGGTCGCTGTCTGCAATTTCCTTCAGAATTTTTATAGCCTTGGGTTTGTTGTCCTCAACGGCAATAATAACTCTCGAAAAACCGAGAATCTCCTGAAGCTTGTATACACCGTCCATTATATTCTGTGAATTCTCAAGACATTCGCGGTAGTCAACAGTAATAAACGGCTCGCACTCGGCAGCATTGATAATAAGAGTGTCAATTTCTTTATCTTCAGGTGTGTTGAGCTTTACGTGAGTAGGAAAGCCTGCACCACCGAGACCTACAAGGCCCGATGCTCTGACAGCCGCAACAAGACCTGCTTTGTCTGTCACCACAGGCGGTCTCAGTCCTTCATACATCTTCATTTTACCGTCGGATTCTATTGTTACCGCAGGAGCCATACTGCCGTTTGCAAGCTTTATGGGTTGAACGGATGTGACCGTGCCCGACACGGAAGCGTGTATAGGTGCACTGACATATTTATCACTGTCACCGATAAGCTGTCCGACATCAACATGGTCGCCCTCTTTTACTACAGGAGTACAGGGAGCACCGATATGCTGACTCATGGGGAGCGTTACAAAAGCGGGAGCAGGCACTCTTACGGTTTCTTTTTCGGCAGTAAGCTTGTTGTGTGCAACATATACACCGCCTCTGCCTTTATTTACAGCTTTGAGAATGGCATCGGGTTTTAATCTGCCCATGACTTCATTCCTCCGTGGTTTGTTCAGAATCTGATCTGATTATCTCAGAACAGGAGTTTTGTTATGTAAAAATCGGACATAACCGAAAACAATCTAAGCTTATGTCGTTACTTTTTTTCTGTGTAGCTTTTGTCTTTAATTGTAAAGCAGTCGGCAAGACCGTCTGTATAAGTGTATGTTTTATCCTTAAAAATAAATACTGCATCTGCACAAAATGTTTCCAGAGTCTGCAGTGTTTCCTCGTTGTAGCCGTTGACAAAGCAGGCCGTAGATAAGGCATCCGCATCAATTCCCGTGGCTGTAACAACAGTTACACTCAGCAGGTCATTTTCGACGGGATAGCCTGTTTTTGGGTCGAGAATGTGATGGTAAGTCACAGAATTTTCGGTAAAATACTTTTCATAGCTGCCCGATGTGGAGACAAAAACAGCACCCTTAGGGTCAAGGGGAGAAAGATTTAAAACTGCAAAAACGGATGATGAATCTCCGAGCGGATCTCTTATTGCAATTTTCCATTTTCCGTCCGAAGGACCTGCACCGTAGGCAAAAACCGTGCCTCCGAATGAGACAAGCACAGGAGTTGAATAATACCTGATGCTGTCGTAGATAAGATCGCATGCGGCACCCTTGCCGAATGCTCCCATATCAATTGCAATGCTGTCGGGAATTTCGATTTTTTTGAGCTGTTCATCAATAAAAATCTGTTCTATATCAACATTTTCAATATGCTTCTGAATTTCTTCATCATCGGGCAGGGAAGGATTGTCCGTATTAAAACCCCAGAGAGAAGAAATTTTCCCTATTGAAATATCAACCTTTCTTTCAAGCATATTACATATCATTACGGTGTCCGTCATTGTTTTAATCAGAAAGTCAGAGCCGAACACCTTGCCGTCGTGATTGAGCTTATATATTTCGCATTCGGGGTCTGTATCCGAAAGAGCTTTGTCTGCAGCCGCCGCCGCTTCGTTGATTATACCGAGAATTTCCGCAGCCTTATCACTGTCTTTAGTATAAACTTTTGAGGTTACAAGACTGCCCATAGCAAATGCGGAGCCTTCTGCCGGTTCGGTTGTACAGCTTGAAAATGTAAGGAAAATTAAAGCCAATGCTGTTACAACAGACGTATATTTTACGAAAAATTTCATATAATCCTGTCCTTTGTCATTCTTTCTCATAATAGATTATATCACAAATAAACGAATAGTAAAGCAAAACTTTATTTTTATTACTTTTATATAAAAGGCTTGTAATATTTTTGTGTTTGTGCTATACTAATACCGCATATCGATTTTTATTATTACAAGGTGATTTTTTTGGATAATTTCAGAAACGGAAAAAAGCCTGACAGAGGATATATCAATCAGGGAATTTCCATGTCTGACGGCAAGCCTGTTTATGTGGATCCCAAGGATGTATATCTTGATAAGATTCACAATACGGCTGCTGACAGAAAGGATATAGAAAAAGCAAAAAAAAGAATGATGACTCCCTTTGACCGTAAGATTATTTCGGTGCTCTGGGTTCTTAATATCGCGGTGGTTGCCTTTATCGGTATTTATCTCAATGTTACAAATGAGGGCGATGCATACGATGAAATCAAAAAGGAAGCGCATTTTGAATCCGAAGAGGGATTTCTCGGTTATTTCAGCAGTGAGGATGTTTTTGCGGAAACACTTACCCCCAATTACAATGAGACTCAGTTTCCCGACGGAATGATTGAAGGCTTCAGACCGCTGTATTCCGAAAACAGTGATACCGTGGCATGGATACGCATCGGCGGTACAAACATAGACCACGTGGTATTGCAGACGGATAACCATGATGATTATCTGAGAACAACCTTCCACGGCGATTATTATGTCGGCGGCAGTATTTTTATGGACTACCGAAACATACTGAGAACGGGCGGTCACGAAACACTTGCAAAAAACACGATTCTTTACGGTCATTACCTTAAAAATCAGAGAGGTATGTTCTCGGATCTTGACAAGTATATGGATGTCGAGTATTACAAAGAACACCCCGTCATAGAGCTTTCCACTCTCTATGCTAACTTCAAATGGAAGATAATCGGTGCATTCATAGCCGCATATAACGAAAAGGATGACAATGCACTTTTTTATTACTGGAATGATGATTTTTCCGATGAGAGTACTCTGGGATTTGCTAATGAGGTAGCTTTCAGAAGCTATTTCCAGAATCCTTCGGTTGATGTTCTTCCTTCGGATAAATTCATTACTCTTTCAACCTGCTCGCATGCTCTTAACGTGGACGGAATGGTAAATGCCCGTTTCGTTGTCGTGGCAAGACTTGTAAGATACGGCGAAAGCCCTGAGGTTGATACTTCAACAGCTGTGGACAATCCCGACAGACGTATGCCCCAGCTGTGGTATGATCTTAATAAATTGGAGAATCCTTATAAGAATTACGAAATCTGGCAGGCTTATTAATTGCCTGGTTGAGTGAAAGGGGAAATCAGAATTGGCAGATACAGAAAAGAAAGTTTTACCCGTAAATAACGCTGATACGGAATCGGTTGATGATATTCTTGCGGAAATTCTCAATGCCGACGGCTCCTTCAGAGAAGAATTTACGGGGCTTATTGCTAAATACATAGGCGACAGTGATGCTCCCGTATCGGTACCCAAGGTTGACTTGTCAGACAGAAGTGATGAGGAGAGCTTGCGCGGAAGAGCAGTATATGATTCGGGTGATGTGCGCTTTTCAAGAGAAAAAAGCGTTGATGAACGTATTGAGGATAAAATTCCCGATGAGTTCAGAGAAATATATTCTGAAGCTTCTTCCGAAGCACAAAGACCCGAATATACATCTTCGGGCAGTGTCAAATATCCCACAATGGGTGTCGGCGCATCAGAGCAGAGAGTTGTTTTTGATGCGGACTGGGAAGAAAAGGCTAAGGCAGAGGCTGCAAGACTTGAGAGAGTACGTCAGGACAGAATGCTCAGAGGCGACAGCACCTATGTGCGCAGCTTTGTAACAAGAGCATCATACAGCGGACGCAAAAATCCCTTTATTGATGAGCTTTCTGACGCTCCCGCTGCGCTTTCACGTACTAATTCTCTGTATATAGATCCTCTTTCAAGAGATGCTGACTTTGAGGTTCAGCCCGATAATTCTCAGTATTATAATGACAACAAGAAATCTTTTTTTCAGGAGGGTTTTTCCGTAATTCAAAAAAGTAATGTTGCTGCAAGCGGAAAAACCGGAAAAAATTCAGGCGGCAAAAAATCAGCACTGACAGAAAATGATGCATTTTACACAGGTGCAGACCGCAATTCTTCAGGCCGTACATCAAAGGCCGATACCAGCTGGCTTCAGGTTGATGACCGTTCTGCCAAAAAGAAGAAAAAGGGTAATTACAAAACAAAAAATAACAAAACCCCTGCAGGTAAGCGTGTAGGTACGGTGGGTGAGCAGATTACAGTTGAAAGTAAAAAAATCATCCCCGAGGAAAATACAGCTGCCGAAGAAAAGCAGAAAACAAGAGTTTACCTTTATGACGGCAAGGATGTGGAATCCGTCGCTGACGAAACAAAGGGACTTCGTTCAACGGTTGCCGAGATTGTTGATAAATACAACAAAAGAACCGAAGCGGATGAGCAGAAGAGAAAAGAAGAGCTTGCAAGACTCGAAGAGGAAAAACGTCTTGAGCTTAAGCGTCTCGAAGAAAGACGCGCTCATATAGAAGAGCTGAAAAAGGACATGAGTCCCGAGCTTGCTTCTGCCGTTGATACAACGGAAAGTGATGACGGCAGCTTTGATGAGTATGAAGACTTTTCTACCGAACCTTATGACAAAAAGTCAATGCCGCAAAGCAGAAGCAGGGAAAAGTCTGCCGTAAGTAAAAATGTTGATGACAGCGCGGGTGATTATCTTGAAAAGCTCGGCACCGATAGTGATGATATTTATGAAAATGCTGCAGAACAAATTATTGTGAAAGAGAAAGACGGCAATAAAAAACAAAAGCCGAAAAAGAATAATCGGCGGAAGGGCAGAAAGTGAAAAATTTCGTAAGCAGTTTTGATGAGCCTGCAAAGATTATAAAAAGACCGGATGCACCCGAAGAAATTATGTATGCACTTACATTCAGGGATGCTTTTACAGGCTATTTCAGACAACGTTTTTCAAAAGAAAATTTCATACGTATTATGCGGGAAACTTTTCCTCAGTCAAAAGACCCCGTGCGTGAAAAGATAAGGAAGCTTGTAAGATTTATTTCTCTCATACTTCTTATTGCAGGTCTCGGGTATTTTGTATTCTATTATCACGGTTACCGTGAAAGAATAGAAAATTTCAATGACTGGCAGGTTTCTATGGACAGCCTTGACGAAAACCATCTGCCTGAATTTGAGATCAGGCAGCTGTGGAACAATATCAGGCAGCAGTATCCCGATGTTCAGTTCCCTGAGGGGATGTCTCTTAAATTTGCAAGTATGTATGCCGTTAATCAGGATGTTGTGGGTGTGCTTAATATTCCCGAAAAAGAAATGTGGCAGCCCCTGTTCCAGAAACCGAGCGATCCTGATTATTATCTGTGGAAGGATATGTACGGAAACTACAGCAGATACGGCAATCCCTATATTGACGGGCGCTGTCTTGTTTCAAAGGACGGCTTCAGTAAAAACACCATAATTTACGGACATAACACACACGACAGACTGGGCTTTAACAGGCTCACAACGTATATGAGTCTTGACGGCTATAAGGAAGCTCCTGTTGTTACAATCGAAACTCTTTATGCCGAAACAAAGTGGAAGATTTTTGGTGTTATCCTTACCAACTCAGGCTCTGCACAGGACAGAGGACATCTTTTCAGATATCTTGTGCCTGATTTTTCGTCCGATGATGATTTTATGACGATGATTGACGGTATTTATGAGCGTTCGATGATAAATACCGGAATTGATGTGAACAAGGATGATAAGGTGCTTACCCTGTACACCTGCTATCAGGATATATTTGAGGGCGGACGACTTGTTGTTTTTGCACGTCTTCTCAGAGAGGGTGAAAGTGAATCGGTTGACGTATCACAGGCAACTTATAATTCGGCTGCGCGTTATCCTCAGGCTTATTATGACAGCAAAGGACTTACAAATCCTTACGAGAAGTATACCACGCCTATAGGTATGCCGGCTCCCGAAACCACAACGGCAGAGAAAACCACAACGGCATCAAAGAATAATTCGTCAAATAAGAATAATTCTTCAAACAAAAACAACACTTCAGGTAAGAACAACACTTCAAATAAGAATAATTCCTCGAATAAAAACAATTCAGGCGATAAGGTTACAACAACCCGTCCCGCGCAGACACCGGCAACAACAAATCCGGCATCTGCACCGGCGGTAAATACTCCCGAAAATACTACATCTGCCGGATAATTCAGGGCTTCAGAATCTTCAGAACTGACTTGCGGTATAACACCGTAAGCCGGCTTAAGGGTGAACAAGAGAAAAGGAAAAAGTATGAAAATAAAGTTTTTTTTGCTGGGAACTCAGAAGCATAATTCCGTATCCCGATTCAGGACGGAATTGCGATATGTGTTTACCGATTATCTCAGTGACAGCGGTGATATTCAGTCTTTTGATGATATTACGGCTGCAACTTCATCTATAACAAAAGCAATCAGTGACACTCATGCGGTTTTTTTTATTGCTGATTGTGAGCAGTTCGGTTCAACAAAACTGATGCTTTCAAAGGCATTCGGCTTTGAGTTGAGCTGTAACCCTGATATACTTCAGAATGCTTGCAGAACAATGGGAAAAAGCTCATCCGACGAGGATTATGATTTTTCCGTAACACATGCTTTTGTACCGCCTCAGGCAAGGGTTTTTGTTCTTGATGACGGACTTTATGCGGGATTTGCCGTAGCAAACGGCAATCAGACAATTTTTGTTCTTCCTTATTCAAAAGAAAGAACATCGTATCTTATGGCATCGAAGATTATTCCTTATCTTAATGCTACCTATCACATCAGTGCGGATATCGAAAGATTCAAGCGTGTGCATACAGGTCTTCTTGCAAAGATGCTCAGAAAAAAGAATCTGAAGCTTGCGGTGGCAGGCACGAATACGGCATCGTTTTTTAAGAATTATACCTCTTATGATGAATCTCTCGGAGACAGAATCAAGATTTCCGCAAACACGGAAAAACGAGGTGATATGCAGCCCATGGATTATACTGTTAATCTTGCGGTTGCTGCATCAGGTGATCTTTCGTGCCCCTACGGAGCGGCAATGTCAAATGCTTTTTACACGGGAGACAGTCCCGACAGTGAAAAGATTGTATATATAGCAGTAGCAAATGACCGTGAAACTGCGGTAAGAGAGCTGAGATCCTTCCCCGGTGAGGATATTTCATTATTCCTTTCAAGATGCAGCGGCGACCTTTGTATGTTTGTTGCTGATATAATTGCAAATGATGATGAACACCGTGCCGATATGAAGAAGAGGGAAAATGCTGCAATAAAGCGTTATAAAATCGCAATTGCTGCAGCATCGGCTGTTTTGCTTGCAGCTATCATATTCTGTGTTTCATATTTCTATACTCATAATTATTCCTTTTTACAGTGGGGCGAAAGTGCTGTGGAATGGGTATTCCCTGCAGGCAATCCCTTTGCAGGTATGTTCAGCTCCGATGCTGATGAGCAGATGGGAAATGAAGCGCAGATTCCGCAGGAAACTGCTGCACAGACGGAGGCTGAGGATCCCGCACAGGGAGCTGAAGGCTGAAAACTAAGAGAGGCAGCAGCTCCGTTCCCGATAAAGCCTGCGGACTGCTGAAGGTGTATTTTATGATTAAAGCGAAAAGGCTTATTGCAATTGTGCTTGCATTCTCGATGATTTTACTTTCATCGGTAATATCCGTTTATGCAGCTGTCAATTATAAGACAGGTGACTTGTCCCGTGACGGTAAGGTGGCTGCCGATGATGCAAGACTTGCATTAAGATACTCTGTCGATCTTGAGTATTACTCTAAAGGACATCTTAAAATAGGTGATGTAAACAACGACGGAAAAATTACTGCTGCGGATGCCCGTGATATTCTCAGGGTTTCCGTTAAGCTTGATAAGTTTTCAACTAATAGTGTAAGTGTTGATGAATCCTTATTCGATGTGTTTGTCAATAAGGATGAGGACGATATCTTCTATTATGATGTTCCTCCTATGCCCGATATAAAAGCTTCCTCGGGGACCTTTGTATTTACATATTACGGTTACGGGCACGGTGTCGGACTTTCTCAGTACGGTGCCGTATCTATGGATGAAGCAGGATATAATCATAAGCAGATTGTAACTCACTATTTCACAGGCACAGAGGTAAAAGTGAATTCAGCTGTTCCCGCTACAACATATTATCCCACAACAGGTTATATAAATACCGAGCGACTTATTGCAAGAATCGTGTATCAGGAGATTTACGGTATAACCGACAGCGGTAAGTATCAGGAAGCAATCAAGGCGATGGCATTATGTGTTATGACGCTTCTAATGAGAGAGAATTTCTATGTTACAAACCGTTGGGATGTGGGTATAGCATCTACCTTAGGTTATTACAGTCTTCCTCAGAATCTGAGAAATGCCGTACATGAAGTGTACGGAGAATATATAACCGTTAAGGGGCAGAGTTCTCCTATTATGGCAGTTTACAGTGCTCTTTCTGCAGGTACAACAGCCGCAAGCAGACATGTCTGGGGCGGAGAGCTTTCTTATCTTCAGCCCGTACCCAGTCCCTTTGATATGCAAAACAGCAAGCATATGGGACAAAGACATTACAGTGTCTCGCAGATGAGATATAAAATCAAAGCCTATGACAGCTCTATTGTTCTTTCTTCAAATCCTGCCGAATGGATAGAAATTCTTGAGCATACAGGCGCAATAGACGCAAACCGCGGATATGTAACGAAAATCAGAGTAGGTAATAAGGTGCTTTCGGGATATAATCAGTTCCACTATTCACTTATGGGTGAAAGCTACTATTCTTCCTGCTTTATGGTTACTTATATTCCGTAAAATATATACTAATCACAGTGAGGTTTTTGCTTTGGACAGACAAAGACTTGAAAATGCCGTAAGGGAGATTCTTATTGCTATAGGTGAAGATCCCGACAGAGAAGGACTTCAGGAAACTCCCGGCAGAGTTGCCAGAATGTATGAAGAGGTTTTCTGCGGGCTTGAAAATTCCCCCGAACAGCATCTTAAAATATTTCACGATGAGCACAACGAAGAAATGGTTGTTGTTCGTGATATTCCGATGTATTCAATGTGTGAGCACCATCTGCTTCCGTTTGTGGGTAAGGCACATATAGTTTATATTCCCAAGGACGGAAAGGTTATCGGACTTTCAAAGCTTGCAAGAATAGTAGATAATTTTGCGCGCCGACCTCAGATTCAGGAAAGACTCACCTCGCAGATTGCAGATTTTCTTATGGAGAATCTTGAGCCCCTGGGTGTTGCCGTTGTTATTGAGGCTGAGCATCTTTGTATGACGATGCGCGGTGCAAGGGCAGCAGGTGCAAAAACAAAAACTTCTGCATTAAGGGGAAGTATGCGTTCGGACGCAAGAACCCGTGCAGAAGCTATGTCATTGATTTATTGATAAATTTACGTTCGGGAGGAAAATATGTCTACACCTCTTGCAGACAGGATAAGACCGAAAACTCTTGATGAAATCTCAGGACAGCGCCATTTGTTTTCAGAAGGCGCTGTTCTTCGCAATATCATAGAATCGGGAAATATCCCCAATCTTATATTCTACGGTCCGTCAGGTACGGGAAAAACTACGGTTGCAAGAATAATTGCTGCCGCTACAAATAAACGTCTTCATATACTCAATGCAACCAATTGCTCTGTAGGGGATGTAAAGGATGTTATTTCCGAAATCAACACAATTGCAGCCCCCGACGGAGTATTGCTGTATCTTGATGAAATTCAGTATTTTAATAAAAAACAGCAGCAGTCACTTTTGCAGTATATTGAAAACGGTGATATCACTCTTATTGCATCCACTACCGAAAATCCTTTGTTTTATGTATACTCTGCAGTAATCAGCCGTTCAACGGTTTTTGAATTCAAGAGTATTTCCCCCGAGGATGCAGTGCCCGGTATAAAAAGAGCCTTCTCTATTATGTCTGCCGAAAATAGTGAAGAATATGATATAGAAGAAGAGGTTATTTCTTATATTGCAACGGTCTGCGGCGGTGATATGCGAAAGGCTGCAAACGCAGTTGAACTCAGCGTATTAGGCTCTCCCCGTGCGCTAAACGGTGAAAAAAGAAAGATTACCGCGGATGTTGTCCGTCAGGTATGTCAGAAAAGCGGCTCTCATTATGACAGGCAGGGTGATGAGTATTATGATATGCTTTCTGCTTTTCAGAAATCCATGAGAGGCTCTGACCCCGATGCCGCCATACATTATCTCGGCAGAATTCTTGAAGCAGGCGACCTTATTTCAGCCACAAGAAGACTTATGGTGTGTGCCTGCGAGGATGTGGGACTTGCGTATCCTATGATCATCCCTATTGTAAAATCTGCCTGTGACATTGCGATGCAGGTAGGTCTTCCCGAAGCAAGAATTCCTCTGGCTGATGCGGTTATTCTTGTGTGCAATTCACCCAAATCCAATTCGGGTGAGGCTGCAATTGATGCGGCTATGAACGATATTCGCAACGGTCTTGCAGGACCTGTTCCCAGACACCTTCAGAACAAGCATTTTGACGGAGAGGATGCTGAAGTCAAAGGACAGCACTACCGTTATCCTCACGATGCACCCAATCACTGGCTGAAGCAGCAGTATCTTCCCGATAATATTAAGGATAAAAAATATTATATATACGGAGATAACAAAAATGAGCAGGCTGCAAAAGAGTATTGGAGCAAAATAAAAAAATAAGAAAAAATCTTACGATTTGTCAACCCCCTGCCCCCAGAAAAAAGCATCGCAACAGCGGTGCTTTTTTCAATTAAATCCGTCATTCTGACGAATAAATCCACTTGCGTGGATGAAATCACTTCGTGATGAAATCCGACTTCGTCGGAAGCTTGACGGATTTGATTTAATCTGAAGCCGTAGGCTGAAGATTTCATCTGAAACTTGTTTCAGATTTCATCGTGAGCAAAGCGAACGATTTCATTGA
>JAZNEX010000069.1:0-31699 GCA_045588855.1 Acutalibacteraceae bacterium
CGTACGCCTGCGGCGAAACGCTTTCGTATAGTCCATCGCCGAGGGAAGTTTACTTCCCGTTCGGCGGGAAATATAATCTTTTTACTTTATAGGAAGGAATTTCCTATAAAGTAAAAAAGTCCGGATTTCATTTTCCGGACTTTTATTTTTTTTGCGTAAAAATTTCTTACAGGAGTGAGCAATTTACATATACAAAAAACCCCGTTCCCTCTTGTTTTTTTGGGAACGGAGTTATAAATCATCAGATTATTATTGATATTTATTCTGCAAGCTGATAGATTCTTACATAGTCTACCTTCATATCCACTACTTCATCGTGGCTTACACCTGCGATTTTTGAAGCGTGAGGAAGCTCAAGAGAAACAATAACCTCTTCGGGATTTTCACAGATACCGTCACCGAAATCGGTACGTACTGTTTCAACACCGTTTACATAGAAGATATACTCATCTTCTGTCCACATCATACCGTAGGTATTGTATTCACTGTAGATATTGTTTCCGTTAAAGGAACCGAGATTTCTTGAGAAAATCTTATCCTCAGTTGAGCCGTTAAGTCCTGAAAGATGCATAGCAGGTGTGTAAGCATCTTCCTTTCCGGGAGAGCCGTAGAAGGCTTCGCAGATATCAATTTCAACTGCTCCGACACCGCCCTTGGATGTTTCGGGGTGGTATGAGCCTGCGCCCTGAAGCCAGAATGCTGACCAGAAGCCGGGAGAAGGAGCACAGATCATCTTTATTTCGAAATAGCCTCTTGTGTACCACTCGTTGAGACTTATAGCGCCGCAATACCAACCTTCACCATAAGGACCGTCTTCACGGTATTCGCCTCTGATATTAAGAATGCCGTCATTAACGCTTACCTGTTCAAGAGAACCGAATCCGCCTCTGCCTGCACCCTCACAACGGGTCTTCCATACATTCATATCAAGCTCTTCGCCTTCAAACTCATCTTCAAAAACAAGCTCATAGCCTGTAAGATCGAGCTCGGGCCCCCATGCATCAACCGCTGCGCCTGTAGCCAGCATATTAAACATCTGCATTATCATCATAAATGTTGCAGCTATTCCTCTTGCTCCGCCGCCCGTAATAAGAGAGCCGAGACCGTCAAAAAAATTCTGAAGTGCCCACTGCTCACGCCATACAAGTCCGAGCATATTTGAAATCATTTCTACCATTTCAGTTTCTCCTTTTTCTGTTTTATTTTCTTCTCATTTCAGCCAGATCTCTGTAGCTGATGAGTTTGATTCCGTGTGTTTTGAATGCAGCATGGGTTTCGGGATCCTTCATTACGAGATATTCCCAATATCTTCTCTGCCATGTGCCTGTAATTGATTTCATTTCATCGGTAGGCATTGCAGGATGAACATAGGTTTCGCAGATACCCTCGGGAATCTTTATGAGATATTCAATAAAGTTATACTTGAACTCCTCATAGGTTTCGCCTGTTTCGATATTTTCGGGGAAAATAAGATAGTCGGGCATAGGAACATTATTCTTTTTACCGAACATACCCGAAAGAACACTGGCAACAGAGAAAAGCCATACGGGAGTACCCTCGGGGCACTGCTCCTTAAGGGGCTTTGAGAACATTCTGAAGGGATAACCCTTTTTGCCGCAGACAGCAAGAGTTTTGGGAAGCATCAGAAGCTTGCCGTTCATACCGTATAAAGCACCCATATGGCTGTCTACGTGAGAGGGATTCATACCCTTGTTTTCGCAGTATTCTATCTGCATAATCGTCTCTTTTACTGCTTCATCATATTCGCAATGAGCTTCAAAATCCTCACTTTCGGGCCACATTCTGCCCTCGGGGTTTTTAAGGCTGGGCAGGTCTGTCATAGGTCCCCAGGGGAAATTATCCTGCCATTCATTTGTATGAGTAAGATGCACACCTATTGCAAATTCAGGATGGTCGATTGAAAACTGAATAGCTTCATCTGCACCGGGGCAGGGTGTCATAATTGTTGAAGAAAATATACTGCCGGAAAGAAACAGATCCATAACCGCTTCATTGGCAGAGTGACAAAGTCCGAAATCATCGGCATTGATTATAAGAAATTTTTTAGCCATAACTTACTCCTCATATTTATACTCTTTTTTATAATAGCAAAAGTTTCCGATTAAGTCAAGAAAAACAAAAAGCCGGAAACAACTCCGGCTTAATGAAAATATTAGTGATAACCGATCATTACCGCAAGCATCATAACGGCAACAGAAATCAGTCCCTCTATTACAAATAACGGCCATGAGAACCTGAGCCATTTTGTATAAGAAACTCCGACAATACCTATTGCAATTATCATAATTCCGCTTGTGGGATACAGCAGATTTGTAAAGCCGTCTGCAAGACAGAAGGACAGTACAACACTGTTTGAGCTGAGCCCGATAAGGTGTGCAAGAGGAATAACCAGAGGCATTACCAGAAATGCCTTTGCAGTTCCCGAACCGATAAAAAACTCAAGAAAAGCTATAAATACAAAGATAAGAAGTATTGCGACATAAGGATTCATACCGCCCATAAGCGTATGAATATAGTTAAGAATAGTATGCATAATCTTGCCTGTGTTAAGAATGTATGCAACGGAAATAACAATAAGAATAAGAGGAATTGCGGGAGCTACGGTTTTAACGCCCTCTGTAAAACCGAAAAGCAGATTCTTACCGCGCATTCCTTTTATTATAGCAGCAGAAATACCGCCTGTTACAAAGAATACTGCGATACCTCCCATTGAAACGGCACCGCCCGCACCTGTTACAAAGTCTGTTATGATACAAACAAGAGCAAGCAGAAGACATATACAGAATGCCTTTCCGGCTTTTGCGGTTGTTTTGTCATTGAATACGGCATCCACATCGGCAACGGTATATTTTTCTCTCAAAGTCTTGTCACTTTCAAAAGAAAGGCTTTTTTCGGGATGCTTTTCAATTCTTTTTGCATACAGAAAAAGAAAAGCATAAAGACCAAGATATACAAGAACAAAAACAATGAGACGAAGCCAGAGACCTGAAAAGACCTCAATATCCCCTGCAAGCTTCTGCACTGTCATAACATTAAAGGGATTGAAGGTTGCGGCAGTAAAGCCGAAGGCTACCGCAATAAGGCTCATTCCGAGACCTACCATAGAATCCCAGCCGAGAGCCAGGGATATTGCAACGGCTATGGGTACAAGCGTAACGCTTTCTTCGAGTATACCTGCCGTTGAAGCAAGAGCCATACAGAAAAATGTCAGTATTGCCATCAGCAGATACTTTCTGCCCGAAAATTTCTTTATTACAACTGCGACCAGATATTTCAGCACTCCGCACCTGTCAAGCAACAGAAACGTACCACCCATAAGCACTATAAATGCAACTATAAGCAAGCCTGTCATTCCGGTTTCGCGCATTTCGGCATCAATAAAAACAAGCACGGGAGCCGCAACTATTTTCCATACGGGCATTGTGTAATCCTCAAGAGGCATATATTCACTTTCTGTTGTGATTGATGCCTTTCCCGTTGCCTCATCCACAAAAGTATTATACTCGCCTCTGGGCATTATCTGTGTAAGTACACCTGCAAAAATATACACTGCAAGTAATATTGCAGTTATGCTTATTATTGTCTTTTTGTCAATATGTAAGCCGTCAGACTTCTTTTTTTCTATCTCACTCATAAAATACCTCCTTGCAAAAAATTAGTATAATTATACATTAATTGAAGATAAAATGCAATAGTAAAATAACCGTAAATGCAATGAATTACTGCATTTACGGTTAAATTTTTACTGAAGCACAGGCTTTTCACAGAATTCAACAAAGGTGTCACCCTTGATGCCGTCTGACTCAAATACAATAATTTCGTTTTCGCCCTCTTTAAGCAAGGATGCGGGTACATAAAGTGTTCTCTGAGGTCCTATCTCCCAGTATCTTCCGATATTAAAGCCGTTTATTACAACAAAGCCTTTTGTGAAATTATCTAATTTAAGGAAGGTATCCTTACATTCATCGATTGTGAATATGCCTTTATAGAAGGCTGATTTTTCATTAAAATCCTTGTTATCAAATACAAGCTCTGAGAGATTATCCATAGGAAGCGGATAAACATCCCAATGGAAGTGTATTCTGCCGTCAATAAGACACCTGCCTGCAATACCTTTCTTGCGCATCATTTTGGGACCAAAGTTTGTTCTTCCCATATTTTCACATAAAACGGTAAGTGTATCACCCTTCTTTGCACTGAAAACAGTTTCAAGAGAATCATTGATATAAAGAATGTCAACGAGAGTATCATTGATGTAAATCTGCGCTCTGTCACCGAGGGTTTCAAATGTAAGCTTCACATCGGAATAATCACGGTTGAGCGTGGTCTTATATGCTATATATCCGTAGCCGTGTCCGTATTTTTCCATACACTTAGGCACATCAGAATGTATGGGAGAAGAAAGCCTTCCGAGACTTCCGAAGAAGCCTGTTTTTTCTGTAAGGCTTACCTTACCGTATGCCTTCTTTTCACGGTCAGCAGGAATTTCGGGAAGCGGATAATCCACATACTTCTTTATAACCTCCCTTACAGCCATATACTTCGGAGTAATATCACCGCATTCGGAAAGACATGCATCATAGTCGTAGCTTGTTACATCAGGCAGATATTTTTCATAATGATTTGCACCTGAGGTAAAGCCGAAGTTTGTACCGCCTATAAACATATACATATTGAGATGACCGCGCTTAAGCATATCATCCACAACCCTTGCATAGTCCTCGGCACTTGTTGTATGGTGTTTTTCATCACCCCATGCATCAAACCAGCCGTTCCACATCTCCATACACATCTTAGGACTTTCGGGAAAAAGCCTGTCATGAGCCTCAAAATTCTCTTCCACACGTGAGCCGAAATTAAGCGTGGCAAGACAACCGTCAATTGCACCGTCAAGAATATCACTTTCCGAAGTACCGTCAGAAGTAAACAAGGGCACATCAATTCCTCTTGCAATAAAGCCTTCTTTGAGATAATTGAGATATTCCTTATCATCACCGTAGTAGCCGTATTCATTCTCGCACTGCATCATAATGACATTACCACCGTTGGTTACGAGATGCGGTCTTACCTCATCAAGAAGTCTGTCGAGATAACGGTCAAAGCAGGCAATATACTTTTCATTCATACAGCGGATTTCCATATCCTCATCAGTCTGAATCCACCAGGGCAGGCCGCCGAATTCCCATTCGGAGCATATGTAAGGTCCCGGACGGACAATTGCCATAAGCCCCATATCCCCTGCAGTTTTTATAAATCTGCCGATATCGAGAATACCCGAAAAATCAAACTCACCCGGATGCTTTTCGTGCATATTCCACGCACAGTAGGTCTCAACACAGTTACAGCCCATAGCAAGAAGCTTTCTGAAAATATCCTCCCATGTATCGGGCATATTGCGGAAATAATGCACCGCACCGGAAATAAGCTTTACGGGCTTACCGTCTTTTAGAAATTCATTTTTTACTATTTCAAAGGTCATAAAAATCTCTCCCTGATGTATTTAGGAAAATTATAATATAAAATTATCGGGATGTAAACAAAAAAACAGCACTTTTCAGGGTGCTGTTTTAAGTTTATTATACAAATCATCAATAAGCTCGGGGGATGCCTCTGATATTTTTCCGAAAGGAAAATCAATACCTATATTATCATACTTGGCTTGACATATTTTTCTGAAGGCAAGCAGCTCGGTTTTATCAATACAGGGAAATTTTTCTGTTATCCCTTTGAGTGTTCTTATATTTTCTTCCGAATCATTTACAGAGGGAATAATCACCTGTCTTACTGTTACGGGAATATTCTTTTCATTGAGATACGAAAGAAATTCAAGGACCTTCTTCATATCACATCCTGCATTTTCTCTGTACTGCTCTTCGTTGGTGTATTTTATATCAAGCAATACCCTGTCTGTTTCCTCAAGCAGCTGCTTAACACTGTCATTAAGAATACAGCCCGATGTGTCAAGACAGGTATTAATGCCGTTTTCATGGCACAGACGGAAAATTTCAAGGGCAAATTCAGGCTGAAGAAGAGGCTCACCGCCCGAAAGGGTAACACCGCCCTCTTTTCCGAAATAATCCTTATAACGGATAATTTTTTTCACGATCTCTCGGGGTTCATATTCAGCGCCACCCGAAGCATCCCATGTGTCAGGATTATGACAGCAACGGCATCTTAACGGACATCCCTGAAAAAATACCACAAATCTCACGCCCGGTCCGTCAACCGTGCCGAGACTCTGAAACGAATGAACTCTGCCTTTAATCATAAGCTCTCGTGGAAGGTACGGCTGATAACCTCACGCTGCTGTTCACGGGAAAGCTTGTTGAAGTTAACCGCATAGCCTGAAACACGGATTGTCAGATTGGGGAAATCATCGGGATTTTCATAAGCCTTTATAAGTGTTTCGCGGTTGAGCACATTTACATTGATATGATGTGCTTTCTTACGGAAATAGCCGTCAAGAATATTTACAAGATTGCTGATTCTGTCTTCCTTGGTTTTGCCCAGTGCCTCCGGAGTAATCGAGAAGGTATTGGAAATACCGTCACGGCAGTCTTCATAACGGATTTTTGCAACAGAATTAAGAGAAGCAAGAGCACCGTTTTCTTCGCGGTTGTGCATGGGATTTGCACCGGGAGCAAAGGCTGTACCTGCTTTTCTGCCGTCGGGAGTAGCACCTGTATGCTTGCCGTACATAACATTGGATGTGATTGTAAGCACGGAAAGAGTATGAATTGCATCTCTGTATGTCGGAGTTTTTCGAAGCTCGGTTATAACCTTATGCGCAGTATCTCTGGCTATAAAATCAACCCTGTCATCATCGTTGCCGTATTTCGGGAAGCTGCCTTCTGTATTGAAGTCCGTGATATAACCGAGCTCATCCTTTACGGGATGTACCTTTGCATATTTTATTGCGCTAAGAGAATCCGCAACAACAGAAAAGCCTGCCACACCGAATGCCATAAAGCGTGTCACTTCGGTATCGTGAAGAGCCATCTGAGTCTTTTCATATGCATACTTGTCGTGCATATAGTGAATAACATTCATGGTGTTTACATAAAGCTCACTTAACCATTCGATGTAAATATCAAAGCGTTCCGATACCTCTTCATAGTCAAGAGTATCCGCATCCATTACGGGCATCTGAGGACCTATGTGCATACCGCTTGTGGTATCATAACCGCCGTTTATTGCAATAAGAAGAAGCTTTGCAAGGTTGCATCTTGCACCGAAAAACTGCATCTGTTTGCCGATTTCCATAGCAGAAACACAACATGCTATCGCATAGTCATCTCCGTGTAACGGGCGCATAACATCATCGTTCTCATACTGAATGGAGTCGGTATCGCAGGAGACCTTTGCGCAGAATTTTTTGAAATTTTCGGGCAGGTTTTCTGACCATAATACAGTAAGGTTAGGCTCAGAGGAGCAACCGAGAGTATAAAGAGTGTTGAGCATACGGAAGGTATTTTTTGTAACAAGAGTTCTGCCGTCATTACCCATACCGCCGAGTGCCTCTGTTATCCACATAGGGTCACCGCCGAAAAGCTCATTGTATTCGGGAGTACGCAGATGTCTTGCAATACGAAGCTTTATAACAAAGTCATCCATAAGCTCCTGTGCGCCCTCTTCGGTAAGAACACCGTTCCTGATATCTCTCTCGATATAGATGTCAAAGAATGTGCTTACACGTCCCAAGGACATAGCTGCACCGTTCTGCTCCTTGATTGCTGCAAGATATGCAAAATAAGTCCACTGAATTGCTTCCTTTGCATTTTTTGCAGGCTCACTTATATCACAGCCGTATAAGGCTGCCATTTCTTTAAGATAGCCGAGGAATGTAATCTGCTGAAAAAGCTCTTCCGAAAGACGTATATTTTCGGGAATATAGGGCTTTTTGGCAAGTGCTTTTTTATCCTTGAGCTTTTCTTCTATAAGCCTGTCAATACCGTAGAGAGCGACTCTTCTGTAGTCACCTATAATTCTTCCTCTGCCGTAGGCATCGGGAAGCCCTGTTATGACATGGCACTTTCTGGCCTTTCTCATTTCGTCGGAATAAGCTCTGAAAACACCGTCATTATGAGTTGTTCTGAATCTGAATTCATCCTCAACCTTGTCGCTGAGTCTGTAGCCGTAGGCGGCACATGCCTGACGTGCCATTCTTATACCACCGAAGGGATTGACACCTCTTTTGAGAGGGCTGTCGGTCTGCATACCTACGATAATCTCATTTTTTTCATCAATATAACCCGGCAGATAGCTGAGAAGTGAGGATACCTTATCGGTAGCGACATCAAGCACACCGCCGTTTTTTCTTTCCTTCTTAAAAAGATCCTGAACCTTTGACATAAGGGCAGATGTTCTTTCGGTGGCTCCGCTTAAGAAAGAGTCATCACCCTTGTATTCACTGTAGTTAAGCTGAATAAAATTCCTTACATTGATTTCATCCTGCCATACACCTTCTCTGAATCCGAGCCAGTTATTGTGTGTCATATTAATCTCTCCTTTTGATCGAATTCGTATACCGTATTGACGGCTGTCCCTTTTTTAACAAAGCAGCAATAATTGATTATCGTTAAATAAACAAATCGGCTATAAAAATAAAAAGGGACACAATCAGATTTTGACAAGCTGATTGTGCCCAGACGGTCGGCATATACAATTTTTACACTCCACCGCGGTACACCGCGAAATCCGTCAGTCATGTAAAAATCTGATATTATTATACTGCATAATGTGCTGATTGTCAATACTAAAACAGCAGATATTGTGTTCTTATACACATTGTGGAAAAGCAAAAAATCTGTTGTATTTTCTGTCTGATTATGATATTATTAACAGTGGAAAAGTATTTATTTTATTAAAATAAGAGAAAGAACAACTATAATGACAGATAAAGAATTAAAAAAGCTGAGCCGCCTTGAGCTTCTTGAGCTTCTGCTCAACGAAAGCCGCGAGAATGAAAGACTGCGTATTGAGCTTGACAAACTGAAAAATGAAAACAGTGTTCAGAAAAGCGCACAGCACCTGAATGAGGCATCAGATAAAATGCATGAATCACTGCAGAATGCTGCAGTGCTTGCCGATACGCTCAACAGGCTTATTTCAGGTAAGATTGTTGTCTCGGAAGAAATATCGGAAATACAATCCTACCGCAGTGAGGATATTCCTCATAATGATAACAGCGATAATCTATCAGAAACAGAAGTAATACCGGACAGCGCTGCCTCTGAATCAGATATATCATCCGTAACTATTCTGAATAACATTCCGTCTGAAGAGTCAATGCAGGCAAACGACAAATCATATGAAATGCAACCTGCTACAGAAGAAAAGGCTTCATCTGCCGCAGACGAGAAAAAAAGACAAAAAAACAAAAACTCAACAGATGTTCACATTTATACACGGCTTATGTCTTATTTCCACAAAAACAGCTACGCGCTGGCATTCATACCTGAAGATATCAAAATTGATATAGAAAAACGACTTGAAGAAATTACAGGTAAAAAAATAAATTAACCTTCGGATTTTTCCGTAAATGATTAATGCATTTTTTACGGGAGCATAAATAAATGGCAAAGAAAAAAAAGAAAGAATTCCAGTTTCCGACCGCAAAACAGATTGAGTCGGAAATTTCGAGAGAAAAATATAATCAGAAATACCGAAAAGTGCTGACAAGTACACTTTCCTCCCTGGTGGTTATTGCAGCAATAGCTGTGCTTATCGCTACCCTTGCTCTTCCTGTGCTTCAGATTGAAGGCAGCAGCATGGAGCCTACGCTCAATGATGATGAAATTGTGGTACTTATAAAAACCGATAATCTTAAACGAGGACAGCTGTGCTGCTTCTCATATCAGAACAAATTTCTTATAAAGAGAATTATCGGTATACCCGGTGACACGGTAAGTATAGACGAAAACGGTTATGTTTTCATAAACGGCGAGGCAATCCCTGAGCCTTATATTCTTGACAGGGCCCTGGGTGAATGTGATGTCACCTTCCCTGTCACGGTTACGGATAATCACTACTTCATTCTCGGAGACCATCGTTCAACATCCATAGACAGCCGAAGCTCTGTTGTGGGACTTGTGGACAGTGAACAGATTGTGGGCAGGATATTTTTCAGAGTGTGGCCCTTTGACAGAATCAGCACAGTAAAATAAATAAAGCAGCAAATTATTGAAAGGAGGCGGTAAGCATTGGATAGCATAAGCAACACATATCTTTATGAACACAAGCAGTTCAGAATAAAAAACAAGAAGCTGGCATTCATATTCCCCCTGCTTGCCGTCATAATTGCAATAATTGTTTTCTGGTGGCTTAAGCTTACGGGAATTACCATTACAGGTGATGCATTCTGCGGACTCAGTGAGCATACACACTCGGGTGAATGCTATAGCGTGGGGCTCGTATGCGGATTAACGGATGCGGCAGATGAAACAGGCGCACAGCCTCATTCACATTCAGAGCTCTGCTACGGGCAGACTCTTGTGTGTACTGTACCTGAGCACACACATTCGGCAGAATGCTTTCCTGATGCTTCTGCCGACACTGAAACCGTCAGCGACTGGCTTAAAACCTTTGAAGATATAAAGCTTACAAACGAAATTCCTGAAAATCTCTGCAATATTGCAATGACACAGAAGGGCTATACCGAAAGCTCTCTGAACTTTGAATACGATGAGCAGGGAAACAAAAAAGGATATACACGTTATGGTGAGTGGTACGGAAATCCCTACGCTGACTGGAATACCCTGTTTGTAGCCTTCTGCATCAATTATTCGAACATAAACAATTCGGATCCCTTTGAAAACGCAAATGCAGAAAGCATGAAAAATGCATTTATTGAAAAGCATATTTACTCTCCTGAAGACAGCTATGAGCCGCAAAAAGGCGACATTGTATTTTTTGACACGGATGCTGACGACAAGGCTGACAGAACTGCAATAGTTATAAGCACCGGTAGTGAAGGAATTCTTGTGATAGAGGGCGATGTCAACAACAGTGTTGATACCGTTCATTATCAGGACAGATCCCTGATTCTCGGCTTCTGCCGTACCGCTGAGCTTTATGCTGCGCATCATGTCAGTGAAGAACAGACAGAAGAAATTGAAGCTCCGGCATCTCAGGACAATAAGCCGCAACAGAGCAACGAAGAAAGCACATCTGAAAAAAATGATAATCCTTCTTCCGACAAAGAACCTCAGATAAACATATCCGAAATGTCAGAGCCCGTTCTTATGTTCGCAAACGGTGCACCTGAGCCGAACATCACATACATAGAAGACCTTACACTCGCTCTTACAGCTGTTGTTTTCAAAACCGAAGACGGAGAAGTGCTGGGTAACGGATCAACGGTATATGTAGGGCAGACTTATATAGTTTCGCTTGAATTTGCAGAAGATAATACAGGCACAGACTGGTTACAGTTCCAGCATAACGATGCCCATATTCTTCACTATCAGATTCCCGATTATCTTCATTGCGAGCCCTTTGACAGCTGGCATCCGATTACCGCAAGAACGGAGAACGGCGCCATTGAAGAGGTCGGTGAATATTTCGTGGATGAACACGGATATCTGCGTGTCAGATTCATTGATGATGAAAACGGAGTATGCTTCGGTTCAAAATATTCAAACGTTGACTTCGTTATAGACTTCAATGCCTATGTCGGTGAAAACCTTTCAGGTACAAATACCGAAATCAAATTCAACGACAAGATAAATGTCAACCTGAATGTTGACGGCGGAGCCGATATGACGGTCACCAAGACACACGGCACATATGACAGTGACAATCACACCATGGAATACACTATAAAGGTTGAAGCGACAAAGGGTGTTGTCTCGGATCTTGTAATAGATGACCAGATATGGGAAAACCATTATGCTCTGAGAGACACTATTGTTGTAACTGACCTTGACGGTAATATTATTGATCCTCAGCCTGTTGTAAGCAATCATCCCCAGCACAACAGCGGTGCTAACGAAGGCTTCAGGATTTCGGGCTTCCCCGATTTTTCGGCAGGCAACGGATTCCTTATAAAATACAAAACACAGGTTTATGACAATATGCTTAGCGGCGATACCGTTGACATGTGGAACGGTCTTGACACAAACGGTAAGAACTCTGACGGAGAGAACATTTATAAGTGGACAGAAGACTGGCTCAGAGTTGAGCTTGAAAAGCTCGAAAAGGACGGCAGACAGTCCGTTCTGCAGGATGCAGATGGCAATGATATTCCTGTAATAGAGTGGGAGGTTGAAATAAAAAAAGACAACCACAATCTTAAAGGAACTGTTGTTATTGATACACTTGGTAACGGACTTAGCTACTACACGGGCAAGGATATACGTGTTAAATGCTATGACGAATGGGGCAACAGACTTCCTGATGTCTATATCAGCTGGAATGATGTAACAATCAACGGCAACTCTATGGAATTCAGTCTTCCTGACGGATATGCATTTGATATCGTCTATTATACAAGATATGAAGACCTTGCCGAAGGCGAAATGAAAAATTACACCAACAGCGTTTCTGCCGTAATCAACGGTAAACAGGAAACCACAGGCGGCGCTGCGGATGTTGTCGGCTTTATACCTCATATCACAAAATCCGCAAGCGGCAATGACGGAAAATTCGTATACTTTACAATTGAAGCTGAAGTGCCGTCGGTTATACAGAATTGGGGTAACTTTTATCTTACCGACCTGACAGCCTTCTGGGGCTACAAAGAAAACGGTGCCTCAGAGCTTTATGTTCAGAACATACCCCAGGACCTTATTATTACAGCCGTAACCGACAGCGGACAGACAGTAACATTCTCCCCGTATGTTGAAGGCGGGCCTATTGAAAATACTTATATACTTGTTGCTCCGTCATTGGAAGACGGACATCACAGCTTCAATATTCTTTTCAATACTTCTGAAAAAAACCTTGCCTTGTCAAAATGGATACTTGATGAAGATGCAAAGCTCACAGTCACATATAAGCTTCCCTTTGATTCCAAAACAGGTCAGGAATGGTCAGGCGAGCTGACAGGTGATAAGACACTTGAAGATGTGTTGCTTGGCGGCTACAGTCTTGCGAATGAAGTTTATTTCAATTATACTGACGTAATTCAGGGACAGGCAGGCACAAACTATGAATATTCACCGCAGATCACAAAAGAGTCTGTAGTAAATGAAGACGGAACAATAGATTATACGGTTGTTTTCCATAACACTGTTCCCGGCTCATACGGTAATCAGGGCTATGTCAATTATCTGACAAACAACATGTATTTTAATGACACCTTTGATGAAAAAATGGAATATGTTCCCGGCTCACTTACTGTTACCTGCTATGACCCCTGGAGAGACGGTCTGTGGATGAACAAATACACATATAACGGCACGGTACAGGGAAATGAAATGAATATTCCTGCTGACCAGATATTTTTTTCCGAAACAAATCCCGATGCATCAGCCGTAGGCTGGGGCAGTCTTCACAGGATTGAACATGTAAAGCATCACTATTCCTACGTCAACGCAGGCGGTGATTATGTCTTTACATACAAGCTTAGAATAAAGGATGAATACCGCAATTCTGTTGAAGAAAATATACTGTATCTGGATAACACGGCAGAAATCACATGGGATAACGGAGGCACAACAGGACCTGTAACAGACGAATCCGAATTCAACACCGGACTTCTTGAAAAGCATGTTGTCCAGGAAAACAACAAGCTGAAATTTGATATTCATGTAAATGCCAATGCCCTTGACATTCTTCCCGGCACGGACAAGCTTACAATAGATGATACAATGTCATCTGAGCTTTCTGTTTATTGGGCTTCTATCAAGCTTTATTATGAGGATGCAAACGGCAATTGGATTGATTTTGACAGCGACGGCAGCACCTATAAATATACTGTTACATTTGATCAGACCACCAACAAGCTGACATTCGTTGTACCTGATGAGCTTCATATAAGAATCGACTATACTACTCTTATTACCCAAAGCGGATATGTTTCGGTCAACAACTCCGTAAGCATCGACGGCAAAGCACAGGTTTCTGATATCATTGACGCGATATTCAAGGTAGAAGAACACAGCGGTGGTGCTTCGGGTTCGATACACAATATTACACTTATTAAGCAGGACGGCACAACCAATGCACCGTTACAGGATGTTACATTCCATATGTACGGTCCTATGGGTGACCCTCACGCAACCTTACCCGATGGGGTAACAATCAGCATTACAACTGATAAGAACGAAACACTTTACTATATAGGCTCATACACCACAGGCACAGACGGCACTGTAATAATTGAAACACAGTACCTTACTCTCGGCGGTCCCTATGCATTGGTTGAGAAGGCACCCCCCGAAGGCTATCTGCCACTTGACAAGCCCACATATTTCTATTTCTATGAGCTTGATTCTGACGGTATAGTACAAACCGTTACAACAATTGTAACCGTTGCGAACTACAATTACGGCTTTGTATTCCCCGAAACAGGTGGTATGGGCACATTCCCCTTGGCAACAATCGGAATAAGCCTTATGGCTTTACCGGTTTTGTATAGCATAATTCGTCGTAAACGGGAAAGGAGGTTATATTAATCTCCGACAGCAAATACTTAAAACCAGTTGCGACGGAGAATGCACACAAATTCAGTAAAAAATTGCAAATCAAAAAAAGAAAGGATGTAAATTTATGAAAAAGTTATTTGCAGTTTTAATGGCACTCACCCTCGTTCTCGCAATGGGAACAATCGCATTCGCAGCTAACACAGGCACAATCACAATCAACAATGCTGTTGACGGCGCAAAATACGATGTGTACAAAATGCTCAGCTTTGCCCCCTCAAACACAACAGGTGACAAGGGTATCTACACAATCGAAGCAGGCTGGGAAGCTTTCTTTGCAGCAGCTCCTGCTACTGATTATTTCACTGTTACAACAAGTGCAGATCAGACAACAGTAACTCTTAAAGACGGTGTTACAGAAGTTGATCAGACACTTGCAAAGGCTGCTATTGCTTATGCAAAAGCAAAGTCAATTGCAGCAACAGCTACAGAGAAAGCAAGCGGTGAAACTGTTGAATTCACAGGTCTTGCTCTCGGTTACTATGCAATCGATACCTCTCTCGGTACTCTTTGCGCTCTTACAAACACAAACTCCGATTTCACAGCAACTGAAAAGAACGAAAAGCCTGACATCGACAAGTTCGTTCAGGAAGACAGTGAAATTGCTCAGGCTGATGAAGGCTGGGGCAAGGTTAACGATGCTGATATCGATCAGCAGGTTAACTACAAGTCCACAATCACTGTAGGCGTAGGTGCTACAAACTATGTAATGCACGATACAATGGAAAAAGGACTTACCTTCAACAACGATGTAGTTGTTAAGCTTGCTGACGGCACTGTTGTTGATCCCGCTAACTACACAGTTACAGTTTCTCCCGATGACGGTCATACATTTGACGTTGCTTTTGCAAACACATTCATCGAAGGTCTTGCAAAAGGTACACAGTTTACTGTTTACTACTCAGCAACTCTTAATGAAAATGCTAACATCGTAACAGAAGGCAATGACAACACAGTTAAGCTTTCTTACGGTGAAGACAGCACATGGGAAACAGCTGAACACAAGACAACCACTTACACATGGAAGATGGATGTATTAAAGTACACAATGGACGGCACAAGCAAGGTTTCACTTGCAGGCGCTAAGTTCCAGCTTCTTGACAAAGACGGTAATGCTATCAAGTTCACAGAAGTAGCAGGTACTGACGTTCCTACATACAGAGTTGATGCAGATGGTGCAGTAACAGAAATCACAACAGATAAAGACGGTGAGTTTGTACTCGTAGGTCTTGATGAAGGTACATACAAGCTTCACGAAACAGTAGCTCCCGAAGGCTATAACAAGCTTGCAGCAGATATTGATGTTAACATCACAAGCGAATATGATGAAGCAGCTCTTTCTGCTACATACAAAATCAACAACTCTGATCCCGCTACAATCGAAGTAGAAAACAAAACAGGTTCTCTCCTTCCCGAAACCGGCGGTATCGGTACAACAATCTTCTACGTTGCAGGTGCACTTCTTATGCTTGTTGCATTTGTAGTTCTTGTTTCAAAGAAGAGAATGGCTTCTTTTGCTTGAAAGAACCGGGAAGATGAAGATTCTGACGAATCCGATGAATCTGACGATTCCGACAGCAATAGCTAACAATTAGTTTTATCCCTGCCGTCTTTACGGCGGCAGGGGTTTCCCCTTAAAATCCTGACCGTTGTTTCCGATATATTCGGCAGTGACGCTGAGAATTTTAAGTAACGGAATTATATAAAATGGAAAAGAAAGAAAAGCAGAAAAAAGTTAATAAAAAACAAAAGCCCTCTGAAAAAAAGCAAGCTCCTCAGAAAAAAAAGGGCAGCAGTTTTTCTACAATAATATTGGTTGCAATATTTTTTGTGGGACTTTGCGTGCTGCTCTACCCTACCGTAAGTGACTTCTGGAACGAAAAAAGACAGTCTCAGGCTATTATCAATTACGATGATATTATCGTAAATCTGACACCTGAGGATTATACGGCACATTTTGAAAAAGCCGATGATTATAATCAGAAGCTGTCACTTATTTCAGAACCGTTCCTTGGTCATAAGACTATTGCTGATCTTTACTATGACACTCTTGATGTCAACGGTGACGGAATGATGGGCTATATCACCATTGAAAAAATAAAGGTACAGCTGCCCATTTATCACGGTACCACAGATAAGGTTCTTAATTCTGCCGTAGGACATGTTGAGGGTTCAAGCCTTCCCGTAGGCGGCGTGGGCACCCACACTGTGCTTTCAGCCCACAGAGGTCTCCCCTCTGCAAAGCTTTTTACAAACCTTGACAAGCTTACAAACGGTGACATTTTTACTATCCGTATATTAGACAGGACTATTACATATCAGGTAGATCAGGTGCTTATTGTACTGCCCCAAAAGGTTAATGACCTGTATGCACAGCCGGGCGAGGATTACTGCACACTTGTCACCTGTACCCCATACGGTGTAAATACCCACCGTATGCTTGTAAGAGGAACAAGAATTGAAAATATTGAGGAAGAAAAGAAAATCAATATTATCACAGAAGCATATCAGATTGATCCCCTGATTGTTACCCCTGCCGTAGCGGCACCTATGCTCGGCATACTTCTTATTTTCCTTCTGGTAAAATCTTCAGGCAGTAACAAAAAGAATAAGAAGAAAAATAAAAATAATAAAAAACCCGAAAAAACACTGAATTCCGAAACAAAAGAAACAAATGAAAATACAGAAGAGAAAAAATAAACAAGGAAAGGCGGACAGTAAAATGAAAATCAATCGTACAATGCCTGTTATATTGTCATTATTATTAGCATTTACTGTGTGCCTTTGCGCGTTTATGCCCACAGCAAATGCATTGTTACAGCAAAATGGCAGCATTACTCTTCACGTGGCAGACTCAAAAACACATACACCTATCAAGAATGCCGAATTCAGAATTTATCTGTTTGCAGCAGCATATCAGAAGGGTGATTCCATAGGTTATACTTATATTGTTCCCTATGATGAGTGCAAAATGGATATAGATAATCTTCAGGATGCCTATCTTCCTGTCCATCTTACACACTATGCGCTTACACATTCCCTTGAATACACACAAAAGGTTTCCGATTCTGACGGTTATATTGTTTTTGATGGTCTCGTACCCGGAATATATCTTATAGTTCCCACAAATATTCCCGATGCGTACTTTATGCCCTCCCCCTTTGTTGTAAATATACCGTTATATAACGAGCATCACGACACCTGGATCTTTGATATAAATGCATCTCCGAAAATGCAGATTCTTACATTTACGGAAGAAGAAACAAAAACCACATATATGAGTGTCAAAAAGGAATGGGAATGCAACGGCTCTCATCCCGACAAGGTTACTGTTGCATTGCTGAAAAATCTTGAGGTATATGATGTTGTTATCCTTGATGAAAGCAACAACTGGTATCACCGTTGGAACGATCTTCCTGTTAACAATATGTGGCACATAGTAGAAGAAAATATTCCCGACGGCTTTGAGGTAGGCTATGACATCTCAGAAAATACCGTAACAATAACAAACAAAGAAGTTCCCCCCGGAGAGGAGCCGTCAACAACTCCTCCCCCCACAGAGCCTGACGAGACAACTTCCGAACCGACCACAACAGAGCCTGACGGAACAACTCCCGTACCGCCCGCAACAGAGCCTGACGGGTCAACTCCCGTACCGCCCACAACAAAGCCTGATGAGCTTATACACACAGGTCAGCTGAACTGGCCCGTACCTGTATTTTCAATTGCAGGTCTGCTTCTTTTCAGTATCGGTTGGGCAATGCTAAATTTCAGCAAAAAAGAAAAATGTGAATAACCTTACAGAAGGGAGCGCATAAAATGAGACGGAAAATTGCTGTTACACTGATGATTACAGGCTTCGTGCTCATATTGTCTGCAGCTGCCCTTCTTTTTTATAATTATAATGAAAATAAAAAAGCCGAGGAACAGTCTCAGGCACTTATGAATAATCTCAAGGACTATATTGCACAGCACGAAAGTAGTTTTGTGCCGGATGCATTTGAAAAAGAAATGACGATAGTTGACGTAGACGGCTACGGATATATCGGTTATCTGTATATTCCCGACCTTGAAGCGGATCTTCCTGTTATGGCAGACTGGGATTATACAAGGCTGAAAATTTCGCCCTGCAGATATTACGGTTCAACATATACAGATAATCTCGTAATAGCTGCTCATAATTACGCAAGCCATTTCGGTTATATAGGCAATCTTCAGAAGGGTGCATATATAATGTTTACGGATATGGATTCCAATGTTACCACATATCAGGTAACATCGGTAGAGCTTCTTAACCCCACCGATGTTGACAAGGTAAAGGATACGGGTGATGACCTGATTCTTTACACCTGCACCTACGGCGGTGCACAGCGTATCACGGTAAGATGCGAAATTGCAGGAGACAGATAAAGAGGTCATTATGATTAAGTTTATTCATACCTATACAAAAGAGACAATAAATATACTTCTTGAAAGCGGATTATTCAGAAAGGGACACGGGCTTAAGATAATGCATAAGCCTGACTATAAGCCGCCCTATGATTTCAATTCAATTGCAAAAGAGGACGGTAATCTTCATAAAACACTATGTGAGCTTTCCTGCCCTTTTTACATTGACCGTTTTCAGGGAGGAATCGGCTATCCGAAAACATACCTTTATAACAAAGAGCTTCTGAGCCTTTATAAGACTTCGGACAAGATAGAATTTCTCGGCTTTCAGTTTCACGAATGGGCATCAAATTACAGAAGCGATCAGAAGAGAATTGCAGAGCTTTGTAAAAAAGAGGGTCTTTCAACCGATGATATACTGAATAACAAAGATTTCTGGGGCAAAATAAAAGACGGTACACTGCCGTTATTTCTTGAAGCCTATTCCCCTGATGAATGGTCAGAAATTCCCCTTTCCGATAACAGACAGACCTTTATCAGGGATTGTGAAAGCTTATATAAAAGACGTCTGAAAGAAACCGACGGTCTTATTTTTCCCACAGACAGCTACTATATGGCATTCAGGACAGAAATTGAAAACGGTGCAAAAATGCTTCTTCCCGAGGTAGGCTGGCAGATTCCTAATATGAGATTACAGCTCAGCTTTACAAGAGGTATGGCAAAAAGCGCCGGTATTCCTTGGGGCATATATTATGAATGCTGGTACTGTAATCCCGATGGTAATTTTTCAATCCCCTTTTCTCTTACAGATGCACAGGATGAATGGGTCGAAGATCTGCTGACAAAGGGCTACGGCAGTGAGCTCCCCTTTGAAAAAAGAGAAAACGGAGGCAGCTCCATTTCTCTTATGGAAAGAGCATGGGTTTATGCTTATTTTTCGGGAGCTTCAATCATAGGCGAGGAATACGGTGTATGCAACACCTTCAGAAGCTGTAATTCAACAGAGCTTTCTCCGTACGGAGATGCAAAAAAGAGGTTTATTGACCTTACGGAAAGATATACTCCCGCAGGTGATATTTTTACTCCCTTTGCCATAATTCTGCCATCAGAAATGATTATGCCCGATAACAGACTGCAGGAGGATTATCTTGAATATCCCCCTGACGGCTTTTTTACAAAAGAGTTTATGAGTGACTTTATCTGTAAGGCAGAAAGGATTTTCGGAAAAAACGGCATATACGGAAATATGGGACATACTCTCAGAAACGGCGGTCTTGCAGATATATGCGACATAATATACGAGGATATGACAGAGGATATAAAAAAATATTCTTATATCATTGACCTTACGGGAAAAACTCAGCCTGACTACATCCGTCAAAAAACAATAACTGTTGATGAGGCAGAAAAAATTCAGCAGAAGCTTCTTCCTGTCAATATAAACAAAAATCTCCATTATACCTTCAGAAGGCATAACGAAGACCTGGAAATACTTATTATGAACAATTACGGTATACTTCACGAAAACTTCAATCCTGATGTAATTATCCCCGAAGCGGAAGTCACCGCAGAAATTTCAGATAAAAGCAAAATTATAAATGTTATTGCAGGTACGGGAAAACTGATTTCTGACAAAAACGGTTATTCCGTCACCCTGCAAGGCGGAGAATGGCTTATTCTTTCAATGAAAGAATAAGCCATTGTTTTTACAGTTTATTTATCATATCAAGATGTGTAAGATAAAGCTCATATACATCTATATTTGTTTTCATAAGACCACCCTGAAGTGACATATGGTCTCCTCTGTATACAGGCATAACATTCCATATTCCGGGAAGTGTATTGCCTTCAGTGTAGTCTGTTGAAGGAGCAGATGTAGGAGCCATTGCAGAAATTGTATTTACCAGACCGTCATTTTCAAGCCAGCTCTCATCAAAAACAAATCCGCCCTCTGTCACGCCTGTGTATGCACCCATTTCATCGGCACTGCTTGTAAACATTCTCTCCATAATGGACTTGTCTGCCTTATAAGTACCGTCAGACTGCTTAGTAGTAGCAGAACATGGAATTGCAAAATAGTAGGTGTTTTCGTCTGTAACCATTCGTTTATTCAGCTCAAGGGCATTGTCTATATACATATCATATGCAGCACTATCAGTATTTTCTGAAGGCGCAGAATATGCAGTTGTGCCGTTACTGGGAGAAGCAAGAGTGGTGAGAGAGTAGATATAATCTGCCTTTCCGCCGGTAAACAAGGGAGAAATGTCACCGTCAGCAGAGGTACTCATTTCATCTGCATCACCCTTTGCCATAAGAGTAGCAAAAACTCTGATTGTAGCACCGCCAAAGGAATGTCCGAGAAGATTAATCTTATTTTCACTGTCAAAGGCATCAACAAGAGCATTTCCTGTAAAATCCTTGCCGTATCTGTCGTGACCGTGCTTTTCACTGTGTGCCTCACCGTAATCGGTAACAGTACCGGTAAGCTGAGCATATAATTCACAGGCTCTGTCCCACGCACTTGAAGAAGGTGCCACGGAAGCGGCACATACATCAAAACCCGATGCTGAAAGCTTTTTCATAAGGTCTCCGCCAAACATTCCCCAATAAGGCATAAGCTTATATGAAGTATCATACTGTCCCCAGCCCTGAAGACCGTGAACAAAAACATATGTATAATCAGTATTCCATAAATCAGCATTTATCTCAACAGACGGCTTCGGCAGATAAATTCCGAACAGTGAAAGAAATGCAAAAATAAAAGACAAGGGAAAAGAGATAATTTTAGCCATACTATCATTCCTTTGATATACTAATAATTATATTATAGAATTATTTTTTTCATTATCAACGCATATTCAAAAAGTTTACATAACATTAAAATTTAATTTTCTTTTTGTTTATCAACTATTGCCTGCAAAAAAAACGGAGTGCACACAAGAGTACACTCCGCATAAAGCTTATTGAAATAATTATTCGTCGTCGTCTTCCATTGTGGATTCTGCAATAACCTTTGCAGCAACATCCTGAGGAGCTCTTTCATATCTTGCAAATTCAAGTGAGAAATAGCCTCTGCCAGCTGTTACGGAACGAAGAGTTGTAGAGAAATCACCCATTTCAGCCATGGGAACTTCTGCTTCGAGAAGCTGCATCTTGGGTTCATCTGCAGGACCCATACCGAGAACTCTGCCGCGGCGCTTTGTAACATCACCCATTATATCACCGAGATTATCATCGGGAACATATGCGTTAAGAGTTCCGATAGGTTCAAGAATTGCAGGGCCTGCTGTATCCTTAAGCTGCTTGAAAGCAAGAGAAGCAGCAGTCTTGAATGCCATTTCGGATGAGTCAACGGGATGATACGAACCGTCATAAAGAGTAGCCTTGATGTTAACTACGGGATAACCTGCTACGATACCGCGCTTAACACTTTCTCTGAGACCCTTTTCAACTGCGGGGAAGAAGTTCTTGGGAACTGAACCGCCGACAACCTCTTCACCGAAAACAAGGTCGAGCTCATCACAGGGTTCAAAACGGATCCAAACGTCACCGAACTGACCGTGTCCGCCTGACTGCTTCTTGTGTCTGCCGTGAATTTCAACTCTCTTGGTAATAGTTTCTCTGTAAGCAACTCTGGGAATCTGAAGGTCAACTTCAACACCGAACTTGGTCTTGAGCTTTGTTACGATAAGGTCAAGATGCTGTTCACCGAGACCTGAGAGAATCTGTTCTCTTGTTTCTTCATTTGTATAATATCTGATAGCAGGATCTTCGTGAGAAAGCTTCTTAAGACCTGCAGCAACCTTTTCTTCTTCACCCTTCTTCTTGACTATAACAGCCATTGAAAGGCAGGGATCGGGGAATACGGGAGCCTTAAGTGTAAGAGGAGCCTTTTCGGAGCAGATTGTATCACCTGTCTTGATACCGTCAAGCTTTGTGATAACTGCAATATCACCTGCTGTAATAGAAGCTGTATCCTCTGTCTTGCCGCCCTTGGGTATAATAAGCTTACCCATTCTCTGGTTTGCAGCTGTTCTGGGAGTATAGCAGGGTGTGTTGCCGTCAATCTTACCTGAGGCAACCTTTACATATGTCATCTTACCTACGAAGGGGTCAGCAACAGTCTTGAAGCAGATAGCTGCAAGAGGTCCGTTTTCGTCGCAATCAAGCTCAATTTCATTTCCGTCTGCATCAACGGCAACTTCCTTGAACTGTTCGGGTGAGGGAGCCATCTTGGTAATACCGTTGAGAACAAGGTCAACAGCTTCAAGTGTGTAAGCCGAGCAAGCATACATAGGCATTATTGTACCTTCGAGAACAGCCTTTGAAAGACCTGCAACGATTTCGTCATGAGTGAATTCTTCACCGTCAAAATACTTCATCATAAGATCATCATCGGATGATGCAACTGATTCCGTAAATGCTTCGTGAAGCTGATCAATTCTTTCAGATGAGGGCATGTCTACCTGTGTAGCCTTACCGTCCTTGTATGCAAATGCCTTATTCTGAAGGAAGTTTACATAACATTCAACCTTGTCACCTACAACATAGGGAACAACAACGGGACATACATTCTTGCCGAATGCTTCCTGGAAAGCATCAACAGTCTTGTAGAAATTAGCATTTTCAGCATCACAGCCTGTAACAATTATGTACTTGGACATATTTCTTGATGTTGCAGCCTTGTAAGCCTTTTCTGCACCGACACCTACGCCTGAGCCTGATTTTGTAACGATAAGAACTGTTTCTGCAGCTCTGATACCTTCTGCAACACCTGTTGCAAAGTCAAAAAGACCGGGAGTGTCAATAATATTTATTTTTCTGTCGCGCCACTCGAGGGGGCATACAGCTGAAGCTACTGAATTATGACGACGCTTTTCTTCTGCGTCAAAGTCCATTACGGTATTGCCGTCAGCGACCTTACCGAAACGGTCGGATGCTCCTGCGATATAAAGCATAGCCTCTGCAAGAGTAGTTTTACCTCTGCCGCCGTGACCTGCGATGCAGACGTTTCTGATGTCTTTTGAATTGTACTGTTTCAAAGTGGTTACCTCCTAAATATGTGAGGAATATGGTGAAAAACAACAAATTCCTGAACGAATACAAAAGAAATTATATCACAAAAAGCAATTCAATGCAATAAATATTTTGACTTTTTGTACAGAATTTTTCAACAAATATTCATATAATTTGTTTGACATTATTACTATATAAATGGTATAATTCTCTTAATTCGTAATATATTGCACAAAAGAGGAGAAAATTTTATGGGCAATAATTCTAAAAACGGAAAACTCAGGCAAACTCTGAGTTCTGCCGGTAATTCTCTGAAAAACGCTGCAGGTATCGAGGGTAATTTCGGCACATACATAAAGCCTATGGCAGGCTATACCTGTGCAAACATCACTCTCGGCGGCGCAGGCTATCCTATCAACCTTTATCATCAGCAGTTCTTAAGCTTTGTCGAAGAAATGCCTACCGACGTAACGGCAAAAATAAGCATGATAAACGGACTTATAGATGCTGTGTCCGACGTAATTATGGGTCTTGTTACCGACCGTACCCGTTCAAAATACGGTAAGCACCGTCCTTATGTGCTTGCAGGTGCAATCCCCTTCTTCTTCGCTTACATTATGAAGTGGTGCTCCTTCGGTATCTCTGCACTGGGTAATATGAAGTTTAATTTTCTTTATTACCTTGTAACTGCTTTTATCTATTCAACATCATATACTATGATGAGCGTACCTCACGTAGCTATGCTTCCCACCATTGAGCCTGATTATTTCAGAAGAACTCAGTACAAAATGGTTGAGTATATGATGAACAGTGTAGGTCAGGTATCATCCTTCCTGTTTATGGGACTTATGCTGGGCGGTCTCAATATGGATAATCCGTCACCTGAGCACAGAAACACATATCTTCTTTGCGGTATTGTCCTTGCAATATGGTTTGTATGGTCTCCCATACTTTCATTCTTCACCTGCCCCGAGCCGTCATCCGTTTCACTCGTAAACAAGCCCATTGACTGGAAATATCTTTTCTATGAATATTGGTATGTATTTAAAAACCGTTCTTTCAGACAGTATTTCTTTATCTGCCTGTTCAACTCCTTCCGTTCAAGCTTCTATTCATACTCCGATCAGTACTTCATTGTAAGTATTGCAGACAAATACTCACACTTCAATATCCTCAATACGGTTGCAGGTACGGCTGAGTTTATGGGCTCTCCCGTTATTTACTTCCTTAACCGTTACTTTGACAAGAGAACCTCGGGCCTTATGCTGACACCCATTATGCTTATAGGACTTGCAGTAAATCTCTTTGTATCAAACAAAACTCCCGTTGCCGTTCTTTATATTGCTGCAATTCTCTACAATTTCGGCTTCTCGGGTCCCGGATTTGCAATTGATACCATCCAGCCCGACATCACCGACGTTGACGAGCTTATCACCGGCAGAAGACGTGAAGGCACCATAGCAACCTTCAGAAGCTTTGCATCAAAAACAATCAACTCCTTTATGACAGGTATACTCGGCTTCTCACTTAAGTATTTCGGTTATGACGTAAAGAAGAAGGAGCCCATATATCAGACAGCAAAAACAATTTTCGGTCTTCGTCTTAACTTCTCGGTAATGCCCATCGTTTTCGGTCTTATTACACTTTTCCTCATAAAGAGCTTTACAATGAACAAAAAGGACCACGCAGAAATTCAGCGTATCATCAAAGAAAAGCACGAAACGGGTGAGGTTACCATTTCCGATGAGCAGAAAAAACGAATTGAAAGAATTGCCGGTCAGAAATGGGATAATATGTGGATAGGTAAGCCTCTCACTCTTGAAGAAAGAAATAAAATTGCCTATAAACAGTTAAAGGATTATTAATCTGAAATGACAGGAATAATTGATGTAGGCGGCGGCACAAGAGGTGTTTTCGGAACAGGCGTTCTGGACCGTCTTATTGATGAAAATATCAGTTTCCCATATTGTATAGGAGTATCGGCAGGGGCAGCAAATCTTATCTCATACGTGTGTTCCCAGAAGGGCAGAAATTTTCCCTTTTATACAGAATATACAAAACGCCCCGAATATATGAGCGTTGACAATCTTTTCAGCACAGGCTCATTTCTGGGACTTGAGTATATTTACGGCACACTGTCAAATGAAGGGGGAGAAAATCCTCTTGATTTTGAAAAACTGACCGGGTATGACGGCCGTTTTATTACCGTAGCCACCAATGCCCTTAACGGAAAAGCCATTTATTTTGAAAAGGATGCCTACAAAAAAAATGACTACACTCCCCTTATGGCTTCATCCTGTCTGCCGGGAGTCTGCAAGCCCGTTTTTATTGACGGCATCCCCTGCTTTGACGGCGGTGTTTCAGACCCCATTCCCGTAAGAAAAGCCTTTTATGACGGCTGTGAAAAGGTCGTTATCATACTGACCCGTCCCAAGGATGATTTTCACGACCCGTTCCTGGATAAAAAAGCCGCAGCTGTTATCGGCAGAAAATATCCCGAAACGGCAAAGGCACTGAAATACCGTTATCAGATATACAATACCTGCCTTGAAATAGCTCTCGGCTACGAGCAGCTCGGTAAGGTGCTTATAATTGCCCCCGATAATATCGGCGGTCTTTCAACACTGACCAAGGATGAAGAAAAGCTCAGAGCTCTTTATAACCTCGGCTATGAAAAAGCAGAGGCAATAATTGATTTTATCGGCAGATAACTCACTTTTTCAGTGTAATTTTCCATACCAAAAAAAATATATCCCTGATAACCGTTAAGGCTGTCAGGGATATTTATTATGTTATTTTATGTACATACCTGCTGTATTATCAAGATACTCCAGTGCGGCTTTTTCATATCCGACGGTTTTATTCACAGCCGTATATACCTTTTCGGCATTTGCACGGGAAACGCTTATGTCACCCGAGGGTGAGACAATAGAATCTGCTGCCTTATCCGTAATTTTCTGAGCCTTTTCAAATTCCTCACGGGATTTTTCAAGCTCAGAGCAGTTTTTGAGAGTGCTGATAATATCTTCATAACAAACATTGATATAAAGAGCCGCTTCAATGACGGTATACCAGTCTCCGTTTTCGTAGGCCTTTTCCGCATTCTCTCTGTATATGCTTATTCTTTCGGCATAATTCAGTGTGGCTTCTGCCTTATCAATCATTGAAATAACATCAATTTTACATACAGAACACTTCGGTGAAGATGCACTGTAAACGTGGCCTCTTACGTGCGAATCCTTAACACCGCATTCACATACACCGGTGCTGTAGCAGTCGGCATAGCTGTACTTATGAATATGGGCAAGCGTTATTTCAACCGACTTTTTACAGTAGCCGCAGAAATATTTTCCGTTTTCATAAGTAAAGCAATGACCGTCGGGCTCTTCAAGAGCAACGGAGGCACGAAGTGCAAGCCTTGCATCGGCAGCCGTTACCTGACCGTTCAGATCAATATCGGCATAAGCAATATTATCCTTTGATATATCCTCAAGAGCTACGGAATAACGGAGAATTTTTCTGGCATCGGAGGCTGTCACCCTGCCGTCATTGTCAACATCTCCCGAATATCTTTTTGCGGGAAGATCGGGATCGGTCAGAGGATCTATTATATACTCTGCCTTTATCTCGTGGTGAACACCGCCTATACATACCACACCCTCAAATGTAACGGCAGAGCCGTTGACATCTGCTGATTTTCCGTTTTCTATATCAAAAATAACATCGGCAAAATGTACACTCAGGGCATTTTCCTTAACCGCGGAAATATCTTCAAGAAAAGCACCGGAATAAAGCACGGTATTATCAATAAAATTGTGCGCCTCCATATATTTTTCTTCTGTCATAGCTTTTGTCCACATATCGGCATCCGCACCGTTTTTATGAGTCAGCTCAGAGGGCGTTATAAGCTTGTAATCATAGCCGAGAGTAAACCATGTACTCTGCATTTTGTCCGCATTCTCATAATATAACGAAAGAATGAGCTTATTATCCTTTTTATCCGACACAATTTTTATACCGGGCTTTTCCTGTGCTCCGATTACGGGAATAAAGCACAACAAAAGTATTGTTGATGTCAGAATATATGAAACAAATCTGATCAGCTTCCTTTTCACTTGTTTCTCCTCCGCATGTGAAATTTGAGAACATATTATATCACATAAATTGCAATATTTCAACAAGTTATCACATATAAAAAGCCGTCAGAAAATTGACGGCTTTTTATATGTTATGATTTATGGGCTTTAAGAAGCTTCTGACCGAATTCTCTGATTTCAAGAACAAAATCGCCCTTTGCTTCAATAAGACAGCCGTGTCTTACAAGGATTTTTTTCTCAACACTTTTAAGAAGCATAATAACAAATCCGCCGATTATTGCAGAGCCGATAATTATAAAAAACAAGGGAATTCTGCATGTAAGCCAGTCTCCCGAGCGAAGAGGAAGGGTGAAGCTCATATACATCTCACCGTTTTTCAGAAGCTCGGCATAGGTATAATCCACTGCCCCGAAGGTATAATCTCCCGTAGCATATCTCGGAAGCGAGCCGTCTGTGTAAGCAGTATTCACTATTCCGAAAAGCGCAGTCAGAAGACCGCCCACAGCAGAGCCTGCCATAAGTCCGGGAATTACGGTAAAGGGACTTCTCATAGCTATAGGCATAGCAAAAGCATTTGTGAGCTTTATGTTTTCAAAGAATGCGTTGATGGGACCCGAGGTTGCAAGATTCATATCATCGGTATCCGTGTTGCCCTTTTTGAATATCTTTGAAATAAAAATACCGAAGAATGCCGTCCAGCCGATTGTAATAAAGCACACACTGTAAATTGTAAGAAGCTGTGCATTTCCCGAAGCAAGATATGATGCACAAGCGACCGAGAAAGCAGACATTGATAAAGGCCCGATAACATCAAAGCCCACCATAAGTCCCATAATAACAGCAGCCGGAATAACAGAGGTTTCCGCAATACCGCTGAGCATTGAACCCAGTGACTCTGCAAGCATTCCGAAGGGCAATTCTATACCGAATTTAATAAATACAAAGGTTGTTGCCGCTGAAGCTACGGGAATTATGAGAATCATTACAATAAGATCTACGCCCTCAATTATTGTAAGTCCCTTAAGGTCTTCGGGAATGAGCTTTATCTTATTTCTCAGCTTTCCGAAAAGATTGTCAAGCTTTGCTCCGATTACGGGCTTTAAGGCAGACCAGCCTATATAGAGATATTTTATAAGCAGGGCAAGTATTACCGCCATTATGAGATAACCCATATAGCCTATAGCCGTAGCATCCTTGTAATTTGCGGGAGTGGCAAAAAAGCAGGGATACATATTGACTGCAGATGCGGAAGCCGATGTAAAGTGGGCAAAATAAATACTTAGCGCCAATGAAGGTGCCACTGCAGGAAGCCCTGCAATAAGATATGACACAATAAGTGCGGTTACAACAAAGAAAAAGTCAGTTGCCCAGAAAAGAATAAACCATAAGGTAGGCTCATTTTCGGCTCCCGTAGCACCAAGCATATGGTACTGACCGAAAAGATTCTGGATAACAAAAAAGAAGCCTGCACCGAGAGCTCCGAAAAGCTGTACAATAAAGGTTATTGCCGTAGCACGGTATATTTTGCTTTTTACATCAACATAGAGTTTCTTCATATCATTTCTCCGTAAAATATATTTTCCTGATAGATTATAAAACAAACGGAATTTCTTTTCAATCTGCATAATTTACGAAAGAGAATTATATGGCTATTGAAATTGCACAAAAAATAAAAGGTAATTTGGTTACTTGATTTATTTTTTTATTATACAGCAATTTTTCTTTACAAATCTCAACTTCCGTTGTATATTTTAATTGTTGTTTGCCGGAAGATGATTCTTCGGCAACGGCAGTATAAAACAGTAACAAAATTCTCAGATGACACCTTACAAAGCTGCTGAGATAATTACAGAATAAAGAGAGGATACTGATATGATTAAATTAGGTATTGTAGGAACAAGAGGCCTGTCATTCCTTAAAGGACTTGAAGCATGTGATGATGTGGCAATCACCGCTATGTGCGACCTTAACGAGGATCATCTCAGGGATGCCGCTTCAAAAATCAAGGGCGAGGTAAAAACCTTCAGAGTATATGAGGATATGCTTGAAAGCGACATTGATGCGGTTATTATTTCTACCCCCATGCAGTGCCACGTGCCCCAGACAATAACAGCTCTTGAAGCAGGTAAGCACGTAATGAGCGAGGTTACTGCCGGTGTTTCAATGGATGAGCTTTTCTGGCTTTGTGAAACCGTTGAAAAATACAACAAGATTTATATGTATGCAGAAAACTATATTTATACTCCCACCGTACAGCTTATCAAGGAAATGGTAAAAAAGGGAATGTTCGGCACTCCCTATTATGCAGAGGGTATGTACCTTCATAACATCGGTGACCTTCTCGTTTACCCCGACGGAAAAACCTCATGGAGAAGCTTCTGGCAGTGCGGAACAAGAGGTAACTTCTATCCCACACACAGCATTGGCCCCGTAATGCAGTGGTTCCCCGATGAAAGAATTACTGAAATATCCTGCTTCTCCCCCGGAGTAAGACATAATTACGGAGTAAAGCAGGACAGCGGTACCACAACCATGTGCCGTACAGATAAAGGCAGCCTTCTTGAAATAAGAACTGACTGTACTTCCCCCCGTCCTCACTGTATGGATAATTATCTTTTACAGGGTACTGAGGGTATTTTCCAGTCTGCACAGTACGGTAAGGGCAACCTTGCAGGAGATGTAGACAGAGTTTCCCTTACTAAAAACAGAAACGAAAAGGGCGAAATGGATTGGGAGGATATTGATGCATACAAACACCTTCTTCCCGAAAAGTACCGTAACGCTACCCCCGAGCAGATAGCTGCAGGACACGGCGGCGGTGACTTCTTTATTGTCGATGACTTTATAAACGCAATAAAGACAAACACTCAGCCCGAGCTTGATGTTTATAAAGCATGTCAGTGGACAGCAGTAGGTCTTTTATCAAATCTCTCTGTTACCAACAACGGAAAGACTATGGAAATCCCCGATTTCCGTCCGAAAATGCCTCTTGACGAAAAGAAAATAAAACTCTAATAAAAAAAAAGGTGACAGTATGGATAACAATGCAAAAGGACTTGAAATAAGCGAATTCAACGGCAGAGGCTACAAAAGAGTTATGTCTTATAAGACCTGGTGTATGGCATTTCTTACTCAGGACGAAGAATATACACATAACACGTATATGGAAAGACATATGGCAACCGACGAGGTTTTTGTTCTGCTCAAGGGTGAAGCAACCTTGTACATCGGAAAAGAAAGAACTCCCGTAAAAATGGAGCCCTGTAAGTTCTACAACGTAACCGAAGGCACCTGGCATAACATAGTCTGCAGTGAAGATGCAAGCGTCCTGATTGCAGAAAACAGCGATACAGACAAGAGCAATACCGAGTATTTTTGTCTGTAAATCACAAAAAAGGGGCTGTAAAAAAAGTGCAGACCGCATAAAACAAGATAACTAAAGGGTTTCTTTCGGTATTTAACTACCAAAGAAACCCTTTAAAACTGTAAAAATCAGCAAAAGCAGGCAAAAACAAGGTTTTTGCGTTTTAT
>JAZNEX010000070.1:0-1615 GCA_045588855.1 Acutalibacteraceae bacterium
GGATGGCACTCCCAGAGAGTTGATCGACTTGCCGGAAGATTACGTTACATTCAAGTATGGCTGGGTGACGACTTCGCACAAATCCCAGGGGCGGACTGCTGAAAATGTTGTGGTTGCGGCACAGGCGTTGGATCGGAAAGCGTTTTATGTGGCATTGAGCCGCGGACGCCAAAATATGGCGTTACATTGTCCGGAAAAGGAGTTTTTGAAACAGCAGTTGAGTTTCCGTATCGGAGACAGAACCAGTGTGCATGATTTATTGGCGGAAGGACAAATTACGGCAGACCGGCTGCTGCCGCTTTCGGAAGATGCTCAACGCCGGAAGGCTGAAACGCTGCCGGATGAAAAATATAAGAGTGTTATTGAACGGACACGGTTGTTTATGGAACAGATCAAACAAACGACTGTGAAAGTCTGGGAACGGGCAAAGCAGATCGCCGCCCGCCGCTCCCGCTGGGCGAAGTACGGGTATGGGCCGATTTCTGAAAACACCATTCTGGAAATGGATCAGGAGCGGGCAATCGCCTTGGCAAAAGAAGAGGCTCTTACCAGAGAAAAACTGCGGCAGGCGGAAGAGAAGTCCCGGAAACCATTGAGCCACTGGGAAGCAACTATGGCATGGCTTGCTGATATTGGGAACGGTAAAAATCCTCCAGAACCAAAAACGCAACCAGCATCAAAGCCTGCCAAGCCCCAAGTGACAATGCCGCCTTTTACATTCAAGCCAAGTGCTTTAAGGATCGGAAAAACGGCAGAACCTTCTGCTTCCCGGAAAAAGAATTCCATGCAGGAAGCACTGGATTTTCTTGCTCAGGAGTCGGCAAAAATCCAAGCAAAAGAAGCCGCAGAAAAAGCACGTCAGGAACAACTTGCCGCAGAAAAGGCAGCCGCCGAGCGTGAAGCCGCCGCCCGCGAAGAAACGCTCCGACAGGAAGCGGAACAACAGGTACGGAAAAAGCTCGTCCGTGAGCGTGCCGAACAAAATCTCCGCGAACAACAGGAGCGTGAAGAACGGGAACGGAACAAAAAGAAATCAAGAGGAATGGATATATAACATAATGAAATAGTATAATAAAGCAGTCATTTATAATAAAACAGCGTACTTTATTATAAATTTCTGCTTTATTAAGTCAAAATTTTATAGAAAAACACCTCTATTTTTCTGTAAAAATCAAAAAATATCTTGTTTCGTATCTATTTGATATTGAATGTTAAACAGTCAGATGATATTGATGTGTGGGGTAAGAAATTATGCTAAAAACTTTTATGGTTGAATGTCTTCTAAAACATCTGTTGCAAGTCATTTTCAAAAAAAGTTCCCAAAAGATAGTTACATTAACTTGAAAAAGTTACATTGACAATGTAACTTGACGATAGTTACATCGTTTGATGATGAAAAAGATTCCTTAATCATACTGTTCAGTATGGCTAAGGAGCATTATTTGCTGTTTTTTATACTATTTTGCCCTCTTAGCCATATAATTCAGTATGATTAAGGCACATTTGAGGATTTTTCTTCTGAAGTGTTTTCCGCAATAAATTTTTGCGGAGGATTGCCGATTTTCTTTTCCTGCAGAAGTTGGTCGGCGTATAAATTCATTTTAACGATAAATTC
>JAZNEX010000071.1:0-13455 GCA_045588855.1 Acutalibacteraceae bacterium
ATAGCATAAAACGCAAAAACCTTGTTTTTGCCTGCTTTTGCTGATTTTTACAGTTTTAAAGGGTTTCTTTGGTAGTTAAATACCGAAAGAAACCCTTTAGTTATCTTGTTTTATGCGGTCTGCACTTTTTTTACAGCCCCAATGGATGGATTATCTGCTGTTTCGGTTGTGTCGTCTGTCTGCTTGACAGGTCGCACATCAATTTGCAGTCCTTATTATGTTTGTTTAACCGATAAATGACTTAATTGCATCTTCAACAAGTGAAACTGTCTTATCAACAACAGCCTCGTCACCGTCTTCAAGATTCAGAAGAGGCTCTCTTACATCGCCAAGCTCAAGACCTGCTCTCTTTTTAAGAGCTGCCTTTGCTACTGCGTACATATTGCCCTTGCCTGAGCACATTGTGTATATAACCTCATCAATTGCATCCTGAAGCTTGCCTGCGTTTGTGACGTCACCTGCTTTGATCATTTCGTCAAGCTTTACAAAAAGCTCGGGCATAACGGCATATGTTCCGCCGATACCGCCCTCAGCACCGATAAGTCTTCCGCCTACAAACTGCTCGTCGGGACCGTTGAACACAACAATCTCTCTGCCTGCCTTTTTGGCCTGTCTTCTGAACATCTGAATGTCCTGAATGGGCATAGATGAATTCTTTACGCCGATAACTCTGGGATTCTTCAGCATTTCATCAAAAAGTGAAAGGGTAAGAGAAACACCTGCAAGCTGAGGAATGTTATAAATAACATAATCTGTATTGGGTGCAGCTGCGGAAATGTCATTCCAGTACTTTGCAATAGCCTTTTCGGGAAGCTTAAAGTAAATGGGGGGAATAGTTGCAATTGCATCTACGCCAAGACTTTCTGCGTGGCGTGCAAGCTCACAGCTTTCTCTTGTGTTGTTACATGCAACGTGTGCAATTATTGTAATTCTGCCTTTTGCTGCTTCCATAACAGCTTCAAGTGTCTGCTTTCTTTCTTCAACAGTAAGATAAATACATTCACCTGATGAACCGCCTACATAAAGACCTTTTACACCTTTTTCAATAAGAAATTCAACAAGCTGCTTTGTTCTTTCCGATGATACATTACCTTCATCATCGTAGCAGGCATAAAAAGCAGGAATTATACCCTTGTATTTTTCAAGACTCATTTTAATCAACCTCATTATATTAAATTTTCTTAAAAAGCACTACCATTATAGCACGAACAATTTTCATAGTAAAGAAAATATTTATAAAGTTGTGCTAATATGTTTCACTAATGCCGTAATCGATATGAATAAGTTGATCTGTAATATTTTATGTACAATTGAAATTACGGAGTGTCTTTGATAACACTCCGTATTGTCAGTGTTTCTTATATGTTAAGTAAATTTTATCTGTAAATATTGTCCCCTCTGAAAACCCTCTCGGTGAAATTACCAATGTATGCGTTATTGTTTTCATTGAGTGTATTTTCATCCTTGTTTTCAATTATCATACCTACATTCGGTGAGCCGTAATCCTCTGCGGGTGCGATGAATACATTGTTTTCAATAGTGATATCCGTCACCAGAGGTCTGAAAATAATATAACCTCTGCTGTAACCGTAGCTGCCCGAGGGACCGTCAAAGATGTTGTTACGGATAATAATGTTATGATGGTTGCAGTCTCCGTGATGTCCGATTCCCGGAAAGCCGTCACACTTGAAAATGTTGTTTTCTATAACTATATTGCTGCATACGGTGTCATCACTGCAGAAATCAATCAGAGTTCCGTCACAGTTATAAACAGGACCGTATGAGCCGTGTCTTGATAAATCAAGCTGAACCTGTTCATTCAGCAGTTCATCAAGCCTTAATGTATATGTGGGACCTTCAAAAATACAGTTTCTGATAACAGTATTCGCGGTGCCGTTGATTTCTATAAAATGCCAACGGGCACAGTGAACGAAACGGCAGTTTTCAATTGTTATATTATCGCAATGCACGGTGTTTAAAAGTGTGCATTTTTCATCCATATCACCGTTGCCGTCAAATACACCGCCCGAAATCACTACATCGTGAGTACCCGAATATCCTCCCCATCGGGGCTCAGAATAGGATGCAAGAAGGTATCTTGTCAGCTTTCCTTCTTCCGGACTTCTCAGAAGTACTGCCTTATCGGAGAATTTAAGCTGCTGATAGGAGTAGAAGATAAGAGAAGCCGAAAGAAGATATGTTCCGTCGGGAAAATATACAGTGCCTCCGTCTTTTACCTCGTCAATGCAGGCCTGCAGAGCCTTTGTGTCGTCATGAATACCGTCAGCGAATACGTCAGGGTTTTGTCTTACATTTACACATTTCATAAAAACACCTCATTTGTTTAGTTCTTCTGAAGAGATTTTTTTGATTTTAAGTGAATTTAACGGTATATCCGTGTTGTCAGAGTGATAATATGCTATGAGCGCATAGTCACCTCCGTCAAAAACAGCAGGGTAGCAGTAGCCGTTTTCGGGATCATCCTCAAGAAAATAAATCCTCGGAAATGTCTTACCGTCATCATCGCTTACTGCACAAACAAGAGGAGTCCGTCCCCAGGCCTTTTCACCGTCGCGCGTTGTGTAATTGGGTATGGGATTGAATACAGCCAGTACCTTATTACAGGCATTTTTCATCAGAAGAGGGGAGTCGGGAGATGAAAAAAATCTGTTAGGCTCAGGCTCTGTCCAGGTCTTTCCGTTGTCATCCGAAAAACACTCATACTGAAATGCCATATCTGTTCTTGATAATGCTCTGAGCCTGCCGTCATTCATTTCAGAAACACAGGTTTCCTGAAGTCCTGTATTACTTCTGTGAGGATAGGGAATATCCTGTCTTTCAGACAGCTCATACCAGCTTTTTCCGTCATCATCGGAGCAGAAAATAACCTTAAGTCCGTGCTCATTATAATCAAGGATACCCTCAGCTTCCAGTGTATGATAATTTGCAGGGATAATTATCCTGCCGCTTTTCAGCTTCAGTGCGTGATCATTTTCAATCACATAATAATTCTTATAATCATCTATACACCGAAAAGCTTCTGTGAATGTTTTTCCCTCGTCTTCAGATCGGCAGAACCACGGCACCGCATTGATTCCGTCCTTCATTTTTTTCAGAAAAATAAGCCCTATATCACCATTGTTCATTCTCACAAGTGAAGGACACATCAGATTTCTCGCAGTTTTATCGTGAGACAGAATTATACGAAAATCTCCCCATGTTTCCCCTTCGTCATAAGAGGTGAGCGCAGCAATATCAGCCGCCGCTTCATCATGCCAATCGTCCCCCGTAAACCTTGTATAAACAAAGAGAAGTCCTCCGTCTTTGAGTCTTATAAAAGTCCCTTCGCCGTTTCTCGGTGTACTTTCATCCGTATGTAAAAACAGAACCTCACGTCCCGTAAGCATTTAATCATTCTCCTTATCCGTTCCACTATTATGTCACGAAAGCGATAACACCGAGTATAAAAAACATTCATCCCGGAAAAAGTTTCGCACCGTGTCAGCATACAAAAGAAATAGACTGAAATATCAATCTGTTTCATTATACTTCATAAAATTTCCCAAGTAAATACCTATATATTGTGAACTTTCAACATTATTCATAAAAACTGAAAAAATTTTCAAAAAAATTGAAAAAAACACTTGATTTTTTCATCTCCCTGTGTTATCATTCTATCTGTTCCAAACAACCGGGTGTGGCGCAGTTGGGAGCGCGCTTGACTGGGGGTCAAGAGGCCGTGAGTTCAAGTCTCGCCACTCGGACCAATCCTCATACGAAAGTATGAGGATTTTTTTTGTTGCAGAAAAAGTTGGAGAGACGTGAACAGGTCGGTGCTGTGAAACAGCAGAGAAAGTCTCCGGGGGAGAGTTTCTCAGACCGCGTGCGAGCCGGAGTGTGAAGCACCCGGGCAAGTCTCGCCACTCGGACCAGAATTCTCAAATGCCTTTTGGTGTTTGAGAACTTTTTAAAAGACGGGTACTGTTGCTAAGCAACGGTATCCGAGGATGCTGGATTTGCGAAGCAAAGCCGTGTCCCGTCTCTCGTACCATTAAGAATCGTTGAAATCTCAAAGGTTTTGACGATTCTTATTTTTTTGCTTTGCTTCAATCTTGAAAAAAGCACAAAGAATCGTTAAAAAGTCCAATTTTATTACATAAAAAATGACCTCACACGAGGTGAGGTCGAGTGTACTAAACATTATTTTAAACTTTCTTTGAAAGTGTCAGCCACCATATTCTGTGTTGATGTCAGTTTAATATCGTAAGCTACGGTTGAAGAGCTTAATCTAATTTCAGACTTAGTCTAATATAGCAACTTAACGGAAATTCATATAACCGAAAACTAACAGAACTACCATCAAAATATAGAAGAAAGGAAGAACCGTTGCATCTCCGCCGAACAAAATAATGAATTCCTTTAAAGATTTTGATTTTTCTCTGTTTTCCTTGAGTCTCTTCGGGCGTGCAAAGAAAGCAAGGTCAAAGAGAATATATCCTACGCAATAGAAAATCCAGGTTTCCCAAAGAGTATAGCCTCTGAGAATCTGACCGACAAGTATAACTGCTCCCAACAAAATCAGGAAAATGCGTATAATCTTTATATTCTTGTAATCCCAATAGCGTTCAAGGCCGTCGTGCTGTGCAATAACATAGTACATTGTAAAGCAACAGATAATTGAAGCCATCGTTGTTGAACCGAGCATAACAAGAGCAAGAGGTCCGACCATATAGCAGGGACGCTCAAGAACCTCAACAATGTTCATATCAACCTCGCCGAAGGCACGGGTGATTTTGTTGCCGTTTCTGCGGTAAGGAATGATAAAGAGGAAAATTGTGAGAATTATCAAAGCACAGAATACCCACGAAAGAACAGTATCAACCTTTTCGGGAAGCATATACCAAAGCTTTCCTGCCGCTTCAGCCTGCTCAAGATTCTTGGCAGCAAGAGGCCAACCGAGAACAAAAGCTCCTGCGATACCAAGACCGTTGAAGCAACCCTGTGTAAATTCCATTATTTTCCAACCATCAATAACATTAAGTGCATCCAATTTACCGAAAAGGCGTTTGCCGTTCTTGAGAGGATGAATCTGCTTGTCATAGAAGGTGATGGCGACAACCCAACCGACAGAGCCTGCAAGTGCACCGCCAATCCACATAATGATACCGAAAATATCACGGCGTACAGCCATCATTATGAGCAAGCCTGCAACTACAACAAGATTGCGTCCCCATTCCTCGCGGCTGTCTTTAGAGAAACAGACTTTAGGCATTCTGCCGTGTTCAGGGTCGTAGGGTGTGTTGAAAATTCGGTATCCTATTTCCTGTACCAAAGGAACGAGTGCAAAGAAGATAACGAAATCATACCATTTATATACAACACCGCTCATTGCAGAAAAGCTTACACCGAGAAAACCTGCGCCGAGTCCGCTCCAAATTGAACCCTTGAAAGCAAGAGCGAGATAGCCGAGGGAAGGATTGTATCTTGGGCTGTCGTGGTCAAGCACGAGACCCATTGTTGAGCCGTATGGCTCCATACCGCCATAGAAATAGCCGAGAGCACAGGCAGAGGCAAAAAGGAAAACATTATCCATAAGAAGCTCTGAGCCTGTGTACCAAACACAAAGAATACCCATAAATGCACCGGGAAGCATAGCACCTTTTTCTCCGCCGATAGCAGATCCGCGCATACCCCATCCGAAGCACATTGTTATCATACTGATTGCCAAAAAAGCAAATATGTTCTGAGTTTCCATAAGTACCCCCTCCTATAATTTTTTATTCTTTTTCAATACGAACAACTGCATAACCAATCTTTTTGCGTGCACAGGTGTAAACCATATGAAGAAGATTTCCTTCTGCGACAATTGACGGATATGAAAATTCAGTTTCGGGTTTAGTTTCAAGCTCAATGCGGACGGGGTATGTAGCACCGTTGTCCTCAGAGAGGAAAAGGCAAAGCGGTGTACGGTCACCCCAGTTTTCGCTTACGGGATTGCAAATAAGACCAAGAACGCCGCAATCGGTCATAGCTGCACCGATACCGCTGTTATTATTAGGCATATCCGTGGGACGAGCAACAGACCAGGTACGACCAAAATCGGCAGATTCGCTGCGATAAATCCAATTAAGGTTTGTACGCGCAAGCATATAAACTCTGCCGTCGTGTGACTGGTCTTCCCAAACTGCAGGCTGAATCAAGCCCTCACCGTCCTTGGGAAGCTCTTCCTTACGGTTGCAGATTGTGCCGTCAGGCATCTCAAACGCAACGGGAGCAGAAAGCTTCCAGGTTTCACCGTTATCTTCACTGTAGTCTGTCCAGGATTCCCAGCGATCGCACAAATCTTCGGTTGAACCGGGAGCCAAAAGAGCACCGTTTGAAAGCCTGATCATCTGATTTTTAACGGGACCTCTTCCGCCGATGTCACCGGGGACAAGCTCCTTAGGCTCTGTCCAGGTTTTGCCGCCGTCAAAAGATACCGTTTTCATCGAGTACCAATGACCTTCATCAATACCGCTTTTGTAAATCAGCGTAAGAACACCGTTCTCAGCAAAAAGAGTCGGGTTCCAGTCCGCCTCGCCGTCATCGGGAGTTACGGGTATCGGCGTGCTCCATTCTCCGTTACGCACGGCAAACCATATACGCACATTCGGATTCTTTTCTTTGATACCGCCAAACCAGGCGGCTGTGGGTTTGCCGTCGCAGATGGCAACCGTGGCTGCGTGACATTCTCCCGTTTCTTCGTTGATACCTTCGGTTGCAAGGTATTCCTGATATAAAAGTTCTGCCTTAATCATTCAAATCGTCTCCTCTTCAGGAAGTAATAAATAGTATAAAAGCCCCAAATGAAGTATCTTTATTTGGGGCTTCAGCTTGTTATCAGCAGCCGTGCAGCTCTTTATAAATACGGATAACCTCTTGGAGATCCTCTTCTGTGTCTACGCTGACAGCTTTGTAATGAGCCGGTGCGGGAACGATTTTAATTTTATATCCGTGCTCAAGGACCTTGAGCTGCTCGAGAGATTCTGACTCTGAAAGAGGTGTAGGAGCCAGCTTTGTATATGTATTAAGAAAATCGTGTGTATACGCATAAATACCGATATGCTCAAAATATCTTGCCTGCTCTGCATGGCGGGGATACGGAATGGGCGAACGCGAGAAATAAATTGCATTCCCGTTAACATCTGATACAACCTTAACTACTGTATTATTGAGTATATAGCTTTCATCTCCCGTAATTTCCAGACTGCCTGTTGCCATAACGCAGTCCGGACTGTTAATCAGTGCAGAGCCGATATCATCAATTATTTCCGGAGGAACGAGAGGCTCATCCCCCTGAATATTGATAACATAATCACAATCGTAATTGCTTGCAGCCTCTGCAACTCTGTCTGAGCCTGTGGGATGATTAACGCTTGTCATAACAGCTTCACCGCCGAAAGCGATAACGGCATCGTAAACACGCTGATCATCAGTTGCAACAACAACCTTACTGAGTACCTTTGACTTGCTTGCATTTTCATAAACATGCTGGATCATAGGCTTTCCGCATATATCCTTAAGAGGCTTGCCCGGAAGACGGGATGAACCGTAACGGGCAGGAATAACACCTAAAACTTTAGCACTCATATCAATATTCTCCTTTTACTAATAATCAAAAACTGTATTTTTCACGAAGAGCATTACGCATCTTATTGAGTGAGAACGGCTTGATTTCATCACAGATTTTCTCACGCATTGCCTTGCCCTCATCCGTGTTCTGGGGAGCTGAAGTGAAATCAAGAGTCACACCGAGCTCGTTGCAGATACGGTCGACAAAAATCGGCCAAAGTTCACCGATATCACCGATAACGGGAATGCTGTTTTCAAGGCGTGTAAATGCTGACATTTCCATACGGAACGGGATCTTTGTGAGCTTAGTCTTGGGAAGTCCTTCATTTATTGCCTTCTGGATAAGTTCACTCTGTTTGTTGAGATCCCACGAACGCTTGAGATTTTCGTCAAGGTCGAAGCGTATGAGAGTTTTGTCCTTGAGACTATAGGTGGGCAGACCGTTCATTGCAGCCCAGATACCGTGACCTGTATATGTTTCAAAAGGACCGTCGTGAATTTCCTGAGTAAGAGCAACTGCAGATTCAATAATAACATCTGCCTCAGAAAGCATTTTGGCGATTCTTTTACAACGCTGGCTTACGGGAATGCTGTCAGAGATACAAAGACCGACCTGACCGCCGCCGATGAGCTGGGGAACACTGACAAGGACAGGAACACCCTTGATTGCACCCGCACCGATCATTGTGTTCGGGTCAGCACCGAGACCTGCAACATACTCAAAGCTTTCTCCGAGTGTTTGTGCAGCAACCATAATTTCTGTTGAAACCGTTTCATTGAAATAACCGACAGGATAAGCCATATTGCCTGCCGCTTTGATAATAACCTTACCGTCAGCCTTTTCGCAGACAGAGATAAGTTCTTCATCAAGAGGCAGTTCTGAGCGGATGCGTGCCCATTCTTCTTTACTGAGCTGGGTAAGCTCATAAATGTTACCGCGGCAACGGATGTTTTCGGGGCATTTGTCCCCGAGAATATCTGCATCAAAGCGCTTAACTCTGTCAAGAGTTCCGCCCATTTCGTGAGAAATAACGGCAGAGCTTGTTGTTACGCCGTCAATAAGACCTGCGTGAATAAGAGCAGCAATAAGTGTTGTAACTCCTTCGTGAAGATTCGGACCGCTTCCTATAACAGCTGCAACCTTACCGCCGCGTTTTTTTACTTCTATAACCTTTTCAATCGCTGTGTTTAAAAATTCCTTTGTTTCATCAGGGAGTGCCTGATAAAGCTGTTCAACCAAAGCAGGTGATGCCATAGTATATTCTCCTGTTCATAAATACTTAAACAATAATTTTTTTGCCGAAGCAAGCATCGTCGTAGTCTATAGACAAAAGTGTAAAATTGTATTTTCTGTAGAAGCCCATCGCTCTTTCGTTTCTCGGTCCGCAGGTAAGACAGACTCCGCAGACCCCTTTTTTTGCCAAATGGTCACACAGAGTGTCAATGAGCTTACCGCCCAGCCCCAGTCTCTGATATTCAGGTAGAATATTAATATGAAAATGGGCAGGGTATTCTTCCTTGAATCTTTCAGGAACATTGTACGCGGTCGATGCCCATTCGTATCTGTCATCGCCGTAGCTGTCCGAGCGAGGAAGATATTCACTGTCGAAGATCTTTTTGAATCTGTCAAAGTTTTCTGCACAGATTATATAACCTACCACTTTGTCTTTATCTTCAAGAACAAAGCAGTTCTCAGGTTCATGCTCAATGTAATAATCGCAGAATGTGTTATGATAAAACAGTCCGGTCAAATAATTCGGCACTTCCTCGGGCCCTTCACTGTTATCGCACACGAAATGCATATCAGCACGGTCCTTTTCCTCATATTTTCTGATAGATACCATTATATATCACCACCCTCAATCCGGTTTACAGGAATAGATTATCATAATGAATTAAAAAAAGCAACAAATTACTTGAAATTTTTTTGAAATAAGTGTATAGTTAAGATATACAGTTTTTTGGAGTAATTGCTATGAAATTTAAGGATAGTTTGACAAAAAAATCAGTAAAATCCTTGATAAATTTAATTATTTCAACTATGCCGAAGAGGTATTTTACAACACAGGAACGCTCGGATGAATTTATGCTTACGGGAGACAAAAAATTCCGTTCCGTACCCGGTAAAAATTGGACTGTCGGTTTCGGTAAAAAAGCATACACCCCTGATGATTATAACCATAAGACATATTATATCGCCGGCTATGATTCTGATAATCCCGTAAAAGGGGTACTTGATGACCTGTATGCAAGAGCTGTTTATCTTGATGATAATACAGGTGACGGCGGTGTGATTTTTTGTGCACTTGATTGTGTCGGAATCAGCAGAAAGGATATAAATGACATAAGAAAGCTTGCTGTTGAAAGCGGAAGGCTCGAAAAGGTTAAATCAATCAACATTTCTTCAACTCATACGCACGCAGGAATCGATACTCAGGGGCTTTGGGGTAAAAAGATCTATAAAAGCGGTAAAGACAAAGCTTTTATGGATAAACTCAAAGAATCCGCGGTTCAGGCTGTCATAACAGCTTTTGAGAACAGAAAAGACGGAAAGCTATATTATGGTTTTGCTCCTGTTGAAGATATGCAGGCTGATGTCAGAACTCCCGTAACCTATGACAAAAACCTTACCAGGTTCCGTTTTTCGCCAAACGATAACTCGGGTGACATTTACATTGTGAATTTCGCTTCACATGCTGAATTACTCGGTACAACATCACTTGTCAGTGCTGATTTCCCTGCGTACCTTATCAAAGAGATTGAAGAAAATGTCCCGGGCTCAAACGCTGTTTTCTTTAACGGTGCAATAGGCGGAATGATTTCAGCAAAAGAAATAAAAAAGGTTTACAGAGATTCAATTGACTGCGAAGCGTATATGAAAGGCTTCGGCAGGCAATTAGGAAAAATTGCTCTGAATATAGAAAGTGAAACAGAGCTGAATCCCATTCTTAACATAAAATCAAAGGGAATAGCCGTTCCCGGTGACAACACGGTGCTTATTCTCGCAAGATATCTTAAGGTTCTCAATAACGATATCGGACGAACCGAAAAAAGGAGCAGGGCTTGTATTTATTCCGAAATAGGCTATATGGAATTGGGAGATAAGGAGGTTGCCGCATTTCTTGTTCCGGGTGAAATTTTCCCCGAGCTTTTCAACGGAGAATTTCTTACTGAAAAAGACAGTGCAAATCACAGACCTGCAAGCTACAAAAAGGTTCTTGCAGATATGACGGACTGTAAGCACAAATTTGTTATCGGTCTTTGCAACGATGAGCTTGGTTATATTCTTGCAGAAAACGATTTTTTGTTGAATGAAACACTGCCCTATATCAACAAGGCAACCGATGATATGGACAGGGAGCATTATGAAGAAACCAACTCGACAGGTCCCGAAACGGGAAAAATTATTCTTGATGAAACGGAAAATCTGATAAAAACGGCTTATAATCAATAAATCAATTTTATAGGGAGATGTAAAATATGAAAAAAACCTATCGTTCTCTTATCGCAATTATTCTCGCAGTTACAATGATTTTTGCTGCAAATTCAACGATTGCTTTTGCAGCAAGTGAGCAATGTAATCCTGTTCAATCGATAACAACCGTTCTTGGTGGTATTATTGACGGACTGATTAAATTTTTGGGCTGTCTGACTCCAACACCCGACTATCCGACAGTTGAGGAATATTTTGCTGCAGAAAGTGAAAACTTCTACAAGGGAACAGATACCTTCATTGATGAATCCGCTAATGGTGCCAAATGGTCTCTCGGCTTCGGCAAGGAAAGCCTTGTTCCCGATAACTTCCTTGACGGAAGCAAAAAATACTACACCGGCGGATATTTTACCCAGAAGGTAAACGGTGTGTTCGACGATCAGAAGGCTGTTGCAATTGCCCTCAACGACGGTTCGGGCAGAGGCACAACAATCTTTGCTTCAATCGACGGTATCGGTGTTGCCAATGCAGATGTCCGCGCTATAAGAAGTGCTGTAGAGCAAAAGCTCAAAGAAAAGGAAGTTGACAGCGATATCAATGCCATCAATATCAACGCTACACACTGCCATACGGTTATTGATACTCAGGGTATAGGTCTTGACTTGCTACCTAAAATTTTTCGCAGTTTCTTCGTCGGAGCCGACAGATCAATGGACACCGAGTTTCTTGAGGTGATGATTGACCGTGCAGCCGATGCTATTGTTGAGGCATATACGAATATCGAAACCGGTTCGCTCTATTATTTCGAAACAGCAGGTATGGGCAAGGATGACGAGCACGGATTGTATGCCGATGATGAATATCCCTATCTCGTTAACAAAAGATATTATACTGAAGGCTATCAGCATTTGTTTGCTTGCTTTAAGTTCATTCCGGACAACAAGGCTTCTGCAGCAACAATCATTGCAAATATAGGTGCTCACCCGACTATTGTTGATGAATCCACGAAGCTGCTTTCTGCAGATTTCCCTGCTTTTATGGAAGAAAAAATCAACGGTGCCGGTATGAATTTTATGTTTATTCAGGGTGCACAAGCACCTGTTTCTGTTAACAAATGGGCAGATGTTCCGGCATCAACCATTGGTGAGGTTGATGAAAAAGTCGCTGTCAATCCTACTGCAGAAGATTATAAGACAGCCATCCTCTACGGCTATGAATACGCAAGACTTATTCTGGAAGCCCAAGATAATTTAAAAGAAATTGAACCCATACTCAATGTCAGAATGACTGAGTATGTTGTCAGCCTTGAAACAGGTCTTTTCGCTTACGGTGCTACCGAAGGCTTTATCGGCACAACAACCGTAAAGGATTCTTCAAGTAAAACAGGTTATTCCGTTATTACGGAAGCCGGATACATAGAAATCGGAAAAGATATTGTTTTGCTTACTGTTCCCGGTGAAATTGTACCTCAACTTATATACGGTAATTTTGTTTCGGCGGAAGAATCATATTCAGGTACAGAATGGACTTATGAAGCAACCGCAAAACTCATTCCCGAAGGTAAAACAGTTCTTGTTATGGGACTTTGTAACGATGCAATCGGATATATTCTGCCGGATAACGACTTCGCACACTTTATTACTGATGTTATTTGGGATATGGATGGCGCAGATAAGGTCTTTGGCTCCTATCACAGACATTATGAAGAACTGCTTTCAGCCGGAGCTTCAGCGGGGTCAACAACCGTTTCAACTTTAAATGAACTCGTAAAAAGCCTGAACCCTTAAAGGTTTTGAAGTTAAAAAATAAAACAAATTTAAACTGTAACACACGAAGTGTTTACTGAGCTTTGTGGCAGAGTGAATGACCCGGACAGAATACAGTTCGGGTCATTTAAATCCAAAAAAGGAGAAAGCAATGGCAAAAAAGTATTTTGATTATATAATCCACGGTGGAGATTATAACCCGGAACAATGGATAAGAACGCCCGAAATATGGGATGAGGATATGCGTCTGATGAAGCTTGCGAATATCAACAGCGCAACGGTCGGCATCTTTTCATGGTCGATGATAGAACCCGAGGAAGGTGTATATAATTTCGGTTGGCTTGACACAATGATGGACAAAATGCACGAAAACGGCATTTCCGTAATACTTGCAACTCCGTCGGGTGCGAGACCTGCATGGTTGTCGCAGAAGTATCCCGAGGTTTTGCGTGTAGAGGAGACGGGTATCAGAAACGAATACGGCGTCCGTCACAATCATTGTCTGACATCGCCCGTATACCGTGAAAAGGTCCGCAACATAAACCGCATTCTTGCAGAAAGATACAAGGATCATCCTGCACTTAAGATGTGGCATATCTCTAATGAATACGGTGGAGAGTGTCATTGTGAAAAGTGTCAGGAGGC